>JAKFCW010000107.1:0-9125 GCA_036676455.1 Candidatus Sericytochromatia bacterium
CATCGCGGCCTTCGTGATGGGAATCTCGCAGTTCCTCCTGGTTTACAACATCATCCACTCGCTGCGTAAGGGCGAGCAGGCTCCCGACGATCCGTGGGAAGGCAAGACCCTCGAGTGGACCGTCTCGTCGCCCCCGCCGGCCCACAACTTCGACACCATGCCGGTGATCAAGTAACACCCGCGACGGTTGCGTCGGGCCCCCAAGCGCCCGACGCAACCACCCTCACCCTCGTGAACCCGAAGGACCTTTGCCCATGTCGATCTCCGATCCCCATTCCTACGACGCGATCCAAGCGCGCAACCGGCGCCTCGCCCAGCGCGTGGGCCTCGTCATCCTGGGCATGGCCCTGTTCGGCTGGGCTTTGGTCCCCATCTACCGCTGGGTCTGCACCGAATACGGCGTGGGCCCGGTCCAGCAGCTGCCCGACAGCAAGAACCTCCCTGGCGCGATCGGCGATCGCGACGTGGAGGTTCGCTTCGTCGGGCTCGTCGACGTCCTCGCCCCCGCCAAGATCGAGCCCTTGACCGTCGGATTGACCGTCAAGGTCGGCGAGCAGCACGAGGTCATGTACCGCTTCACCAACCTCTCCGACCAGCCGCTCGACTTCCAGGCCGTCCACAGCGTCGCCCCCTCCCTGGCCGATCCCATGTTCCACAAGGTGGAGTGCTTCTGCTTCACCACCCAGACCCTCAAGCCCCGCGAGGTCAAGGAGCTTCCGGTCTCCTTCTGGGTCGACCCCAAGTTCCCGGCGGAGTACCACACCGTCACCCTGCAATACACCGTCTACAACCTGAACCCCGATCCGACGCTCCTGAAGAAGCGCCAGGAAGAAAACGCGCCCAAAACAGGCGTGTAAGCGCCCGCAGCTGTTTCGCAGCACCTGCGGCTTTCCCCCGGAAAGCGCAGCCGACCCGAAGAAACGTCAACGAGAATAGGAGCCGCTCATGACCAACATTCAATCCGAATCGGACCGCGACCTCCTCATCGCCAAGAAGAACCAGAAGCTCGGCCTCATCCTGGCCGCGGTCATCGGCGCGGGCATGCTCGTCGCCTACCTCACCCGCTTCGTCCTCTGGCACATCGTCTTCAAGCAGTAAGCGGAGTCCTGTCATGGCAAACGCCGAACGCAACCCGTTTCGTCCCTTCAGCCGCTTCGCGCTGACGCTCAGCATCCTGACCTTCGTGCTGATCGTGCTGGGAGCCACCGTCCGCTCCATGGGCGCGGGCCTCGCCTGCCCGGATTGGCCCCTCTGCCACGGACAGCTCATCCCCCCGATGGACCCCGAGATCTTCATCGAGTGGTTCCACCGCCTGGTCGCCGCCCTGGTCAGCACCCTCTTCCTGGGCCTCAGCCTCTGGGTCGTCGCAGTCAAAGCGCTGCGCCAGAAGTTCCTGGGCCTCGTCCTCATCTCGGTCGCCCTGCTGATCACCCAGATCGTGCTCGGCGCCCTCACCGTCATGAAGCTCCTGGCCTTCGAGACCGTGACCATGCACCTCGGCACGGGCACGCTCTTCCTGACGAGCCTGGTCCTCATCACGGTCCTGGCCTTCAAGGAAGCCGGCCGCCTTCCCAAGCTCGCCATGCAGCCCGGGATCATCCGGCCGCTGGCCGCGGTGGCCATGATCGCCACCTACGGGCAGATCCTGCTCGGAGGCCTCGTCTCCACCAAGTACGCGGCTCTCGCTTGCCCCGACTTCCCCACCTGCCACGGCATGCTCTTCCCCCCGATGGAAGGAGCCGTCGCCACCCACATGATCCACCGCTACGGCGCCTACACCCTGGCCTTGCTCATCACCGCCCTCATGATCGTCACCCGCAAGAGCCCGGACGCCTTCGTGCGCCGCGGCACCATGCTCGCCTTCGGCCTCGTGGCCGTGCAGGTCGGCCTGGGGATCGCCAACGTCCTCTTCCAGGTTCCCGTTCCGCTCTCCGCCGCTCACCTGGGCGTGGCGGAGCTCATCCTCATGACTCTCCTGGTCGTCAACCTCGCCATGCTGGGAGAACGTCAACCGGCCTCTGTGGTGCGCCCCGCGCTCGCCCAGTAGCGCCTGCGGCTTTATATTAGCGCTGCGGCTTTTATATTAAGGAGCTTTCCATGTTGCTTGGGGCAAGAATCGAAGGGCAGAGCCGCCTGCTGGGAGTGGTCCGTGACTACTACCAGCTCACCAAGCCCACGATCGTCATGCTCATGCTCGTCACCGGGTTGCCCGCCCTCCTGATGACGGGGCGGCTGCCCGATCTGGCGACCGGCCTGATTGCCCTCGCCGGCACCTGGCTCGCCGCCTCCGCGGCGAGCGCCATCAATCACTACATCGATCGCCACATCGACGCCGTCATGGATCGGACCCGTCGCCGTCCCATCCCGGGCGCGCGGGTCACCCCCGAGCAGGCCCTGGTCTTCGGCATCGTGCTCGGAATCCTCTCGGTGCTGCTCTTGGGCTTGTTCGCGAACTGGGTGGCAGCAACCGTCGCCCTCGCGAGCATCCTGTTCTATACCGTGATCTACACCTGGTGGCTGAAGCCCCGCACTCCCCAGAACATCGTCATCGGCGGGGCGGCCGGCGCCACCGCGCCCTTGATCGTCTGGGCGGCCGTCACCGGCGAACTGGGCCTCGCTGCCTGGTTGATGTTCGCGATCATCTTCATGTGGACCCCCCCGCACTTCTGGGCGCTGGCCCTGTTCCGCAAGGAGGACTACGCCAAGGCCAAGATCCCCATGATGCCCGTCGTGGCCGGCGAGGACTCCACACGCAAGCAGATGCTGATCTACACGCTGCTCCTGATCCCGACCACGCTGAGCCTGGTCTTCTTCGGGGCCAGCAGCTGGCTCTACCTCGTGGGCGCCGTGGCGCTCAACGCCATCTTCACCTGGCAGGCCGTGAGACTCTTCCGCAGCAAGGACGTCTCGGACGCCCGGCGGATGTTCGTCTTCTCGAACTTCTACATGATGCTGCTCTTCGTCGTGCTCTTCCTGGACGCGGTGGTCACGCTGGTCCTGGGAACGATAATCTAAAGGAAGCCCACAATGAGTGAAACGCTTAGCGCCCCCAAGCGGGGCATGACCCTCGGCAAGTGGATCGTCGTCATCATGCTGGCGGCCGGCATCGGCGCCGCCTTCCTGGTCCGCGAGGTCGGCATGCAGCAGTGGGAACTCAGCAAGCAGTTCTACCGCCAGCACACGACGGTCCTGACGCAGATCGACGGCTTGCAAAAGGAGATCCGCGGCGGACTCAGCCCGGAAGCGGCCCTCGCGAAGGTCGCCGAGCTGGAGCCCCAGCTCCGCAACGCCATCAACGGCCGCACCTACTTCACCCTCTCGCGCGAGCAGGACTACCTGGACGCGGTGACCCGCTGGGCCAAGGGCGAGGCGAAGGTGGACGACGTCGAGAGCGCCTTCGGCGTGCTGGTCGGCCGGATCGCCCTGGAATCGGAGAGCCTGCAGGACGCTCCCTTTCAGTTCGCCACCGCGCCGCAGCCCGGCACCGTCCCGGTCATCACCAAGAAGCGCCGCTTCATCTAGGGCGCTCAGCTACGGCTCGTCGTCGGCTCTCTCGTTCACCCCGGGGATCCTGGGGAAGCGCACCCCATGCGGAGGCGCTTCTTGCGGGGCCCTTGCCGTGTTAGAGGGCTCCGGGCGCTCGATGGGCTCGGAGGAGCGGAACTCGTAGTCCATGCCGCCCGGACGCTGGCGCTCGCGGATGGAGGCGGCGATCGCCGCCATCCCCAGGATGATCGCCACCAGCCAGAAGCCGATCAGGGGAACGTAAAGCCAGAGCTCGGAGACGAAGTCTCCCCATTGCATGGCGGCCTCCTTTGCTCACGCGACGGCGCGCTACGGCTCCCCGACCCACTGACGGCGCTCGACCTGGTACTGCTCCCAGGAGATCTCCCCGCGGTCGTAGCGGGCCCGCAGCTCGCGCCGCTCTGCCTCCCGGTCGACGTGAGGCTCGGGCATGGCCGCCGTGAACACGCCGGCCTGCTCGCTGGGAATCCAGAAGACGTAGGCCGCCATCAGCAGCACCGCCGACACCAGGGCGACGATCAGGTTGAGGCCCGCGTCGTTGGGCGCTCCGCCCTGGACGGTGTCGCTCAGCGTCGCGACCGAGAAGTATGCGAAGCCCAGGACCGTGCCGTAGAGCAGGTGCCCGAGCATCTGCATGAGGGCCTCCTGCGGCCCGAGCTTGATGCCCCAGGTTCCCGGATCCGTCTCCTCGCCCTTGCGGATATGCGGGTTGTAGCGCCGCGCCACGTCGATCAGGAACATCGAGAAGACCCAGTGGTACAGACCGAACATCGCGCCCACGAAGGGAGCCCACGCGCTCGGCCAGAGGCCCACCAGGTCGAAGATCCAGGCGTACAGCAGCGAGAAGGCGACGCCGGCGGCGAAGTGAAGCACCAGGCCCACCCAGCGTCCCGTGCGATCGAGCGGCATGAAGATCCCGCCGAGCAGCTTGGCGAAGTCCAGGTGGACCCAGCCCAGTCTCAGCCCGACCATCAGGAAGGCCGTCAGCACGAAGGTTCCCCAGAGCCCGGCCACGACCGCCGCGTAGAGGTTGAATGGCATGGCAGTTCCCCCTTCCAGCCCCCCGGGACGTTCGACAAACCCGAGCCGAGCTTAATACATCGCAACAATCCTTGACAAGAAGCAGTCACGAGATGGTCCGAGGGCGCGCGAGCGCGTGGAAACGCGGTCATCAGGGTAAATTACGGATTGTTCCCAACGAATTGGTCCCGTAGGTTAGTACCAGGGTCCGAGTCCCCGCTGATGCGGTCGGTTCCGGACGCTCCAAGGAGGAAAAGGCATGCCTTCAGCCCCCCGGCTCATCATGAGCGCGGCGATGCTTCTCGTCGTCGCGCCTTCGGCCATGGCCGCCCCTGCAGGAGCGCCCGCGGCTCAACAAGGAGAGAGCCTCTTCACCCGCAAGGGCTGCATCGGCTGTCACACGCTGAAAGGCCACGAGGGCGCCGAGGGCCTGCTGGGACCCGATCTCTCGAAGATCGGCAAGGAGCGCGATCGCGCGTTCCTGGTGCCCTGGATCCGGGATCCGCAAGCCCAGAAACCGGGATCCGCGATGCCGACCCTGGACTTGACTCAGAAGGAGGCCGAAGCCCTCGCGGACTACTTGCTATCAGAGCGACCCCGCAGTCGCAAGCGCCGCTAAAACGCCTGCCAGCTTAAGATCCCGTTGGGGCGCGGGTCCGAGAGGGCCTAAGGCTGGGAGAATATTTCTATCGGGGAGCCGACGAGCCCCTGAAAATGTGGTTTAATTGGTATTGATTCGCCGTAACTCCTCTGAGGAAGGGGCTCATGAGCAACAAGGACTATTCGCTCAAGGTCACGGACCTCGACTGGATCCGTGAAAACATTAAGTGCATGGCAGGCTGCCCGGTCAACACCTACGCCGGCGGCCACTATGGCTATATCGGCCTGATCGTGCAGGGGCGCTACGAAGAAGCGTACAAGATCGCCCACTATCCCAATCCGTTCCCGGTCGCCTGCGGGTATACCTGCGGCGCGCCCTGTCAGACCACCTGCCGACGCAAGGACTT
Organism: Candidatus Sericytochromatia bacterium; assembly: GCA_036676455.1. Taxonomy (GTDB): domain Bacteria; phylum Cyanobacteriota; class Sericytochromatia; order S15B-MN24; family UBA4093; genus UBA4093. The sequence continues at coordinate 5,553 of JAKFCW010000107.1, forward strand.
CGACACGTCGGTGCAGATCCGCGACCTGAAGCGCTTCCTGGTGGACACCCACTTCGAGCGCTTCGGCCACTTCGAGGTCACGGACCGCCCGGTGGCGCCCAAGACCCAGGGCAAGAAGATCGCCGTCATCGGTGCCGGCCCTGGCGGCCTCACCGCGGCCCTCGATCTCGCCGAGAAGGGATACGAGGTCGTGGTCTTCGACGCGATGCCCGAGGGCGGCGGCATGATGCGCTACGGCGTGCCTTCCTACCGCTACCCGCGCGAGATGCTGAAGCTGGAGATCGAGGCCATCGCGAAGCGCGGCGTCGAGATCCGCTACAACACGCGCATCGGCCGCGACGTCATGCTCAGCGACCTGCGTCGCGAGTACGCCGCCGTGATCCTGGCCATCGGCTTCAATGACTCGCGCATGCTGCCGATCCCCGGCCACGAGGCCTCCAACATCCATGGCGCGGTCGCCGTCCTCAAGGAGCAGTTCCTGGGCAACGACCAGAGCGCGATGATTCGCGGCAAGCGCGTCATCGTCATCGGCGGCGGCAACGTGGCCTTCGACATCGCGCGCGTCTCGGTCCGCCTGGGCGCCGCCTCGGTGACCCTCACCGCGATGGAGACCTACGACAAGATGCCCGCCGACCTCGAAGAGAAGGAAGAGGGCGCCGAGGAAGGGGTCCGGATCATCAACCAGCGCGGACCCCAGCGCTTCGAGGTCAACGAGGACGGCTCCGTCAAGGGCCTCTGGACCAAGCAGGTCGATTCGATCTTCGACAAGGAAGGTCGCTTCAACCCCAGCTTCGTCGAGGGTTCGGACGAGCTGATCGAGGCCGACGTCATCATGGTCGCCATCGGTCAGGCAGCCAACCTCCAGCTGATCAAGGACTGTCCGGATCTCGAGCTCGGGCCCCGCGGCACTCCCAGCTGCGACCTGAACACCCAGATGACGACCGCCGAGGGCGTCTTCCTCGCGGGCGACATCGAGACCGGCCCCAAACTGATCATCACCGCGATCGCCTCCGGCCACCGCTGCGCCGACCAGGTCGACCGCTGGCTGCATGACGGCAAGCCCTCGGTGGATCCCACCACCTACCGCTTCAACCTGGCGACCCTGGACAACTACCAGATGCCGGCCGCGGACTTCGAGGTGCGCCCCTTCGTGCCCATCCCCCTCGCCCCCCTGGAGGTCCGGAAGGTCAGCATGGTCGACCAGGCCCACACGGGTTACACCGAGGAGATGGCGATCAAGGAAGCCGAGCGCTGCCTCTGGTGCGACGTCAACACTCCGATCGACGATTCGGAATGCATCCTGTGCAACGGCTGCGTGGACGTTTGCCCCTACAATACCCTACACATGGTCGACCTCTCGATGGTCGAGCCGGACACCGAGGCCGCCAAGGCGGTCGAGCAGAAGCTCGGCATGCCTCTTTCGGAGGCCAAGGCCGCGCTTGCCGCTCAGGGGTACGACTTCGACGGCACCTTGATGATCAAGGACGAGCGTCTTTGCGTCCGCTGCGGTCTCTGCGCGATGCGCTGCCCGACGGGCGCTATCCGGATGGAACACCTGCTTCAGGAGGATACGCCACAGTATGCATACTAATCCGAACGGGGCGAACGCGCCGGAAATCGAGACCCACGGTGAGCGCGTCACCCGGCGCCGCTTCGTGCAGGCGGGTTCTGCCGCCGCAGCCCTGGCTCTCGGCGGCACCGCGGTCGGGGGCATCCGCTACATGTTCCCCAACGTGCTCTACGAGCCCCCCAACTCCCTCAAGGCCGGTAAGCCCACGGACTTCGCCGACGGCACCGTGACTTACTTCGCCGAGAAGAACGTCTTCGTCCGGAAGGCTCCCGAAGGCTTCATGGCCATCTCGGCCGTCTGCGCCCACCTCGGTTGCACGGTTTCCTGGCATGCCGACAAGGACCTCGGCGAGGGACAGGCCAAGCTCGACGGCGAGAAGCTGAAGGGCGAGTTCCACTGCCCTTGCCACGGCTCGGTCTACACCCCCAAGGGCGAGATCCTGGCCGGTCCGGCGCCTCGCGGGCTGGATGTCTTCCAGGTTTCCATCGCCAAGGACGGCCAGCTGCTGGTCGACCTGGGGGCTGCGGCCACCCAGCGCGAACCCATCCAGGTCTAGGGAGAGCAATTCGGTGTTTAACAATTTGGCTAACAAGCTTTATCAGACCCAGCTCTGGAAGTCGATCTTCCGGCATGGCCTTCCCAACACCCCCAAGAACCAGTCCCTGGTCACGTTCACCAACGTCTTCCTTCACCTCCACTCGGTGAAGGTGAAGGAGCGCACCCTGCGCTTCGACACGACCTACTGGCTGGGCGGCATCTCCCTGATGCTCTTCGGATTGCTGACTCTGACCGGCATCATCCTCATGCTCTACTACGTGCCCAGCACCACGCAGGCCTACGAGAACATGAAGGACCTCGCCTTCGCCGTCAGCTTCGGCGACATCCTCCGCAACATGCACCGCTGGAGCGCCCACCTGATGGTGCTCTTCGTGTTCCTGCACATGTGCCGCGTCTTCTGGTCCGGCGCCTACAAGGCGCCGCGCGAGTTCAACTGGGTGATCGGCGTCTTCCTCTTCCTCTTCACCCTGCTGCTCTCGTTCACCGGCTACCTACTGCCCTGGGACCAGCTGGCCATCTGGGCCATCACGGTCGGCAGCAACATGGCCAAGTACGCCCCCTTCGTCGGCCCGGACATCAAGTTCGCTCTTCTGGGCGGCAACGCAGTCGGCCAGAACGCGCTCATCCGCTTCTACGTGCTGCACTGCGTGATCTTCCCGCTCGTCGTGGCCGTGCTCCTGGCGGTTCACTTCTGGCGCATCCGCAAGGATGGCGGGCTTGCCGATCCCGGTGATCCCACTTCCGCCAACGTCCTGATGTAAGAGGAGAGTATCGTGGCCAATACCGTTAAGGGTCGCAACCCCAAGGATCTTCAGGAGATCAACGAAGGCGCCGGCTTGTACGCCGTCGTCCGGGGCGTGCGCGGATACAACAAGGAGCGCGAGAACCGGGAGCTGGTCTTCACCTGGCCCCACCTGTTCATGCGCGAAGTCGTCATGATGCTCGCCGTCACCGTCGGCATCGTGATCATGGCCATGCTTTTCCAGGCCCCCCTGGAAGAGCTCGCCAACCCGGCCGTCACCCCCAACCCCGCCAAAGCCCCGTGGTACTTCCTGGCCCTCCAGGAAATGCTCCACTACTTCCCGCCCAACTGGGCCGGCGTCTTCCTGCCTGGTCTCATCCTGGTGGGCCTGATGGCGATTCCCTACCTCGACCGCAACCCCTCGCTGCGGGTCGAAGACCGGCCTTTCGCGATCAGCCTTTGGCACTACTTCTGCTCGCTGATGGCCGTCCTCACCTACATCGGCACCTTCTTCCGGGGTCCGGGTTGGGAGTGGACTTGGCCCTGGCGTGACGGTATCTTCACCGTCTTCTAGGCCGCAAATCGAAAGATAGGATTGAGATACGCATGAAGTTCACCAAGAAGCTCGACCTCAGCGTCCTAGGCTGGTTCGCGCTGCTCTCCTGCGTCCTGGTCGTCCTCCTCGGCTTCATCGCCTTCAAGG
>JAKFCW010000108.1:0-36210 GCA_036676455.1 Candidatus Sericytochromatia bacterium
CCTCCTTGAGCGTGGCGATGATCTGTTCCTCGGTGTAGCGACTGCGTTTCATGCGATCCTCCATCTGGTTTATTCCCGAGAGGACTGCAATTCACTTTGGCCAAGTTTCCGGGGGTCAGGTCACCACTTCGTCAGACACCGCGCACTACCTCGCTTCTCGCGATGTCCAGCGCTACTCGCGGTACATGTAGGGAGCCCAGTCGTAGGATCTGTTGGCACCCTACACGACGTGCGTGTGTGGTCGAGCATCTCCAAGCAAGAGACCATCACCGCCGCCGACGTGGCGAAGCTCCTGAGCCTCTCCGACCGCCAGGTGGGCGCTCACATCCGGGGCTAGGTCATGGATGGCTGGCTCGCGGTCTCGGACCTACGTGTTATCGGCGGCATATCGGCGATCTGTCGGCGGGTTAAAGGCGGTGAGCGAAGGAGGATTGAGCTTGAGGGCGCAGTTCCCCCTAATTCCTACCGGAACTCAGTCTATGGCGGGCGTGATTGTCACAAATATAGGTTGTCTACTGGATGGCCTCGCGGACCGTCCAGAACTCGCGCGTTTTGCCTACCTGCCGCAATTTCACCATAGACCCAAGGACTCCGGCTGATTTTACGAGGTGGACACGCATGCCGGGAACCGTGGCAAAAACCCGACCTTGGGCTGCCATTTCCATAATGGCGCCTTTGTCCTGTCGGTTCGAATACTTGGTCACACGGTCCAGGTCTTCCTTGGTGTGGGTAGCAAAGTACTCTTCGGTGATTGTGTAGGTTTTCGCAGCTTGAGCGGGTGCCGTCGCTGCGAGGGGGAGCACGGCCGTTCCAAACAGTAGGGTCAAAGTCAGCCTGACGACTAGTCTACGCTGGTTCATGATGAGTCTCCTTGATGGGGGTTACATATAGTTCTCCGATGGCTGGTTCGGCTAGTTAGCTACTTACATGTTCAAGTAGTAGCAGCAGAAAAGCTATGTCCACAGTACCGGCAAATCTGAGCTGCAGCTTTAACCTGCTCAGCACATTGAGGACAGGTTTTTTCCTCTACTTTCGCTTCGGCAACAATTTTTTCGGATGATTCCCGAAGTTCGTAGGTGACCGTCAATACGCCTTCCGGCTTAACAAAAAGCATGTAAATAAATACAATAATGCCAATAACCACAACGCAAAGCAGCAACGCCATTAAAAACGAACCACAGCCATATGAGCCTGCTGCCCAACTTTGAGACGTTGGCATATAGCCTTGTGCAGCCATGCGTGGAGTATCCGCCTGAAAGGCCGCCATCGCTTTTGCTTGGCTTCCCTTGTATGTTTTTACGATGATGGGTGCCTTTGTGTTCATGTTCTTCTCCGAATAGGTATTAAATTGGGATGGCGACAAAGCGCCTACTCACTTATCAATCCTTGCAAGTTCTGTGCTGCAAACGAACTATCGCTTGCTTGATTATTGCTTGAACCAAGCTTTAGAGCAAGAAACGGTTGTTGATGGCGGCGAGGGATGAGATGCTGCGGCGCGAGGGCCTCAAGGTCAATCGGAAGCGGGTGTACCGTCTTTACCGTGAGAGGGGCCTGGCGATAAGGAAGCGGAAGCGCAAGAAGATCGCAGCCGCGTCTCGCGCTCCTGTCTGGGCGCCGACGCGGCCCAACCAACGCTGGTCGATGGATTTCACGCCGGATGGCCTCAACGGCGGTAGGCGCCTCAGGACGCTGAACATCGTGGACGACTTCACCCGTGAGTGCTTGGCCATCGAGGCCGACTTCTCGCTTCCTGGCTCGCGTGTCGTTCGAGTCCTGGAACAATTGGCGGAGTGCCGAGGGCTTCCCCACACCATCGTTATCGACAACGGCCCGGAGTTTTCGGGAAAGGCGCTGGATGCCTGGGCCTACGAGAAATGAGTGACCTTGCAGTTCATCCGGCCGGAAGCCGGTCGAGAACGCCTACATCGAATCGTTCAACGGGCGCTTCAGGGCCGAGTGCCTGGATACCCACTGGTTTCTGTCGCTCTCCGACGCCCGGGAGAAGATTTCGGCCTGGCGCCAGGAGTATAATCAGAGACGGCCTCACACTTCCCTGGGGTTCAAAACACCGGTCGAATTCGCCCGAATGGCGGGCGTTCTAGCCGTTCCCTAGCGGGAACGAAGCCCGGATTTTCCACTTTTCCCCGACCCTACTTTGGGTTCAGGCTCACCGGCATCCCATCTACTTTGGACCAGTTGATCCTGCTACTAGTGAGTACTCGGACTGGAGATCAAACGATAGAGTAAATCCCATTTTGGATGAGTAGCTCACCTCGGGCGACCATCCCGTCTACGATCTTCTGCACACGTCCGCACATCTCCTCTGTAGTCCGGCTAAAGCCCAGCGCCCGGCAGGTCGTGGTCGCGAGTTGTGCGAACTCCATGGCATAGGCGTTCTGCATCTTCAGGAGTACCGCGGTGGCGATCTCCTCGTCACAAATGCGATCGAGGGTGCGCATATTGGCAGGCAGTTTGCTTCGGTCGCGGACTGGCGGGGGGGAGCTATCGTTCCAAAAGAAGTCCCCCTTGCGGACCTGGCCCTGCTGTACGGCGAGTTGTAGTGCGGTCTCTAGGGCCTGGGAGATGCGCCCTCCCATCCGCTTTATTCCCGCAGCCGCCACGATACGTGCCTTGACATCCTCGTAATGGACTGGCGCCTCAACCGCCACCACTTGGCAGATCCAGGAACATATCTCGGGAAGCGGGATACGGTGGAACTCCCTGCCGCGCAGTTCAACCAGAGGGCTGGCGAGGATGTACGGGGGAAAGCTTGATCCGGCTGGCGGGGCATCCGACGGATGCTCCTCGCGCTCGATGGCCGCTTGGTGTACCTGTAGGCTTGGCAGCTCCTCCGCAATACGGCTCAGGGCGTCTTCGATCCGTTGGATCTGGCGCGCGGGATTCCGGAACCAGTCTGTGCTCCATACACGGTGGATACGCCAGCCAAGACCTTCTAGGACTTGTTGCCTGAGGCGGTCACGGTCACGGGCCGAGCGGGAGCTATGGTAGGTCGCGCCATCGCACTCGATACCCAGCAGGTATCGACCCGGCTGATCCGGGTCGGTAATGGCCAGGTCTATCCTGAAGCCACCGGAGCCCACTTGGCGTACGACCCTATGGCCGCGCGCCATGAGTGCCAGTCCCACCGCCTCCTCAAAGGGGGAATCCGCATCGCGCCCGGTGGGGGTCGGCACGTCCAGCGAACCGTTACGCGCATAACTCAAGAAGGTGCGCAGAGCTCGGACACCTCGGGCGCGCGTTCTGTTCAGGTCGAGATCTTCGGGCTGCAGGTTCGTGAAGATTTCGCAGCGTATTCGAGCGCGGGTGAAGAGCACATTCAGGCGTCGTTCTCCCTCACTGAGCGCAGCCCCGCTGTCCTTGTTGACAGGCCCAAAGTTCATGCTAGGCGGGCCACCCCCTGCATCCTTGCCGTAGCCGATGCTGACGAGGATGACGTCGCGCTCGTCGCCCTGGACGTTTTCAAGGTTCTTAACGAAAAAGGGTTCATGGGGATGGGCCTGCATGAACTCCTCCCACGCCGGCTCATCCCGTTGTAGGCGCTCGATCTCATCGAGGATGGCGTCACGCTGCACGACACTGAAGGCGGCGATGCCAAGCGAGTGATCAGGAGCCGTGCGAGCGTGCTCCATTGCAGCCCGGGCCACGGCGCGAGCCTCGGCAGGGTTGGTGCGGCTTCCGGATCGCTCATAAATCGTTTCGGGCATGTAGCGATAGACCAGGCCAAGGGCGCCCCGGTCGGCCACAGGACTCGAGAAGACCACCAGCTCGTGGCCGTAAAACAAGTGGTTCGAAACGGTGATTAGGGACTCGTGCCGGCTTCGGTAGTGCCATCTGAGCATGCGGTCTGGGGCGCCCTGTGCCTTAAGCAGGCCCAGTATGCTCTCAGTCTCGATGGTCTCGGCCTCCTCTTCCTCGCTCCCTGCGTCCTCGCTTGCAGTGAAGGTGCGCGCGAAGAAGTCGGTGGGAGGTAGCTGGCGGCTGTCGCCCACCACAACGATCTGTCGCGCCCTGATGATGGCCCCGAAGGCGTCCACGGGTTGGACCTGGCTAGCCTCGTCGAAGATGACCAGATCAAACTCGAGGCTGCCAGGCGGGAGAAACGTCGCGACCGAAAGGGGGCTCATCATGAATACAGGCTTGATAGCGCGCTGAACCACCTGACCGGCCCGAGTCATGAGGCGGCGCAAGGGCAAGTGTGCCCGGCGCTTCTCAAATTCCTTCTTAAGCAGCTGCACCTGTCCTTCGGGCTGGTGCAGAGATGGCAGCCCCTGGTGATGCCGCGCGGCGAGCAGGACCTGATTCATGTACTGAAGTTTGTGGTCGAGCTCGCGGAAGGTGCTGCGGACCTGCTCGTGCAGCCCACCGTCGAACTCCTGCAGGTCATTTCGCTCGGCGAACGCCCGATCCAGCAGGCGCTGGTAGTAGCCGTACCGGAACGTGTCCAGCAGCTCCGAGGCAGCCGCGTCCCATGTGTCGAGTTGGTTGATCAGCGAGCCCAGGCCAAGGATTCGCACACGCTCGCACGCCGTCAGGTAGTTTAGGAGGGTCTGCAAATCCTCAATTCGGTCAAGCATCTGATCTAGCTCAGATAGCTGGTACGTGAGCGGCAGCTCTTTGAACGGCCCCCCCCATCGTGCAACTTCGTCCAGATCCAGGAAGCCAACCAGCGCAGAGAGGGTCGCACCATGGCTATCCAGAAGCCGTTCCAATGTTTCGGGATCGAGCGGGCGCGCCGACCGCCGGTGTTGGGCGAGAAATTCCAGAATCGTGCTGGGTACAAAGCCGCGCACAATGTCCCGTTGGAAATTCCCGAGCCAGGCCACGGTTTCGAGCAGCTCGTCCCAGGCGGGATGTTCAGAGAGCCGATGGCCCAAGCAGCGTGCAACATCCTCACGGCGAGGGTTAATCGCCTCCCTAATGCGACGCGCGCCCAGGATGGCATCGGCCAGCTCCAGCAGGCCCGCCGGGCTATCCGGGACAGTGGAGCAAAGGCCTGCAATCCGCGTGCGGGCCTTCCGGTAGTCCCCTAGCAAGAAGCGCCACCACTTGTGGCCATGGGCAGCAAGCGCCCCTCGTGCCTCCAGTATGTCCTGTTCCCAGGCTTCGGGCAGCAGCGTGGCATCGAATCGCGAGTGTAGCTCCGCAAGGCGCCGTGCATCCTCGAGCCAGACCTTTAGGGACTCAGGCTCCTGCCATGCCACATGCTCTAAGTCCAAGCCGCTTAGGTCTGGTGCTGTGGCTGCCCGGCTTGCGGCCGCCAAGAGGTTCCGGTAGTCCTCGGTCTTGACGGGTGGCTCAAGGCCGAGGGTCATTGCTACCTTTTGGCCTTCGACTTCTAGGGCGCGCACGGCCGCGATCGACCGGCGGAGATGGGACTGCAGGGCCTCGTTCTCGGAAGGTAGCAACTGCTGGCGGCGTGACTTCCGGAATGGGTGCTGGGAGACAGGTCCCATACGATCGAGACGCTGAGCGAGATCATGCAACGCATGCTCGGCCGCCTCTCGTTCCGCTCGGGTCCAGTCGTCAGTTACAGTCGTATCGTAGCGAGGCAGGGCGTAGTCCCCAATGCGAGATCGGATAAGTAGGAGCTGCCCTAGGGCCTGCTGAGGCGTTACACCGGAGGCTGCGAAGGGGGTGTTGATAGCGTCGCAGTAGCGGTTCAGGTGCTGCCGGGCTCGGCTTAGGCGTCCAACATGCCCCTCTCGGTCGCCTAACACGGGGCGTCCCTGCTTCAGGGTGCGCTGGAGCTCAGCCAACACACTGCGTTTGTTTGCCTTATGGCTATGTAGCTCGAGGCAGGCGTCTCCAAGCCCCACGCTATCCAGACGCCGCTTGACGACCTCAAGTGCTGCCCGTTTCTCGGAGACGAAGAGCACAGTCTTGCCTTGGCCAACCGCATCAGCAATCAGGTTCGTGATGGTTTGGGACTTGCCGGTGCCCGGAGGGCCCTCGATCACGAGGTTTCGCCCCGCTCGCACGTCCAGGATGGCGGCCAGCTGGGAGCTGTCACAGTCCATGACGGTGAGCACCTCGCCCACATCGTGACGGTCATCCAGAAAGTCCTCTTCCGAGACCACGGGCGGCGGTTCCCGCAGCCCATCGCCAAGAAGGGCCCCGAGGACGGGATGATCCACAGGGCCTCTTCCCCCGGGCCAGCTCTCCGGGGCCAGGTCCTTGTACATGGTGTACTTGGTAAAGGAGAAAAACCCCAGAGCCACCTCATCCGGGACCACTTGCCAACGTTCTAGATGCTCAACGGCCTGAGCGAGGGTTCGGCACGTAGCGGCAAAGTCCCTGTCGTCCTCATGTTCCTCGGAGGCCAGTCGGATGTTGTGCTCACTCTCCAGCTTAGCCAGCAAGGAGCGGTTCTCCTCAACTTCGTCACCATTGTGGCGCAAGATATAGCGCTCACCCGCCTGGCGATCGATGCTGACCGGTATAAGCATTAGCGGCGCTCTGCGGGGTTCCTCGCTGCTGTCGGACTCGTACCAATGCAGCATGCCTACCGCAAGGAAGAGCAGGTTCACGCCCTGTTCCTCCATTGCCGTTCGAGCGTCACGGGCCATCTGCTTCAGGTTGTTGGCCAGCCGAATGCGGGGCAAATCGCTTTGCAATGCCTCCAGCAACTCGGAGTCCATCTGGTCGATCACTTTGGCCGGCGATAAAAGATCTTCGTTCAGAGCATGGTCTTCGGGCTTGGGAAGGATCGGAAGCGCCCTACCATTCTCAAGCAGAGCCCTTACCACCTCCGTTCCCGGGACCGGGACAAAGGAGACGCTCTTTGCCTTGAGGTAACGGTAGGAGATGAGCGGGTTGCGCAGCCCGAGATCGAGCAATCGCTGGCGATACTGGCTCAAGACGTCTGTGAGTTGATTGCTATTTGAGTTCGAGCCGTTGAGGTCGATATTTGCTTCCGGCATCAATGCCTCGTCAACAGGATCACGATGATTATTACGAGCAGGGCGATGATAGCCATCGACCAGGAGTTCTGCTCACCTTTGCCTGCAGGCTGATTAGTAGTTGGCCTAGAAGTTGGATGCCTCCTCTCCGCGGCGGGAGCGCTCGGAGGGGTACTTGCTCTTGGCACAGTCGGAGTTACAGGTTTGGCTTTCGTCGCGGCGACACGTCCACATTGGTGGCGATTTCGCGTATTGAAGTCGAAAGGAACATACTTCCCATGAGGCATCCTACGGAGGCTGATGCGCTCGCCACAATTATCGCACTGCTTCTTTAAGGACATGATTCGTTGCCTCGAAGAGGGAGCCAACCAAATGGGACGTCCGAGACACTCCCCTAGGTCCAGTACCGCCCAAGGTCGGCACACTGGCCCCCCGTTCGGTCACACAAGCATTGAGCCGAACGTGATCACTTCGTCTCGATTAACGAAACGATCAAGGGTAAGTTTACAAACCATCATCCAATGCCGGAATGATTACGTCAATGCGGATCTCAGTCTTCAGGCAGAGCGTGACACTTCGAAATAGTGGTCGTCGGCGATGGCATTAGTGGTAGAACCATGCGACGTTAGCATGTCTCTGAGGGTGTCCGATGAATATACGCTCGAACGGATAAAAGTCATGCATTGATAAGCGGTCGCGCAGGCAGGAACTGCATGCGATACCATAACGGACGGAAGCAGAGCGGCTGAGCGGCGACAGGTGGTAAACGCTGGGGTAGCGTTCCCGCTGCTCCGACCTACACCCCCGCTAAGGGGGACGAGAAAGCGTGGTTCCACGAACTACTCGTCACAACCTAGTGAGGGTGAAAGAATAGACCGCCAGTAGGGCTTTTAACTGCTGGCGGTTTTTCTTTTCTCCTGTTCTTCGATCCCCCTGTCGGTCTCTACGCCCTCCACGTATCTCAAGCTTGCTTCCTGAATAAATCTGGTTAGATTACGACCTACCGTCCGTTCAGCAATTCGGGATCGAAGTTGGGCAGAAGCGGGTCCGGCGTCTATTACCTCGACGTCGACGCCGATGGTCCTTGAACGATCCAGATCAAGTAGCCCTATGCGCTGCACCCGCCAGGCCCTCCATATCACTCCAGACCACCTCTAGGGCGTCGGCCTGGAGCTGAGCGCGCCGAGGATGAAGATCGCCGTCAGCAACGGGCGCCAGCAGTGGTGGGTTGATGTCTCATGGCTGACCGATCGCCGCTAGTGGAAGTTGGCTTACGCCTGGAAGGTCTGGGGGCGGGATGCCGGCGTCGAGCTTGCCTGGTTCCTGGCCGATCGCTTCAGGGGCTGGGAGTCGGGATGGCCGTAACCGCTCCCCGAGTGGCTGACGCAGTGCGCGAAGGCGGGGATTGTGGTGGCAGTTGAGAGGTTGAGGGATATGGTGGAGAGGTAAGTGGACTACCACCGTAATAACTAGGACTACATTGCACTAGCCAGAAGTAGCCAAGGCACCCATTGGGGTGCCTTTTTCTTTGCCATCCTCGCCTACTAAGCAGGTGAAATTCTGGGCGAAACGTATTGAGGATGTAGTTATGAGTTATGTAGAACGAAGATGGAAAGCTAGGGAAAATCTGACACTCTGCCTTGGTAATTGCCCGAAAAGCAACGGAAGGCGCCACTTTTCTTCCCAAGTGATTGAACAAGGGGATGATTAAGGAACGTCTCCATCTTGAAGTTTATTCTTAGTGGCGTTCATTCGTTGGGAAATCAAATATCATCGAAATGCTGCCTTCTGTCGCCTCCTGGTGAACCGGCACTTCGTGCTTGGCAGCCGCTAGTACGGCCCAACAAGGGCGACTTTTTCCCGTGGATATTCAGAATTTTTGACGTAGGAGACATCGAAGATGGGTTTCGCTGAAGACGTGTATCGCCTTGCCTCTCAGGTGTCCAACCGCAAGGATCATTGCAAGGGGAATGAGGAGCTGACCAAGCACTCGCTCATCCTGCCCTTCTTCGAGATGCTGGGTTACGACACCCACGATCCCACTGTCCTTGTCCCTGAGTACAAGGCTGGGTTCGCGAGCAACAAGGAGAAGATCGATTACGCCATCTTCCTCAAGGGGGTACCGGTCCTCTTCGTCGAGGCCAAGGCCATCGGAGAGAAGCTGGAGAACTTTGACGCCCAGCTCGCCAAGTACTTTAACTCGACTCTCGGTCTCAAGCTGGCCGTCATCACCAACGGAGTACGGTATCGCTTCTTCACGGACTTGAAGGAGCCCAACATCCTCGATCCGGATCCCTTCTTCGAGTTCAACTTGGAAACCATCACCACGGAAGAGATCAAGACCCTTGAGGACTTCCAGGCCGACAGCTTCAACCCGTCCGAGTTGGTCACAAAGGCGGAGAACCTCGTCTATCTGCGTGCCCTCAAGCGCAAGTTCCGCTCTTTGTTCCGCGATCCTTCTGATGAGTTCATTCGCTTCATGGCAGGCGACATTTTCCCGCGGAAGATTACGGCGAACGCCTTGGAGCGCCTCTCCCCGCTCGTCCGTGAGGCCATGTCTGTGGTTCTGGTCGAGATGGTCTCCCAGGGCTTGAGCCAGGAGATCGCTAAGATCGAAGAAACCACCCTGACCGTTCCTGAGATCCAGCCCGAAGAGGAATCCAAGGCCGTGGCCGTGACCACGGAAGAGGAGCTTGCCGCCTTCCAGGCAATTTACCGCATGGTTGCGGATGACTGCGGCGAGGATACCAAGATCACCCACAAAGATACGGCTCAGTACTTCGGAATCCAGGTCGAAAAGCGCACTCGCTGGTTTGCCCGTCTCTTCTTCAACGGTGCTCAGAAGTACGCCGTTCTTCGGATCCCTGCCGTGCAGGCGACGGCATTGCTCGGGGCTGAGGCCCATTCCGAAATCTATACGGGATCCCCCGATTCTTGCCGGATCAATGTGGGCGGCTCGGACGACTTGAAGAAGCTGCGGGTTGCTATAGTGGCGGCTTACAAGCTCGTAACGTCTGCTGAGGTTACTGCCTAGTCTAGTAGGAGGTCCCGACCATGGCCAAATTTCGTCGCACGATCCCGCTTGCCGCTGGTTTTAGCGTAAGCGTTGGCGTCACGGATGAGGGGGTTTCTGCTGGAATTGAGGCGCTTGGTTTTGAAGGCGCAGCAGCGAGCATTAACGCGAAAGGCCTTCGCTTAAGCGTCGTGGGGATCTCCAAGGAAGTCGAGTTGAAAGCGGTCCTAGAGGCTGCAAAGACGACCGGTGGTGCCGCGAGCAAAGCAGTCAAGGCCACGGGTGGCGCCGCCAGCAAAGCAATAAAGGCTACCGGAAGTGCGGCGAGCAAGGCCGCGCTCGCCACAAGGGGCAAGGCATCTCAGCTGGCCCAGACTACCAAGGATGTGGCAGGCAAGGCAGCCCAGCTTGCCAAAGATTTCAAAGCCAACGGGATCAAGCAGAATGCCAAACCAGTGCTTGAACGGGTCCCTTTGATCGAGCAGAAACCTCCCAAGCGTGCGAATGCCTGTAGGGTCATTGGTGGCGTTACGAGCCATAAGGCCAACAAGGGACGAGTTATCGAGAAGACGCCCTGGTGGAAGCTGAAGGGGCCTAAGCCCAGGGCATAGGATGTCGCCGCCCAAGAGCGGGCCAGACACAAGGGAGAATCGGATGATTTTTCGCCTACTTTGCGCATCTGTCCTAGCTTTCGCGCTTACCGGATGTACCGAGTACATAAGACGCGCCAGCTATGACATTAGACTTGTTGACGTCGAACGGCCAGCGAATGCTCAACAGGCGTTCGGAAGCCAGGCACTAAAAACAGTCACAATCGACAGCCAGGACCATGGCGTTTTCGAGGATTCCCTCGTTCGCGTGGGTTGGGTGACTTCTGCGGACGGACTGGCTTTTCAGCTGACCAACAAGACGTCGCAATCGATCCGATTGCTGTGGGACCAGGCGGCCATTGTAGATGAGTATGGCGTTAGCCATAGGGTATCCCACAACGGCGCGTTGAATACCCAGGCCTTTTCAGTTCAGCCGCCGAGCGTGATAGTCAGGAAGTCAATTTTTGAGGACGTCGTGATGCCCGGCGGCAAAACTCGAATCTTCCCAACACTCGTCACGGGCCCTGACAAGGAACAACTGACCAGTGGGCTGGAATGGTATCGTGGTAAGCCGCTTCAGGTGCTTCTTCCCCTTCAAGCTCAGGGTGAAGTATACGAGTACCTCTTCGTCTTCCGCGTGAATGACGTTCATCTCTCCGAACCCGCTGAGTGGGAATCTACGTCTGTCGATTCGAACCAATAGCCCGATGCCCACTTCGAAAACCTCCTGCGTCCCGCCTGGGTCTCTCCCCTCGTCGAGCGCTGCGAGGCTGGCTTCTGGTATGCGAGCGTGAGCGGCCCGTGGTTCCTTGGCCCATGAAATTCAACCGCCAGTCTATTGCATTTCCACATTCACTTTGAATATTGACGGAGGATTTATAGATGAAACGTCGTCTGATTGCAGCCTTGTTCCCGGTCCTGTGTCTCGGCATGGTGGGCGTGCCGGGGTGTGCCGACCTTACGGCGACCATCGGCGCTTCTACTCAGCAACCCGAGCCTTCGCCTGTCCCTCTCTTGGGGACGCAAGACACCGTGACCTCGAAGTTCTCTCATCGGCGGGATGACGGTCTTCAAAATGTCTTATTCGGGGGAAAGCAACTTCATCGTCTGGCTGGTTAATTCATCCGGTGAGAAGAAGGAGCTATTGGCGAACGAGATCGGCACCTTCACAGGAACGAAGGGCGTCGGCTTGGACAAGGGCGACTTCGTCCTGGAGGTGCAGGGCGAGGGCTCTTGGTCCGTCACCGTCGAGCAACCGCGCCCTACGAGCGTCGAGGAGAAGACTTCGTTCTCGGGCACGGGACAGAGCCTGGCTGGCCCGTTCAAGCTCAGTGGCAGCAAGACTTTTGCCATGACCCACACGGGCTCCTCGAACTTCATCGTGAAGATCCTCGGCAGTGATGGGAAGCTGAAGGACCTGCTCGCCAATAAGATCGGCGACTACTCGGGATCGAAGTTAGGTGGAAGCGGATCCGGCACCTATTACCTCGACGTCGACGCCGATGGTCCTTGGACGATCCAGATCAAGTAGCCCCATACGCTTCACCCGCCAATCGTGCCCTATCACCTAGGGCCACCTCGAAGGTGTTGACCCGAATCTGCGCGCGCCCACCTGGGTTGATCTCCTTCTTGAACTCCACGAAGCCGGGTTCTGGTCTGCGACGGTTGCTTGCCCATGGTTTCCTTGCCGATGAAGGTTACCTGCTGACCTGACCCCCGAAAAAAACGCTCACCGAAAACTTCTGCTTCCGCGAATTCGAGGCTGTAGCCATGACTGCGGCCGCTTTTGAGCTGCTAGCCTGCCGTTAACGGGCGTTACCTTCAGGTGAGGAGGTAGTCGAGCTTATTTCGGGACTTCACCCGATGATATGTGCTCCTCCCGGGCCTATCGTTATCCCCGTGGCGAAAGGGGGATGCATATGGCGCGCGTTCTTTGCATTGACGACTATGAACTGTATTCCATCATGGTCAAGCAGCTGCTCGAGCGCCAAGGGGGACACGAAGTCAAGGTAGCTATCGTCCCCTTCCGGCTGAGCGAGATCGCCGACTTCAACCCTGACGTCATCATCATGAATCTCGTCCGTAAAATGGATAGTTTTGCTGGCGGTGGAATGGTCGACTTCTACGCCGAAGTCGAGGGTGCCAAGGCCTTCAAGGCCTTGGCTGATCATATCGACACCGTCAAGGCGCCCATCATCGTCACGGCGATCGCCGTGAGAGAAGTCGAAGTCCCTCGCTCGCTTCCCTACGTCGCCTTCGTCAACGTGCCACAGCAGATGGACTACCTCCTTCGGGCGATAGCTGAGGCGGTCGGCAGCAGCCCCGACGATATCTTCCCCAAGTAGCCCTGAGCTCGCTCCTATCGGCAAATGAGCGCCTCCGGCACGCTGACGCGGGTGAAATCGCACCCGACAGGGAATAGTTCATGGGTGGAGGGCGGCCAACGCCGTCGCATCACCGCGCAATGGAAGTTCGAAACCCTGACGAAGCCAGTACCGGCCATTGAATTCCCTCAGGAGCCCGCTGCCCCTCATGCCCCTCCTCGACGAAATGCCCAATCCGCCGGCCAACATCGCCCAGCCGGAGGACGCCGACCGCCGGATCCTCAGTCTCGACGTGCTGCGCGGAGTGGCGCTCTTCGGCATCCTGCTCGTCAACATGCGCCACTTCGCCTCACCAGCCCTCTACCATTCAGGATTCCAGGCTGGCGCTGCACTCCCCTCGGATCGCCTCGTGGATGGCCTGATCTTCTTTTTCGCCCAGGGTAAGTTCTTTCCCTTGTTTTCATTTCTCTTCGGGTTGGGGCTCGCGATGCAACTACACCGTTGGCAAGCCAAAGGACTTCCCTCGACGCGCCTCTTCGTCCGCCGGCTCTCCGTCTTGCTCGCCGTTGGTCTCGCCCATGCAACGTTGATCTGGGCCGGAGATATCCTGGCCAAATACGCGGCCTTGGGCCTGCTCTTCCTGGTCATCCTGCCGCTGCCCCCTCGGATGCTGCTCGTGGGCGCGGGGGCGCTGCTAATGACTCCCATCCTGCTCACCGGCTCAGGCCTCGAGCCTCTCCTCGCGACACTCGCCGGGTTCCCTAGCTCGGCGTCCGATCTTCAGCCGTACGTCGAGCGCTCCCTGACCGTGTACGGGAACGGCTCTTTCGTCGAAATGACCCGGCAGCGGCTCGTGGATGTCTCGTATCGGCTCGTCGCGTGGCCTTACCTTTCCAGTCTCTTCACCATCCTCGCCATGTTTTGCCTGGGAGCCTACGCCGGGCGGCAAGACTTCTTTCAGCCGCCCCTCGTCGGTCGCTTCCGCAAGGTCCTGTCCGTGAGCCTGGGACTCTTTGCTGCCACCTTGCTGGGCTTCGTCCTGTCGCGCTGGCTCCCCCTGCTCGCGACTCCACCCGTCCTCAAAACCCTGCACCTGGCAGGTAACCTCGCCATGACGGCGGCTTACGTCGCGGGTTTGGTCCTGCTGCTCGAACGTGCACCCTGGCGAAAGCTGCTCAGTCCCTTCGCATCGGCCGGCCGCATGGCCCTCACCAACTATCTGCTCCAATCCGTGCTGGCCACGTCCGTCTTCTACGGTACCGGCCTCTACGGCACGCTGGGTTCGACCGTTTGCCTTGGCATCACGGTCGCCCTCTTTGCCTTGCAACTCCTCTTGAGCCGAATTTGGCTCCAGCACTACCGCTTCGGCCCCCTCGAATGGTTATGGCGCTGGGCTACCTACGGCAAGCGCCCTGCGATGCGCCGATAAGGGTGGAGTAGCCCCACAAGGCGCCGGCTTTTCTGGTGCAAAGCAAGAGCCCGCCGGGGTGTGAAACCGGCGGGCTTGGTTCAGAGAGGGTCGGTTCAGAGAGGTCTCGGGGGCGGGTGTGGGGCGCTCCCGATGCTTTTATTCTGCCTCAGGTTGGCAATATCGGCTGTTGCCGTCACCCCGGCGTCCGCGTGATCCTGCTTTCGCTCGCTTGGATGCTTCCGAGCGGGGACGGGTGCTCAGGCGACCGGCGCGGTCTGTGGCGTAACCTTGCGCCAGATGAGATAGACCGGCAGCCCGAGTAGCACCAGGCCCAGACCGGGCCAGGTGAAGTTCGGCTTGAAGGCCAGCAGGCTGAGCATGATGAGCGAGGCCGTCACGATGTAGAAGGCCGGAATCACCGGGTAGCCCCAGGCCTTGTAGGGGCGAGGCGCATCGGGAAGGCGGCGGCGGAAGACGAAGACGCTCGCCACGGTCAGCACGTAGAAGAGCAGGGCCGCGAAGATCACGTAGTCCAGCAGGTTCCCGTAGCTGCCCGAGAGGGTCAGTCCACAGGCCCAGAGGGCCTGGATGGCGATCGCCCAAGCCGGCACCCCCTGTGTGTTCAACTGGCCTGCCGACTGGAAGAACAACCGGTCCTCGGCCATCGCGAAGAAGGCCCGCCCGCCCGCCATGATCAGGCCGTTGACGCAGCCGAAGGTCGAGATCAGGATCGCACCCGCCATGAGGCCAGCGCCCGCCTTGCCGAGTGTCGCGAGCGCCAGGGCCGTGCCGACCCGGTCTTCGGGGGCATGCATGATGCTTTCCCAGGACAGACCGGAGAGGTAGGCCATGTTGGCGAGCAGGTAGAGCCCGATCACGAGGCCCGTGCCCATGGCGAGGCTCAAGGGGATGACCCGCTTGGGGTCCTTCACCTCGGCTGCCGTGAAGGTGATGTTGTTCCAGGCGTCCGCCGAGAAGAGCGAGCCCACCATCGCGACGCTCAGGGCCGTCAGCAGCCCCCAGGCGCCCAGCGATTGGCCGTTGACGGTGGGTGTCCAGAACTCCGGGGTCTGAAACGCGGTGATGCCGCGGCTTCCAAGGCCCAAGCCCAGGAGGATGAGGCCGAGGAGGGCGCCGAGCTTGGCGATGGTGAAGACGTTCTGGATCAGCTTGGCGGTCTGGATGCCGCGCAGGTTGACCAGGCTCAGGCTGACGATGACCGCGATGGCCGCGGCTTGCTGGGTGGTCACCTGGAGGGGACCCAGGGCGATCAGTGGGGTGGAGGCGGAGACGGAGGGCAGCAGCACGCCGAGGAACTTGGCGAAGGCGACGGCCACCGCGGCGATGGTTCCGGTCTGGATGACCGTGAACAGGGTCCAGCCGTAGAGGAAGCCGACCAGCGGCCCGTAGGCCTCGCGCAGGTAGCGGTACTGGCCGCCCGCCCGGGGCATCATGGCGGCGAGCTCACCGTAGCTGAGGGCGGCGCAGACGGTCAAGACGCCGGTCAGCAGCCAGACCACGAGCAGCCAGCCCGGTGAGCCGATCTGCCGCGCCATGTCGGCGGAGACGATGAAGATGCCCGAGCCGATCATCGAGCCCGCCACGATCATCGTCGAGTCCAGCAGGCCGAGGCCTTTCACGAATTGCCTTCCGCTCGCCATCTTATCCCTCGTCATCAATCACCCAGACAAGCGTCATTATAGGGCCTATTGGCGGGATTACGTTAGTGAGAGCGATCGTCAGGAGGCCGACGCTGGGGGAATGGCCGACGGGGTGGGATGCGGGGGATGGGGTCAGGGCGTGGGAGGGGGAGTGAGGGGGGCTGCGGAGGCGGCGCGGGGAAGGCGGAACCAGAAGGTGCTGCCTTTGCCGAGTTCGCTCCGGACCCCGATTTGGCCACCATGCGCCTCGACGATGGCCTTGCTGATGCTGAGCCCCAGGCCGGCCCCCACGCCCTTCGAGAGACCCGCCTCGAGCTGGGTGAAGCGCTGGAACAGCAGCGGGATCTCCGCGGCAGGGATGCCGATGCCAGCATCGATCACCTCGCAGAGGATCTCGTCGTCCTGGGTCGAGCCCCGGATGACGATTTGGCCTCCGGGGGACGAGAACTTGATGGCGTTGCCGATCAGGTTGTAGAGGACCTGCCCGATGCGGGGCGAGTCCATCGCGACCAGGAGGGGCGTCTCGGGAAGGCAGACGTCGAGTTCGATGCGGGCCTCGCGGGCCTGGGGTATGAGGCTGGCGGCGATGTCGCGGATCTTCGCTCCCAGGTCCGCGGACTGCTTGGTGACGCGAAAGGTCCCGGCTTCCAGGCGCGCGAAGTCGAGCAGGTCGTTCAGGAGGCGCTCCAGCCGCTTGGCTCCCTCTTGAAGCTGGCGCAAGAATTCGAGCTGCTCTGCTGTGAGCGCTCCCCCGATGCCGTCCTCCAGGAACTCGGCGTACCCCACGATGGACGTGAGCGGAGTTCGCAGCTCGTGCGTGACCGAGTTGACGAAGTTGGTCTTGAGGTGGTCCAGCTCCTTGAGCTTTTCGAACTGATCTTTAAGCTGCCGTTCGAGCATCTTGCGGTCGGTGATGTCTTCGCAAAGCACGAGGGCCACCATGCGGTCCTCGAAGGGAAAGGCGCATGCCGCCTCGCGCGCCCAGAGCCTGCTGCCGTCCTTGCGGATTTTCTGGAAGTCCGAGAGGAATACGCGGCCCGGTGCTTGCCGGCAAAGCGCGAGCTGCTGGCGCAAGAGTTCCAGATCCTCGGGGACGAGGATGTGGCTGTACGGCTTGCCGACCAGCTCCTCGACCTCGTAACCGAGGGTCTGCGCGCCCAGGGGGTTGATGGTGAGGATGGCATCGGAGGGATCGAGCGTGAACAGGATGCCCGGCAAGTTCTGGTGGAGGCGTTCGAAGAACGCGGAGGTAAAGGCCCGGGTGTCAGGGGCATGCGCATCGAGGAACGCCACCTTCAGCCTGAGTAGGTTGGCGAGGTTCTCCTGTTCGTAGCTCATTTGAGCTGTCCTTTGGACTGAGCGTTCACCATGCGCATGGGGGCATGATCTCAGGAAGGATGCGCAGGGACAAGTCATCTTCCCCGAGGAACTTTGGCGAGGCCAAGTCGGGCCGCCGACACGACGCTAGCAGGCGGGCTGCCGTGCTATACTCCAACCGGAACGCGTCCCCCCGTGAGAAGGAGCAAGCGCATGGCCTACGATCCCAACCAGACCGCCTTCTACGTCCTCGAGCAGGATAATTCCTGGCTGACGTTCGACGCCCCGAAGATCAAGCAGAAGCTCTTGCTCACGTTCCTGAGCCCGTCGGCGGCCAAGCACTTCGTCACGGTTCGCCAGATCAAGAACGTGCAACTGATCGCCGTCGCTGCCAAGGAAGTCCAGGACGTCATCACGGGCATGGTGTCGAACGGCATCGAGGGAACGGCCATCGACATGGACTCGCCCTCCTTCGACGGCACGCCTCACCCCATCAGCGTCCTGTCGCAGTACCGCGGCCTCGATTAGCCCTCTATCGACGGTTTGCTTCGTCCGGCCCGCATGCGCTCCAGCGCATCCTCGAGCACGGGCAGGATGCCTCTTAGCGACGCTCCGATGCAGGCATAGAGCGGGTAGAGCCAGATCGCGATCAGACTCGCGCCCGCCGACGGAAAGTGATAAAGCCCCTGGCGGATGAGCAGGCTCTCCGTCAGGGGGCCCATGACCAGCAGCATCAGCGCCGCCAGCGCGTCTGCGCGGCGCCGCACGATCAACAGATGCACGCCGAGCGCCAGGACCATCAGGGCCGCGACGCCCCGGGGGGCGAGATTTCCCAGCAACGAGAGGCCGACGGCCCCCACGAAGAGCAGCGCGTCCGCCGGATGAAACGTCGCGCGCGGCAGCAGCTTGAAGCCATGCCTCAGGGAGACTCCCGCCAATCCCCAGTAAAGCAGTACGAATCCGGGAAAGAGCAAAATAGGGCCCGGCATGCGGTACACCGTCACGCCGGAAGCCGTCTGAAGCACGTCGATGAAGCCTCCCAGCCCGATGCCCACGGCGAAGAAGCCGAGGTCTCGGGGGTCCCGGGCGATCGCCAGCATCGCGAGCAGGCAGCTTGGCAGCAAGAGCCAGACCCACGGGCCGGACCATGCCAGCGCCATGCCGACGCAGGCGAGCAGGAAGACGCTGGAGGCGAGCAAGTGAGCGAGCATGGGCCATCTCCTTCAGAAGGACGCTTCCCATGTGATCGCTCATGTGACCCGGAGGGTCTAGCATGATCCTGACCGAAAAGGAGGCCCCCTCATGAAGCAACGTGCCCTGGCTTTGGCCGTCCCTATCCTGCTCGCGGGATGCTCCGCCGAGCTGCTGTCGTTCTTGCGTCCGGACGGCGGCATGAAGCCCCGCGACGAGAACTGCACGATCGCCTTGGAGCGCCCCGCCCCGATGTTCTACCTCAGCGCGCCAGCAACCGCCTCGGCGGCCGCCACCATCTCGATCGAGCCCTGGGTGCTGCTGTCAGCGCCCGTGCTGAAGATCGACGAGCTCCGCCCCCAGACCTTCGCGGCTGACGTGGATCACCAGGCCAGGCGGGTGACGATCCGGGGCTCGATCACGCGTCACGAGGCCAACCCCGAGGCCGACTGCGCTTTCCCGGCGATGTACATGATGCCGAAGGCAGCCACCCTGAGCGTGCCTTTGAGCCTGCCGGCAGGAACGTGGGAATTGGCGATCTCCACCGCCTCGTTCACCACCGAGAAGCCGCCCTACCACCCGGCCGAACCCAATGCGGCCTATCCGGGGCCTCAGGCGACTCGCTCGCTGGTGATCTTGGACTAGCGCTTCTTGGGGCCGCTCGGCTTCCCCTTGGCGGGCCCCCTCGAACCGGGGCCCGCGGGCTTGGGACCCGCGGCCTTGGGTCCCGAACGGGCGGGGCCGGCCTTGCCGGGACCCGACTTGGCGGGACTTGCGCTCGTCTTGCGCGACGCGGCAGGCCCTGAGGCCTTGCCAACGGCAGGCTTGCCCGATGCGGGCTTGCCGGCGGGCTTGAAGCCTGCCTTGCTCGTCGTCTTGCCGCGGCCCGCCTCGGAGGCCTTGGACAGGCGCGAGGTCCGGCGCGGGGTGGCCTTGGGCAGTCCCTCGACGCGCAGGCCTCCCCATGACATCAGGGTGACCACCTTGCGGATGGCCTGGACCTTGTTTCGCTCGCCCGGAGTGGCCAGGGTCAGGGCGACGCCCTTGCGGCCCGCGCGGCCGGTGCGGCCGGTGCGGTGCACGTAGGTCTCGGTGGTGCTGGGAACCGAGAAGTTCACGACGTGGGTCACGCCCGGCACGTCGATGCCGCGTGCCGCCAGGTCGGTTGCGATCAGCAAAGGCAGGTCGCCCGTGCGGAAGCGCTCGAGGATCCGGGTGCGCTTGGCCTGCGACAGCTCGCCACTGAGGTACTCGTTCTCGAAGCCGCGCTTGCCCAGCTCGTCAGCGAGCCATTCGGTCTCGGCGCGGGTCCGGCAGAAGACCAGGGTCATGAAGGGGCGTTCCTTGGTCATCCAGGCGGCAAGGGCTTCGACCTGGGTGTCGTCGGCCACCTCGAGCAGGTAGTGGTCGAGCTCGGCGGGCGTCTCAGGGGCTTCCGCCACCTTGATCCGGTGGGGCTTGCGCAGGGTGGCGTCCGCGAGGCGCTGCACGGCGGACGGCATGGTCGCCGAGAAGAGTAGCGTCTGCTTCACCTGGGGCATGCGCTGGACCAGCTTGTTAAGGTCCTCCTCGAAGCCCTTGGCCAGGATCTCGTCGGCCTCGTCCAGGACCAGGACCTGCACGTGCTTGAGGTTCAGCGCGCCGCGCTCCATGAGGTCCACGAGACGGCCCGGGGTGCCCACCACGACGTGCGCGCCGCGCTTGAGCTGCTCGACTTGCTTGTCGAGGCTCTCGCCGCCGCTGGCCACCACGATCTTGCGAGGCAAGGTGCCCGTGACCGAGGTCAGCTCGACGCGGATCTGCTTGGCCAGCTCGCGGGTGGGAGCGACGACCAGCGAGGTCGGGGCGCGCTCGTCCACCGGCTCGCGCTGCAGCAGCGGCAGCCCGAACGCCAGGGTCTTGCCCGAGCCGGTCTGGGCCTGCACGATCAGGTCGCGGCCCTTGGGCACCTCGGGGATGACCAGGGCCTGGATCGCGGTGGGCTGCTTGAAGCCCTTCCGGCGGAGTCCGGCCAGCAGCTCGGGGGCCAAATTAAAGGTTTGGAACGTCAGCTCGTCGGCCATGGAATCGCCTTTCTGTTTGGAGGAACTTCTCTCTAGTTAACCATGACTCCTGTCAGATTCGGACAAAGAGCCGCTTTTACTCGGGAGGGAATTGCCAGGCTTGCCCGGAATCTGCCAGAATCCGGTATCATGGCAACGGAAGAGGCTCAACGGGTGAGCCTCAGGTTGAAGAAGGCGGAAGGTCCAATGACGGAGCCCATTCCAGCTCACTTGAGCCCTTTCATCGTGGAACAGCCCTACGGGGATTACACGGCGATCGATCAGGCCGTCTGGCGCTACGTCATGCGTCAGAACGTGGCGTTTCACGGGGATCATGCCCATCCGATCTACTGCGAGGGCCTGCGGGCCGCTGGCATCGGCGTCGAGGAGATCCCGCGGATATCGACGATGAACGAGGCGCTCTCCCACTTCGGCTGGAGGGCCGTCGCGGTCGACGGGTTCATCCCGCCCGCGGCCTTCATGGACTTCCAGGCCCGCGGCATCCTGCCCATCGCCTGCGACATGCGCAGCCTCGCCCACGTCTCCTACACGCCCGCCCCCGACATCATCCACGAGTCGGCCGGACATGCCCCGATCCTCTGCGATCCCGCCTTCACCGCCTTCGTGAAGACCCTCTGCGAGCTGGGCAGCCAGGCGCTGTCGACGCCCGAGGACGATGCGCTTTACGAGGCCATCCGCTTGCTATCCATCGTCAAGGAGACCCCGTCCTCCACCCCCGAGGAAGTGCTCGCCGCCGAGGAACGCCTCAAGGCTTGCCAGGCCGCCATCGGGACGGTCTCCCACGCCAACATGGTCTCGCGCCTCTACTGGTGGACCGTCGAGTACGGCCTGATCGGCGATCTGGCCAACCCCCGGATCTACGGCGCGGGCCTGTTGAGCTCGGTCGGCGAGAGCCAGCGCGTCTTCACCGACGCCGTCGCCAAGGTGCCCTTCGACCTCGACGCGTGCATCTCGACCTCCTACGACATCACCAGCTACCAGCCCCAGCTCTTCGTCTGCGAAAGCTTCGACCAGCTCACAAAGGCCGTCCACGTTCTCGCCGAGCGCATGGGCATCTCCCTGGGACGCCTGGCTAGCGCCGAGGCCGGCGTGCCCGTGCCGCCTCGCGTCAGCAGCCGATCCAGCCAGGACACCCCTGACAAGGCCTATCCCGCCGAGCTGATCGCCATGTACCAGGCGCTGCGCGACCTGCGCTCCGAGGGCGTCTCGGCAGACGCGCGGGAGGCGGGCCTCGCCACCCTGCATGCGTCGATGCCCCGCTTCCCGGAGGAATGGCTGCTGCGCCTGGAATGGCTGGAGCTGGCGTCCGCGCAGCCGGTCCTGCCGCAAGCCCAGGAGCAGGTGCGACTCGAGCTGGATCTGCTGGCGTCGGATCCGGAGCGCCGCGAGCTCATCGCCAACGGCCTCGCCCTGCTGGGCCCTTCGCCCGCAACGACCCCCGCGTAACCGGTCTCGCGCCGCCTGGCGCGAGACCGAGCGTTGTGCGCCTCGCTTCCGCCTCCTAGACTGGAGGCGGGAGGTGAGGCATGGCGCGTAACCTGGAATCCACCTTCAAGGCCTACGTTGGATTGTCTATTTGGCCTCTTGCCGCCTTCATGGTGGCGCTGGTCGCCGACCTGGCCTACCTGGGGAGCGCGGACTCCCGCTGGTACGACGCCTCGCTCTGGGCGATCGCCCTGGGCCTCCTCGGCGGCATCGCCGCGGGCTTGCCCGGGGCCATTTACTTCCTGAAGGCCATTCCCCGCGAGAACACGGATGGCAGCAAGCTCGCATCCGTGCTCATGGTCCTCGACGTCGCCGTGCTCTGCCTCTTCGCCTTCAACCTCGCCCTCAGGCTCGTTCTCGGACCCGGCATCCCCTGGGCCGTCTGGCTGGGGACCTACCTGACCGTCTTTGGGCTGGTGGAGATCGCCGTCAGCGTCGGGGTGGCGTGGAGCCTTTGGCGCCGCCGCCGGCAGCGGGTGAAGGTGGCGATGCTTCGCGGCGAGCCGCTGGAGTCTCCGCGCCGCCGCTGAACGCCCGGGCGTCGGCAGCCTTCGCCCTCAGCGAATGGTCGACCAGATGGCGCCAGGGCCCTCCGCCCGCCCCGGGACGCAGTGCCGGAGCGCTCGCGATGCCCCCCCAGACCCCGATGCCCGCGCTGCGACTGGCGGACGCCGTGATGCCGGTTCCCTGCCTCGGCCCCTGGCGGCCCACGATCCAGCCGTACTCATAGGCTTGGGCTGGCCCCGCAGCGAAAATGCCGAGGGCCAGCCCGAAGCTGAGGAGAGGAAGGCGGCCTTGCGTCATGGGACTGCGCTAGCGCTGGACGCCCGCGACGATCAACTCGCTCTCGATGTTCCAGCCGGGAATCGAGAGGTCGCTCTTCACGATGCCGACCCCAGGCGCCACCCAGTAATCGCCCACCGCGGTGTAGACGTCGTCATGCGTCCCGATGACGTTGATCCGATAGGCCTCGTAGGTGCCCGTCGGGACCGTGATCTTCTCGAGGGCTTCCACCTCGCCGATCCACTCTCCGTCATCCCAGCGGGCGCCGACTTTGAGTGGCAGCTGCAAGAACTCGACCGCCAGGTCATCCTCGCCGGAAGCAGCGCTGCCCCAGTAGGTCACGCCACGCATGACCACCTTGTCACCGGTGACGACGAGCTGCGGGAAGCGGTAGCGCGAGGTGAACGTGTCGATGGCCTTGCAGGTGACGCTGAGCGTGCCGTCCTGGCGGCTCGAGCTCACGATCCGCACCGTCTCGGTTCCGTGGTAATCGACATCCGGATCGTCCGACGGATGAGCCAGGACGTCATATTGCCAGACGAAACCCGGCTCCGTGGGGAAGACGGCCGCGGTCTGCGCCGCCTTCACGCGGGAGACGTCCCGGGAGGCCAAGCCGCCAGGCTGGAAACCCACGCCGCAGCCAACCAGGGCCACGGCCATTCCCAGCATCACCGACCCTCGCGCCAGCCGCTTCAGCCATCCGGTCGTTTCCATCTGCTGCTCCCTTCGAGGCTCGTCTCGCGGTCACGGGAAAAATGTTAAGTTTAGTTTAACAGGTTTGGGCCTCCGCAGGCAACCGTTAGCGTCGTCGCCTCACGGTTAAGCCGGGGGGCGGCTGCGGTATGCTGGAAGCATGTGCGGACGATTCACCTTGAAGACCCCGGCGCCGGTCCTGGCGAAGGCCTTTGGCCTGCCGGACGTGCCCGAACTTGCGGAGCGCTTCAACATCGCTCCGACCCAGGGCGTCGCGGTCGTGCGGGCCGGGGCCGAAGGCCGGCGGCTGGACATGCTCCGCTGGGGCCTGATTCCCGCCTGGGTGAAGGACCCCAAGCAGGCTCCAACCCTCGTCAACGCGCGTGTCGACACCCTGCTGGAGAAGCCGTCATTTCGCGGAGCCTTCCGCTCGCGGCGTTGCCTGATCCCGGCGGACGGGTTCTACGAGTGGAAGACGGTCAACGGCAAGAAGCAGCCCATGTACTTCTCGATGAGCGACGCGGCCCCCTTCGCGCTGGCCGGTCTCTGGGAGCGCTGGGAAGGGCCGGACGGGACGGTGATCGCGTCCTGCACGACCCTGACCACGGAGCCCAACTCTGTCGTGTCGCCGATCCACGATCGCATGCCCGTGATCCTGCCGCCCGAGGCCTTTGCGCTCTGGCTGGATCCGGGCGTCACGGACACCCGGATGCTTCTGCCGCTGCTGGGGCCCTATCCGGCCGAATCTATGCAGGTTCACCCGGTCAGCCCGCGGGTCAACGCGGCCACGGCCGAGGGGCCCGATTGCATCGTGCCGGTCGCCGAGCCGGCGCCGGCTCCTGTGGAGCTAAGGCTTTTTTAAGGACCTTCTTTGCTGCAGGTCCGCTTCGCGGCCTTCCGCAACAGCCGCGGGCGCTAGCGCGCGAAGACTTGCGTGATCAGCAGGTAGCCGCCGGTCTTAGGGTGAACTCCCGGGGGCGCGGCTTGCTTTGGCAGGTAACGCGAGTTCTGGGGCAGGCGAATGATCCCGATGCCGAGCCGCCTGAACTCGGGGCGCAGGATGTTCTCGCGGTGGCCGGGGCTCTTCATCAGGCCGCGGTGGGCTTGCGGCAGCGTCTTGGCGAACGCCAGGTTCTCACCCAGGATCGTGTAGGTCACGTTGGCCTTGGCCGCGCGCTGGGTGGCGCTGCGGCCCTCTGGATCCTCGTGGGCGAAGTAATTGCGCGCGAGCATGTCCTGGGAGTGCGCCATGGCGATGGCCGCCAGCTTGCCGTCCCAGCGAAGCTCGGTGAGCCCCCGTTCGCGGCGCTCCTGGTTGACCATGGCCAGCATCTCCTGAGCCAGGCGGTCAGGAGGCAGCTCCTCGACGGCCGAGGCGGGCTCCATGAGGAGTTCCCAGCCGTCGGGAGTGAAGACGAGGGACGGGAACTCCCGCTGCACATGGCCCGTCAGGGCCTCGATGGGGGCTTCCGTCGCCTCGTAGAGCTGCCCGGAGAGGGTGCCTCGGTCCGGCAGAGACGCGGTCAGCGTGGAGTACATGCCCACCAGCAGGATCGCGAGCACGATGCCGCGCAGCGCGCCGGAGGCGATCCCGAATGCCCGGTCGACCTGCCGGAAGCGCGGGCTGCTCGGTAGCACGGCCAGCATGCGCGTGAGTGCCATCGCCAGGAGCGGGCTGACGGCAAGCCCCAGCAGCAGGGCGAGCACCAGGGAGAGCAGCGGCGAGGGCCAGGGAACGAGGGACGCGAGCCGCTCGGCGAGCCAGGGACCACCGAACAAGGCCAAGTAGGCCGAAAGCAGAAGGGCGAGCAGACTGGCGAGGCTGAGGCAGAATCCCTGCCGGACGCCAAGGGCCATTTGAATCAGGATGAAGAGGACGAGGGCCGTGTCGAACCACGTCATGGCCATGTCGCTTTCCTTCTAGGACCTCAAAGGGAGGTCGTTCGAGCGAGGCCGGGGCCGCGCACCCGCGGGTGGCGGCCCCGGGACCAGTCTCACGCCGGCGGAACTAGCCGGGGATGACGGTCAGGGCCGGGTCGACCTCGACTCGCAGCAGGTGCTCGATGCCGCGCAGCGTGCCCGCCGCGGCGCTGGGGCAGCTGCCGCAGGCGCCCTGGTACCGGATCTTCAGGACGTGACCGTCCAGGCCGAGCAACTCGAGCCCGCCGCCGTCCATGGCAAGAGCCGGCAGGATCCGGTTGGTGACGACATCGCGGATCTGCTCGAACCGCTCGTCCGCGTCGTTCCCGGCCTCCGGGGTCGCAGGCGAGGCGGCGGCGATCACCGGCTCATGGGCTTCCAGCACCTGGGTGACCATCTGCGCCACGCCATCCCAGCTAGCGACGGGCTCCTTTACGATCGTGACGAAAGCCGGCATGAAGAAGACCGACTTCACGTCGGGGACCGCAAAGAGGGCGGAGGCGAGGGGATCGCCCTTCGCCTCGGAAGGGTGATCGTAAGAACGCGAGCCGGCCTCCAGGATCTTGCCGTCCAGGAGCAGCTTCATGGCGTTGGGGTTCGGGGTAGTTTCGAGTTTGACGACTTTCATGGATTCTCCTCTGGTTGCCCGTTCGCGCGGGCTCTCTCCATTCTATCAGGCCCGCTAATCTGGCATAGCGATTGGCCGCGGAGGAGATGGGGAATAACTGACCAAGCAAGCTATTTGACCCGTCGTGCGAGAGGAGCCCGCATTGTTGGAAGAAGCGCCCCGGCGTATGCCGTCCGCCCCCCAGACCCTCACCTACAACCCGGGTCAGTACGTGTTTCGCGAGGGAGAACATTCCTTCGAGCTCTTCGTGCTCGAAGAGGGCACCGTGGAGGTCATCGTCAGCGAGGAGAAGGTGACCGAGATCTCCGAGCCCGGCTCTTACCTGGGCGAGATCGGCGCCCTCTTGAAACGCCCCCGGGCGGCGACCGTCCGTGCCAAGACGCCTTGCCGCTTCACCATCTACCCGGATTTCCATGCGCTCGCGGCTGCAGACCCCGGCATTCTGCTCAAGATCTCGGAGACCTTGGCGCAGCGGCTGGTCGACATGAACGACCGGGTGGACCGGATCTGGAGCGTGCTTTACCGCTCGAAGGTGCGCCCTGACGTCATCGATGCCGTACAGGCAGCCGTCCGCGGGGAGAAGCCGCCGCTGCCCGTGGCTCCCAAGAAGAAGTGGTTCTAGCGGTCCTCAGACTCCGCGATCGTAAAGTTCGGTCATCCTCCGGAAGCGCGCGGTCAGCTCTGGGCTGAGGGCTTCGGGCCGGTAACGCCAGGCCCAGTTCCCGCCCTGGCTTCCCGGCAGGTTCATGCGCGCCTCAGAGCCCAGCCCCAGCAGGTCCTGCAGGGGAATGATGGAGGTGTCGGCCACCGAGGAATGGGCGAGGCGGATCAGGTCCCAGTTTGGCTCGTCGATTTGCTCCTTGCCGATGTATTCGGCCATCAGGGCGCGATCGGCGGGCTTTGCCTTCTGGAACCAACCCAGGCTGGTGTCGTTATCGTGGGTGCCGGTGTAGACCACCGTGTTGCGCTCGAAGAGATGTGGAAAGTAGTTGTTCGTCTCGGCCGTGTCGAAGGCGAACTGAAGGATCTTCATGCCCGGCAGGCCGAAGGCCTCGCGTAAGGCGACGACGTTGGGGGTGATGACCCCGAGATCCTCGGCGATGAAGGGCAGGTCTCCGAGCTGGTTGGCAACGGACCGGAAGAACGCCTCTCCCGGCCCCTGAGCCCAGGAGCCGTTGATGGCGGTGGTTTCGCCGGCAGGTACCTCCCAGAAGCCGGCGAAGCCGCGGAAGTGGTCGATCCGGATCCGGTCGACCAGGGTCAGGAGGCTGCGGATGCGGTTGACCCACCAGGCGTAACCGGTCTCGGCCATGATCTTCCAGTCGTAGTGCGGGTTTCCCCAGAGCTGCCCGGTGGCGCTGAAGTAGTCGGGCGGCACCCCGGCCACCACCGTGGGATTCCCCGCTTCATTCAGCCGCCAGAACGCGGGATGCGCCCAGACGTCCGCCGAGTCGTGGGCGACGAAGATGGGCAGGTCCCCGATGATGGAGATGCCCTGACCGTTGGCATGAGCCTTGAGGGCTTGCCACTGCTCGAAGAACAGGTATTGCCCGAGCGCATGGCGCCGGATCGCGGGTTCGAGGCGCTTGCGCGCGTCGGCGAGCGCCCCGCCGTTACGCTGCCGGAGGCTTTCCGGCCAGTCCACCCAGGGCAGGCCGCCTTGTTCCTCCTTGAGGGCCATGAAGAGCGCGTAATCCTCTAGCCACGGCCGCTGGGCGGCCCGGAAGACCACGAGGGCCTCTTGCTGCTCGGGGTTGGCCTCGGTCTCGAAGCGCGCGGCAAGCCGTCGCAAGAGCTCGCCCTTGTAGCGTTCCACGGCCTCGTAGTCGACGCGGTCATCCGGGAAATCGGGCGTGTCCGCGAGGTCCTCCGCCGTGAGCCAGCCTTCTTCTACGAGGCGATCGGGCGACAGGATCATGGGGTTGCCGGCAAACGCGGAGGGCGAGAAGTAAGGCGAGTCTCCGACGCTGGTGGGAGTCAGCGGAAGGACCTGCCAGAGGCCCTGGCGCATCTCGGAGAGCCAGTCCACGAAGGCGTAGGCCCCGGGGCCCAGGTCGCCGATCCCGTAGCGAGAGGGCAGGGAGGTGGGGTGAAGCAGAACGCCGCTAGCCCGCATTTTTCGGCACCAGGTGGAACCAGTAGAACCCGTAGGGCCCGAGGCTGAGCTGGTACGGGGTGTCCTCGATTTGCGGGAACGGGTTGAAGCCGGTGATCTCCACGGGGGTGAATCCTTTCCACTTGAAGAGGTCAAGCTCGACGGGCTGGGGCACGCGCGAGAGGTTGGCCACGACCAGGACGCATTGTTCCTCGTAGCTGCGGACGTAGGTGAAGATCTTGGGATTGTTGGGCTGCAGGAAGTGGATGTCGCCGCGCCCGAAGGCCTGGAAGCGCTCGCGGTGATCGATCAGGTTGACCAGCCACCAGTAGAACGAGGTCTTGTTCTCGCGCGAGGCCATGACGTTGACGGCCTGGTAATGGTAGAGTCCCGGGTCGTCGATCACCGGCATGTAGAGCTGACTGGGCTTGGCCTGCGAGAAGCCCGCGTTGCGGTTGTCGTCCCACTGCATGGGGGTGCGCACTCCGAACCGGTCCGAGAGGTAGATGTTGTCGCCCATGCCGATCTCGTCGCCGTAATACAGGACCGGCGAGCCGGGCAGCGAGAGCAAGAGGCCATGCAGCAGCTCCACCTGGCGGCGGTCGTTCTCCAGGAGGGGGAAGAGCCGCCGGCGGATGCCGACGTTGAGGCGCATGCGCGGGTTCGGGGCGTACTCGCGCCACATGAAGTCGCGCTCCTCCTCGGTCACCATCTCCAGCGTCAGCTCATCGTGGTTCCGCAGGAAGATGGCCCACTGGCAGTTCGAGGGGATCTGCGGGGTCCGGTTGATGATCCACTCGAGCGACCCGCGATCCTCCTGACGGATGGCCATGTACAGCCGCGGCATGATGGGGAAGTGAAAGCTCATGTGGAACTGGTCGCCCTTGCCGAAGTAGGGCAGCACGTCCTCCGGCCACTGGTTGGCCTCTCCGAGCAGGATCGCCTCGGGGTAGTGGGCGTCCATGTAGGCTCGCAGCTCCTTGAGGTAGGCATGGGTCTCGGGCAGGTTCTCGCAGCTCGTGCCTTCCCGCTCGAAGAGGTAGGGCACGGCGTCCACCCGGAAGCCGTCGAGACCCAGGTCCATCCAGAACTTGAAGGCGTTCAGCATCTCCTCGCGGACCTTGGGGTTGTCGAAGTTGAGGTCCGGCTGGTTCGAGAAGAAGCGGTGCCAGTAGAAGCGCTTGGCGGTTTCATCCCAGGTCCAGTTCGACTTCTCGGTGTCGGTGAAGATGATCCGCGCCTCCTCGTACTTGAGGGGATCGTCGCTCCAGACGTAGTAGTCGTGGTAGGGGTTGTCAGGCCCCTTGCGCGCCTCCTGGAACCACGGGTGCTGGTCGGAGGTGTGGTTCAGCACCAGGTCGGCGATCACGCGCAGGTCCCGCTTCTTGGCCTCGTCGAGGAAGCGCTTGAAGTCGTCGAGCGTGCCGAGCTGGGGGTGGATGTCGAGGTAGTCGGAGATGTCGTAGCCGTCGTCGCGCAGCGGAGACGGGTACATCGGCAGCAGCCAGATGCAGTTGACGCCCAGCTCGCGGATGTAGTCCAGGGACTCGGTCAGGCCGATGAAGTCGCCCATGCCGTCCCCGTTGCCGTCCTTGAAGGCGCGCGGGGAGACCTCGTAGAAGATGGCGTCCTTGTACCACTGGGTCGGGGTCTTGCTCACGCGATCCCTCCCGCTGATTAAACGTCAGGGGGTGCTGGAAGGGGCGCAGAGCGCGCTCCGCGATCGCCTTCAGCGTGAGTCGACTATAGCGTATTTGCCGAGGGCCTCCCAAGCGTCGGGCGGGGGTTCCGTGAAAACCAGGGCCTGGCCGGTGACGGGGTGGGCGAAGGCGAGCTTCCAGGCATGTAGGGCCATGAACGGGCCGGCATGCCCGTAGACCGGATCGCCCCAGACCGGGTGGCCGACGGAGGCCATGTGGGCGCGGATCTGGTGGTTGCGGCCGGTCTCCAGCGAGACGCGCAGCAGGGTGCGGCCGGGCTCGTGGGCGACCGCCTCCCAGTGCGTGATGGCCGCTTTGCCGTCAGGGCGCACGATGACGCGTTCGGCTTGGGCATCGTCGCGGCCCAGCGGAGCGTCGATCGTGCCGTGGCCGGTGAGCGTGCCCTCGACCCAGGTCAGGTACTCGCGCGTCACCGTCCGCGCGCGGCAGGCTTCCAGCAGGGGCTGGTGAGCGGCTTGACTCTTGGCGAAGATCAGCAGACCCGTGGTGTCGCGATCCAGGCGGTGCACGATGCCCGGCCCCGCCACGCCCGAGATGCCCGGCCAGTCGCGGATGGCGAAAAGCAGAGCGTTCACGCAGGATCCCTTCCACCAGCCCGGCCCCGGGTGGGTGGCCATGCCCGCCGGCTTGGCGACCACGATGAGGTCGTCGTCTTCGTAGCGGATGGGCAGGCCCAGGTCCTGGGGCTCGGCCTCATGAGGAGTCAGGGGAGGCGGGGTGACGACGATGAGCTGGCCCGGCTGCACGTAGCGACTGCTCTTGCCGGGTGCGCCGTCCACCAGGACGCGTCCCTGCTTGGCCCATTCCCGAACCTCGAGGCGATCGGTATCGGCAAGCTGGCTCGCGACATACGTCTCGAGCGCCTGGGGCGTGACGTCCGGGGGAACGACCAGCTCTCGCCGCTCGCGCGCCATGCTAGCCCTCGACGGGTGCTTGAGGGCGGGGGCGCCGGGGACCCGGGTACTGGTAGAGGTCGCAGCGGATCCGGCCGTTGTAGAGCTTGCGCTTCTTGGCGGCGGGCTTGCCGTAGAAGTGCTCGAAGCGCTCGAACGAGGTCAGCACGAAGCTGCTCCACGTGGGAGCCTTCGCGAAGGCCTCGCCCATCTCGCGGTAGAGCTGCTCGACTTCCTTCTCCTCGCCCAGGCGCTCGCCGTAGGGGGGGTTGGTGATGATGAAGCCGTACTCGCCCTCGGCCCG
This sequence comes from Candidatus Sericytochromatia bacterium, assembly GCA_036676455.1. Lineage (GTDB taxonomy): Bacteria > Cyanobacteriota > Sericytochromatia > S15B-MN24 > UBA4093 > UBA4093. The sequence continues at coordinate 31,013 of JAKFCW010000108.1, forward strand.
GAAGTCCTTGACGGGCTTGACCTCGAAGCGGACGTGGTCGCTCAGTCCGGCCTGCTCGGCGTGGAAGCGTGCGAGCTTGATGGCATCGGGGGAGATGTCCGAGCCGACGATCTGCAGCTGGCGGTCACGAACCAAGAGGTCGTCGGCCTCCTGGCGTGCTTCCTGCCAGACCTCGGGCGGGACCAGGGGCCAGCGCTCGGCGTCGAACGTGCGGTAGCGGCCGGGCGCGCGGTTGAGGCCGATCATGGCCGCTTCCAGCGGGATGGTGCCGGAGCCGCAGAGGGGATCGGCGAAGGGCCGGTCGGGGTGCCAGCGGCTCACGAGGATCAAGCCGGCAGCCAGGGTCTCCTTGAGGGGAGCAGGCGCGACGATGGGGCGGTAGCCGCGCTTGTGCAGGCCGTCGCCGGTGGTGTCGATGGTCAGGGTCGCGACGTCCTTGAGGAGGGCGACCTGGCAGCGGTAGCGCGCGCCGGTCTCGGGGAGGACCTTGCGGTTGTAGCGCTCGGCGAGGGCATCGACGATGGCCTTCTTGACGACGCCCTGGACGGCGGGAACCGAGGAGAGCTGGCTCTTGACGGATTTGCCGTCGACCGGGAACTCGGCGTCCACGGGCAGGATGTCGGCCCAGGGCAGGGCGCGGACCTGATCGTAGAGCTCGTCGAAGGTGCGGGCGGGGAACTCGCCCATGCGCAGCTGGACGCGGTCTGCGGTGCGCAGCCAGAGGTTGGTGCGGGCGATCGCCGCGATGTCCGCGCGGAAGGTGATGCGCCCCCCTTCGACTTGCTGGTCCTCGTAGCCGAGCTTGCGCAGCTCGTAGGCCACCTCGGACTCCAGGCCAAAAGCGGCGGTGGCGATCAGGTCGATGCGTTTCATGAGGTCTTTCCTGGCGTGAGGGAGGCCGTTTGAGGGGCCGGGAGGTGAGGGGACAGGAGGTCGACGACGGCGTCCACCCAGCGCGGGGTGGCGTTGAGCGACGGGATCAGCTGGAGGTCCTCGCCGCCGTGCTCCAGGAAGGTCTCGCGGGCCCGGATGCCGATCTCCTCGAGGGTCTCCAGGCAGTCGGCGGTGAAGGCGGGGCTGAAGACGGCAAGCCGTTTGACGCCCTTCTGGGCCAGCTCGACGAGGACGTGGTCGGTGAAGGGCTTGATCCAGGGCGTGGTGCCGAGGCGGGACTGGAAGCTGACGGTGGTTTGCTCGGGTGGCAGGGCGAGGGCCTCGGTGATCGCGCGCGCGGTGGCGAAGCTTTGCGCGCGGTAGCAGTTGCGGTTCTCGCGGCTGATGGGCGGGCACGCGCCCTCGCAGATGGCATGGCCGCCGTGCGAGCGACTGAGGTGGCGTTCGGGCAGGCCGTGGAAGCTGAAGAGCACGTGATCGGGTTGCATCGCCTCGAGCATGGGATCGGCGATCTCCTTCCATGCGGCGATGAAGCCCGGGTCGACGTAGAACGGCTCGACCACGGAGACGGCGGGAACGTCCCACCACGAGCCCAGCTCGCGGTAGACCATCTCGAGCGAGGAGCCGCTCGAGGAGGATGCGTTATGGGGGTAGAGAGGCAGGACGACGATGCGGTCGACATGCTGGTCGCGAAGGGCCTCGAGGGCACTCTTGATGGACGGGCTGCCGTAGCGCATGCCGAGCTCCACCGGGATCTCGGGTCCGAGTTTCTGCTGGACGGCGGCCTGCAGGGCACGGCTATGCGTCAGCAGCGGGGAGCCCTCGGAGGTCCAGATGGCCTCGTAGGCTTTGCCGGACTTGGCGGGGCGGAAGGGCAGGATGATCAGGTTGAGCAGCAGCCAGCGTCCGACGGCGGGAAGGTCGATGACCCGGGGATCCGAGAGGAATTCCTGGAGGTAGGCCCGGACGTCGGGAGCTTGCGGCGAGTCGGGGGTTCCCAGGTTGATGAGCAGGCAACCGGTACGGGGAGAATGCTTGGGCATGGAGCTTCCTTTCGCAACTCGGATTCTACGGTGAAAACCGCGTTGCGTCCAGCGCTCACAGGAAGGTGGGGAAGTCGGCGTGGCCTTGCAAGAAGATTCCGTCGGGGAGGAGGGCCTCTTCGGTCGTCAGGAGGCCGTGTTCGACGGCCCAGGGGAGGCGGGCGTCGAGCAGGCGGCCGCCGGACGGGTGCAGCGGGGGGTGCGGCGAGTACATGAGGCCGAGCGTGCCCTCCGAGGCGGGGAAGAACGCGTCCGGGACGTTGCCCAGGTAGGTCACGGCTTCCGCGGGGCTGGCGAAGCCGTGGGTGTCGGGGGCTTCACCCGAGCGCATCACCTTGACGTGCAGCTCGGAGGCGTCGGGGCCGACGGTGGCGTCGACGGCCTGGAGGCGATCGCCGTCCCAGTCCAGGTCGAAGCGAAAGGGCAGACTGGTGGCGGGCAGCTGCGGGTACAGCTGGGCGCCGCGCGTGAAGGGCACCGAGCCGATCACGGTGCGGAAGATGTAGATGGCATGGCCGTTGTCGGTTTCCAGGTAGGTGCGGTAGTTCAGCATGGGGAACTGCATGGGAAAAGCAGGCAAGCCGGCGATGCCGCGCAGCCGGTTGATGCCGAGGAAGAGACTGAGCCAGCCGTGGGTCTTGTCGGCCCAGGTCCGGGTGGCAAGCTCGGCGTCGGGGGGAATCCAGCGGCGCAAGCGTTCGGGCGGCAGGGCGTAGCTGAGGAGGGTGTAGCCCTCGAGTTCGAGGTCGAAGCGAAAGGGGATGCGGGGGCGCCGGATCCGGGACTCCGCGAGGGTCTGCATGGAGGCCTCCTTTCGCCGTGACGACGGGCTCATCGTAGGGGGTTGCGGGGCCCGCCGCAACGGAAAGTCGCGGGCTCGGCGGCCGCCGGGCACGCGTTGAGCGCGGCGCGCGCCTGCGCTAGGGTCGGGTGGAGCACGTCAGGAGGGGGAAATGCCTGAGCTGCCTGAAGTCGAGACCCTCCGGCGCGACCTGGAGGACGCCGTGACGGGGCGCCGGATCACCGGGGTCTACCTGTACGAGCCGCGCGTGGTCAGGCATCCGGCGCCGGAGGCCTTCGTGAGTGCTCTGAGGGGCAAGCGGATCCTGGGGGCGGAGCGCCGCGGCAAGCACCTCTTGATTCGCCTTTCGGAGGGCTGGGTTCTGGCGGTTCACTTGATGCTGGAAGGGCAGCTGCTTTACCAGGAAGCGGACGAGCCCATCGCCTCGCGGACGAAGCTCGCCTTGAGCCTCGACAATGGCTTCCAGCTACGGCTTCGCGACGTCGTGGATCTGGCTCGCGTCGCCCTCGTGCCCCCCCAGGACCTCGATGCCGTCCTCGGCCTCTCCCGGATGGGTCCGGAGCCGCTGGACCCGGAGTTCACCCTGGAGTGCTTCCTGGGACGGCTGAAGGGGCGGACGGGGATGATCAAGCCGCTCTTGATGAACCAGGAGGTCCTGGCGGGAGTGGGCAACCTCTACGCCGACGAGGCGCTCTTCCGGGCGCGGATTCACCCCGAGCGCAAGGCGAACACGCTGACGGACGCGGAGCGGCGGAGGCTCTACACGGAGGTGCTGGCGGTGCTGCGCGAGGGGATCGCCTACCGGGGCACGTCCGGGCCGGGCGGCATGTACCGCGACCTCTGGGGGCGGAAGGGGCGCTACCAGGAGCGGCTGCAGGTCTTCCGCCGGGAGGGCGAGGCCTGCCAGGGCTGCCCCGGGACGGTCGCGGTCATGCGCGTGGGAGGGCGGGCCACCCACTATTGCCCGAGCTGCCAGCTCAAGGAGCCGGCAGGGGTCGCGCATGGATGACCGGAGTTACTGCACGAAGTTCGCGGTGTAGGAGGTCTCGACGGGGTAGGAGAGGCGGCCGAGCGGCGTGTCAATCTGGCTGTTGCCCTTGAGGGTCATGAAGGCGCGTTTCGCCTGGATGGCCTTGAGGGCAGGCTCGGGGAGCCCCTGGTAGGGGATGGCCAGCGGGAGGACCAGCTCGCGCGAGGAGTTCGCCTCGACAGAGAAGTCGTCGGTCATGGAGCCGTCGCCGACCTGGGTTCCCTCCAGGATGATCGTGTAGTCGAGCCGGTCGAGGCGCGCGGTGATGGCATTGGGGTTGGAGACCTTCAGGACGACGTTGAGGTTTGCCTTGGGATCCGGGGTGATCAGGGGGATGTCGAGGCTCTTGAGTTCGACGCGGTCGAACGCGAACTCGGCCTTCGTGATGGCCTGGCGTTCGGCGATGAAGCCCATGATCCCGTCGCAGCCGGCGAGGGTGGGCACCAGGAAGAGGGCGGCCGCGAGGGCGAAGCGTTTCATGCGAACCTCCGAAGAGCGGGGGGGAGCGAGGGATGGACGGCGCTGCGTACCGGAAAGTTCCACGCAAGTTTGCAGGCCCCGACGCGATAATCCAAAAAGAAGATTAAATTTTGTCTAATTATAGGAGTATCCGTTGTGAATAAGCCTTTTCTTGGTCTCCTCGCGGTGGTGATGCTGGCCGGTTGCGGGGCTCCGGTGACGACCCCGAAGACGTCTCAAACCGAGACGTTCTCGGCGACGGCGCGCACGGTGGAGCTGCAGCGCGCGGTGCGTCGGATGTTCGAGCTGTCGATCACGTATGCGGACAAGAACGGTGACAAGCGGATTTCCTTCGAGGAGGCGCAGTTCTGGGGGATGCCTCAGGAGGCGTTCACGGCTCATGATACCAATTCCGACGGGGCGTTGAGCGCGGCGGAGATGGCGACCGAGGCGATCGTGAACCGCTACGTCAAGCATCTCAACGACGTGGCGGCGGGCGCGGTCCTGGCCTTGGACCGGGATGGCGATCGCAAGGTGACCCTCGAGGAGCTGAACACTCCCGCCCTGACGGTGAGCCCTGCTCCCTGGCAGGCGAACCCCAGCACGACCATCGTCCCCGATGCGTTCTCGGTGGCCGATCGCAGCCTGGACGGCAAGCTGACTGCCGCTGAGATGGAGAGCTTCTTCGCCCACATGGTAGCCAACGGATACGGGTATCGTCTGGTTCACAGCGATCCGATGAGCCGGGCTGCCCAGCGTTAGCTGGAACGCGACGCGGGCGATCGGGTGAAATACGTGTTGACAGGGGATACCCCCTGTGATACTATTCATTTCTGTCGCACGGAGACGTCGCGATAAGCCCCCATGGTCTATCGGTTAGGACACCACTCTTTCAAGGTGGTAGGGCGGGTTCGACTCCCGCTGGGGGTACTGCCGGAAACGGCATTTGCCCGATTCGTCTAGAGGCCTA
>JAKFCW010000109.1:0-63069 GCA_036676455.1 Candidatus Sericytochromatia bacterium
TCACGGGCACGAAGTCGAAGAGGTCATCCCAGCGGCGCTTGTCGAGCGCGAGCAGGGTCCGGTACTTCCGCTCGAAAGAGCCCATGATGGTGCGGGTCGTGTAGACCTTGATGCGGCCTTCCTCGAGGATCTTCTGCAGGGTGCCGGAGTCGTGATCCGCGTGGCAGTGCGTAAGGATCAGCGAGTCGATGTGCTTGGGGTTGACCTCGTAATCGGTCAGCCACTCGATCGAGTCGACCGGCGGGTCGACCATGATGCCCCGGCCGTTGACCCAGAGGATGAAACCAGAGGTCTTGGCCGAGGGGTCGAAGCCGTGGCCCGTCCCGATGAAGGTGATCCCGAAGTAAGGGGGGATGAAGGGCTTGCGCTGCCCATCAGGCTCGGTCTTGAGCGGAGGCAGCTTCAGCTCGGCGCCGATCTCGGCAACGATCGCGTCGCCATCCGTCACCACGAACGTCTCGCCCCTCCGGGTGATGGCCACCTCGCCCAGGCGGGCAGTACCGGAGGCGTCGTAGGGGACGAACTCCACCATGTCCGACAGCTCGATGCGCGCGCCCGGCTTCTTCGGGTGCTTGCGGAACCACGCGAGCTCGGCCTCCAGGTCCGCCACCACCCGGGTGGCGCGTCCAGCGGGTTGATCCAGGGTCACGTCGATGCGCTCGGGGCCGAAGACCGCCTCGCGCAGGACCGTCGAGATGATCTCCCGCTGCTGCTCGTCGCAGATCACGGTGATCCGGCGGCCGAGCGCGAAGAAGTTGAAGTAGACCGGAAACTCGAGGTCGGCGAAGGAGACGCCGCGATCGAGGGAGATGAGCCTCGGCGGAAGCACGAAGATCTGGGGCACGCCGGCGGCTGTGCCCAGGGTGTCCTTGATGGTCTCGGGAACGGCACCGAACTGGATGCAGCCCGCGGAAGTCTCGATAAGGGCACCGCCCCTGGGTAGGCGTTCCAATGGTTTCACGACCAAAGCCTCATCCCCTCTACTACATACATGCAGGCATCTTACCCGGGATCCGGAGGTTACAACAGGATCACGATCACACGGCCGGCTGCTGGGAAACGGTGGGCCGCGCCATCTTGGCCAGGAACGCCCGCGAACGCTCGGTCGACGGCCGCTCGAAGAAGTCCGCCGGAGGCGCGTCCTCGACGATCTTGCCGCCGTCCATGAAGAGAATCCGGTCGGCCACGTCCCTGGCAAAAGCCATCTCGTGGGTCACGACGATCATGGTCAGGCCGTCGCGGGCGACGTCGGTCATGACGCTCAAGACCTCCTGGACCATCTCGGGGTCCAAGGCCGAGGTCGGCTCGTCGAACAACAGGGCCTTCGGGCGCATGGCGAGGCCTCTCGCGATGGCAACGCGCTGCTGCTGGCCGCCCGAGAGCTGGCCAGGATAGAAGCGGGCCTTCTCGGGAATGCCCACTCGCTCCAGCAGCTCCATGGCGAGCAAGTCCGGGTGCTTCTCGCCGCGCAGGCGCCGCGGAGCCAGCGTGATGTTCTCGAGCACCGTCAGGTGCGGGAAGAGGTTGAAAGACTGGAAGACCATGCCCACGTCCATGCGCAGCATGTTGAGGTCGGTGCGGCGATCCGCCACGTCCACCCCGTTCACCCAGACATGGCCCTCTTCGATGCTCTCCAGCCGGTTGATGCAACGCAGCAGGGTGCTCTTGCCGGAGCCGCTGGGCCCCAGCAGCACGAGCTTCTGGCCCGCCGGGACGTGAAGATCGATCCCGTCCAAGACCGTGTGGCGGCCGAACCGTTTGACGACTCCCTCGAAGCGGATCACCGTCCAGCTCCTCTCATGAACGCAGGCAAAACCATCAGTAGGTCCACCGCTTCTCCAGCAATCTCGCGACGCTGGTGAGGGGGATGGTGAGCAAGAGGTAGCAAAGCGCCACCGCGAGCCAGACCGTCATGGGATTGGCGAGGCGGCTCGCGAGCTCCTGGCCGGTGCGGGTCAGCTCGGTCATGCCCATCAGCGAGACGAGCGAGGAGTCCTTGAGTAGGGCGATCGCCTCGTTGGTCAGTGGCGGCACGACCCGGCGCATGGCCTGCGGGAGGATGACCAGCCCCATGGCCGGCACGTAGCCGAATCCCAGGGAACGCGCGGCTTCCATCTGGCCCTTGGGGATCGACTCGATGCCAGAGCGGAAGATCTCGGCGATGTAGGCGCTGGCGTTGATGCTCAGCGCAAGGATCGCCGCGACGTACTCGGGGATCGACAGGCCGAACGCCGGCAGCACGAAGTAAAGCGTGAAGATCTGGACCAGCAAGGGCGTGCCCCGGATGGCCTCCACGTAGATCATGCTCGCCATCGACAGCGCCCGGATCGGGCTGACCCGCATCAGCCCGATGACCAGGCCGACGGGAAGGCCGCAAAGGAGGCCCCAGGCCGTGAGCTGAACCGTCCAAATCATGCCGTTTAACAAGTACTGCCAGAGGTCCTTGAAGAGCGACGGGTCGAAGAGTTTCGGCGCCTTGGGGGCCGGGGCCTCGGCCTCGTTCGTCGAGAAGAATTCGGCGTAAATCCGGTCATACTCGCCCGAGGTCCGGATCGTGGCCAGCGCCTGGTTCACGGCCGTCACGAGAGGCTGATCCTCCGGGTGTAAAGCGATCCCGTAGTGTTCGGACGTGAAGGGTTCGCCCACCACGATCAGGCTGGGAAAGCTCTGCTTGAGCATGTAGCGGGTCGTGGGCGCATCGTTCACCACCGCATCGAGGCGGCCGTTCTGGAGATCCAGGAAGGCGAGGTCGATGGAGTTGAACTTCTTGAGGCGAATGCCCTTGCGAGCCTCGAGCATGACGTGGCCCGTCGTGTTGATCTGAACTCCCACCGTCTTACCGGTCAGGGCGTCCAGCGTCAGAGGCTTCTGCTCGCGGCGCACGGTGATGACCTGCCCCGCGTCATAGTAGGGATCGCTGAAGGCCAGAGTCTTCTGACGCTCGGGGGTGATGGTGGCCGCCGAGATCACCATGTCGAACTTGCGGCTGAGTAGCGCGGGGAAAATGCCGTCGAACGAAGCGTTCACCCAGCGGGGCTCGACTCCGAGTTCGCGGGCGATGGCCTCGCCCAGCGCGATGTCAAAGCCGACCAGCTCGGAACCCATCTTGTTCTCGAAGGGAGGGTAGGTCGCATCGGTGCCGATGACGAGCTCGCCGGCCTGGCGAACGCGCTGCAGGGCATCGGTTTCAGGCGCTGCCTTCGGGGAGCACCCCGGAAGAAGCAGCACCAGGAGGGCGAGAAGGCCCATCAGCAAGGAGAGTGGAAGCTTGCGGTTCATTGGGGACATTAAAACCGATATCGCGTCGGTATGCAAGCAATCGCCTTCAAACGAAGAAGGCGCGGGGAGCCATGCCCCCCGCGCCCGGAACTGAACGATGGTTACTTGCTGACCATCGCGTTGTTCTTGGCCAGCTCGTCGGCGCCCATCAGGCGCGACTCGACCTTGGCCCAGTCGATGTTCTTCATGACGGCATCCAGGTACTTGCCGCGCTCGGTGGGCTTGTAGTCCACGGCGAAGGCATGCTCCCAGACGTCGATGACCAGGATCGGACGGTAGCCCGCCACGTTGCCTTCCTCATGAAGGGTGATCCAGTGGTTGGTCAGCTTACCGGTGCGGTTGTCCTGGTACATGATGGCCCAGCCCACGCCTCGCATCTTGGCGACGCCCATGAAGTCCTTCATCCAGTTCTCGACGGAACCGAAGGACTCCTCGATGGCCTTGGCGAGGCGACCGCCGGCGGGCAGGGTGCCGCCGTTGGCCTTGAGGTTGCTGAAGTAGTACTCGTGGAGCACCATGCCGTTGAACTCGAAGCCGAAACGGCGCTTGAGCTCGGCGAAGTGGGGGTTGAGGCCGTCGGCTTCCCCGTTCTCCAGCATCTTGCGGGTCTCATCCAAAAGCTTGTTGGTATTGTTGACGTAGCCCGCGTACAGCGTCTTGTGCTGGGCGATCTGCTCTTCGGAAAGGCCCTCGAGGCCAGTCAGGTTGTACTCACGGACGTCATACTTTTGCATCGTAGCAGTGGTCATTGATTCCTCCTCAGTGGAAGCGACGAGAGTTTGGAATGGCTCTAATTATTCACCTCGTCCACCGAAGCGTCAAGGGAGGGGTCGTTTGCCCGCACGCCGGTTTCTTGGTAGCATCAGGGGCGACGTGAAGGGAGGCCCCATTGAATCTATCGAGCCCATCCCTGGAGGCATGGTTCAACCGCTTTCAAGGCGGAGCCACGCACCAGCTCGGCGGAACCATGATAGCCCCCCTGCCCGGCCCGACGCTGGCGGCATACCTGCCGGCAGGCTGGTCTCCCGCCCTGCTCGAAACCGGCTACACGAGTACGCCGGGCTCGGAGACCCTGCGCGCGGCCATCGCCGCCGAGGACGATCTGGATCCCGACCAGCTGATCCTGACCCACGGCGCCACCGAGGCCAACGCCGCCGTCCTGATGGCCCTGCTTGAGCCGGGTTGCAACCTGGTCCTACAGGACCCGCTCTACTACCAGTTCGCCGCCCTGGCAGAAGGCTTGGGAGCCGAGGTGAGGCGCTGGACCCTGCCCGCCGATCCCATTGCCCCGCCGGACCTCGACCGGCTGCGTGCCCTGATCGATCCCCGCACCCGCCTGGTGGTCCTAAACACCCCGCATAACCCCACCGGCCGCATCCTCTCCGTAGAGACGCTTCAGGCCATCGCGCGGCACGTCGAGGCCCTGCCCGACACTTACCTGCTGGTCGACGAGATCTACCGCGGCGTCACCCCCGGGCATGTTCCCAGCATCGTCAGCCTGAGCGAGCGTGGCATCGCCGTCAACGCCCTGTCCAAGCGCTGGAGCCTTCCCGGCCTCCGCCTGGGCTGGGCGGCCTGCGCCGACAGGCGCATGACGAGCCGCGTGCTGGCCTGGCATGAGCACATGACCTGCTCGGTGAGCCGGATGAGCGAGCAGATGCTGGAATGGCTATGGCCCCGGCGTGAGGAGCTCTGGGCCGAGAACCAGGCGATCGCCGAGCGCAACCGCGAGCGCGTCGCAGCGTGGCTGCCGACGGTGGCGGAATTCGCACGCGGCGTCCTACCCCCAGCGGGCGTCATGACGCTGATTTGGCCCCATGGCGAGCAAGACGACACAGCGCTCGCGCGCCGCCTGCGCGAGGAGCATGATTGCTTCGTGGTCCCGGGTGCGTGCCTGGGCTATCCCGGCGCCCTGCGCATCGGCTTTGGCCACCGCAATCCAGAGGCGCTCGAAGGGGCGCTCGCTCAGCTTCGCCTGGCCCTCGCCGCGCAAGTGAGGTTGCCCGCATGACCGGCTTCGACGAGACCCGGATCCTCGGCATCGGGGTCGACCTGGTCGACGTCCCGCGCATCGCCGAGGTGCGATCCCGACACGGCGGGCAGTTCCTCAAGCGCGTCTTCGTGGAAGGCGAGGTGGAGTACTGCCTGAAACAGAAGGACCCGGACATCAGCCTCGCCGCACGCTTCGCCGCCAAGGAAGCCACCCTGAAGGCCCTGGGAAAGGGCTGGACCCACGGCATGCGCTGGACCGACTTCGAGGTCATGCGCGAACCGGGAGGCCGTCCGGTGCTCAAGCTGCACGGAGCAGCCGCCAAGCTCGCCAACGAGCTGGGGGTGAAGCGCGCGCATCTCAGCCTGTCCCACACGACGGGACAGGCGATGGCCATGGTGGTGCTGGAACGCTAGTCCGCGCTGCGGCTGAGCGAATCGACGAGCGGCATCGTCTGGTAGAGGGAGCGCTGCAGCGCCTGCATCTCGCCGTGCTGCGCCTCGCGCCGCACCTGCTTCACGTACTCGGTGTACGCATCGACCTGCAACTCGCAGCCGAAGGACTCCATCATCGGAATTCCCTGACTAGCCAGCAAGGCCGGCGTGCCTTCACTCTCGAAGAGCATGGTGCCATGCAGGCTCACCTTGGTCTCGGGCTGATTGAGCAGCTTGCCGAACTCACCTTGCAACGCGCAGCGCTCGGCATGATCGCGCGCCACCAGGCTGTTGGCCAGGTGAAAGACGAGCTTGGTGTGCCACTCGGGGTTTTGCAGCAATTGCTGCCAGATCGCCTGCGGGTAACGCGAGGAGTCGATCTGGAACTTAGTGCGATTGAGCTGCACGCAATCGATCTGGGCGTAGGGAAGTACGGCGCGAAGCGCCAGCAAAGCCAAGCTGATCGCCTCAGGTCCCTGCTGCGAACGCTGAATCAAGCGGAAGGTCGTGCGGGAGATGGACATCGCATCGTCCTCTCAGTCTCTCAGGAACCCCATTGTTCCCTACTCCGTAGTATACCCGCTTGAGCGCATGATCTGTCGCAAAAAAAGGAAGGGCCGGGAAGTTTCCCGGCCCACCGACCAAAAACTTGCTTATTCGCCGAGCGTTTGCCAGAGGGCAAGACCGATGATGCCGAGCCCGAGCAGCGGGTTGATGAAGAATGCGCCTGCCGCCGCCAGGGCGACCAGCGAACCCGTCATGGGTCTGGGCATGGGCCGGGCGGTCGCAATCGCCACCGACCGTTTTACAGGAATGCGACGGGACATGGCACACCTCACTCTCTTACCGACAAGGATCCTATACCCGGCTGGTGACAAGCTCCCATCAAAGGAGTATCAAATAACTGTTAAATGCGGGCCGGATTGGCTTCCGCCGCCACGCGATTCCCGGAAACACGCTTGGCGGCAGAGGTCGCGGGCATGCGAAGAGGGAGGATCCTCATGGCTGGCGAGAAGGACAAGATGAAAGGCAAACAAGAGGAACTCGGCGGCAAGATGCGCGAGTTCAAGGGCGAGATGATGGGCGAGGAGAGCGTCGAGCGAGAGGGCAAGATGGATCAGGCCAAGGGCAACCTGAGACAGGCCTGGGGCGACGTCAAGGAGAAAGCCGAGGACATCCGCCGCGACATGCAGCGCTAGCCCTGCGCCGAACGATCGTCGAGACACGCCATCGGCCCCGCGAATGCGGGGCCGATTCAGCTAGAAACTCAGGCGGGACCAGCTCCCCTGATCGAACTTGTAGAGCGCCGATCCGTCGAAACTGAGCGCGAAGCCCGTGTCGGCATCCAGCATCACCAGGGAATCGAGCTCCACCTGAGGCGGCGCCGCCAGCGTGACGCGTTCCCAGCTGCCCGCGGCACCCAGCCGGTAGAGAATCCCCCCGGTGGAACCGACGTCCATCGCCCAGGCCACGACCGCGCCCGGAGATCCTGGCACCGGCTGCGGCGCTCCCACGTAGCCGTCGACCAGGTCAGGCTGAGGCTTGCTCCAGGTGCGGCTCATCCGGTCCCAGCGCCACAGGGCGTCGCCCGTACTGGCCCAGACCGCGTCCGGCAGCAAGAGCAGACCGCCGACTGCCGCGCCGGCCTCGGGAAGGCCAATCGACTCCCAGTTATTCCCATCGAACCTGAGCACGTCCTCGCCGGCCACCCAGACATCCGATGCGCTCGTGAGCCGGACCGTTCCAAAATGCCGGCCGACCAGCAACGCATCCGTCAAGCGGCTCCAGGCCGTCCCATCGTAAGCGAGGACCATGCCGTGGGTGCCCACCGCATAGCCCCGTCCCGCATTCGCGAAGGCCACGTCCGTGAGCTGCACCGCGACTCCGTTGTTGGAAGCAGGCGCCAGCAACTCGTGAGTGCTATTGATGATCGGCTCCCAGAGCTGGTTCCGGTAGCGGGCGATGCCCTCGCTGCCCACGCTCCAGCCTTCCTGCGCCGAGAGCATGGCGAGTGACCAGGCCATCCCCTCGCGGGGGGCCTTGCCCCAGTCCACCGGCACGCCGGTGTCGAGGGAGTAGAGCTTGTTCTCCCGTAACAGCATCGGACCCTGGGCGGTCTGGTAGAGGCCGACGAACGCCGGCTGCTGCACCGACGGCTCCTGAGTGACTTCGCCCGTCCCCGACTTGCTTCCGTCGGAGAGGCCGTTACCTACCGGCCAGGCGGTGCCGAGGGCCATGCCGGCCGGAAGCGCGTTCGAGCAGGCGGAAAGGGTCATGGCTAGGCTGAGTCCTGCCAGGGTCCTCCCGACGGAAGCCCATGTCAGCATCATCGCGCCTCACCTCCTTCGACCCGGTAGGGGATGCCCCACTGGGTGGCCTCATAATTGGTCATCGCCGGATCGGCGAAAGTCTTGCCAGCGATCGCGTCGACCACCAGGTGCGATAGCCCCAGTTCGCCGGGAAGCATGAACGACGCCGAATACACGCCGTCACGCGCCTTCTGGTCTCCGCCTTGGCCATCGTCGCGCAGCCGCAAGCGATCGCGCATCGGCGGCACCGAGAGAAAGGCGTAAAACGCCGGATCACCCGCCGCCCCGCCGTAGGAAAGCTCGACCTCGAGGCGCGCCCACTGGTTTCGCTTGCCGCGCGGCAGCTCCGTCACTTCAATCCAGGAGTCCTCCTGGTAGCGATGGGGGGACTCCCCTTCAACCGCCAGGATGAAGGTTCCTGCCTTGAGCGTGGAGCCTTCGGGCTGGATCCTCGTAATGTTGACGTCCGACAGGCGCCACGTTCCGCCGGATTTGCGGAAGCGGGCCAGGCGCTGGGCCGTCTCGACGAAAGGCTTGGAAAGCAACTTGCGCTGCCAGGTGTAGTCGAGCAATAGCTTGCCGCCCCTCGCCTGCCGGTAACGTCCCGTGGCCTCCGAGTCGGAGATGAACTGCAGCGAGGTCGCGTCGGCGATCGATGGCTCCGCACCTTGCACGTCGAAGGCGTAGCTGCGCCCCCAGCGCCGCGGGAAGCCGACGGGAACGACCTCGGATCCCGCGCTGAAGATGCCGACCCCATCGTTGATGAGGCGGGATTGGAAGAAAGGCGCCACGTCCTGGGTCCCGAGCAACGCGGTGATCGCCAGGCGATCGGCCGCTTCGTTCGGGTTGCCGCCAGCTGGCGGTGGATTGACTGGTGGGCAGCCCGCCGAGAGCGCTGCGGCCGTCAGGCCCAGCAGCGCCTTGACTCGGCGGGAAGTTCGCAAGCCCATCCGATTCCCCCTCTCGCTACCCGACTAGAGCCGGGTAGGACGCTGGATGATGTCGCCCGTGTAGGCGTTTATCACGTACTTACCCCGATAGTACTGCGGCGACACGCTCGGCGAGGGAGCGGGCTGCGGGTAGCGGGTGGTGGTGGTGCGCGGTTCTTCCTTGTAATACTCGACGTACTCGACGTCATCGTCGTAGTAGGTGTCGTCGTCGTAATAGGTGTCCTCGTACCAGTAGCTCGTACCATAGCTAAGGGCCTGGATCTCACGGCCGGAAACCGAGGTATCGATCTCGTAGACCGCTCCGCCGTTGGCGGTCGGACGAAGGGCAATCTGCATGCCCGCGGGCCCCATGCCCATGCCGATGTCCAGGCAGGTCTCGATTACCTTGTTGAAGTAGAGCATCCGATCAAAGTCGATGGTCGCCCCGGTATCCGTGCTCACGGTATCCGCCTCGGGAGCCAGCAGCTTGCCCTCGCCGGTGAAGGTGAAGGTGAGCAAGCGGACGTCATACTGGGTCGGAATCTCCACGGCCTGGGTCGTCAGGCTGGGCGAGGCCGTCGGAGCGGGCGCCGGCTGCTGCGCGCGGACCATGGCCTGATACGTGAACTCCCAGGAGCTGGTCTTGGCGATCTTGCCGTTGGCCCCGACCTGGTTGGCCTTCACGGAGACGAGCTTGGCATCCGGGAAGTGCAGGGTCAGGTAGCGCTTCACCTGATGATGGGCGTCATAGAGGGTCGAGCCCTCCATCGTGGCAATCTGATCCCACGGGTAGCGCGAACTCACCGAGCTAGGCTCCGTTCCGCTGGGATACCCCACGATGGGAGTGGAGTTCTTGTCCACGATCACGCATCCCGAAAGCGACGTCACCAGAGCGGTAGTGGCCAAGAGCGAAGAAAGCGTCGAGCGAATCATAGCGACCTCCTGTCGGTGTCTCCGTTACTGAGAGCAGACTACGTGCAAGCGATCACGTGGCCGATCACATGACGAGCAAGCGACAGATTTTGATCGGTTAAATTTCGGTTATGACGTTCAAGGGCAGACCCCCGAGCTTCAAACGTGCCGCTCGGGGGTCTGGGAAGTAGCAAGCCAGAGCTTAGCCGACGCCGGCCTGAATCTGGTCGAAGAGGCGCCGGGAGGCGGCGTCCGGCGCGATACCGAGATCCTGCTCGAGGATGTCCACCAGCTGCTGGTAGTGGCGCAACGCTCCCGAGCGATTTCCGAGGGCCAGAAGCGCCCGCATCTTCGCTTGATGCGCGAATTCCGCGCAGCGATCGACCGAGAGGCATTGCTCGGCACGTGCTAAAGCCTCCTCGTGGCGTCCTTGGGCGATCAGGGCTTCGAAAATCGAGCCGTAGGCCGCCATGGCCTGCTGGTGAAGATGCTCCTGGATGCCGATGAGCCAGAGGGCCCCGGAGTTCGCGAGGTCGTTCATGTAGCGTCCCCGATAGCCATCGACCGCCTTGCCGAGCCATGAAAGCCGCTCCTCCATGGAAAGCCCGTCACCCTTGGCCTGCTCGAGCTGATAGGCGAAAACCTCGGCGTCCAGCGTGTAATGCGCGTCGAAGTTGTACCAGTATCGTCCTTCTCGCCACTGAACGAACCGGGAAGGGGCATTCTTGGCAAGCTCCGGCTCCAACGCCTGCCTCAGCCGGCTGATGAGCATCAAAATGGCAGAGCGCGAGACCTCTTCTTCGCCGTACAGCTCCTCGGCGAGCTGCTCGCGGGTGATCCCCTGGCGGTGTTGAAGCAGGCAAGCCAGCAAGAGCTTGGTCTTGGAGCCTTGCCACTGCTTCGGGGCGATCACGCCGCCCGCATGTGCGACCTCGAGATCTCCGAGCGCACGGATGCGCAGGTCAGGCGCCTGGGGCACGACCGCGGCCAGGGTCGGCGGCAGATCCTTGGCGGCGCCCTCCCAGCCCCCCTGGGTCACGATCAAGTAGTGATACCCATTGGCCTCGCAAAGCTCCTTGGCCTCGGCGGCAATCGCCCGAGCCTCCTCGGCCCGCCCCATGGCCTGACTCAAGCGCGCCTCATAGAATCGCAGCTGGGCAAGCCGGTAGCGGTAGCCCTGGGACGCCAGGGTCTCGCGTGCCAGCTTCAACAGCTCCTGAGCACGCCCATGCTCGCCGCGCTCCATGCAGAGCACGCCCAGGGGAATCTGGAAGTCGACCATGGCGCGGTCCTCGACGGGAAGGCCGCGCAGGGCGATCGCCATCTGCATCAGCTCCCAGGCCCGCTCCCGCTGGCCCTGCAGCCTTGCGACCTCCGCCTCTCCCGAAAGCGCCTGTGCCTCGAGGACTCGGTCGCCCAGAGAGACCGCCAGCTCGCGCGTGCGATTGAAGGAGGCGATCGCCCGCATGGGCTGCGCCTGCGCGCTCGCGACCTCGCCCAGGGTCAAGAGCGTCCAGCCCTCGTCACGGCGGGCGCCGAGGGTTTGCGCGAGCATCAAGCCTTCCTCGGCGATGCTGCGGGCCTCGTCAAACTCTCCCAGAGCCAGGTGAACGATGGCGAGGTTGCTGTAAGTCGCAGGGTAACCCCGGCGGCCCGCCCGCTCCGCCTGCCGGATGGCTTCCTTGTAGGTGGCCCGGGCGCGATCGATGTCCCCCTGTCGGAAGGTGGCCAGGGCGACGTTGTGAAGCGCCTTGCTCAGGCCCGCCGCGTCGCCCATGGCCAGGTAGAGCTCGCGCGCGCGCTCGAAGTGCGAAAGTGCCATGCGCATGTCGTTGCCCATCTGATACGACAGGCCCAGGGCGTTCTCGGCGAAGGCGCGGCCGGCCTGGTCCGACTCGGGCAGTAACTCGAGGGCCCGGGTCGCAAGCGTTCTCAGGCGCCCGTCCCCGCGGCTGCCCCAGATGGCGGCCTGAAAGGCCAGCGCTTGCCCCTCGGCGCCGCGGTTCGCCTGCTCGTTCGCCAGGTGCTCGGCGGTTTCGTAGTACCGCAAGGCCTCGTCGAAACGTCCCAGGGCCCGGCAAACCTCTCCGCGGTAGAGGTTGAGATGCGCGTTCGCCTCCAGGAGTTCCGGAGGAAACTGCGTCAGTACCTGCTCCAGGGCCGCTACCCGCCCCTGGGCCAGGTAGCCCGTGGCCAGGGTGTCCAGGGTCACGGCGGCCTCATGCCAGAGCCCCCCTTCGAGGAAGAGGCGCAAAGCGTCTTCCGGGGCTCGCTCGCGCAGCAGGGTCGCGAGCTTGTGGGAGATCGCCCGAAACTCCGCGTCGGACCAGGCGGCCCGGGCCTTCTCCTTGAGGAAAGCCTGCAGCGTCGGATGATAGTAGTACTCGGTGGCCTCGGCGGATGCGCGGGTCAAGAGCAGGTTCGAACGCAGCAGTCCGGCGACCATCTCGTCGAGACCCTGGAGGCCCAGGGCTTCGCGGCAGACCGCGAGGTCAAGCGTCGGCATCAAGGCCGTTCGCAGCAGGAAATCCTGGACGGACGGCGGCTGCTGATCGAAGACCTCCTGAGCCAGGTACTCGAAGAACATCGTCCTTCCTTCGCCCAGGCCCTGGGTCAGCGACCCGCCTTGCACCGCGTAAGCGGCCATGACGAGGCTTGCGGCCCAGCCCTCGGTGGAATCCGAGAGGGTACCTTGTTCTTCGGGGCTGAGGGCCATGCCGGTCAGGGCGCGGAAGAGTGCGGCAATCTCGTCGAGGCTGAAGCGCAGCTGGGGAATGCCCAGCTCGATTAGCTGTTGGCGGACGCGAAGCTGAGGCAGCTTGAAGGGAGGGTGATTGCGCGAGACGACGATGAGCTGCACGGCTTCCGGCAGGTAGGCGATGAGAGCCTCGACGGCGGCAACCACCGGCTCGGCGTGCTGGACGGCATGGAAGTCGTCGAGCACCAGGATGAAGCGATCGCCGACCCGTTCCGACAACTCCTCCGCGAAGAGGCCCATGAGGCTTGGCAGGACGGCCGCGGGCTGGGTCGCGGTGTGCAGCAGCTCGAGCGCGCGCGAGGCCTCTCCCGGCCAGTTACGGTAGCAGCCGCCGATCAGGTAGCTCAGAAAGGTCGAGGGATCCGCGTCATGCGGCTCGAGGTTCAGCCAGCAGCCCGGCGCGCCGCTCTCGGCCACGTAGTCCGCCACGAGCGTGCTCTTGCCGTAGCCGGGGCCCGCACTCACCAGGGTCAGCTTGATCCGCGGGTCCTGGCCTGCCTCAAGGCGGTCGATCAGCCGCTGCCTCCGCACATGGGAGGCCGGCACCGTGGGGGGCAGGAGCTTGCGTTGGATCAGGGGTAACTGGGGCATGCCCTTATTCTACCCGTTAAGCGGGCATTGTGGAGTCGGCGAGCGCTCGCTGCGATGAGTCATGTGAGAAGCGGCGATTGTCGCCGGGGGAAGGAATGTGTTACGCCTAGGCCAAAGCTCGAAGAAGGGGGAAAGCACGCATGGCGACTCTCAGCGGCGTCTTCGTCAACCTCGACTCGGCGGAGCGCGCCTGCCGGCAGCTCGAGGCCCGCGGCATCGCCCAGAGCCAGCTCTCCTTGAATTTCGACGACGATTGCCCGGCATGTGCCGCGGAGCGCGATCGCCTCAGCAGGGGGCAAAGCGAGAGCTCGCCCATGGGACAAGGCCTGGGCGCCTTGCTGGGGATCGCCCTCGGAGTTGCCGCCATCTTCTGGCCCAAGAGCGGCTGGGCAGGGGGCGAGGTTGCGGCCGCCGAGCCGGCGGCCCTCGGCCTTTTCGACTGGATGCTTCGCCTCTTCATCGTCGCGAGTTGGGGACTCAGTGGCGCGATTCTCGGAGGGATGTTCGCCGCCGTGGCGGCCGACGCCTGGCAAAGCCTCGGGAGGCGCGGCACCGAGCGCCCCTTGCACTCCCACTACATCCTGACCATCGATTCGCCGCTGGCCGCGGACGGAGAGGTCCGGGCCCTCATCCAACGGCAGGGCGGGCGCCTCATCGAGACGCCCGCCGCCATCCGGTTACATTAGAGTCCGGCTAGTCTCCGAAGTAAATGCCCGTGTCCTTGGCGACCATGACCTCTTCGCCGTCGGGGTTCACGCACTTGGTCCCGGCCACGGCCTCCGCGATGGGAGCGCCAGCAATCTTGCCGCCGCGCAGGATGACCATGTGATCGAACTTGTCCTCGTTGATGAGGTGAGCGGCATGCGTGCCGTAGCGGGTCGCGAGGATGCGGTCAAAGGGAGTGGGCGAGCCGCCGCGCTGGATGTGTCCCAACACGGTGACGCGGGTCTCGAGGCCCGTGCGCTGGGCGATCTGCTGGCCAACCCAGTTGCCGACGCCGCCGAGGCGGGCGACGCCCTTGGACGGATCGAACTCCGCGTAGATTGCCTCGCCGCCCTTGGGCTTGGCGCCTTCGGCAACGACCACGATCGAGTAGCTCTTGCCGGCTTCCGAGCGCTTGTAGACCTCGTCGGCCACGTGTTCGATATCGAAGGGGATTTCGGGGATCAGGACCACGTTGACCGCGCCGGCGATGCCCGAGTAGAGGGCGATCCAGCCCGCGTCGCGGCCCATGACCTCCACCACCATGACCCGGTGATGGCTCTCGGCCGTCGTGATCAGCTTGTCGATGGCGTCGGTCGCGGTGTTCACCGCGGTGTCGAAGCCGAAGGTCTGATCCGTCGACATCAGGTCGTTGTCGATGGTCTTGGGGACGCCGACGATCTTCATGCCCTTCTGGGCGAGCTGATGGCCGATGCCGATGGTGCCGTCACCGCCGATGATCACCATGCCGTCGAGGCCCAGGCGGCGATAGTTCTCCATCACCTGGTCGGAGATGTCCTTGAGGACCACCTTGCCGTCCTCGTGGACCGGGTACTTGAAGGGGTTGCCCCGGTTGGTGGTCCCCAGGATGGTGCCGCCGCGCGAGGTGATGCCGCGGATGTCATCAAGGCCGAGGTGCATGATGTGATCGGGCTTGATCAGGCCATCGAAGCCATCGCGGATACCGATGACCTCCCAACCGAATTCGGAAATGGCCGTCTTGGTGAAAGCACGGATCACGGCATTGAGTCCGGGGGCGTCCCCGCCGCCGGTCGAGATGCCAATACGCTTGGCCATGGTGAGTCTCCTCCAGGTTCTATGCTGCGACTTGGGTTCGAAGGGCCAACGAGCGGTTTGCATGGAATCGCCCGGTTGATTAAACTTAAGCCAGTGTAAAGCCTCCATGGTCGATGGGCAACCCATCGTCCTTTGAACCTGCGTCAACGCCGAAGGGAGAGCCCATGCCGCAATCGAGCAGTCCCACGATCGAAGCCCGCGACCCTCAATGGCAAGCCAAGATGGCCGTCCGCCTGGACTACAACGCCATGCTCAAGCCGATTCTCGGTGACGCGCACGGCCTGGACCCTGACGAGATCTTCGGCCTGCAGGGCGAAATCACCAAGGTCCACCAACAGATCACCGAACGCAAGGGCCGCGGAGCCGATTTCCTAGGCTTCCTCGACCTGCCGTACCAGGGTGACGACGTGCTCGCGACCATCCAGGCCGCAGCCGATCGCCTCGCCGCCCTCGGTGACAATCACGTGGTCCTCGGCATCGGCGGATCGTACCTGGGTGCTCGGGCACTGATCGAGGCCCTGACCCATCCGTACCGCAACGAGCAACCTCGCGATGCCCGCGGCGGCCGCCCTCGCATCTACTGGGAAGGCAACAACGTCGACCCCGACGCCATGTCCGCCCTGCTGGGCATGCTTCCCACGTCGCGTCCCAGCGGAATCGAGCGGGATTTCACCCTGAACGTCATCTCGAAGTCCGGTACCACGCTCGAGACGGCCGTTAGCTTCCGCATCTTCCACGAGCGCGCACGCCAGGTCTACGGCGCCGACTACGCCTCGCACATCGTCGCCACCACCGACGCCTCCAAGGGCAAGCTCCGCGCCCTGGCCGAGCGTGAAGGCTTCGAGACCTTCGTCATTCCCGACGAGGTTGGCGGCCGCTACTCGGTCCTCACCCCGGTGGGCCTGCTTCCCGCCGCCGTGGCCGGCGTCGACATCCGCGAACTGGTGGCCGGCGCTCGCTTCATGGCCGAGCGCTGCCGCGATTCCAACCTGCAATCGAACCCCGCCTACCTCTACGCGGCGATCCAGTACCTGGCCGCCAAGAAGGGCTACGACGTCTCCCTGATGGCGGCCTGGAGCAAGCGGCTGGAGTTCTTCGGCTTCTGGTACGACCAGCTCGCCGCTGAGAGCCTCGGTAAGGAAGGCCAGGGCCGTATTCCGCTCACCTCGGTCAACACGCGCGACCTGCACGCCCGTGGCCAGCAGATCCAGGAGGGCCAGCGCAACACCGTGGTCACCAACCTCCTGATCGCGAAGCCCAACCATGACGTCGAGGTTCCCTTCGTCGAGGGCGATCCCGACGGCCTCAACTACGTCGCCGGCAAGACCCTCTCAGAGGTCACCAGCAAGGCCCTCGAGGGGACCGTCTACGCCTACGCCCGCGAGGGGCGTCCCAGCATGACCCTCCACATCCCCGAGCTCAACGCCTTCACCATGGGGCAGCTGATCTACCTGTTCAAGCTCTCCACCGTGGCCGAAGGCTACCTGATGGGGATCAACCCCCTGGATCAGCCGGGAGTCGAGGCGTACAAGCGCTTCATGTTCGCCAACCTCGGCCGCGCCGACATGCAGGAAGCGCGCGACGAGTTCGAGGCGCGCCCCAAGGGCAGCCCCGAGTACGTCGTTTAGACCCAAAGGTAAGCGGAAGGGCTGTCTCACGGTTGTGAGGCAGCCCTTCTCGTTGCGCTTCTCCGTCTCGTCACTCCCGCGCAGACGGAAGTCCAGTGGATTCCCGCTTGCGCGGGAATGACCAGGGGTGATCAGCCGCGTTCGAGGGGGCGGTCCACTCGTTCCAAGCAAAGCTCGAAGGCCCCCACCCGGACGGAGTCGCGGCCCGCGAGCATCGAGGCATGGGCCCGGCTGCGCAGGGCTTCCTCTTCCAGACCCTTGCTGGCATGGAGGTGGGCCATGTTCATGACCGGAGCGGCGAGCTGAGGATCGTGGCGGGTGGCATGCTGGAAGCAGGTCTCGGCATCGTCGAACGCCCCGCGGTAGCAGAAGGCCACTCCGAGGTTGTTGGATGCCCGCGCGGATCGCGGGTGGTGGCGGACGGCCAGCTCGAAGCATGGCAAGGCCTCGTGGGGCATGCCGCGGGAGAGATAGGAGACTCCCAGGTTGGCCGTGGCCGCGGGGAAATCCTCCTGGTAACGCAAGGCGCTTTCGAAGCAACGGTGGGCCGCTTCGAGATCCTCCTGGTGCCAGTAGACGATGCCCAGGTTGTTGTAGGATTCGGCGGCGGCCGGAGCGAGCTCGATAGCGCGAACGTAGGCATGGAAGGCTTCCTCGAAGCGGCCCTGCTGGAGGCGAATGACGCCCCGCATGAAGAGGGGCTCGAAGGCGTAGGGTTCTTCATCGGCGGCGCGGTCGAAGGCAGCAAGGGCCTCCGCCGTCTCGCCGGAGGCGAGGTAGGCATAGGCGAGCCTGAGTTGGAGGCGGTCGAGAACCTGGGGAATGCGACGTTCGATCTCGGACACGGGCAACCTCGGTAGTGATAGCGCCTGCGGCTGTTGCGTAAGGCAGCGAAGCTGACCTGAAGCAACGACAGGCTAGTCATGTGGCTGGGCCAAGTGAGTTTTACCCAGCGAAGCCCGGGGCCGTCTCGGCCGGACGTCGCTGACGCGCCCAATAGACGGTAAAAGCCAGCAGCAGGGCGGTGACGAAGAGCAGTGCCGAGGTGACGGCGAAGACCCAGAAGGGGCTGATCTTGTACAGGATGGGGGTGGTCATTGCCCCGATGAGCGCCCCGATGGTGCTCATCGCGGTGATTAGGCCGATCACCCGGCCGCGCAGGGCCTCGGGGGCGATCATGACCATCATGGAGCTCTGGGCCGGGTAGGCGAAGGCAAAGCCGACACCTTCGACGACGCCGAGCAGGATCAGCATGTTGACGTCCCGGGTCATGCCATAGCTCAGCACGAGGATCGCAGAGAACAGCGCCCCCAGGACGAGTGGGCGGGCTGGCCCCACGCGGTCGATGGTCCTGCCGGCGATGCCGGCGAGCACGATGGCGGGAAGGGCGAAGAAGGTCCAGCTAAGGCTAATTTGCCAGGCGCTCCCGCCCAGGTCCTTCAGGTAGATAGCCCAGATGGATTCATACATGCCGATGGCGAAGCCGTTGGCCAGGACGCGCAGGGAAAGCCCCGCGAAAGGAATCCAGCGGACCTCCTTCCAGATGCCCACTGGGTCGCGCCCGCCGGACTTCTCGCGGCGAGCCAGCGCATCAGCGCGCCCCCCGCCGGGAAGCTTGGCCACCAGCAAGCCCCCGACTCCGCAAAGCAGGGCAAGCGCCCAGAACGGTGCCGAGAGGCCGAAAGCCATGACCAGTAGCCCCCCGAAAACCGGTCCTACCAGCGTTCCAACGTTCTGAGCCACGGTGAGCTGGGCGATTCGCTGTCCGCGCTGGCCTTCCGGGGCGCGATCGGCGACGTAGGCCAGGGCCGCGGGCGTGAAGCAAGCGGCAGCCAGGCCCTCGCAGGCTCTCAGGATGATGAAGGCCGTCGGGGTCGTGAAGACGAGAAAACCGAAGGAGGCCACGGCGAAGCCGATCAGGCCGACGGCCATGAGACGCCGCCGACCCATGCGATCCGAGAGCCAGCCCGCCGGCGGCAGGCCGACGAGGTTAGCGGCCATGTAAGCGCCGACCATGAGGCCGATGAAGCTGAGGTCGGCCCCGTGCTGGTCCGCGTAGAGAGGAAGAATCGGCAGCACGGCAGTCATCCCCGACGCCTGGACCAGCGCGAGCCACCAGACCAGGCCCTCCGGGCCCATGGGAACCGATTTCGATAGGGAAGCAAGCCAGCTAATGCGCGTCATTCGGCCATCGTACGGCTCCACGGCCGCTTCGGCAAGGAGAAACATGAAAAACGCCCGCAAGTCTTTACCCATGATTACCTATCTCTTAAGATAAGCTTAATATTCATCCCTCCGATTGCAGAAAGGGAGCCCCATGCGTCATCCCATCGCCCTCATCACGGTCCTTGGATTGCTTGCCGGCTGCGGCCTCAGCGGGACGGCTCCCCATGCGGGTCAGAACCCGGCGAGCGTGAGCGCGTTCTCGAAGGTGACGACGGACGACACGGACCTCGCGGGACGGATCGGCGCCTTCAGCGCCACGGCGGGCCGCTTGAAGGCGGAGGCGATCGCCCAGACTCCCGCCACCATGCTCTTCGCGACCCAGCCGGGCAAGGTGACCATGCGCGCCGGAGCGAAGTCGGGCCCCGCCAATGTGACGGGCCGGTTCATGGTGCCCGCACTATCCGGCGGCGTCATCCCCGGCGCGAACGCCACGGTGAAGTTGCTGGCTGGAGGCCGCGAAGTCGCCTCGGCGCTGGTCGCTCGCGACGGGTCGTACGAGCTTTCGGCCCCCGCGGGGGGAGCGGCTGAGCTGCGCTTCGAGTTCAGCAACCGCTACTGGAAGCTGTCGCGCTACTCCTGGCTTGGCCCCAAGCTGGAGGCCGTGACCGGCGTGGTGGATGCCGGCACCACCCAGCTCGACGCCGGCAAGGCCAACGGGCAGGCGGCTTACATTCATGAGATCTACAATCGTTCGCTCGCCCTTTTCGAGCGCGAAGGCATCGCGCTCGACTGGTGGAACCGCCAGCTCGACACGGTCTGGCCCGCCAACGGGAACTTCTACTCGTGGGGCACGGTGAACCTCAGCAACGCCGAGTGGTGGGACGTCAACGGCCACGAGATCGGCCATGCCCTCCATGACCTGGGCATCAACGGCCGGATGGGCGGGGGCCAGCACAAGATAGACGAGTGCTACACCAGCAACCTCGCATGGTCCGAGGGCTTCGCGTCCTTCGTCAGCGCCGCGGTCTCCCTGAAGCGGGATGACGCGGATGCCAAGTTCGAGTTCATGGTGCCCCGCCGCGCCCCTCTGCGCTTCGAGAACATGCCCGACGACGTCTGCGGCGGCCCCACCAACGAGTGGTGGACCACGGCGACGCTCTGGGACCTCTACGACGCGAACAACGAGAAAGACGACCAGGTCTCGCTGGAGTTCAAGCAGATCTGGGAGGCGCTGGCAAAGAACAACGGCAAGAAAGCCGTCGGCTCGATGGTCGACGCCTACGCCCTGATCAAGGAGCGCGTCGAGCCCGGACAGCATCCCGCCATGCAGCGTTTGATGGCCTTCAACACGATGCCCCTGCAGGCCATGCTCGCCCGCCGGTAGCCGGAAACACGCTTTTCGACGCCAAAATCGCGAGAATCCGCTGGCAGCGTCCCTTTTTGGGGCGCTGCCTCGTAGTTTGAGGGCCTGAAAGGGTATAGTGGGTTTGAGCTCTAAGTGGACATCCGTTAGAATGATCACAGATTGCTTGCTAGTAAGGAGTCCCCATGTCCGTGCGCTCGATGAGAACCTTGATGACCGCCGGTCTGCTGACCGGAATGCTGGTGGCCTGTCAGGCCCCCGGGTTCATGGGGTTGAACGGCGAGACGGCGATTCCGGGACTGGGGCTCGAATCCTACACGCTGGCGCGCGTGCCCATCCGGGTGGTGCTGCCGGCGGAGGTCATGCCTGGCAAGCGATCGGGCGATCGCCCCGAGGTTCCCGCCGAGGGCGCCAAGGTCTACGTGGCGCTCGACCCGCAGATCAGCTCGCTCACCGATGCGGAGGGCATCGCGCCCCTGACCATTCCGGTCAACGGCATCCAGCTGATTCGCGCCGAGATTCGCACGGCCGCCGGCACCATGCGGCTCGAGGGCATGATGGGCCTGCCCTTCAGCCGCGAGCGTGAGCAGAAGAGCGGCCCCAACACGGTCTCTTTGCCCTCGATGCGCGAGCTCAACGAGCCTCTCACCCTGTCGCTGGCGAGCACCCTGGTGGCCGCGCATCTCCAGGAGCGCTACACCGCCGAGCAGATTCGCTACCTCGACCCGGCGCTGGTGCTGACGGCGACCCGCGAGGTCACCCAGGCGCTCAAGCTGAGCACGGGCGATTACCGGACCGCATCCCTACCCGATCTGACGGAAGGCGACGACGTGCGTCGGGTCGCCCTGGAACTGGTAGAGAGCAACGCCAAGGTCCGCGAGGCCTTCCGGCAAGTCTTCTCCGCGCGGGTTCCCGAGCTGACGGCATCGCCCAGCGCGACGGCCTCGGCCCAGCCGGCCGCGTCGGCCTCAGCGGAGGCGACCCGCTCGACGGCGGTCGCCACGGCAGGATCAGACCTCTTCCCCCTGGTGGCCGGCACGCGAACGGCGTTCACGCTGGTCAACGCGGATGACGAGACCGTCGGCCAGGTCGTCAGGACGCTCACCAAGGTCACCGAGAAGGCGGACGGCAAGCTTGCCTCTGGTCGTTTGACCCTCACGGTCGACGGCAAGACCACGCAAACGCGCTTCATGCTCAAGCTGCAGGCGAACCGCCTCAAGCTCTCGATGCCGTATCGCCCCGAGTTGACCTACCCGCTTCCCTTCACCGAGGATGCCGAGTGGATCCCAGCTCCTGGCCTGCTGGCCAAGGCGACCCGCGCGGCCGGCGAGGACGAGTCGCCGGAGACCTGGACCGTCACGATCACGGGCAACCTCAAGGGCGATCCGGTCTCCTGGACCGAGGTTTACCAGCCCGAGGTCGGCCTGGTCGGATTCACCTGGGGCAACGACGCCGAGGCCCCCATGGCCCGGATCGTCACGCCCGCCGAATAGCCCCCCCACGGGACTCGCAATCCTGATAGAATGAGGCGATGGTCGGAAGGGTCCGGCCTTGCGCCCATTGGCGGCTGACGAGGAAGTCAAACCACATGAGCAAGTACAAAAGCGTCTTCGATATCATCGGGCCCATCATGGTGGGGCCGAGCTCGTCTCACACGGCCGGAGCCGTGCGGATCGGCCGGTTCGCCCGGACCATCCTGGGGGGCACGCCCCGCCACGCGACCATCCTCCTGCACGGCTCCTTCCTGGAGACCGGGCCCGGACACGGCACCGACAAGGGCATCGTGGCCGGCCTCTTGGGCATGGAGACGTTCGACCCGAACGTGAAGGAGTCCTTCGCGGTCGCCGCCAAGGAAGGCATGACCTTCACGATCGGCGACGTGAACCTCGGCCCCAAGGTTCACCCCTGCTCGGCCAAGCTGATCCTGGAAACAGCCGATGGCCGCAAGATCGAGATCATCGGCACGTCCATCGGCGGCGGCAACGTGGCCATCACCGAGGTGGACGGCTACCAGGTACGACTTTCCGGCGAGTATCCCACGGTCATCACGGTCCACGACGACAAGCCCGGCATCATCGGGAAGGTCACCGGCATCCTGGCGGAGCGCGGCGTCAACGTCGCCTTCATGAACGTGGCGCGCAAGCAGCGGGGCCGCGAGGCCTTCATGACGATCGAGGGCGACCATGACATGCCGCCCGAGGCGATCGAAGCGATCGCCGCCGTCGACGGCATCCGCCTGACCCGCTACCTGCCCAAGCTGACCTAAGCGAGAGGGGACTCCATGAGCACCGAGACCACCGAGATTCAATTCCAGTCCATCGCCGAGCTGCTGGCGCTGGCCGAGCAGGAAGGCTGCGGGATCGGCGAGATCACGCTCCGCTTCGAGATCCAGCAGTCCGGCTTCCCCCGGGACTTCATCTGGAACGCCATGCTGGCCCGCTGGAGCATCATGCAGGAGGCCATGGAGGCCGGCCTGCGCCAGCCCATCACCGGCCTGGGCAACCTCGTCAGCGGCAACGGCTACCGCATGGGCGCCTACGAGCCCAAGCTCCTCGACCCCATCCTGGCCCAGACCGCGGCCCGTGCCATGTCGGTCAACGAGTGCTCGGCGGCCATGGGCCGGATCGTGGCCGCCCCCACCGCGGGCTCTTCCGGCATCCTGCCCTCCAGCCTCTGGGGCGCCTCGCAGAAACTCAACAGCACGCCTGACGAGATCGTCAACGCCATGTTCGTCTCGGCGGGCCTCGGCATGGTCATGGCCAACAACTCGACCATCTCGGGCGCCAAGGGCGGCTGCATGGCCGAGGTCGGCGTCTCCACCGGCATGGCCGCCGGCGCCATCTGCGAGCTGGCCGGAGGCACGCCTGCACAGGTCGTCCAGGCCATGGCCCTCGCGGTCAAGAACAGCCTGGGTCTGGTCTGCGACCCGGTCGGCGGCTACGTCGAGGTTCCCTGCGTCAAGCGCAACTCGCTCTACTCGATCATGGCCATCACGGCCGCCGAGATGGCCCTCGCCGGCATCTCGAGCTACATCCCGCCTGACGAGGTCATCGCCGCCATGAAGGAAATCGGCGAGGCCATGCCGTCTCAGTACAAGGAAACCTCCTGCGGCGGACTCGCCATCACCCCGACCGGCCGGAAGGTGATGGAATCCAAGCCCCAGACCCTCGGCACCCCTTAGGGCGACCTCGTCACTGAGCCGCGGGCGCCAATCCTCGTTCAGCGGGCGCCATGGGATGGCGCCCGCGGCCGTTTCTTCAAGGACTTCCCATGCACGCGTTCGACGCCTTCATCCAAGAATTCAAGGACTTCTACCTCTCGTATCACCCCGTGCTCGCCTCTTACATGGGCGACCATCGCTTCGACCACCAGCTCGGCGATCAAAGCGAGGAAGCCAACGTGCGTTTCTACGAGGGCCTCAAGGACTTCGAGGCACGCCTCGCCGAGTTCGCCCCCGACGAGATCCCCGACGAGCGCCGCATCGACGAGACCGTGCTGCACGGCATGCTCAAGGTGCTCACCCTCGAGCACGAGGAGATCGGCTGGCACCGCCTGATGCCCCAGACCTACCTCGAAACTGTGCTCGACGGCGTTCACGTGCTGCTGAGCCGCGACTTCGCCCCCTTGCAGGAGCGCCTGGCCAACGTGCTCTCGCGCCTCAAGGAGGCCCCCAAGGTACTGGCGGACGGCAAGGCTACCCTCACGCGCCCCGCAAGGCGCTGGACCGAATCGGCCATCGAGGTGGCCGAGGGCGGCTGCGACTTCCTCGACGAAGTCGTCCTGCCGCTCTCCTCGCAGCAGGAGGGCCTCGCTTCCGCGGTCGCCGAGGCCAAGCAGGCCATCACCGACTTCAAGCATTTCCTCGAGACGGAGCTGCTACCGCGCTCGGACCGCCCCCTCGGGATCGGTGAGTTCCTGTACAACTTCAAGCTGCGCCACGAGCACCATTTCGACCTGACGGCCGCGGATCTCCTCGCCATCGGGGAGGACGCCCGGATAAGCACGCTGAAGCAGCTCGAAGAGACAGCCTCGCGCCTCGATCCGAAGGCGACCTGGCAGGAGCTGGTGGATCGCTACAAGGATGAGCACCCCCCGGCGGAAGGCCTGCTCGACGCCTACCGCCAGGAGATGGAGCGCGCCCGCGAGTTCGTGCGCGCGCAGGGCATCGCCACGCTGCCCGAGGGCGACAAACTCCAGGTGATTGAGACTCCGCGTTTCATGCGCAGCGTCATCCCTTACGCGGCCTACCAGTCGCCGGGCACCTACGACCGGGTGCAGGAGGGCCTCTTCTACGTCACCCCGGTGGATCCCACGCATAGCGCCGAGGATCAAGCCGAGCAGCTGCGCGGGCACAACCGCTACAGCATCCCGGTGACCGCCCTGCACGAAGGCTACCCCGGCCACCACATGCAGCTGGTGACGGCCAACCGCCAGGATCTTCCCATCCGCCATCTCTTCGGCAACAATGCCTACTGCGAGGGCTGGGCCCTCTACTGCGAGGAGCTGATGTACGAGGCGGGGTTCTACCCCGACGAGGTCACGCGGCTCTTCCAGCTCAAGGACGTGCTCTGGCGGGCCTGCCGGGTCATCGTGGACGCCAGCATCCAGACGGGCCGGATGACCTTCGACGAGGCCGTGGACTTCCTGGTCGACGAAGCCAAGCTGGAGCGGATCAACGCCGAGTCGGAGGTCACCTGGTACTCGTACTCTCCGGCGTATCCGATGAGCTACCTGATGGGCAAGCGCACCATTCTCGCCATTCGAGAGGCCTACCAGCAAGCGCTGGGTGAGCGCTTCAACCTGCGGGAGTTCCATGATCGCTTGCTCTCGCTGGGGACCATCCCGGTGCCCCTGGCGGAAGCGACGATGCTGGCGGCCCTGGGGTGATCCGACGCCCACCTTGGGGTATAGTCGTGGACGGAATCGATGGAGGAGAAACGGATGTTCTGGAGAAAGCCGAAGCCGAGGGATATGGCCGCCGAGCACCATGAGCGGGCCATCGGCTTTCTCACGGAGGGGCATCACGAGGAGGCGCAAGCGGAGTACGAAGCGGCCCTGGCCATCGACGATGCTCGCATGCCCACCCTCATGGGCCTGGCCCGCCTGCATCTCGACCAGGGGCGCCCGGAAGAAGCCCTCTCGCTCTGCCAGCGCGTCCTGAAGCTGGACCATGCGCATGTGGACGCCAGCGTGCTGCTGGCGCGGGCCTACGCGCTGCAAAACAAGTTCGACTGGGCCGTCGGTCAGCTGCGGCGCACGCTCTTGATCGATCCGGATCACCTGGAAGCCATGGAGCTGCTTCGCGAGATCAATGCGCAGCGCCTCGCCCTGACGCCAGGCGAGGCGGGTTCGCTTCGCAGCCAGCAGACCTGGGCCATTTCCGAGTACCACCAGATCCGCAAGACGGTGGCGCGCCAGTCAAGCCTCGGCTGGAAGCTCAAGCATCTCTTCAAGCGATCGAAGTAGCGCCTCTGGCATGGGACGAGGACGCCAGCGATGCTGGCGTCCTCGTCCCATGGGGGCTCGCACGTCGCGACGGAGCGAGCTGGTTCCGTCACAATCCTTAATCGCGTGCTTATTGACATTTATTCTCAGTAAAAGCTACGGTAGGATGGCTGAGAATAATTCTCAACGTATTTGCACGCTCGTCCTCGAAAGGAAACCGCCCATGCGCACTCCGATCTTCGCTCTCGCCGCGCTGAGCCTGGCGATCGCCAGCCCCGCGATGGCCCAGATGGCCACCGACAAGCCGGCATCAAACGCACCCGACGCCGGGATCACCACCCAGCAAGGCCCCGGCGGCCGCAACATCACCGCGTTCGACCGCAGCACCCAGACCCGCGTCGGCGGCTACTACGACGTCGAGTTCAAGCAGCCCCTCAACGGCGGCAACAGCTTCTTCGACCAGCACCGCCTGATCCTCCAGGTCTCCAGCTACCTGCACGAGAACCTGATGTTCAACACCGAGATCGAGTACGAGCACGGCGGCACCATCAACGCCCTCGACAACAAGGGCGAGCTCAAGATCGAGCAGGCCTGGGCCGACTACAAGGTCAACGACGCCCTCAACTTCCGCTCGGGCGTCGTCCTCATCCCCTTCGGCTACGTCAACGTCCTCCACGACTCCGACGTCCGCGACACCACCACCCGCCCCCTGATGGCCTCCACCATCATCCCCACCACCTGGATGGACGCCGGCACCGGCGTGCACGGCATCCTCTACCCCACCGAGGACATGATGCTCAGTTACGAGGCCTACGTCACCAACGGCCTCACCGACAACATCAGCGCCGCGCGCGGCATCCGCAACGCCCGGCCGGGCCTCTCGAGCGACAACAACGGCAATAAGGCACTCTCCGGCCGCGTGGGCATCAGCCCCTGGCTCGGCTGGGAGCTGGGCCTCAATGGCTACACCAGCGCCTACGACGCCGCCGGATCCCGCCGCATGACCATGCTCGGCCTCGACAACTCCCTGACCCTCGGCTCGTTCGAGCTGGTCGGCGAGTACGCCAACCTCCAGACCAACGGCGGCAGCTACCTGGCCCCCAATGCCGCCCCCGGCACCACCCCCACCGCCATCCCCGGCTCCATGCAGGGCTGGTACCTCGAGGCGCGCCAGCACTTCTTCCCCGAGTTCCTCAACAACACCTTCCTCGGGCGCGCCGGCGGCTACGACCAGGCCACCTTCACGCTGGTGGGCCGCTTCGGCCAGGCCGACACCGACCAGGGCGCCTACAACGCCACCGACAAGAACGAGACCGTGATCGGCCTCAACTACCGGCCCATCCCGACCTTCGTGACCAAGCTCGAGTGGCAGCGCATCAACGAGCCGGCGACCGGCAAGGTCGACGACGCCCTCTGGAGCTCGGTGGCGGTCGGCTTCTAGCGCCTGCGGCTATTTCGTAAGGCAGCGAGAGTTCGTCGTGACCAGGTGACATGAGGGTGAACCCTCACTCTCGCTGTCCTGCAGAAATGGCGTTAGCAACAAGAAAGGATCCAAGTGACCATGGCGAGGCGCACCCTCATCGCATCCCTCCTGCTCGCATGCCTGGCGACCAGCCCGGCTCTCGCGGAGACCCCGGAGCACTACGAGCAGGTCTACCTGACCCAGGATCAGGCCCTGCGCGTGGCCATCCCGGAGGCCGATAAGGTGACGCCTCGCCCGGTCACGCCGACCGCGGCCGAGCGCAAGCAGATCGAGCGCCGGCTCGGCCGGAAACTCGACGAGACCACCTACGTCTTCCACGAGGGCACGCGCGGCGGCAAGACCATCGGCTACGCCCTGGTGGTCGACGAGATCGGCAAGTACTACCCCATCACCTTCATCGTCGGCATCAAGCCCGACGGCGAGGTGCGCGAGGTCGCCGTCATGGTCTACCGCGAGCGCCGGGGGGATGCGGTCCGCCGCGGGCGCTTCCTCAACCAGTTCGACGGCAAGACCAGCTCCGACCCGCTGATGGTCAACCGCGACATCACCCACCTGACGGGAGCCACCGTCTCGTCCTGGTCCATCGCGGCCGGCGTCAAGAAGGCCCTCGTGCTCTTCGACACGCTCATCAAGCGGTAGGCAGCCCTCATGATGACCAAGAACATGCTTCTCATGCACCGCTGGCTCGGTCTGGTTGCGGGGCTTCTGATCCTGGTGGCCGCATTCACGGCCATCGGGCTCAACCACCAGGACTGGTTCCGCAAGCAACCCGTCGCGGGAGAAGGGCCCTTCTCCAAGTACGTGCTCTCCACCGCCGTCGACCCCCATGAGCCCGCGCGCATCCTGGTGGGAACCAACGACGGCTTTTTCCGCTCCCTGGACGGCGGCAAGACCTGGGAGGACATCGTCCTGCCGGTCCCTGCCGAGCAGGTCGGCGCGATCCAGTTCGACCCCGCCCGCCCGGGCCGGGTCTTCGTCGCGTTCCGGGAGATCGGTGTCTTCCGCTCCGACGATCATGGAGACATCTGGGAAGAGGTTTCACTCCCCTTCTATCCCCCCGAGGGCATCCACCTCGCAGGCCTCAGCATCGGCGCAGAGGGACGGCTGACCCTGGCGACCACCGCGGGGCTGTACCGCGAAGGCCCCGACGGCTGGAACAGCATCGGCGGCGCCCCGCCGGCTCCCAAGGCCAACCAGGCCCTCCAGCTGATCTACGATCTGCATGACGGCCGCTTCTGGGGCACCTACGGCGTGCCGATCACCGATGCCGTCTCCGGGGCGCTCATCGTGCTGGTGCTGAGCGGCTACTTCCTCTTCTTCGGCCGCCTGATCCGCCGGCGGGCCTCGCG
This sequence comes from Candidatus Sericytochromatia bacterium, assembly GCA_036676455.1. Classification (GTDB taxonomy): domain Bacteria; phylum Cyanobacteriota; class Sericytochromatia; order S15B-MN24; family UBA4093; genus UBA4093. Next base: position 28,416 of record JAKFCW010000109.1, read on the forward strand.
CAAGAGGCCCCCAGCTCCCGCCAAGACCCAGGTCCCCGCATGAGGCCCTGGACCCGGATCGCGCTGGCAATGGCGCTGGTAAGCCCAGGATGGGTGGGAGTTGGAGGCGTGCGAGCGGCCGAGAAGCCGGCCGTCAAGGCGGTTGAGTCGGTTGAACAGGTCCGTTACCACATGGGCACGCTCTGGACGGTGGAAGCCCACGGCCCCGGAGCCGAGGCGGCCATGGAGGCGGCCTTTACCGAGATCGGGCGCCTAGACCGCCTGCTGAGCACCTACAAGCCGGACTCCGAGCTGTCGAGGCTCAACCGGGAGGGGGCCAAGGGCTGGGTAGCGCTTAGCGCCGAGACCTGGGGTCTAGTGGAGCGGGCCCTCGGCTTCGCGCGGATGAGCGACGGGGCCTTCGACCCGACGGTGGGGCCGCTGGTGCAACTCTGGGGCTTCAAGCACATGGATTACCGCGTGCCGCCGGCCGACGCGATCGCGAGGCTGCGCGCGCGCGTCGGGCATGCGCTCGTGGACAGCGACGCGGCTCGGGGGATCCGGTTCAAGCGATCGGGCGTCGAAGTGGATCTCGGGGCGATCGCCAAGGGGTATGCCGTGGACCGGGCCCTGGCGATCCTCGCGGAGCGGGGCATGACGACCGCCCGGGTGGACGCGGGAGGCAACCAGGGGGTTTTCGGCGAGCCGCCCGGGGGCGGGGCATGGGACTTCGGCATTCGCCATCCGCGCCGCGAGGGCGACGTGATCGGCTGGACCCGGCTGCGCGCCGGAAGCGTGTCGACCTCGGGCGATGCCGAGCGCGGCTTCTGGAAGGACGGCGTGCGCTACGGGCACGTGATCGATCCGCGCACGGGACGGCCGGCAGCAGGGGTCCTGAGCGTGACGGTGCTGGCTTCCGACGCAGAACGGGCCGACGCGCTCTCGACGGCGCTTTACGTGCTGGGTCCGGAGAAGGGCCTGGAGATGCTTCGCGGCCTTCCCGGCACGGAGGCGCTCTGGGTGATGGCGGGATCCGAGCCGGGACGCTTCGGGTTGCGGCGCAGCCCCGGTTTCCCGTGGATGCCTGCCGAGGAGGATGCCGTGCTAAACTGAAGGAATAGTCCTTAGAGGGAGGAATTACCATGGCACAGCCCAATATCGTTGCATACCTGAAGCCCGTTTGCGGGTGGAGCGCCGGCGTCCGCGAGGTGCTCAAGAAGCACGGCCTCGCGTACGAGGACAAGGACATCATCAACAACCGGATGAACTATCAGGAGATGGTGGCCAAGAGCGGGCAGCCGTTGTCGCCCTGCGTGGAGATCGACGGCGAGATGCTGGCGGACATCGGCGGAGACGAGCTCGAAGCCTACCTGGTTCAGAAGGGCCTGGTCCAGACGGCCGGGGTGGGCGGAGCCGAGCGCGGCTGCGTCGACTAACCAACGCCTACGAGTCCCCATCAACACCACGAGGAAGGCTGGGCGCTGCCCGGCCTTCCTTTTGTCGCGCAGGCCTGCTTGCTCCCTTGCGATCGCTTTCGACCATGCTTTTCTCGCCTCCCGCCGACGCCAATCCCCCCCTTCCGCGCTAGGCTAGGCGAGGACGGGTGTGACGTCACCGAGGCCGCAAAGCGGCCGACGTGTCGAAGAGCGGTAGGAGGGGGAGATGGGCCCTGGTTTCAGGCCGATCGGCCGTTCCACGAGGCTCGATGGCGCCGCCGGCGCACTGAGCCCGACCCAGCGTTACGTCGGGCGAGGCGTCCGGCGCTCCCGCACCCTGGGAAGCGGCATCCTGAGCGGCGTGCTGGTGCTGCTGACGGGCTGCGCCTTCAACCTGCCGCTGCGGCCGGATCCGCCTCCGGCGACTCCGCCGTCCTCTCAGGTCAACCCCGAGGATCACCAGATCACGGTGCCGGCCAACGGCCAGCGCGGCGAGCTGATGATCGCACTCAAGCCGGGCGAGCACTGGCCGCTGGTTCCGATGCCGACGATCCGCGGGCAGGAGCCCGAGATGATCGGGAAGGTGGCCTTCGACAGCGAGGTCCTGGTCTTCAAGCTGCCCAAGGGAGCGACGGTCGAGGAGGCGATTGTCGCCTTTCAGAACCACCCGGCGGTGATGCTGATCTCGCCAAACCGCGAGACCACGTCCGTGCCGTGGAGGACGCCGCGCTTCAAGCCGGCCCGCTACCGGCCCAACGACCCCATGCTGGAGGACGTCTGGGCTTTCGGTGAGAGCGTGACGCGTCCCAGCTACGTCTGGGGCAAGAAGCTGAGCGCCAAGGGGATCAAGGTCGCGGTGATCGACACCGGGGTCGACCCGTACCATCCCGAGTTGCAGGGGCGGGTGCGCTGGCAAGAGGGCTACAACTTCAACGACAGCAACGGCAACACCATGGATCTCTCCGGTCACGGCACGCACGTGGCCGGCATCCTGGCAGCAGCCGGCAACAACGGCCTGGGGATCGCGGGCGTGGCCTGGGACGCCGAGATCCTGCCGATCAAGATCATGGACGAGAAGGGGGGCACGGACTTCTCGGCGCTAGCCGGCATCAAGTACGCCGTCGAGCAAGGCGCCAAGGTGCTCAACCTCAGCTTCAGCCGGCCGGCGGACGCCCCCAATCCGCTGTTCACGCAGGCCATCGAGTACGCCCGCAAGAAGGGGGCAGTGGTGATCGTGGCGGCCGGCAACGACCACGGCAAGGTGGGGCTGCCGGCGAACTCTCCCGGGGCGATCGCCGTCAGCGCGACCGAGCAGACCGCCTCCGGCTACGAGCAGCTCGCCTCCTTCAGCAACTCGGGGCCCGAGATCATGCTCTCGGCCCCCGGGGCCGACATCCTCTCGACCATCCCGAACCGCAGCTACAAGACCATGAGCGGCACGTCCATGGCCGCACCCTTCGTCTCGGGGGCCGCCGCCCTCCTCTGGGCCGCCCATCCCGACTGGAGCGTCGATCAGATCGAGAAGGCCCTCCTCGGAGCATGCGTCGATCTGGGGCAACGAGGGCGCGATCGCAACTTCGGCTACGGGCGCATCGACTACTCGCGCCTCCCGCTTTAACTCCTCAGTCGCGAGGCTTGTCCGGCGCCCGGGGAATCGGCGGCGGAACCTCCCCGCGCTCGCGCATCTGACGCATGGCCTCATAGGCCACCACGGCCACCGCGTTCGACAGGTTGAGGCTGCGAACCGGCCCCCAGTGCGGGATCCTGACCAGTAGGCCCGGCGTCTCCTCCCAGAGCTGCGGATCCAGGCCCTTCGACTCACGGCCGAAGATCAAGACGTCACCCGGCCGATATTCCACCTCCGTGTAAAGCTCCTCGGCAAACGAGGAGGTGTAGATGAAGCGCGGGCCGGCGTCCGCCGTCTTGCCAACCGCCTCCTTGAAGGCCTCCCAGTTCTTGTGGTAAGTCAGCTTCACGTGCTCCCAGTAGTCGAGGCCCGCGCGCCGGATGGCCCGGTCGGAGATGCTGAAACCCAGCCGCCCCACCAGGTCCAGGGGCACGTCCAGACCTGCACAGAGCCGGCTCACGTTACCCGTATTGGGGGGGATTTCTGGCTCGTGCAGAACGATGCGCAGATGCTCACTCATGGGAATCCGCCTTTCGGGAAAGGCCCCGCCAGCCTGGAAAGACGGTGGGATGCGAGGGGGAACCCCTCGATTATAGCGCCTGAACGGCTGAGCCTGGAATCGCACCCGCGCCTACCCGTCTTGCGGTACGTACGAGATATCGGTTGCGAGGTGGACGACTTTGGAGTATGCTTAACTTCAGATTAAATTTGAGTAAAGCTTCGCCGAACCCCCGATGAAAAGAGGAGAGCCCCATGCCCAGCGTCCATTCCGGCCTTCGCATCCTGCTCGCTTGCTCGCTCGTGACCCTGCCGCTGGCCGGTTGTGGCCAGGTGCCCACGACCATCGGCCAGACGGCTTCCGATAAGTCGCTCGCGGCGACGGCCTCTCGCTCGCCTTCAGAGCTGGCCCACCGCTTCGCCGAGACCCTCGAGGGTCAGGGCAAGGTCACGGTCCGCGGAGCGGTCGTGACCCTGGAGACGGCCGAGGGTGGCCCGGTCCAGTACGACTTCACCAAGACGCCTGCGACCGGCAAGGTCACCTTCCGGGCGGGCGAGTACGTCGCCCAGCTGGATTACCAGGAGAACCAGATTCAGAGCTGGCGGGTCGTCTGGATCGCCGTCCGGATGATCTACGGCGGGGCCCGGGCTTACTACTGGTACAAGGACACGCACACGGGCTCGAACTTCAACCGTGAGGAGCTGGCCAAGGCCGTCATCTACGGCATGCTCTCGCAGGGCGTCGCGGGCCTTCCGGCGGGCTTCCTCTGGAAGCGGCTCTTCCCCATCGTCTGGAAGTGGGTCCTCGGCGAGGCCCCGATCAAGCCGAACAGCCTCTTTCAGCTCTGGCTGGCGGACAAGGACGAGATCGCGGGCATCCTGCGTGAGGCGGAGGCGCTTCGCTAAGGACCATCCGTCGGTCGCGTGGGCGAAAGTGGGGGATCGTCCGAAAAGTCACACGTTCGCTCGGGCGCAAGCCGTGCGATAATGGGATGACCCCATCATGACTTCTGGGGCGGCCTGCGGGCCGCCCTCCGCACTTGGAGGCCCATGTCCCCTAACCCCCGCCGGCTCGCCCTCGATCTCCTGATCGCCATCGAAACGAAGGGCGCTTACTCGAACCTCGCGCTGAAAGACCTGCCGAGAGACCTGGATCCGCGTGACCGCGGCCTGGTGGTCTCACTGGTCCAGGGCGTGACCCGCATGCGGCGCATGCTGGATACCGCCCTCGCTCAGCTGCTAGCCAAGACCCCGCTCGATTCGCTCACCCCGCCGATCCGGAACATCCTGCGCATGGGGGCCTACCAGCTGCTCTGCACGGACATCGCGCCGCACGCGGCCATCAACGAGTCCGTCAAGCTCGCCCGGAAATTCGGGCATGAAGGTGTGAGCCGCCTGACCAACGGCGTGCTGCGAAGCTTGCAGCGCCAGGCGGACAGCCTCAACTGGCCTCAGGACGACCCGATCGTGGCCCTGGGCATCCGCCAATCCCTTCCTGACTGGCTCGTCCGCCGCTGGGTCGCGCAGTTCGGCATGGAAGAAGCCGCCAACCTGGCAAAGTCCGCCAACCATCCCTTGCCGCTGACCCTGCGGGTCAACACGCTGGCGACGAGCCGGGACGCGTTCCTGGCGCGCCTCGCCGACCTGGGGATCGCGGCCGAAGCGTCCCCGGTGGATCCAGACGGAGTTCGACTGCCGGAAGCGGTGCCCTTGGCGCGGATCCCGGGTTATAATGAGGGGCATTGGTACGTCCAGGGGGAGGCGGCGATGCTGGTGAGCCGAGTCGTGGATCCGCAGCCGGGAGAGACCGTCGCGGACATCGGGGCGGCTCCGGGCGGCAAGACCACGCACCTGGCAGCCCTGATGAACGACCAGGGACGCGTGCTGGCCGTCGATCCGCATGCCGGAAGGCTCGGATTGCTCACCGAGAACGCCAAGCGGCTCGGGGTCACCATGGTGGAGACCCGGACGCAGGATGGCACCGAACCCCTGGGGGAAGGCGTCGATCGTTCACTGGTGGACGCGCCGTGCTCGGGCTTCGGGGTGATGTACCGCAAGGCGGACCTGCGCTGGCGGGCGACGCCGGCGGAGGTCGACGCGCTTCCGGCGCTGCAGCGGCGAATCCTCGACGCGGCAGCCGCGGACGTGAAACCGGGTGGGGTGCTGGTCTACGCGACCTGCACCGTGAACCGCGCGGAGAACCAGGACGTCGTCCGGGGCTTCCTCGCGGCCCATCCGGAGTTCGCACCCAGCGACCTGCGGGCCTGGCTGCCCGAGGCCTGGAGGGCGGACGCCGAGGACGGGGGCGGCATGATCCAGCTGGTCCCGCACCGGCACGGAGTTGAGGGCTTTTTCTTGGCGCGACTGGAGAGGCAGCATGGCTGAGTTGATGGGCTTGACCGCCCCGGAATTGAAGGAACTGGCCGAGCGCCTGGGTGAATCCGCGTACCGCGGTTCTCAGATCGCCAAGTGGCTGTACAAGCAGGGCGTGACCGACCTGGACGCCATGACGGATCTTCCCAAGGCCTTCCGTGAGAAGCTCAAGGCCGAAGGGTATCGCGGCGGCGCCTTGCAGGTCGCCAAGGTCCAGGTGGCCTCGGACGGCACGCGCAAGTTCCTGTTCGACTCGTCGGGCTACGGGATGATCGAATCCGTCCTGATGCCGAGCGAGTACGGGCTTTCGGTCTGCGTCTCGACCCAGATCGGCTGCGCGGTGAAGTGCGCCTTCTGCGCCACGGGCCTCTCGGGCTTCCAGCGCAACCTCTCGGCCGGCGAGATCGTCGAACAGGTCGCCCTGATGCAGAAGGAATGTGGCGAACGCGTCACCAACGTCGTCTTCATGGGCATGGGAGAACCGCTTCACAACTACGAAGCCACCCTCAAGGCCGTGAACTTGTTGAATTCCGAGGTCGGCATCGGCATGCGGCACCTCACCGTCTCGACCTCGGGGGTCGTGCCGGGCGTGGAGAACCTGGCCGAGGAGAACCTCCAGCTGACCCTGGCCTTCTCACTGCATGCGCCCAACGACAAGCTTCGCGATTACCTGGTGCCCCTGAACCGGCGCTACAACCTCGCCTCGATCAAGGAAGCCCTGCGGGATTACCATGACAAGACCAAGCGCCGCATCACCATCGAGTACGTCATGCTCGGCGGCGTGAACGACACGCCCGATCTCGCCCGCGAGATGGTCGAGTGGATGCGCGGCCTGCACGTCCACGTGAACCTGATTCCCTACAATGCCACCGACGCGGACTTCAAGCCCTCGCGCCCGAGCGACATCAAGACCTTCGCCAAGATCCTCGAGGACGCCGGCTTCCCGGTCACGGTCCGGGTCGAGCGCGGCGCGGACATTGCGGCCGCCTGCGGCCAGCTGCGCCGCCAGGCGGAGATCCCGGCCACGGGATTGCCCCAGGAAGCGGGGCAGGGCGCATGATCCCACGCGCGGGGTGGAGCCCCGACGCGCCGACCGTCATTCGGCGCATCGGGAGCTACTACTACGTGCGTCACCATGGACATGAGTACGCGTGTCGGCTGCGGGCCCGCCTGAAAAAGGAGAAGGTCCACGTCGCCATCGGGGACCGGGTCATGCTCGACGAGGTCGACGACGTCCACCACTCCGCCTGGATCATCGACGTCGAGCCGCGCTTCAACTTGCTGCCCCGCCCGACGCTGGCCAACGTCGACCAGGTCGTCATCGTCATGGCCGCCGATGCCCCGGCCTTCAGCCCCCTGATGCTCGACCGCTTCCTCACCCTGGCTGCCCAGAGCGGCATCTCGGCGGTGGTCTGCATCAACAAGCGGGACAAGGTGTCGGCCGAGCGCCTGCATGAGATGGTCTCGCCTTACGAGGACGCCGGCTACCCGGTCGTGACCACGACCGCCAAGGGGCGCGAGGTCTCTGAGCTCTGGCGGGTGCTGGTGAACCGGGTCTCGGTCCTGGCAGGACCTTCCGGCGTCGGCAAGTCCTCCCTCTTGAACGCCCTGCAGCCCGGACTCGAGCTGAAAGCCAACGAGGTCAGCGAGAAGCTGGGCCGCGGCCGCCACACGACCACCTTCGCCTCCCTTTACGTCCTCGACAGCCCCGAGGGCGAGGCGCTGGTCGGCGACACGCCCGGCTACTCGCACACGGACTTCGGCGCGCTGCCGCCCACCGAGCTGGGCTGGCTTTTTCCGGAGATGCGGCCGCATATCCCGCATTGCCGTTTCCCGGATTGCCTGCATCGCGAGGAGCCCGATTGCGCGGTGAAAGCCCAGGCGGCGATGACTCCCGAGCGCTACGCCAGCTACTTGCGCTTCCTCGATGAGCTGCTCGCCACCGAGAAGCGGCTCTCGGAGACCAGCATCCGGGTGGAAGAGACGGTCAAGCGGAAGTCCGCCGGGGGCGGAGCCGAGAAGAAGCTGGTCAAGCTAGGCGTGGTGGCCCGTACGGATTCGCGCCGCGTCGCCAAGCAGAAGCTGGCCGGCATCTCGGTGGAGGATCTCGGTCTGCAAGACGAGGACGGGGACCTGCTTGAAGACGAAGAGGAGTTCCTCGACCCCTAACCCCTGTTAGAATGGTAATGGTATACTGGCAGCCAAGGAGAGCGAAATAACGTGTTTTCGAGCCCAACTGACCACGCTGAGGTCACCGTCGTCATCCTCGCCGCAGGCAAGGGGACCCGTATGCGGTCCCAGCTGCCCAAGGTCCTTCACCAGATCGCGGGGGAGACGCTGCTGGGCCACGTGCTCGCCACGGTCGAGCGCATGAGCATCCCGCGGGCGATCGCCATCGTGGGACACGGCGCCGACCAGGTCCGCGCCACCCTTCCGGACTGGGTATCCACTGTCGAGCAGCGCGAGCAGCTCGGCACCGGCCATGCCGTCCAGCAGGTCGTGCCGGTCCTGGCTGACTTCCAGGGTGACGTGCTGATTCTCTCCGGGGACGTCCCGCTGCTTTCCGCCGAGACCCTCTCGGCCATGCGCCAGGCGCATCGTGAGGCCGGCGCCGCTCTCACCCTGCTCACCACCGAGCTGGCCGACCCGACGGGCTACGGCCGGATCGTCCGCGAGGGCGGCCAGGTCAAGGGCATCGTCGAGCACAAGGACGCCACGGCAGTCCAGCGCGAGATCCGCGAGATCAACGCCGGGGTCTACCTGGCGGATTGGTCTAAGCTGCGTTCGGCGATCGCCACGCTTTCCAATTCCAACGCCCAGGGCGAGTACTACCTGACCGACGCGGTCGCGCGGCTGGTCGAGCAGGGCGAGATTGTCATCGGGCACGTGACCGCGGACGCCACGGAAGTCTCAGGCATCAACACGCGCGCCGAGCTAGTGACGCTGGCCGCCGAGTACCAGAAGCGCAGCGCGTCGTACTGGCTGTCGAACGGCGTGACCATCGAGAGCCCCGCGACCACCTGGATCGGCCCGCGCGTCGCGATCGGTGAGGACACGGTCATCGAGCAGGGCGTCGCCCTGTACGGCAAGACCGTCATCGGCCCCGAGTCCCGTGTCGGCGCCTACAGCCGCCTGACCAACACGCAGCTCGGCGCCCGGGTCGAGATCCGCCAGTCCGACCTCGAGGACAGCTCGGTCGGCGATGACACGACCATCGGCCCCTTCGCTCGCCTTCGCGGCGGCGCGGCGCTCGGCCGCAAGGTCCGCATCGGAAACTTCGTCGAGGTCAAGGGCTCTCGCTTTGGCGATGGCGCCAAGGCAGCTCACCTCGCGTACCTGGGTGACGCCACGATCGGTTCGAAGGCGAACATCGGGGCAGGCACGATCACCTGTAACTACGACGGCACGCGGAAACACCCGACCACGATCGGGGAGGGAGCCTTCATCGGGTCGAACAGCACCCTGGTGGCCCCCCTCACCATCGGAGACCACGCCTACACGGCGGCGGGCTCCACCATCGTCTCGGATGTTCCCGAAGGCGCGCTGGCCCTGGGCCGGGCCCGCCAGGCAGTCAAGGAGGGATGGGTCCTGCAACGCAAAGGAATCACGAAATGATTGACAATCCGACGAGCGTCCTTGCCCAGCGATCAGGGGAGCGTGCGCGCGTCCCGCATCGCACCATGAAGCTGTTCTCCGGATCGGCGAACCCGGCCCTGGCCCAGGAAATTGCCGGCCAGCTGGGTACCGAGCTCGGGGGCGTCAAGATCGCCAACTTCTCGGATGGCGAGATCTACGTGCAAATCGAGGATTCCGTTCGCGGTGCGGATGTCTTCCTGATCCAACCGATCTGCCACCCGGTCAACTACCACATGATGGAGCTCTGCATCATGCTCGACGCGTTCAAGCGCGCGAGCGCCCGCTCCATCACGGCCGTGATTCCCTACTACGCCTACGCCCGGCAGGACCGCAAGGCCGCCGGCCGCGAGGCCATCACCGCGAAGCTGGTGGCCGACCTGATCACCACGGCAGGCGCCACCCGCGTGCTGGCCATGGACCTGCATGCGCCGCAGATTCAGGGCTTCTTCGACATCCTCATGGATCATCTGCAAGCGCTGCCTGTCCTGATCGACTACATTCGCAGCAAGAACTTCGAGGACCTGACCATCGTCTCGCCCGACGTCGGCGGCGTGGCGCGTGCCCGTGCCTTCGCCAAGAAGCTCGACGCGCCCCTGGCCATCATCGACAAGCGCCGGCCCAAGCACAACACGGCCGAGGTCCTCAACGTCATCGGCGAGATCAAGGGCCGAACCTGCGTCATCATCGATGACCTGGCCGACACCGCCGGCACGCTCACCGAGGTCGCCAAGCTCCTTGCCCGCGAGGGAGCCCGCGAGATCTATGCGGCCGTCACCCACCCCGTGCTCTCCGGGCCTGCCATCGAGCGTCTCGAGGCCGCCCCGTTGCGCGAGATGGTCGTTGCCAACACCATCCCCCTGCCTCCCGAGAAGCAGATCAGCAAGATCAAGGTCCTCTCCGTGGCGTCCCTGCTGGGCGAAGCCATCCTGCGCATCCATGAGGACGAGTCAATCAGCACGCTCTTCGAGTAACCCATGAAAGTCATCGTTGGACTGGGGAACCCCGGCAAGCAGTACGAGGAGACCCGCCACAACGCCGGGTTCATGGTGATCGAACGGCTCGCCAAGGCATGGGGAGCCGAGGCGCGGCACGAATCGAAGTTCGAGGCCCTGGTCGCCGAGGCGCACTTCGGCGGCCAGAAGGTCATCCTGGTCGAACCCCTGACCTACATGAACCTCTCGGGGCGCGCAGTCCAGAAGGTCCTGCAGTTCTACAAGCTGACCGCCGACGATCTGCTGGTCGTCTACGACGACTTCGCGCTTCCCCTGGGTTCCATCCGGATCCGGATCCAGGGCTCGGCCGGCGGTCATAACGGCATTTCCTCACTCATCCAGTGCCTGGGCACCCAGATCTTCGCGCGTCTACGCGTGGGAGTGGGGCCGCTGCCTCCGCGCTGGTCCACCAAGGACTTCGTGCTCAGCCGCTTCGCGCCTGCCGAGCGCGATACCCTCGATCAGGGACTCAATGATGCCGTGATCGCGGTGGAAACCGCCTTGAGCAAGGGATTCTCCGAAGCGATGAACCGCTTCAACGCCTCGGTCAAGGCCTGATTTCCGAGCGACCGTCCGACCTGCGACACGGATCTCGGATCCAGACGAAACGAAAGAGCCGCCGGGAAATCGGCGGCTCTTTCGTTGGCATCCGGGACGGGGTTAGAGGGCGGACTTGCCCGTGGCGACGGCATTCTTGCCGGTCGCTCCGGAAAGGCCATCGACGAGGCCTTCGACCTTCGAGACGAGATCCCTGCGCACGAACTTCTCGTACAGGTAGCCGATGCCCATACCGGCAGCGATGCCGATCGCCGTGCCCACGAAGGGGACGGGGATCAGGGTGCCCAGGGCGGCGCCGACGAAGGTGCTGGCAGACCCGATGGCGGTATAGGCGCCGGTATCGGTGACGAAGCCGCTGACGGCCCGCTTGGCGGTTGCCTTGCCCGTGAAGTAATCGATGCCGTTGCTGATGGCCGAGGTGATGCCCGCGAAGATGAAGTTGCGCTTCAGGGCGCCCTTGGCGGCCTGGAAGCCCGCGCTGGCAGCGTCCTTGAGGGCATCGAAGGCGCGGCTGGCTCCACCGCTGATGCCGCCCATCGAGCCGCCCGAGAAGTCGGAGGCGAGGCTGGGGTCCCCCATGCCAGGCTCGACGATGGTGGGGTCAGCGGGCAGGGAACCGCCGAGGCTGGGATCGCCGATCATCGGGTCGCGGCCGAAACTGCCCCCGAGGGCCGGATCGACCGGGCCGAGCGAGGGGTCGAAACCCGGAGTCAAGCCGCCGCCCGAGGAACCGAGGCCAACCCTGTCGGCAATCCAGTTACCCACCTGGGTGATCAGCGGGGTGCCGACGCGAATCGACTCCGAACCGAGGGCCATCTTCACGGGCAGGGGCTGGGGCTTCGGAGCAGGAACCGGATTCTGGGTCGGCGTCGGCTGGGGAGCTTGCACCCAGTCGACCTGGATCCCGGAATTCGACGCGGGAGCCGTGACCCATTCCACGCCCAGTGGATTCGAAGGAGGAGCGGCCTTAGCGGCAGTGCTCTGTACGCGGGTGACCGGGTTGATGTTCTGAATCGCCATGAGCGTCCCTCCTAATGGGTGAGCCGGTTATACGATGCTTATAGGGGACAAATCCAGGCGGTTGCTTGATTTGGTCACAATTTTCCGTGCTCTTAAATTCCTCTTAACCGCACATGCGTGCCTACCAGCCCTTGTCTTCGCGTGGAGCTCGCGGTGGCGCGGATGCCGCGCGCAGACAAGAAAGCCGCCGATTACTCGGCGGCTTTCTTGCGTCAGGGACTGGGTTACAGGGCGAGCTTGTCGAGAGCGCTCCTGCTGGTGGCGAGGGCATTCTTGCCGGTCGCGCCGGCCAGGTCATCGACCACGCCTTCGACCTTCTTGACGAGGTCCTTGCGGACGAACTTCTCATAGAGGTAGCCGAGGCCCATACCGGCGGCGATACCGAGGGCGGTGCCGACGAAGGGAATGGGGATCAGGGTGCCCAGGGCGGCGCCGGCGAAGGTGCTGGCCGAACCGATGGCGGTGTAGGCGCCGGTGTCGGCGACGAAGCCGCTGACGGCCTGCTTACCGGTGGCCTTGCCCGTGAAGTAGGAAATGCCGTTGCTGATGGCCGAGGTGATGCCCGCGAAGATGAAGTTGCGCTTGAGAGCGCCCTTGGCGGCCTGGAAGCCGGCGCTGACGGCTTCTCCGAGGCGGTTGAAGGCCGAGCTGACACCGCCTCCGACGCCGCCCATCGTGCCGCCCGAGTAGTCGGGGGTGATGGTGGGATCCAGCAGAGTGGGGTCGCTGGCGCCGGGATTGACGGCGACCGGATCGGTGGGCAAGGAACCGCCGAGGCCGGGGTCGCCGATCATCGGGTCGCCGCCGAAGCCACCGCCCAGACCGGGATCGAGGGGGCCGAGCGTGGGGTCGAGTCCGGGGTTCATGAAGCCGCCGCTGGGGCCGCCACCGATGGATCCGAGGCCGACCTTGTCGGCGATCCAGTTACCCACCTTGGCGATCAGCGGGGTACCGACACGGATGTGCTCGGGATCGAGGTCGAACTTGATGGGATCCGGCTGGGGCTTGGGCGTTGGCTTGGGAGTCGGGGTCGGCTTGGGAGTGGGCGTCGGCTTGGGAGTCGGAGCGGGAGTTTGGTTCTTGGCCGGGAGGCGATAGACCTGGCCGGCGTAGATCAGGTTGGGGTTGGGGCCGATCACGCTCTTGTTCATGGAGTAGATCTCGGGCCAGCGGCTGGCGTCACCGAGCTGCTCACGGGCGATCTTGGCGAGGTAGTCCCCCTTCTTGACGGTATACATGCGGTTGCCGGCCGCAGTGCTCTGTACGCGGGTGACCGAGTTTACGTTCTGAATCGCCATGAGCGTCCCTCCTGATGGGTGAGCCGGTTATAGATGGGTTATAGGACGATTACGAAATGGCTTGCGTCCACTTTCCAATTTTTTGCCTGGTCTTTAGCTTGCCTTAAGAAAACCCCGAACATGGCGCGTGACGCCCCTTCCAGCGAGTGGAGGGGCGTTCGCGAGTGAACGGGACGGACGGGGCTTAGTCGGGAAGCTTCTGGAAGACGGTTTGCGCCAGCTTGTCGGACAGGGGCTTGCGCAGGGTCTTCTCGTAGAGGAAGCCAAGTCCCATACCGGCGGCAATGCCGATCGCCGTACCGACGAACGGAATGGGGATGAGGGTGCCGAGGGCGGCTCCGACCAAGGTACTCGAGGCGCCGATGGCGGTGTAGGCGCCGGTGTCGACCACGAAGTTGCTGGCGGCGCGCTGGCCGGAGGTCTTGCCGGTCAGGAAGGAGATGCCGTTGGTGATGCCCGAGACGGCTGCGGCGACCAGGGCGTTGGACTTCAGGGCGCCCAGGACGGTGTTGAGGGCACCCGAGACCGCCGTCCCGGCGCGGGAGACGACGCCACGCGCCCCGCCGGTCATCACGCCACCCGAGATCCCACTGCCGATGGACGCACCGGCGCTCGGCAGGGCCGTGAAACCGCCATTGGCGATGGGAGTGGCGCCCCCGCCGATGCGGGATAGCAAGGAGCCGCCGAAATGGTCGAGTCCAGCCTTGACGAGCGGAGTGGCGACTCGCACGGCGCCCAGAGCCGTCTCGCTGTCCTTGATCGGGTTCGCGAGGCCCTGGACGGCGGGACGGAACGTGGTCTGTCGGACGGCGTTGACCTGAGACATGGCGGCCTCCTTCGAAAACTGGGGGATGGCTAGTGCTTGGTATGTCACTTCCTCTTGATAGCCTATAGCGTGTTAACGGAACGTAAACGAACTCTCAAAGCCCTAAGATTAGGTTAAACCTAAAAGCGGGTGCGACCGGACCGAGAATGAGCGACGTGAAGATCCGATCGCGGTCGCGGTGTCCGGACGAGAGCAGAGTGAGGGTCGAAGCAAGTTCGTTGCCTTGACCAGGCGCTTACTGGCGCGATATGATCCGGGTCTCTGCCGGTGTAGCACAATGGTAGTGCACTTGATTTGTAATCAAGGGGTTGCGGGTTCGACTCCTGTCACCGGCTCTAGTAATTAAGCGGGTTCCAGCCATTTTCGGCTGGTACCCGCTTTTCAATTGCCTGCAGCTCCCATGGCGAAGCCCACCGGAATCTCTCACGGCGGGCGAATGGTGGCCATGCTGACAACCGGCACGGCTTCATCGGGACACGTCGCGCCGATGAGTCACCCAGAGAACGTACACGACCAGACGGTCGCCTTCTAGCGCATATCGAACGATGAAGTCTCCGAACTCCTCTCCCATCTCTCGGAGCATTGCGTTTAGATCGGCGTCGCTCAGGCCAAGTTGAGCCGCAATGGATCCGGGTTGCTCTCGGTCACGCGGCTTCATCGGGGTTTCCCTCCAGCTGAAAACTCGCCTTTTCGCTGTTCATGCCAATTCAGCATACCCACGGCTCGGGATGCCACGGAGGCTCGGGACCTTCTTCGCATGTCCTCTCGCCGGATAACCTGCGCGCCGCCGATGACCCACCTGGGGTCCCGCGCCAGGGAGATCGATCTGCCGTGAGCCCCCCGGAGTCAGGGTCCGCACTGCCCTCCGTCGATTGCGAACGAGGATCTTCATGATAAACAGACGTCCAAACGTTATCGCGAGCAAACTATTGTTAGCCTGTTCTTGACCGGTCACGCGACCGGTTCGTTCGGAGAAGGAGTGTACGATGGCTACGAAGTTCTTGTCGGTGGTGAGCGCGCTCGCATTTGCATCCCTGATGGCCGGTTGCGCCTCACTTCCCACGCAGGAGGTCGATGTCCAGGCCTACCGCAAGAAGGCCCCCATTGCGAACCAATCCAACTCGGCAACGGTCGTGACGGTGATCAATAACAGCAGCCCCGGAGGTAACGCCATCGGTGGCGCCGGTGGCGCGGGCGGCGCGGGTGGCGCCGGCTTTGGCGGCTTCGGGGGCAACGGCGGAGCCGGTGGCGACGGGGGAGCCGGGGGCGCTGGAACGGCCTTCGGGACGGGGGGCACGGGTGGCACGGGTGGTGCCGGAGGAGCAGGCGGAGCCGGTGGCGCGGGCTTTGGTGGGTTCGGTGGCACGGGTGGCGCCGGCGGTGCCGCCACCGGTGGCGATGGAGGAGACCTCACGGTCGTCCAGGACATCGAGATCAACCAGCACAACTCGGTCAACTTCGGCAGCAGGCGCGATTCGAAGTACTCGCGCTCGAGCCGCTACTCCAGCGACGATTAACCGCAAGACAGGATCCCGCATCGGAGGCCTTCTCGGCCTCCGATGCGCTTTCAGCGGTCCGCGTGAAACCCTCAGGCGGGACAAAGCTCCTTGACCAGTAGCTCAGGCACCCGATCGGGATGCACGGGAGGACTGAAGTAGTAGCCCTGGAAGTCGTCGCAGCCCTGCTCGGCGAGGAAGGCCAGCTGCTCGCGGGTCTCCACGCCCTCGGCCAGCACCTCCAGGTGGAGGCTATGGCCCATGGAGATCACCGCTTGCACCAGCGCCCGGTCGCGATCGCTTTGCAGCGCCTGGTTGATGAAGCTGCGGTCAATCTTCAGCACGTGAATCGGGAAACGGCTCAGGTAGTTGAGGCTGGAGTAGCCTGTGCCGAAGTCGTCGATGGCGAGGCTCACGCCGAGCCTGCGCAGCTGTTGCAAGGTATCCAGGACGCCCTCGCGCTGGCGCATGAGCATGCTCTCGGTCAGCTCCAGCTCCAGGCTCCCGGGCTCCAGCTCGTACTCCTTCAAGGCGTCGCGAATGAGATCCAGCAGCTCGTCCTGGTGAAGCTGGTTGAACTGGACCGCCGAGAGGTTGACCGCGACCCGGATGGGTGGGAGCCCCGCATCCAGCCACTGGCGATTCTGGCGGCAGGCCTCGCGGAGCACCCATTCGCCCAGAGGCAGGATGAGCCCCGTCTCCTCGGCCACCGGAATGAACTCCGAGGGTGGAATCATGCCCAGCTCCGGGTGTCGCCAGCGAACCAGGGCCTCCAGGCCGCGTACCCGCCCCGTCGACATCGAGACCCGGGGCTGGTAGTGAAGCAGGAACTCGCCGTGTCTCAAGGCCTCCCGCAGGTCTCCTTCGAGCTTGAGGCGCTTCTGAGCCATGTCGTTCAGTTCGGCATCGAAGAACTGGTAATTGTTGCGGCCCATGTCCTTGGCCTTGTACAGGGCGAGATCGGCATCCTTGAGCAGTTGGTCGGCGTCGACGTCGTCATCGGGGTAGACGGCAATTCCCGCGCTCCCGGTGAAGCGGAACTGATAGCCGTTGACCATGACAGGAGACGCGAGGATCGTGAGCAGCTTGCGAGCCAAGGCCTCCGCCTCTTCGTAGTGCGCGAGGTTCGGCTGAATGACCGCGAACTCGTCACCGCCCAGCCGAGCCAGCACGTCCCCGTCTCGAACGGAGGCATCGAGTCGGTCCGCGACGATGCGCAGGACCTGGTCCCCGACGTCATGCCCATGGGTGTCGTTGATCAGCTTGAAGTGATCGAGATCCAGGAAGTGAACGGCGACCTTGTGGTTGGTTCGGCTTGCGACGGCGATGGCCTGTCGGAGGCGGCTCTGGAAGAGGCGGCGATTGGGAAGCTGGGTCAGCGGGTCATGCAGCGCCAGGTGCTGGATCTTCAGCTTGGCGTTCCGGCTCTCGGTGATGTCCTGCATGATAAAGATGACGTAGCTTTCGCCCGCCCGGACGGAGGATGCCGTCGCATGAATGGTCAGCACTCCCCCGTGGCGCCGATGCAGCAGGAACTCCCCTTCCCAGGACTGCTTGGCACGCACCGTCTGCATGATCTCGCGGAAGAATGCCGGCCCGTGGTGACCCGAGTTGAAGAAGGCGGGACGTGCGCCGACCAGATCGGACGAGGAGTAGCCCGAAAGCCGCAAAAGCGACGTATTCGCCCATTCGACGCGGCCCGATCCGTCGGTGATGAAGATGGCGTCGGCCGCCGCCTCGATGGCGGCACTGCGTAGGTAAAGTTGCTCCTGGTGGCGCGCCATCAGGATGGCGAGGCTGATGCGATCCGCGATGGCCTGCAGTTGCCGAACCGCCTCATCATCGAAAGCCTCGGCCTTGCGCGCGTAGAGATTGAGCACGCCGATGGAGTCGCCCTCGACCAGCAGAGGCAGAGCCAGGACCGAAAGGAATCCTGTCGACTGGAGGTGCATATGCCACGGCATGACCGCGGTGCCATCGAGCCGGATGACCTGCGGCACCTTGGCACGGATGGCCATGCCCGTCGGGCCCTGGCCCTGCGGAACATCGTCCCAGCGCAACTCCAGGCCTTCCAGGTACTTCTCGTTTCCGCCATGCGTGTGCACGCTGACCCTTCCATCCAGTTCTTTCATGCCGATCAGGACCAGCGGATAGGGCAAGATACCGACCAGACGCTGGCAAATGAAGGGAAGGATCTCCCTTGAGGCAAGCCCGGAGAGCGCCATCTCATCGATTTGGCTCATGAGGTCCACGAAATCACGGTGCTTCTTGATCTCGGTGTAGTCCTCGATGGCGGCGATGAAGACGCGCTCGCCGTCCTCCTCGCGGTAGAAGAGTGAAACGGTCTCTCGAACCCAGACCGCCTGGCCATCCTTGCGCATGCAGCGTTTGACGAGCTGATACCGCTCGCGCTCCTCGGAGACCAGCTCGGCCTGATGCTCCTCGGATACGGCGGCGTCCTCGGGATGCGAGATGCTGAAGATCGTGCGGCCGAGAAGGTCTTCGCGCCCGTAGCCCAGGATTTCCTGGAGCGTGGGGTTGCAATCGAGGATGGAGCCGTCCAGTCCCACCAGCAGGATGCCAATCGGAAGGCCCATGAAGATCGAACGGAACTTCCGCTCGTTGGAGGCGAGCGCCGCCTCCATGACCTTGCGCGCGGTCACATCCTGGACGGTGCCGCACATCATGAGGGGCTTGCCAGTCGAATCGAAGGTGATCTCCGCCTGCTCGTGGACGATGCGCTGGGTCCCATCGGGCAGGAGGATCCGGTGGTCGATGCTATAGGGTTTCCCGTGATCCAGCGCCGTGTTGACCGCGTCCACGACGAGGTGGAGGTCTTCGGGGTGAATGAAGCCGAGAAACGCCGGATAGGTGCCTTCGAAGCTGCGGGGCGTCTGGCCGAAGATGCGGTAAATCTCGTCCGACCAGTAGAGGTCGTTGGTGACGACGTTCCAGTCCCAGTTCCCGATGTGGGCGATGCGCTGGGCGTTGGCGAGACTGGACTCGCTGCGGCTGAGCGCCTCCTGGATCATCTCCACTTCCGCCAGCTGGGTCTGAAGCTCTTCGTTCAGCTCCGCCAGCGCGCGGCGATCGTCCCCGGTCGAGGACGCCGAAGCGGGATCCGTGCGAGGCCCGGAGTCGCTCACCTGCCCATTCGAAGAAGATTGGCGTGTGGTCGTCATGGGCTGCTCCTGGTTCTAGCCGGCCGAGACCCGGCGTCATCCCGCCGGGAATCGCAAGGCTCATGCTCGATTATCCCCTTAAAGCGCTCGCCCGCCATCCGTAGAAAGCGGCGATGGCGATTCATCCCTGCCGCCGGCGGGTACATGGTGACTATCTACGATCATCTATCGTACGATAGGGACACGTAGACCACTCCCCGGTCCAGCATTTCCCCAAGGAGCCGCCATGCCGCATCTCGAATCCGAAGGAAGCACCTTTCATCCGGGCCGTCCCGGCCTGCGCAAGCTGCTCGGGGATCTCGAAGCCGACATCATGCAGGCCGTCTGGGAACGCGGCGAGACCGAGGTGACGGTCCGCGAGATCCACGAAGCCCTCGAATCCTCCCGCAAGATCGCCTACACCACGGTCATGACCGTCATGGGCAACCTCGCCCGCAAGGGGCTTCTCAAGGCCGAGAAGAGCGGAAAGGCGCATCTCTACCGCGCCACCCAGAGTTACGAGCAGTTCACCGAGCAGGCCGTCGGCCGGATCGTCGCGGAGCTCATGAAGGACTTCAGCGCCCCGGCCATCGCCCACTTCGCCCGGGCCGTCCAGCAGAAGTCCTGAGCCCCATGTCCGACGCGCGCGCCCTTCCGCTCAACGCCCGGCAAGACCTCACCGCCCGCGGTGCCGCATCCCTGGCCATCCTGGGATTGCCGCTCTCGCTGCTCCTCATGTTCGGTCTCGGATTGGCCGTCATGACGTGGGCCGGCTGCACCCATCTATCGGCCTCGTGGATGGTGATCGGGGCGAGCATGGCGGTCTTGAGCCTCGGGGCGCTGATCTCCGGCATGACCGGCAACTTGTACCGCACGCGCCGGGCCCGTCGATTGGCAGAGGCCGCCTCGATTCCCGTCGAGGATCCCGCACGCATCGAGCGCTTGCCCCAGCTGGCCCAGTTGCTGGGCGCGCCGGTCCCCGAACTCCGGGCCATCCCCCTCGACACTCCCCTCGCCTTCGGAGTCCTGGACCGCCACCCCACGTTGGTGGTCTCCACCTGGGTCTTCGATCAGCTCGACGAGGAGGAATGGGAGGCGCTGATCGCCCACGAGATCGCCCACATGCGCGGCGATGACCGCGTCATGCGCTGGGTGGGCTCGGGCTTCTTCGAGTCCCTGAAGGGGCTCCCCGGGGTCAAGGGCGCATGGGACCGCCTCGAGGCGGCCATGGAGGATGCGGCGGATCGCGCGGCGATCAATGCGCTCGGCGGAGATCAGGCCTTGCGCTCGGCCCGCGAGAAGTTTCTCTCCGCGCAAGGAACCGATGACCACGGCTGGCATCAGATCGTGTCAAGGCCGAGCCTGTCGTACCAGCTCGCGCTGGCCAGCATCGGGGTCGTCGCCGCGTTGCCCCTGCTTCCCTTCGTGGTCGTGCCGCTCTGCGTGAGCTTCTGCGCCGTTTAAGGGCTCTTGCAGGTAGCGCCTGACCGCTTTTCGGGTATATGCTCCTTCGACAAGGAGGAGTGATGGCACGGAAAGAGGACGTCCTGGAGCGCGGCATCCGGCTCTTCGAGGGCGGAGACCTGGAGGGAGCCGAGGCATGCCTGACCCAGGTGGAAGGGGATTTGACGCGGCGCGCTCAGGCCTGCCTGTTTCTGGCCCGCGTCTACCTGAAGACCCAGCGTGCCGCCGAAGCTGAAACGAGCATCCGGCAGACCCTCGCCATTCGCCGCACCGCCGAAGCCTACCTGATCCTGGGCGAGAGTCTCCTTCACCAGAGCAAGTTGAAGCCCGCCGAGGAGGCCTTCCTGGAGGCCGCCAAGCGCGACCCGTCCAACCCGGATCCGAGCCTCATGCTGGGGCATGTCCTCGTGGCCCAGGAGCGGCTGCCGGAAGGAGCCCGGGCTTACGAGCAAGCCCTCCTGCGCGACCCGCAGAGCACGACGGCCCGGTACTACCTCGCCGAGACCCTCGTCCAGCAGGGGGACCTACCTCGGGCGACGACCCAGCTTCACTACCTGCTGCAGCGCGAGCCGACCTACGTCCCGGCCATCCTGTTGATGGGGGACATGGCGTACTTCCAGCAGGATTACCGCCAGGCCATCGTCGAGTACTGTCGCGCGCTGGACCTCGAGGTGGTGGAAGGCGCAGTTTTCGAACGGCTGGGGCAGGCCTTCGCCGCCATCGGGGAGTTCGCCCAGGCGCTCAAGGCCTATGAATCGTCGATCAAGGAGCACCCGACCTACTGGGCTTGCTACCTGGAGGCGGCGAAACTTTGCGAGACGGGCAAGAACCTCAGGAAGGCGCGCCGGTACTACCAGGCGATCGCCTACGACGCCGAGTTCCGCGAGGAAGCGTCCGCCGCCATGGCACGGATCGACGCCCACTTCTCGCAGTTCGACCTCTCCGAGGAGGCTGCCGACCTCACCGAAAGCGAGGCGTTCAAGCCGCCGGAGATCCTGACGCACTCGACCGTCAAGCAGACCAGCCCGCTGGACCCGTCCTTCGTGCTCACGGAAGGCCAGGAGCGCGCCGCGCAGCGCTCCAGGTCTCCGTCTCAACCCCTCGGCCAGCCACCGGCCAATTCGCACGCTTCGACGACCGGCGCCTTGAACGACTGGGTGCAGGCCAAGACCGACAAGCTCGCGAAGTCCGTCAAGGAGGCACTGCCCACCGATCAGGTGGCCGATGCCGGCCGCAAGCTGCTCGAGGCCTCCGGCGACATCCTGCCAAAAGGCCTCAAGAGCCTCTTCAAGCGGCCCGATCGTTAAGCCACATCATCGCCTCGCTTGGCCTTCATTAAATCATCGTCAAATCGTGACGACTTCTCGAGCGAACCGGGAAGGATAAACTAGGCCCCTGTTTCCGCTGGTATTTGCTCGTTGAGGTGCTGCCAATGTCGTCCATCAATAACAACCGCTCAAACTCGGATCTCGCCAGGATCCGCGCCCAGCAGGAAGCCAAACGCAAGGCCGAGGCGGAGGCGAAACGCAAGGCCGAGGAAGCCGCCCGCAAGAAGGCGGAAGAAGAGGCCAAGAAGAAGGCCGAGGAAGCCGCAAAAAAGAAAGCGGCCGAAGAAGCCAAGAAGGCCGAGGAGGCCAAGAAGACCGAGAAGCCCAACCAGAAGGGCGCAGCAGAGGACCTGGCCGACAAGGGCATGAAGAAAGCCGTCAAGAAGCCGGCTGAGCCCATCTCGCCGGACGAGGCCAAGGTCGAGCACAAGGCCATCCAGGACGACATCAAGAAGGCTAAGAGCCCCGAGGACGTCTCCAAGGTCGCCAAGAAATCGAAGGCTTTGCAGGAGCGCCTGAAGGTCACCGAGGATCCGCGTATCGACAAGGTGATGCGCAAGGAGATCGGCAAGACCGACGACGACCTCCAGAAGGCGGCCAAGGCCGTCAAGAAGATCGAGGACAGCAAGAAGCAGCTCGAGGGCAGCCCCGAGGACAAAGCCGCGGAGACCGCGCGCCTGCTCGGCAACCCCGAAGAGTTCCAGGGGGCCATCAAGGACCTGAAGGCCCTCAAGGACAGCCCCATCGCCGAGACCGTCGCCAAGGACGTGAAGGCGATCGCCGAGAAGGCCGATGCCAATAGCCTCGCCGACCAGCTCTCCAAGGAACCCGACCTCTCCAAGTACCCGCCCGAGATGGCGGGCAACCTCGCCAAGCTGACCAGCGTGAACGATCCCAAGCTGCAGCAGTCACTGTCCAAGGTCGCCACCGGCCTCCTCAACCAGAAGGGCGGCGTCAGCCTCGAGGACGTATCGAAGAACCCTGCCCTGGGCCAACTGCTGGCCCCGCTGCAGAAGTCAGGCGATGCCGCGGTCAAGGAGAAACTTGCCGAAACCGTCAAGGGCTGGGCCAAGGACTCCCTCTCCGACAACCTCAAGGGCAAGGAGAAGAAGGAAGGCGTCGACGAGGCCATGAAGGGCTTCAAGTCCGAGATGACGGATCTCGCCAAGAAGACCGGGCTCGGCGAGGCCCTTCAATCGGCGGCCCCCAAGGCCATCGAGGAATCCAAGAAGCAGATCGCCGAGACGGCCGAGAAGGGCAGCGGCTTCTTCGACAAGGCCGGTGACTTCTTCGCCGATGCCTTCGGCGGCGTCGTGGACGCCGTCGACGCGACAACGAACTTCGTCGGCGACGCCGTGGGCTTCGTCGGCGAAGTGGCCGGCAAGGGCGTCGATCTGCTCGGAGACGGCGTGGACTTCATCGCCGACACGGCCGGTAAGGTCCAGGGCGGCGCCATCAAGCTGGCCGGCAACGTCGTGGGCGAAGGCCTGGAGGCGCTCGGCGCCGAGGACGCTGCCAAGTTCGTCAAGGACAACAGCCAGAAGGCCGGCGACATGGTAGAGGAGGCGGCCGACAAGGTCGGCAACGTCGCCGACAGCTTCGTCGACGGCGTGGGCGGCGCCATCAAGGGCACGACCGACGGCCTGCAATTCATGATCAAAGAGCCCACCGAGGCCGCCAAGGGCATGTATGCCATCGGCAAGGCCGTGGCCACTGGCGATACCGAGACCCTCAAGGCGATGGGCAAGGCCCTCACCGATGAGGCCTTCATCAACCCCAAGACCGGTAAGTTCGACATCGCCTACGGCACCGGCTATATCGCCGCGAACGTCGTCCCGATGCTCGTCACCGGCGGCAGCTCCACCGCCGCCACCGGCGCCAACGCCACCAGCAAGCTGGCCAAGGTCAGCAACTTCGCCTCACGGGCCGACCAGGTGCTCGACGTGGCCCGGGCCGTCAGCAATGCGGACTTCGCCACCGCGGTCAACGGCGTGAAAGCCATCAAGGCCCCGCTCGCCGCGGCCGACGACGTGGCGCGACTCGGACGAACCAAGGCATTTCTGAAGAACCCCGCCCAGTATGCCAAGAACTACGCCAATCACGTCAAGGGCAACGCCAAGGTCGCCCAAGGCCAGGCCAAGCTCAACATCAAGGGCCTCAAGGAAGGCGCCGCGAATGTCGTTCGCGATCCGAAGCAGGCGCTCGGCGATTTCGCCACCCAAATGGGCAAGGACGCCAAGAAGACCCAGCTCACCGGTAAGCTCGCCTTCAAGAGCGCAGTCCGGGGCCTCAAGACCCGTGACATGGCCCAGTTCCAGAAGGCCGTCGACTTCATGAACAAGAACCCCCTGGTGCAGGGCATCAACCAGGGCATTACCCGGACGACGGGCATCATGGACAACATCGCCAACCCCCTGAAGCCCATCACGTCGCGGATCGAAGGAGCCGTCAACGCCAACTTCGACGCCTTCACGGGCGTCGGCAAGCGAGCAAGCGAAGCGACCTTCGACACCATCCAGACCGCCGCGCAGCAAGAGGAGCTTGCCAAGAAGTAGCGAGGCGACTTTCCAAAGCGCGAGGCGGCCTTTCGGCCGCCTCGCGCGTTTTTCAGGACTCTCGGGAAAGCTTGGCCAGCAACAGGCCTGGCGCCGGGACTTCCGCTTCCGGGAAGCGCTCCGCGAAGCGTATCAACAGCGCGTCCAGCGCCTGCTCGAAGTAGCGCCGCATCGGTGCCGCCATGTGCTCGGCAAGTTCGCCCACCAGGGCACTGGCGCCCATGAGGGCCAGCCACGTCTCGGAGACGCTCGGCTCCGCCACGCGCCTTCCCTCGGGCGTCGGCTCTCCGAGGTGGAGGGCCGCCGCCGACAGAAAGGCATTGATGGCGTCCGCCACCAGTTGATCGACCTTGAGCTCGGGAAGAATCTCAGCCATGACCTAGCGTCCTCTCGGGGGGAAGAGCAGCCCGGAACCCCGCTTCGGCAGCCCCGTACCCGGAATCACTGGGGCGGCTGCCGGCGCCGGCGCGGAGACCGGCTTGGTTGGCGAGTTGCCCTTCAGCTCATTCAAGGCCTCGTCGACGATCGCAGACAAGGAGGCCACCGGCGGCAGCTTCGGCTCGCGTGACACCGGTGGCAAGAGCTCCTCGAAGCGCTCGAAGAGGTAGGTCAGGCGCGCGTTCAGCGGCACCCGCACGTCCTCGCTCATGACCGTCGAGAGCTGGTCCATGAGCGCACCGGCGCTCTTGAGCGCCAGCCATGCCTGCATGGGTTCCGGCCGGGCGAGCTCGACCCCGTTCGGGTTCTCCTCGCCCAGGTGCAGCTCGGCGGCGGCCAGGAACCCCTCCAGGATGGAGAGGGTCAGGTCGCTCACCGAGAGTTCGAGCCTGGAAGTGGGTTCCGGCACGCGGTCCTCCTACATCGAGCGACGATACTGGCCACCGACCTCGTAGAGGGCGCGGCTGATCTGTCCCAGCGAGCAGACCTTGGTGGTCTCCATGAGCTCGGCGAAGATGTTGCCGCCCGAGGTAGCCACCTGCTGGAGGCGTGCCAGCGCCTGCTCGGACCGGTCGGCATTCCGCTGCTTGAAGGCCTCCAGGTTGGCGATCTGCTGGCGCTTCTCGTCCTCGGTCGAGCGCATCAGCTCGAGCTCGGCGGGCATGGAGTCATGTCCGCCCTCGCGCAGGAAGGTGTTGACCCCGACGATGGGCAGCTCGCCGTTGTGCTTGAGCTGCTCGTAGTAAAGCGACTCCTCCTGGATCTTGCCGCGCTGGTACATGGTCTCCATGGCTCCCAGCACGCCGCCGCGATCCGACAGGCGGCGGAACTCGGCGAGGACGGCCTCTTCGACCAGCTCCGTCAACTCCTCCATCACGAAGGCGCCCTGCAAGGGGTTCTCGTTCTTGGCCTGGCCCAGCTCGCGGTTGATGATGAGCTGGATGGCCATGGCGCGGCGCACCGAGTCCTCGGTAGGCGTGGTGATGGCCTCGTCGTAGGCGTTGGTGTGCAGCGAGTTGCAGTTGTCGTAGATGGCGTAAAGGGCCTGCAGGGTCGTGCGGATGTCGTTGAAGTCGATCTCCTGGGCGTGCAGGCTGCGGCCGGACGTCTGGATGTGGTACTTGAGCTTCTGACTGCGCTCGTTGCCCTTGAACTTCCGCTTCATCGCGGTGGCCCAGATGCGGCGGGCCACCCGGCCGATCACTGCGTACTCGGGATCGATCCCATTCGAGAAGAAGAAGCTGAGGTTCGGGGCGAAGTCGTCGATCTTCATCCCGCGGCTGAGGTAGTACTCGACGAAGGTGAAGCCGTTGGCCAGCGTGAAGGCCACCTGGCTGATGGGGTTGGCACCCGCCTCGGCGATGTGGTAGCCCGAGATGGACACCGAGTAGTAGTTGCGCACGTTCTGCGCGATGAAGTACTCCTGGATGTCGCCCATCATGCGCAGGGCGAACTCCGTCGAGAAGATGCAGGTGTTCTGGGCCTGGTCCTCCTTGAGGATGTCGGCCTGCACCGTGCCGCGCACGGCGCAAAGGGTGTCGGCCTTGATCCGGGCGTAGGTCTCGGCGTCCACCAGCATGTCACCGGTGATGCCCAGCGTACGGAGTCCAAGCAGCAGATCACCCTCGGGCACATCGGCACCAAGGTACTGCGGACGGGGTAAGCCCTTCTCGCGGAAGAAGGCGTCGATCTTGGCCTCGGCGGCCTCCCATTGGCCATGGGCCATGAGGTGCTGCTCGACCTGCTGGTCGATGGCGGCGTTGAGGAAGAAGGCCAGAATCATCGGCGCGGGGCCGTTGATGGTCTTGGAGACCGAGGTGTTGGTCGCGCAGAGGTCGAAGCCCGAGTAGAGCTTCTTGGCGTCGTCCAGGGTGCAGACCGAGACGCCCGAGTTGCCAATCTTGCCGTAGATGTCCGGGCGCAGGTCGGGATCCTCGCCGTAAAGGGTCACCGAGTCGAAGGCCGTCGAGAGCCGGACCGCGGGCTGGCCCTTCGAGACGTAGTGGAAGCGCTTGTTGGTGCGCTCGGGAGTGCCCTCGCCCGCGAACATGCGGGTGGGGTCCTCGCCCGTGCGCTTGTACTCGAAGACGCCGGCGGTGTACGGGAAGCGGCCGGGGACGTTCTCCAGCAGCAGCCACGCCAGCAGGTCGCCCCAGTCGCGGTACTTGGGCAGGGCGATCTTGGGGATCATCAGGTGCGACAGGGACTCGGTGTAGTTGGTGACCCGGATCTCCTTGCCGCGCACGGTGTAGGAGTGAACGGGCTTGGTGTACGCCTCGCGGGTGCTCTCCCAGGTCTGAAGCAGCTTCAGCGACTCGCCGTCGAGGTCCAAGAGGGCCTCCTGGTAGCGCTGGCGCAAAAGGCGGATGACCGGCTCCGCCGCCGCGTCGGTCAGCTGGGCCTGGTCGTAGAGGCCGGCCATCGCGGGGACGGCGTCACCCAGGGCCGAAAGCGAGTGATGGAAGCCGTAGGCATCCCGGGCACGCTCCGCCTGGGCGTAGGCGTGCTGCTTGTAGCCCTGGACGGAGTCGGCGATCTCGGCGAGGTAGCGCGAGCGCTCCGGCGGGATCACGGCCTGCTTGCGGGACTCCTTCTCGGCGACGTCGAGCTGGGACGCCCAGTCGAGGCTGCACTTGGAGGCGATGGTGGAGACCAGGTTGACGTAGAGCCAGTTGGTGCCGGCGTCGTTGAACTGGCTGGCGATCGTCCCGTAGACGGGCATCGTGTCGACCGAGTCGTTGAAGCGCTTATGGGCGCGCTGGTACTGCTTGCGCACGTCGCGCAGGGCGTCCTCGGCTCCACGCTTGTCAAACTTGTTGATGGCCACGACGTCGGCGTAATCGATCATGTCGATCTTCTCGAGCTGGGTGGCGGCGCCGAACTCCGAGGTCATGACGTAAAGGGAGGCGTCGACCATGTCGACGATGGCCGAGTCGGACTGGCCGATGCCCGCGGTCTCGACGATGACCAGGTCGTAGCCAGCGGTCTTGACGACGGCGATCGCGTCCAGCAAGGCCTTGCTCGTGGCGATATGGGCCGCCCGGGTGGCCAGCGAGCGCATGTAGACGCGCGGGTTGTAGATGGCGTTCATGCGGATGCGATCGCCCAAGAGGGCGCCGCCGGTCTTGCGCTTGCTGGGATCCACCGAGAGGATGGCGACCGTCTTCTCCGGGAAGTCAACGAGGAAGCGGCGGACCAACTCGTCGGTCAAGCTGGACTTGCCCGCACCGCCGGTGCCGGTGATGCCCAGAACCGGCGTCTTGACGTCCTGCGCCCGCTCCTGGATCTTGTGCAGCAGGTCGCGCACCCGGAAGTCCTCATGCCGGTGCTCGGCCTCGGCCAGGGTGATCAAGCGGGAGATGGCGTTCACGTCGCCGACCTTGACGGCGGTGCCACCGGCCGGAAGCTGCTCGGCGAGGTCGATGTCGCAGGCCTCGACCATCAGGTCGATCATGCCCTGCAGGCCGAGCTTTCGGCCGTCCTCGGGAGAGAAGAGCTTGGAGACGCCGTACGCCTCCAGCTCGGCGATCTCGGAGGGGACGATCACGCCGCCGCCGCCGCCGAAGACCTTGATGTGGCCCGCACCCCGCTCGCGCAGCAGGTCGATCATGTACTTGAAGTACTCGAGGTGGCCGCCCTGATACGACGTCAGCGCGATTCCCTGGGCATCCTCCTGGATCGCGGTGTCCACGATCTCGGCCACGCTACGGTTGTGGCCGAGGTGGATGACCTCGACGCCGGTGGCCTGCAGGATGCGGCGCATGATGTTGATCGTGGCGTCGTGTCCGTCGAAGAGCGAGGCGGCGGTGACGAAGCGGACCTTGTGACGGGTCTGGTAGGGCGAGGCCGCATCGTCGCGGCTGACCGGGGACCGGCTGGCGGTAGCTTCCATGGTTACTCCGTTGAACAGGCGCATGCGCCGACGTTACAAGTTTCCCTCTATTCTAGCTCGGATGCAGGCCGCGTGCCACCCGGACAGGCCGAATCCCCCGAGGGTGAGGCCTCGGGGGATTCGGCATGGAGCGCGTCAGGTGGCGGGGTGGGGAGCCGCGCCGGTGTCCGGCGAAGACGGAGGCGCGATGGCGTGAATGGCGTCCAGCGAGTTGTCGAAGATGTTCTCGGGGCCGATCTTGGCCAGGATCCCCATGCGATCGAGCACGGTTGTCACCTGCGGATCGAGTCCGCTCAGGACCACGCGGATGCCGCGCTTGTTGAGCGTGACGACGATCTCCTCGAGCGAGACGGCCGCGGTCGCGTCGATGTTGGGAACGGCCCGCATCCGCAAAAGCAGCACCCGGATCTTGTTATGCTCCTTGAGGGTGTCGGCGAACTCGGTCGCAGCTCCGAAGAACAAGGGTCCTGCGATCTGGTAGACCGCCATGTCGGGGGGAATGATCGTGGGGTCGCCGGGCGGCAGGATCTTCTCGGAGGGCATCTTGATCAGGTGAAGATCCGTCATGCGCCGCAAGAAGAGGGCGGCCGCCGCGATGAGTCCGACCTCCACGGCCAGGATCAGGTCGAAGAAGACCGTGACGCCCCAGGTGAGCAAGAGGACGAAGAAGTCGGACTTTGTCGAGTGGGCCATCAGCTTGACCTGATGCCATTCGAGCATGCGGTAGGCGGTGACCATCAGGATGCCCGCCAGGGCGGCCAGGGGAATCTTGGCAGCCAGGGGGGCGAAGGCCAGGACGATGATGGCGAGCACGACGCCGTGGATGATGCCGGAGAGGCGGGTGCGCCCGCCCGAGCGGATGTTGACGGCGGTGCGGGCGATCGCCCCCGTCACCGGAATCCCCCCGAAGAACGGCACGGCCACGTTGGCCAGGCCCTGTCCGATCAGCTCCTGGTTCGGCTTGTGCTTCTGACCCGTCATGCCGTCCGCGACCACCGCCGACAGCAGGGACTCGATGGATCCCAGGGCGGCCAGCGCGATGGCAGGCTTGATCAGATCCTTGACGATGGCCAGGTCGAACTCGGGAAGCTGAGGCAGCGGGAGGCTCTGGGGAATGGTGCCGATCCGCGGCACGTCGAGCTGCATGACGCTGGCGGCGACGGTTGCCGCGATCAGGCCGACCAACGAGCCGGGAATGGTCGCGTTGAAGCGAGGCCAGATGAACATGGTCACGATCACCAGGGCCGCGAGTGCCATGGCCGCCGGGTTGACCTGGTCGAGCATGCCGGCGAGGCCTTGAATCATGGGCAGAAAGCCATGACCGGCGTTCGCCTCCACTCCCATGAAGGCGCCGAGCTGACCGCTGAAGATGATGACCGCGATGCCGTTGGTGAAGCCGATGATCACCGGATAGGGGAAGAAGGTGATGAGCTTGCCCATCTTGAGCAGGCCCAGGCCGATCTGCATGAGGCCGGCGAGGATGCCCGCGATCCAGATCTTCTCGATGCCGTACTGACTGACGAGGCTGACCAGGATGACCGCCATGGCCCCCGTGGGTCCCGTGATCTGGACCGGCGATCCCCCGAAGAGCGAGCCGATGATGCCCGCGACGATGGCGGCATAGAGGCCCGCCTTGGGGTCGACGCCGCTGGCCACCGCAAAGGCGAGGGCCAGCGGAAGGGCGACGATGGCGGCGGTGAGGCCGCCCATCAGGTCCCCTCTCAGGCTCTTGGGAGCATGAAGATGTAATCGGGAAGTCCCGGAAGATTGCGACATTAAACGTCTCCTTGGCAAAGGGTCAACCACGGTGGCCAAGTCAGACGCGAGGAGGGCCCTCGTAAGGGGGAAGATAGGAAAAGCCGCCACGGTGACGGGAACCCCCGCGGGTTTCCACACCGATCATCAGCCACCCCTCCCTTGACTCAAAAAAAACATCGCGTCCGGCAATCAAACCCCTACCCAAAAAAAGGGGCAGTCGCGTCCGCGCTGCCCTCACCATAGTCCTCCCGCCAGGGGAAATCAATTGCCAGATGCTTACGATTTGCTACGCCTCGCAGCAAGACACCGGAGCGATGTCCAGCACCCTCACCCCGACGATGGTCGAGGGGATCACAGCCATCTTGCGATCCAGCTCGGCCGTCAGCGTCGCCGGGAACGCCGCGAGCGCCTCGCGGCTCTCCCACCAGACCCCAAAGGTAACCTCGTCCGGCTCGTCGCCCAGCCAGGCCTCCTTGCGCAGGAATCCCGGCTGCTGGCGCAACATCTCGGTCCAAACCTCCCGGTCCAGCACGATGTACTCCTCCCGCCGATCGGGCTCGATCCGGACGGTCAAAACCTCGAGAATCACTGTTTCACCTCGTCAATTTCACGCGCGCGGGCTCGGGCGCAAGCACGCCACAAGCCTGTCAAGAAGGCGATCCGCCGCCTCCTGGGGATCGATGCTCCGATCCAGCAAACCCTCGGCCACCAGCTCGAACTGGGGAGAGGCGACCTCCTGGCGGGTGGCGTCCATGAGGCGCCCGAAGGCCTCCTGGAGGACCTCCTCGCGCAGCGTGGCCGCCCGCCGCCGTCCCAGCTCCCCGGACTCCTCCAGGTAGGACCGGTGCCTCCGGATGGCCTGCCAGACGTCCTGCAAGCGGGAGGCCTCGAATGTCGGAGCCGTGCTCTCGGTCAACAGGACCGGAGGCTCCCAGTCGCCCGCCTGTTCCAGCGAAAGCGCCCCGCGGATCTCGTTGGCCGCCGCTTGCGCCCCCGGCAGGTCCGCCTTGTTGATCACGAAGAGGTCCGGGACCTCCATGATGCCCGCCTTGATCGCCTGGATGCCGTCCCCCAGGTTCGGAGGCAGCACCAGCAGCGTCGTGTCGGCCGCCTGGGCGATCTCGACCTCGGACTGTCCCACGCCGACCGTCTCGACGATGATCACGTCGAAGCCCGCCGCGTCCAGCACCCGGCAGGTCGCCTTGGTCGCCAGCGAAAGGCCGCCGAGGTGGCCCCGGCTGGACATCGAGCGGATGAAGACCCCGGGATCCGCGGCATGGCTCTTCATGCGGATGCGATCGCCCAGGATGGCTCCTCCCGAGAACGGGCTGGAAGGGTCGACCGCCACCACCCCGACCTTGAGCCCCTCCTGGCGGATGGCCGTGACCAGGAGGTCCACCAGCGAGCTCTTGCCGGCACCCGGCGGCCCGGTGATGCCGACCAGCCACGCACGTCCCGTGTCCGGGTACAGCTGGGCCACGGCTTGCTTGGCCTTGGGGTCTCGGTTCTCGAGGAGGGTGATGAGGCGGGCGAGGGCGCGGCGATCACCGAGCTTCACCCGCGTCGCGTAGTCGACGCTTTCGGACATGACGGGCCTTTCCAGCAAGGGCCCCTGACCGTCGCGGTCAGGAGCCCTCGACGTTGATCGTGCTAGACGCTCGTCAGCTCGTTGCGGGAGATGACGATGCGCTGGACCTCGGACGTTCCCTCGTAGATCTCGGTGATCTTGGCGTCGCGCATGAAGCGCTCCACCGGGTAATCCGTGGTGTAGCCGTAGCCGCCATGGAGCTGGACCGCCTTGGTGGAGACCCACATGGCCGTCTCGGAGGCGAAGAGTTTCGCCATCGAGGCCGCCTGGGTGTGGTTCTGCCCCAGGTCCTTGAGGGACGCCGCGCGGTACATCAGGAGGCGCGCCGCCTCGATGTCGGTGGCCATCTCGGCGAGCGTGAAGGCCACGGCCTGGTTTGCCGACAGCGGCTTTCCGAACTGCTTGCGCTCCTGGGTGTAGCTGACAGCCGCATCCAGGGCCGCCTGCGCGATGCCGATGGCCTGCGCGGCGATGCCGATCCGGCCGCCATCCAGGGTCCACATCGCGATCTTGAAGCCCTGGCCCTCGTCGCCGAGGCGATTCGCCGCGGGCACCCGGCAACCATCGAAGATCAGCTCGTACGTCGAGCTGCCGCGGATGCCCAGCTTGTCTTCCTTCTTGCCGAAGGTGAAGCCGGGGGTTCCTTTCTCCACGATGAAGGCGGTGATGCCCTTGTGGCCGAGCTCGGGATCCAGCGTGGCGTAGACGATGTAGGTGTCGGCGTAGTAGCCGTTGGAGACCCACATCTTGGTGCCGGTGAGGACGTAGTCGTCCCCATCCTTCACCGCGCGGCACTTCAGGCTGGCGGCATCGGTCCCGGCGCCCGCCTCGGACAGCGAGTAGGCGCCGATGGTCTCACCCGCGAGCAACGGGGCGAGGTACTTGCGCTTCTGATCCTCGGTGCCGAACTGGTTGAGCGGAGCCGAGGCCAGCGAGGTCTGTACCGACATCGTGACGCCCGTCGAGGCGCAGGCCCGGCAGATTTCTTCGAGGGCGACCACGTAGCTGACGTAGTCCGCGCCCGCTCCGTTGTACTTCTCCGAGAAGGGGATGCCCAGCAGGCCGTTCTCGGCCAGCACCTTGAAGTTCTCCATCGGGAAGGTGCCGGTCTTGTCGATCTGATCCGCCCGGGGCGCGATGACCTTGTTGGCCAGATCCCGCGCCATCTCCTGGATCATCTTCTGGTCTTCGGTGAGTTGAAAGTCCATCTCATGCTTCTCCAAATCCAATAGCCGCGGGTGCCTAGACCTTGGCGGGCTGGCGCGAGGTCTGACCGAGGACGGCGCGCGAGATGACGATCTTCTGGATCTCGGAGGTGCCCTCGTAGATCTCGGTCACCTTGGCGTCGCGATAGTGGCGCTCGATGGCGAACTCGTCGGTGTAGCCGTAGCCGCCATGGATCTGCAGCGACTCGTTGCAAGCCTCGCGGGCCGTGCGGCTCGCGAAGAGCTTGGCCATCGCGCCTTCCTTGGTGCAGGGCAGACCCTGATCCTTGAGGGAGGCCGCGCGGTACGTCAGTAGGCGGGAAGCATTGATCCGGACCGCCATGTCGGCGATCTTCCACTGGATGGCCTGGAAGCGGTTGATGGGCTGGCCGAAGGCCTCACGCTCGTTCGCGAACTTCTTGGCTTCGTCCAGCGCTGCC
Source organism: Candidatus Sericytochromatia bacterium (assembly GCA_036676455.1). Classification (GTDB taxonomy): domain Bacteria; phylum Cyanobacteriota; class Sericytochromatia; order S15B-MN24; family UBA4093; genus UBA4093. The sequence goes on from JAKFCW010000109.1 coordinate 61,984, forward strand.
TGCGCGATGCCCAGGGCCTGGGAGGCGATGCCGACGCGGCCCGCGTCCAGGGTCTTCATGGCGATCTTGAAGCCCTCGTTGAGGGTCCCGATGACGGCCGACTTCGGCACGCGGCAGTTCTCGAGCACCAGGTCGTAGGTCTCGCTCGAGCGCATGCCCATCTTGTGGGTCTTGCGGCCGAGGCTGAGGCCCGGAGTACCGGCCTCGATCAGGAAGGCCGTGATGCCCTTGGCGCCGGGCTCGTCTTGGTTGGTCCGGGCGAAAAGCAGGAACAGGCCCGCGCTCTTGGCGTTGGTGATCCACTGCTTCGTGCCGTTCAGCACGTAGGAGTCCCCGTCCTCCACCGCCTTGGTCTTCAACGCCGAGGCATCGGATCCGCAACTGGGCTCGGTGAGCGCGAAAGCGCCGATCAGCTCGCCCGAGCAGAGCTTGGCGAGATACTTCTGCTTTTGCGCGTCGGTGCCGAACTCGTAGACCGAGTTGGTATGGGCCGAGACGTGGACCGAGTAGGCGCAGGCGAGGCCGGCGTCGACCTTGGCGAGCTCCTCGATGGCGACGGCGTACTCCCCGAAGGTGCCGCCTCCGCCGCCCCATTCCTCGGGAAGGGGGAGGCCCAGGAGGCCAAGCTCGCCCATGCGACGGAAGACGTCGACGGGGAAGTGCTCCTCGCGGTCCCACTGGGCGACGTGGGGAGCGATCTCGCGAGCGGCGAACTCGCGGACCATCTCCTGGATCGCCTTCTGGTTTTCAGTCAGCTCGATGTGCATACGCGTCTCCGACTACTTGGCGGCGACGGCCTTGGGGGCCGCGTCGTAGGTGTAGAAGCCTGCCCCGGTCTTGCGGCCGAGCTGACCCGCCTGGACCATCTTGCGCAGCAAGGGGCAGGGGCGGTACTTCGAGTCGGCGAAGTCGCGGTACAGCACTTCCATGATGAAGAGGCAGGTGTCGAGGCCGATGAAGTCAGCCAGCGTCAGGGGGCCCATGGGATGGTTCATCCCGAGCTTCATGACGGTGTCGATGTCCTCCTTGGTCGCGATGCCCTCGTAGAGGCAGAAGATGGCCTCGTTGATCATCGGCATCAGGATC
>JAKFCW010000110.1:0-1738 GCA_036676455.1 Candidatus Sericytochromatia bacterium
GACGGCGACGTCACGGTTGCCGTTCATGTTGCCGGTGTAAGGGGTTCCCACTCCGCAGCCGGCCAGCGACAGGGCGGTGGCGACGACCGAGAGGGTAGCGACCTTGCGAACGTTCTTCATCCTATACTCCTTACGTGGGGGGTGGACGTCAACTGGTAACTGGGGTTCAAGGAACACGGCCCTTGAATCGAAGTTGTGGCGGTCCGCCGCCGGGTTAAGGTGGTTAAGGTCAGGTGGTTAAAGTTAAGGCTGCCTTAACCGTAGGATAAACTTTAACACTCGCTCAATGGAAACGCAATCCCTTGAAAGGCTTTTTAACGGAGATTTAATTGATCAACCGTCCATCATTCGTTCTAACGCCCTGCCTGCGCGGATCGAGGCTAGGGCTGCTTTTTTAGCTCGGGGAACGGTGATTTAACAGTCGTCTGATTGGCAAGCCCAGGTTCCGTTCGGGGGCCCGGGGGGAGCTAGGCCCTGGGAGCACGTGGTGCCGGGAGCATGACGAGGCTCGCATGGCAGGAAGGGGCTGCCTCGTTCGAGGCAGCCCCTTCCTTGATGTTTGGCGTCTTACTTGACGGCCTTGGCGGCGTTGATGCGGCCGTGGCCGAAGTACTTGTCGAAGCCCTCGGCGCCGACGTCGTCAGCCGACTTCTCGATCTTCTCCTGGACCTGCTTGGCGGTCAGGCTGGGGAACTGGTCGCGAACCAGGGCGGCGAGACCGGCGGCGTAGGGGGTCGCCATCGAGGTGCCGGAGAGCGCGCCGTACATCGTCTGGCCGATGGGGTTCGACTTCACGGGCAGCGTCGACATGATCTTGTGGCCAGGGGCGCCGACCGAGATCCAGGAACCGTACTGCGAGAAGGTGGCCTTGGCGTCGTTGATGTCGGTCGCGCCGACGGCCATCACGCCCTCGTTGGCGGCGGGGTAGGACTTGGACTCACGGCCGTTGTTACCCATCGCGGCGACGACCATCGAACCCTTGGAGAGGGCGTAGTTGATGGCGTCCTGGATGGCCTGCGAGGGGGCGCCGCCGCCGAGGCTCATCGAGATGACGCTGGCGCCGCGGTCCGCCGCGTAGACGATGCCGTTGGCGACCGACTCGTTCGAGCCGGAGCCGGAGGCCGAGAGGACCTTGACGGCGAGGATCTGAACGTTGGGAGCCATGCCGGCGATGCCCACGGCGTTGTTGGTCGAAGCAGCGGCGATACCGGCGCAGTGGGTGCCGTGGCCCTGGTCGTCCATCGCGTCGTCATCGTTGTTGATGAAGTCGCGGCCCTTGTCCACGCGGCCGGCGAGGTCGGGGTGGGTGTAGTCCACGCCGGTGTCGACGATGGCCAGCAGGGTCTTCTTGGAGCCGGTGGTCACGTCCCAGGCGGCGGGGGCGCTGATCTTGTCGATGGCCCACTGATCCTTGAGCATGGGGTCGTTGACGTCCATCTCGAGCTGGTAGTCCGAGGTGGTGATGACGTGGTTGGGCTCGGCGTAGAGGACGTTGCCGTTCTGGTTCAGCTTGGCGATGGTGGCCTTGGTGTCGCCACCGGCCTTCATCGTGACGACGCCGAGGCGGTTCACCGAACCGACCTGCTTCATGCCGAGCTGAGCCGACATGGCCTTGACCGAGTTGCCCGAGATGCCGGGACGGAACTTCACAAGGATCTCGCCGGGGACCGCGGCGGCATTGACGGCGACGTCACGGTTGCCGTTCATGTTGCCGGTGTAAGGGGTTCCCACTCCGCAG
>JAKFCW010000111.1:0-30345 GCA_036676455.1 Candidatus Sericytochromatia bacterium
CCGGCCTTCTGGATCTTCTTCTTGAAGCGCTTGAGGGCGCTTTCAATCGACTCGTTTTCTGCGAGGCGAATTTCTGCCAACGGTATCACTCCCCTCGTGGCAAATTCTGGCCAGGCCAGGAAACCTCATTATACCCGAGGGCTAGCCGAAACGCAATCGGTTCCAGCGAATCCTTGCAAAGTCTCCCGGCAAATCAGGGCTATTCAGCCCGGAGGCCAGCCCAGGGCACGGCCGCCGAGCACGTGCCAGTGCAGGTGAAAGACCGATTGCTGGGCATCCGGACCGTGGTTGGTCACCACCCGGTAGCCACTGTCGGCGACGCCCTGCTGCTCGGCCACGTTGCGGATGGCGGCCATCTGGTGGCCACATTCCTGGCCGTCCAGGCTCGCGATCGAGGGAATGTGCTTGCGCGGGATCACCAGCACATGGACCGGGGCCTGCGGGTTGATGTCGCGAAACGCGACCGCATGGTCATCCTCGTAGACTAGCTGCGCCGGGATCTCCCCGGCGACGATCCGGCAAAAGAGACAGTCCGCCACGGCTACCTCCTCTGCTTGGGGGGCACGCTGGGGGACGCCGACGGCGTCACCCGGAAGGCCCGGATCCCGCCGAAGGGTGGCGCCTCGATGTGGGCCCCCGCCGGAGCCTCATCCGCCAGGCTCTTCGGCTGGACGTCCACGGTCACCCCCTTGATGCCGAGCCCCCCCGGCGGGGGGCTCTTGGCCGGAGCGGCCTGAGCGGGCTGGGCGGCGACGAGGCTCGCCGCGATCACGACGGCAGCAAGTGACAAGTTACACCTCTCCTCTCACGGGATGCAGGGCCAGCGTCAGCGACGAGTCCTGGCGGGGATCGACCGGCACCACGATCCGCGTGGTCCGTACCATCTGGTTCTTTCGAACCGTGGCGAGAATCTCGTAGCGGCCCGGCTGGGTGCCGCGCACCGTCACGGGAACCACGGTCTTGCCGCGCTTCAGGGCACCTTCCCAGCTCACGCTCTGGGCGACGACCGGCTGGCCTTCCGCATCCACGAACTCCAGGCCCTCGGGAAGGTCGATCTGGAAAGTCACCCCCTCGACGTCCTTGTCCACGTCGAAGCCGATGTTCACCGCCATCTGGGCGGCCTCGGTCACGGAGGCCGTCTGGATGGTCGGCACCGGAGCGCGCAGGTTGACCACCGAGATCACCACCGCGGCGGCCACCGCGCCCGCCGCTAGCGACGGCCAGTTGAAGAGCCCCCTGACGCGCTCCAGCCAAAGCGGAGCAGCCGGAGCCGGGGCAGGCTCCTGGGCGAGCTTGAGATGCAACTTCTCCATGAAGCCCTCGGGCAGCTCCGGAGCCTTGCGATCCTTCAAGAGCGCGAAGATCTCGGTAAGCTCGCTCTCGGCCTGGCGGCAGTCCGCGCAGCTCGCGAGGTGTTGGACGACGGCGGAGCGATCCAGGCCGTCCTCGCGGGGATCGAGGTAGGCGGTGAGTTGAGATTGAACGTCAGCGCAGGTCATGGCCATCCCCTTAAATCGTTTCGCCAGAAAGGTAGCCCGAAAGCTTGTGTCGCATCGCGAAGAGCTTGGTCTTCAAGGACTCGCGGGCGCGGTTGAGGCGCGACTTCACGGTCCCGATGTTGATGTCCAGGATGCCCGCGATCTCCTCGTAGGAGTACCCCTCGATGTCGTACATGACGAGCGGGTCGCGAAGCTTGTCCGAGAGGCCCTCGATCGCTTCACCCATCAGGACCTGCAACTCGGACTCTTCCGCCTTGCGCTCCAGGGTGTGCACGGGGGTCTCGGGGATGACGTCGACCGGATCCTCGTGCTTGCGCACGGCGCGCTTCAGCTCGTCGAGCGCGGTGTTGCGGATGATCCGCGCGATCCAGGTGAAGACCTCCGCGTCGCCCCGGTACGTGCCGAGCGCACGGTACGCCTTGATCATGGCGTCCTGGGTGACGTCCGCGGCGTCCTCCGCGTTGCCCATCATCTGGTAGGCGAGCCCGTAGAAGCGGTTCATGTGAGGGGAGATCAGGCGCTCGAAAGCCGCCTTGTCTCCCGACTGGGCTCGCCGGAGCAGCTCGAGCTGCTCGGGTGCATTCGCCAAACGGGATCCTTTCGTCGGGGGGACCTCCCGCGGCAGAGGCGGGGTCCAAACGGAAACTCTGGGATTATACCCGACGGGGATCCCTCCCTCAAGGACCGCAACCGCGGCGACCGCTCGGACCCGATTGACTTCTTGCATGCGACTCATCCTCATTGACCCGACCCTAAGCGGCGGGTTCACCGCCTTCTCTCGAGGACTAGACGAGGCACGCTCCAAAAAGGTTCGGTACGCGTCGCGTTAGCGCCCGCGGCTCGACTTTAGGTATAATGGGGGGATTCACCCCCACTTGAAAGGAGTTTGCAATGCGTCCAGGCGGGTTCGGCGGCGGTGGCATGGATATGGCCAAGATGATGAAACAGGCCCAGAAGATGCAAGAGGCCCTCTTGAAGGCCCAGGAGGATCTGGGCAGCCAGTCGGTCGAAGGAACCGCGGGCGGCGGCGCCGTCACGGTGAGCGCCAACGGCCACAAGGAGATCACGGCGATCCGCATCAAGCCCGAGGCGGTCGATCCCGAGGACGTCGAGACCCTCGAGGACCTCGTCCTCGCGGCCGTCAAGGACGCGCAGACGAAGGCTGCCGGCCTCGCCGAGTCCTCCATGGGCTCCATCACCGGCGGCATGGGCATGCCCGGTCTCGGCTTCTAGAAAGAGTCCAGGTTGTTCTACTCGAAACCCCTCGCGCAGCTCATCGAGGAGCTGCAACGGCTTCCCGGCATCGGCCCCAAGAGCGCCCAGCGTCTGGCCTATCACCTGCTGAAGCAGCCTGCTGCGGACGTGCAGAAGCTGGCCCGGGCCCTCACCGATGCCAAGGAGCAGATCAAGTTCTGCAGCCAGTGCTCCAACCTGAGCGCCATGGACCCCTGCGAGCTCTGCGCCAACCCGGCGCGGGACCCCGCAACGGTTTGCGTGGTCTCGGAGCCCAAGGACCTGGTGGCCGTGGAGCGCACCAAGGAGTACCGCGGCGGCTACCACGTCCTGCAGGGGCTGATCTCGCCGATGGACGGCATCGGCCCCGAACAGCTCAAGATCAAGGAGCTGGTCTCGCGGCTGCACGGCGATACGGTCAAGGAGGTCATCCTGGCCATTCCCCCGTCGATCGAGGGCGAGGCCACCAGCCTCTACCTCAGCCGGCTCATCAAGCCGCTGGGCGTGAAGGTGACCCGCATCGCCTTCGGGCTACCGGTCGGAGGCGACCTCGAGTACGCCGACGAGATGACCCTGGTGAAGGCCCTGGAGGGCCGCCGGGAAATCTAGCGGACAGACAAAAACCAAGCGCGCCGGGCTTTTGCCCGGCGCGCTTGGTTTTAGCCTCCGAAGTACTCCTCGACCTTGAAGTCGCAGGCGCTGCAGCGGATCTTGGTGTAGTTGGCGTCGAATTGCAAGCTCAGGGTCGACTTGCCGCAGTCGGGGCAAACTTTGGTCCCGGTGGCCAGAATTCGCTGACTCAGCTGCTCGAGTTCTTTCTCCGTACGCGTCTTCATGCGACTCCTCTTATTGAGCAAGATGGCAGGGCGTGCTACCAGGTCTTGGCCTCGACCATGGCGCAGGCTCCGCCCCAGATGACCGTCATGCCGGCTTGCTGCGCCCGGGACACGGCCGCCTCCGACTCGGCGCCCGGCTGGAACCAGATGTTCTGGACGCCCTTGGCCAGGCAATCCTCGACCACGGCCATGCCCGCAGCAGGGGGCACGACCACGTCCACCACGTCCGGCACCACCGGCATGTCCTGGATGCTCGGATACGTGGGGGTGCCGTCATCGAGCCCGTCGACGTTGGGGTTCACGGCGTAGACCGTGTAGCCGGAACGCTTGAGGACGTCGAAGATGCGGCGCCCGAACTTGTGGTGGTGATTGGAAGCTCCCACCACTGCCCAGACGCGCTGGTTGATCATCGTGGCGATCGCCTCGGACTCACTGGTTGCCATGGGGCCCTCCTACAAGCAGCGGGATTCCTGCCTCATCCTACCTCAAACCCATGGCTAGCGAAAGTCGTTTCTCACCGTCAGAGCCCGCTTCTGCAGCCGAGTTTCCGATATCGCGTGCGCGGAACGCTGCGGGACGCCCCAGGTTTTGGTATGATTGAAGGATTATGGACCAAACGCCACCTACCTCTCCCTTCGATCCCCAACCTCATCCTTCCACTCCCGACGGACTCTGCCGGCTTGGCTCGGACTACCTGGAGCGCGGGCAGTTGAGCGATGCCATCTTCGCGCTGCGCCTCGCCATCCGGATGGATCCCGCCAGCGCCCAGGCGCACTTCCTGCTCGGCGAAGTCTACGCCGAGAAGGACAACCTCGCCGGCGCGCTGCGTGAGTACCGGCAGGCCGTGGACGCCGACCCCACTTACGCCGAGGCGCATTTCGCGCTGGCGTGGGGACTCGAGAAGCAAGGCAACACCCACGAAGCCATCGCGATGCAGCGCAAGGGCCTCGCCCTGGATCCCACCAACCTACAAGCCCATAACGAACTGGGCACCATGCTCTTCTTCGCGGGCAACCTGGAAGGCGCGCTCGCGGCCTTCAAGGCCGCCCTGCTGCTCGATCCCGAGAACGCCATCGCCAACCAGGGCGTGGGAGCCATCAAGTTCGAACAGGGAGACTTCGAAGCTGCCAGCCAGGCTTTCCAGAAGGCCATCCAGCGCAAGCCCGACTGGTCACTGCCGCACCACGACCTGGCCATGACCTACTCGCTGCAGGGACGCAACGCCTCGGCCCAGCTGCAATCCCGCGTCGCCCATCAGGTCGAGGCCCGGGAAAAGGAGCGCGAGCGCGCCGACGCCGTCGTCATGGAGGCCCACCGCCACTTCCTGAAGGGCATGACCGCCGAGGCCGAGACCGGCTGCCGCGAAGCGCTCTCCATCTATCCGGATCATGCTCCCGCCCATCGCCTGCTTGGCATGGTGGCAGCCCAGCGCATGGAGGCCCCCGAGGCGATCGCCCTCTACTCGCGGGCCCTCGAGCTAGACCCCGACGACATCGACGCCCGCAGCCAGCTGGCCTGGATCCTGGAGCAGGAAGGCGACCTCGACCGCGCCGAGAGCGAGATCCGCGAGCTGCTGCGCCGGATGCCCGGCGACTCCTGGGGCCATAACCATCTCGGCTGGATCCTCTACCAGCGCGGCAAGATCGCCGAGGCGATCGCCGAGTACCAGCGCGCCCTGCAGACCGATCCGCGTAACCTCAACGCCCTCTACAACCTCGGCTCGGCGCTGATCGACCAGGGCGACTGGGAAGGCGCCGTGGGCCCCTTGCAGGCCGCCCTGCGCTCGGACCCCCAGGACACCGAAGCCCGCCTGCACCTGGCCTGGGCTTACGAGCAGCAAGGCCGCTGGGAAGAAGCCATCGCCGAGCTCTCGAACCTCCTCGAGGTCGACCCCGACGACGTCGACGCCCGCTTCGAGCTGGGCTGGTCGCTGGAGCAGCTGGCGGACCTCGAAGGCGCCAAGCGCGAGTACTTCCGGGTGCTGGCCGCCGATCCCCATCATTCCTACGCCCACCACAACCTGGGGCACATCCTCGAGCGCGAAGGCGACATGAAGGGCGCCGTGCGCGAGTACCGCCGCGCCCTGGAAGAGGATCCCGCGAACGCCAACGCCCACCACAACCTGGCCCAGCTGCTGCGTACCCAGGGAGACTGGAAGGGCGCCACCCGACAGCTGAAGATCGCCCTCGACCACGTCCCCGACGACGTGGAGCTGAGATTCCTCTACGCGCACCTGCTGGCCGAGAGCGGGCAGCGGCGGCAAGCGGTCGAGCAGTACCTGGAGGTCATCGCCCGCGATCCCAGCGATGCCGTGGCCTACCACGATCTCGGCGCCACCCTCTATCAGCTCAAGCGCTACAAAGAGGCGGCGAAGGCCTACAAGGAAGCCATCCGGATCGACCCCGGCTTCGCCGAGGCCTACATGCATCTCAGCTCCGTGCTGCGCGACCTGCGCGATACGCAGGGGGCGGATGCGGCGTATCAGCGGGCGGTCCAGCTCGGCCGCCACCCTCGCATGGACGCGGATCCCGAACACTAACCGCTCGTTGCTTTAGGTCCGCGACGCATTCTCACTGAAAGCCGCAGGCGCTAACCCGCCGCTCGACTGCTTTACGAAGCGTGATGATACTTCTATAATGAGCCATGAGGCCAACCGGGCGAGCAAGGGGGAGGCCATGGCCACTCCGGATGTCCACCTCGGCGGGAAGCTACCCGCGATCCCCTTGGATCTGCTCTTCAAGCAGCTCCCGGTCGGCATCTGCATCCTGGACGAGCAGCTGCGCATCCACTACCTCAATCCCCTCTACGCGAAATACCTCCAGCAATACCTTGGAGTGGACCCCACGACCGTCGTGGGGCGACCTTGGCTCGAGGTCATGCCGCTCGGCCCCGAGTTGCGCACCCAGCTCCGCTGGCTGCGCACGGAAGGACGGTCCTATCACGCCGACGAGATCCCCGTAGGTGGCAACGGCAAGCCGATCAGCTACTGGGACGTCTCCCTCGCTCCGATCTCGCTCGGCGAGACGATGGGCCTGCTGATCGCCAGCGTCGACGCCACCGAGCGCGTGACCTCGCGGATGGACCACCGCCAAAAGCTGGAGGAGGAAGTGGAGGAGCGCACCCGGGAACTGCGCACGGCCATCGAGGACCTGCGCCACCTCGACGAGCTGAAGGCGAACTTCCTCAACGCCGTAAGCCACGAGCTACGAACCCCCCTCACGGCCATCACCGGGTTCGCCGAGTTCCTCGAGGAGGGCGTCGCCGGGGATCTCAACCCCAAGCAAAAACACTACGTCACGCAGATCCTCTTTGGGACCGAGCGGCTGCTCGGGCTCATCAACGACCTGCTGGACTACGCCCGCATGGAGGCCGGTCGCTTCAGCCTCTCGCGAGCCCCGGTCGAGTTCCGCGAGCTCGCGAAGAAGGTCGTCTCCTCGCTGATGCCCCTCGCCAAGCGAGGCAAGCTATCGATCACCCTGGACTTCCCGCCAGACCTCCCCGAGCTCGATGCCGATCCCGACCGCCTGAGCCAGATCCTCACCAACCTGCTCTCCAACGCCTTGAAGTTCACGCCCACTGGCGGCAAGATCTGCGTGCGCGCGTGGCAGGACGACGATCAGGTGGAAATCGAGGTCGCCGACACCGGAATCGGCATCCCCCAAGACGCCATGCCGAAGCTCTTCAACCGCTTCTTCCGCGTCGACCAGACCCTCACCGTGCGAGGCACCGGTCTGGGCCTGCCCATCACCAAGGGTCTGGTGGAGGCCCACGGCGGCCATATCGAGGTGCGCAGCAAAGTAGGCAAGGGAAGCAGCTTCCGCTTCACCTTGCCTATCTGGAGCGAGTGTTCCGCGGAGAAAAAATCCCCGGGTGATAGCCGAGGGCGCTAGCCCCCCAGGTGGTCCCAGTCGTCGCTCTCGGCGTCGGCGTTTCCAGGAGATACGCCGGCCTGCTCGTGGCAGGGCTGGACCTCGTCGGGAAAGAACATGCCCCCGCTGGTCATGCCGGAAGGCGGAGTGCTGCGGTTCGCCAGCGTGACGTCCACGGCCATCTCGTCGAGAATGGGCGCGGTCTCTCGGTTGATTCGCGCCAGGTCCTCCGATCCAACCAGCCCCATCGGATCCAGCGGCACTTCCGGATCGGGTCGCGTCGCGTTCGGGTCGGCCATCATCCCGTCCTTTCATCGCCCTCGTCGCCAAGAACGACCCTAGACTACCGATGGCCCCCTTCTCCCTGCAAGCGGCTTGCGAGGATTAAAAAGAAGCGGGGCGCCGTTTGGCGCCCCGCGGGTCCGACAGATATGTCGCTAGACGAGTCCCTGCATGATCGCCGAGAGCACGTCCGGACCCGGCCGCAGGTCGTCTTCCTGCAAGCGGGAGAGCGGCTTGTCGTGGATTTTCAGCATCGAGGTGAAGTCCTCCTGGTCGGGGTTCACGTAGAAGAGCCCGGTCAGGAAGAGCCCCTCGTCGCGGGTCTGGCGCAGGGTGTTCAGGGCCGCGAGCCGATCGGAAGGATCGTAGTCGCGCTCGAGCTTCTTGAGGGTGATCTTCGACCCGTCGTGCATCTCGACGACCCGGGTTTCGCCAGGCTCGTATTCCGCCTCGAGGTTCTCGTAGGCCGGCACGAAGCCAATTTCATGGAGCGGGATCTCGTGCTCCTTGGCGTAGGTGTAGCTCTTGGTCGAGCCCTCGTGGTTGTTGAAGGTGACACAGGGGCTGATGACGTCGAGGACGGCAGTGCCGCGATGGGCGATCGCTGCCTCCAGCAAGGCCGCCAGCTGCTTGGGATCCCCCGAGAAGGAGCGCGCCACGAAGGACGCTCCCAGTTCGACGGCCAAGCTGCAGAGGTCGACCGGAGGCAGGTCGTTCACGACGCCGGTCTTGAGGACCGAACCCACGTCGGCGGTCGCCGAGAACTGGCCCTTGGTGAGTCCGTAGACCCCGTTGTTCTCGATGATGTAGATCATCGGCACGTTGCGGCGAACCAAGTGGACGAACTGGCCCATGCCGATCGAGGCCGTGTCGCCATCGCCGGAGATGCCTATGCCGATGAGATCCCGGTTCGCCAGCAGCGCGCCGGTGGCCACCGAGGGCATGCGGCCGTGCACCGAGTTGATGCCGTGGGCCTGGTTGAGGAAGTAGGCTGGGGTCTTGGAGGAGCAGCCGATCCCGGAGAACTTGGCGACCCGCTGGGGATCCACGCCGCGCTGGTAGAAGGCGCGCACGATCTGCCCCGTGACGGCGTCATGGCCGCAGCCGGCGCAGAGCGTGGAGACGGCTCCCTTGTAGTCGTTGAGGGCGAGCCCGATGGAGTTGGTGACTGGTGCCTGCGAGGCCATTACGCGTTCTCCCTTTCCAGGACGCCCTCGAGGACCGATTGCGCATCGAGAGGTAATCCATCGTAGTGCCGGATGCTGTGCAGCTTGCCGATCTCGGAGGCGGGCAAGTCGAGCTTGAGCAGCTCCAGCATCTGGCCGTCCCGGTTCTGATCCACGACGTAGACGCGCGCGCTCTTGGCGATCCGATCGTGGATATCCCGGCTGAAGGGCAGGGCGCGAACCCGGACGTAGTTCGTCTCGATGCCCTGCGCCCGCAGCTGATCGCGCGCCTCCATGACCGCCGCGTCGCTGGTGCCGTAGGCCAAGAGGGTGATCGCGGCGTCGCGCCAGTCGATCACGGGCTGCGGAACGAGCGTGCGCGCCGTGTCCAGCTTGCGGGCCAGGCGGTCCATGATGAAGGTGTAGTCCGCGGGCCGCTCGGAGTAGCGGGCATGCGCGTCATGACCCGAGCCGCGGGTGAAGTAGGCCGCCTTGGGATGGGGCGTGCCGGGCAGGGTGCGGTAGGGAATGCCGTCGCCGTCGACTTCCTGGTAGCGGGCGAACTCCGCCACCTTCTCCAGGGCCTCGGCGTCGAGCACCTTGCCACGGTCGAAGCCCTTGGTCGGATACTCGAAGGGCTCGGTCATCCAGTTGTTCATGCCGAGATCCAGGTCCAGAGCGACGAAGACCGGCGTCTGTAGGCGCTCGGCCAGGTCGAAGGAGGCCATGGCGTCCTCGTAGGCTTCGCGCGGATTGCCGGGGATCAGCACGGGGTGGCGGGTGTCGCCGTGGCTGAGCGTGTGCAGCGAGAAGAGATCGCCCTGCATCGTGCGGGTCGGCAGGCCCGTCGAGGGGCCCGTCCGCTGGACGTCGAAGAAGACGCCGGGGATCTCGGTGAAGTAGGCATAGCCCACGAACTCGGCCATCAGGCTGATGCCGGGCCCCGAGGTCGCGGTCATGGCGCGCGAACCGGCCCAGCCGGCACCGACGACCATGCCGGCGGAGGCGAGTTCGTCCTCGGCCTGGACCACGGCGAAGCTGGCCTTGCCGTCCTTGACCCGGTACTTGGAGAGGTAACCGATCAGGTTCTCGCAAAGCGAGGAGGACGGGGTGATAGGGTACCAGGCTACGACGGTGCAGCCGCCGAAGAGACAGCCGATGGCCGCCGCGCGGTTGCCCTCGATGATGACCTTGCCCTTGGTCGCATCCATGCGCTCGAGGTGATAGGGAATCTCGGCCTCGACGTTCTCGCTCGCCCAGGCGGCACCCGCCTTGACGGCTCCGAGGTTGAGCTCGACGGCCTTCTCCTTGCCCTTGAACTGCTTGCGCAGGGCGGCTTCCACCTCGGCCATGTCGATGCCGAGCACCTGGGCGACCACGCCGACGTAGACCATGTTGGTGACGAGCTTGCGCAGCTTCACCTCGGGGCAGGCCTCGGTCGCGAGCTTGCCGAAGGGGACGGCCAGGACGATCACGTCGTCGCGCGAGACCGTGACCTTCAGGTCGGAGTTGTAGATCAGCACCGCGCCCGGGCGCAGCTTCTGGACGTCGGCCTGGAGGGTCTCCGGGTTCATGGCGACGACGATCTCGGAATCGGCCTTGCGGGCGATGTAGCCGTGACGGTTGGCGCGGATGGTGAACCAGGTGGGAAGGCCGGCGATGTTGGAGGGGAAGAGGTTCTTCCCGCTCACCGGGATGCCCATCTGGAAGATGGCGCGCATCAAAATATTATTGGCCGACTGAGAGCCGGAGCCGTTGACGGTGGCGACTTCGATGGAGAAGTCGTTGACGAGGGGCTCCCGGCGCGAAAGCGTGGCCTCGCTCTGAGCTGTGACGGTCATGGTTTCCTCTTTCAACGCAGGCGACCCCGGCACCTCCAGTCGAGCAAACCAAGGAATCGAGTGGAAAGGAGGAGGTCAGGCGGGGGCCTGCAAAATTATAGCTCCTTCCTCAGCCGAGCGCCTTCCGTAATTCCACGGTAAGCGCGGAGAAATCGAGCGACCGATACAGCGCCATGGCCACCGCGTTCGCCGGATTGGCAAAGAGCCTCAGCGACCTCAGCCCCTCGGCGCGCGCTTCATGGGCCGCATGGTCCATCAAGGACCGGGCCAGACGCCTGCCACGGTACTCGGGAAGGGTGGCGATCGCCACCACCAGCAATTCAGGCTCCTCGAGGACCGGATGAATCGCGTGCAGCCCCCACAAACCCGCCGCCGGCGCGCCCTCGACCTCGGCGATCCAGACGCGCTTCGCGCGCTGATCGTACTCGGCGTAGAAGGTCTCGAGGGTTTCGCGCAGGGTCAGGCGCCCCAGCGCGGCCAGGGAAGGGTAGGAGGCGATCGCTGACAGCTTCAGGACTTCCAGGAGAAAAGGCCGGTCCGAAGGCCGGCCCTCGCGAATCACATGAACGCTCATACCCTATAGCGGGGGGAGCACGATGGCCATCCCCAGGCGGTACAGCTTGGGCAGCACCATGACGTCCAGGTGCTCCTCCTTGCCATCCGGATGTACGATCAGGACCTTGGTCGTAGCCTCGAGGGTCGTCAGGGTCTTGACCACGGTATCATCCGACTTGCGCTGCGTGGCCACCAGGGGCTGATCCGGCGCGAACGCGAAGTGCAGGCGGAAGTCGTCGGCCAGCGCCAGCGCGACGTGGCCGCTGGGCAGCTGGGTGCCTATCTTCTCCGCCGCCGATTCGAAGGCGAGGCTGCGGCCGTCGACCGTGAGCGTGCCGCTGCCCGACAGGGTCTTGACGCGCGTATCGTCCTGCAGTTCGTCCGTGTAAAGCGTCGCGATGGCCACGGTCGCTCCCATGGGGGTCGCGCCCGTCACGTCCATCACCACCCGCTCGGCATCCTGGCCATTCAGGTGCATCTGCATCTGGTAGTCGAGTTGGCGCGCGGCCCCCTCGCCGGCCGTAAAGGTGCAGATTCCCGCGACGATAACGACGGTGCGGCCCTTTTCGTCGAGTTGTTGCTGCATCGTGGTCGTGCCGTCAATTGCGTAGGTGCCGAGCGGCCGGAAGAACGACTTCTCCACGACCTCCGTGCGCTTGTAGGTCGCCGGCGACAGCTCGTCGACGGTGTAGGTGTAGCGCTCGACCTCCACGCCGTCGAGCGTGCCCGTGATCACGCCCTGGAAGGGAGCCGCCTGTTCCCAGGTGTCCTTGTTCGAGTCGGTCCAGACGATGCGCTCGAAGTCGTCCGGCGGCATGTCCGTGCTGGCCACGCGATAGCTCGCGAGGTGGTAGCTGCCCATGCCGTTGCTGAGGAGATTGCCGCTGGCGTTGTTGCTCAGTAGAGGCTGGGGATTGGCCATGTTCTTGAGGGCGCCGACATCGCGCAGGGTGGCCACGACGTCGGAGATGGCGGTAGCCGCACCGTTACTGAGCAGCTGCTGGCCGGGCTCCTCGATCGCAGGATCGAGGCCGGTCTTGGGGTCGACCCCCGACATGGGCAGGCCGGTGCAGCCGAGCAGGCCCGAGGTGAGGACGGCCACGGCCAACAGCGCCCGCGACTTGTGATGAAGCGACATACAACCTCCTTGGCCCCAAGGGCCCCTTGGGAGGATATACCCGTCCCCCCGGAAACCTTGCGCATGATCGGGCGGCTGTCGTGCTTGCTATGGCCCTGCCACACAAGCAAGCCGAAGGTCGGGTTGTGAGGAAGATACCAGGCGGAAAAGCGGCGAGCGGGTATAGTGAAGCCAAGCGGCAAGGCGGTGCCTGCTGCTTGACGACAATTATGACATTTTGTTACGGTCTGAAGCGGAGCCGCTCCCTCGCGAGTCGCGCCACCATGCGGGCGGGGGCGGCCCCGTAAGGCCGGGACGGCCGCTTCAGCGAAAGGAGGCCTGCCTTGGAGATCACCCTGCTGAATGTTCTATACGTGGTCTTGATCGTGGCGGTGGTCGCCGTGGGGGCGTTGCTGGCCGTGGTGCTCTGGCAGGCGAGCGTTCTCATCGCCCAGGCGCGCTCGGTCTTCATCCCGCAGCTGCAAGCGCTGCTGGTCGAAGCCCAGCAGAACCTCAAGAACACCGAGGACCTGACGGCGGACGTCAACGGTAAGCTGGAGAAGCTGGACGGGGCCATCGATGCAGCCAACTCCGCCGTGCAATCCATCGGCCAGACCACGCTACTGGTCAACAAGGCCGTGGCTCAGCCGCTGGTACTCAATACCGCGGCCTTCGTGGCGGGCGTCAAATCAGCGGCCGCCTACCTGCGGGAACACCGCAAGGATAGGCGGCCGGCGCAGCCCGTGAAGATTCGCACGGAGCTGAAGACGGAGAAAGTAGGGCGCTAGACGACGGCCGGGGGGGCCTGCCAGGCTTCGACCCGGCCGTTCTTCCAGAGCCGCTCGAGCCCGTAGAACTCGCGCTCCTCGTCGAGCATGACGTGGGCCACCACCGGACCGTAATCCAGCAGGACCCAGCGGCCTTCACGGCCGCCCTCGATGCGGGGCTGGGCGAAGCCGCCCTGCTCCATGCGGTCGGCGACCGAGTCGGCGATCGCCTTCACCTGGGTGGTCGAGGTGCCAGTGGCGACCACGAAGTAATCCGCCACCGTGGAGACTTTCTCCACCTCGATCAGGGTGATGTCCTTGGCCTTCTTGTCGTCGGCGGCCAGGGCCACCTGTTCGGCCATCTTTCGGCTGTCGGTCAAGAGTTTCCTCCGTTGCTTCCTTGCGCTTGCGAGGACGCCCCCGCATTCGTCAAAATCCAGTTTCGCGCATCGACGACCTGCGGGTGCAAAGACCGCTTCTTGTCGAGCAGATACCGCATAGTGTAATCCATCGCCAAGCGCGTCGCTAGCGACAGGTCTTGCCGGGCGGCCTCGCGGACCTCCGAAAGCCCCTCGTGCGGGTCGCGTCCCGGCTCGGTGTAATCGGCCAGAAAGACCGTCATCTCCAGCGGGGTCATGCCCACGCGGCCCAAGGTATGGCTCGAGATGGCGTTGAGGATCTCCGGATCGCTGATCCCGAAGCGCTCGCGGGCGATCGCCGCTCCGAGCTGCCCGTGCAGGCGCGGGATGGGATTCACCTCATCGATCGGCAGGATCGCGATGCCCCGCCGGCGGCACTCCTCGAGCAAAACGGGGCCGGGAGTCTCCCGGGCGTTGTCGTGAAGCAGGGCGGCCGTGTACGCCCGCTCGCCATTCAGGCCATGGGCCTCCGCCAGTTGCCGTGCCGTCTCCGCCACCCGCAGGATATGCGCAACGCGCTTGTCCGAGAGTTTTTCGCGCAGATAGGAGACGATGGCATCGTTGAGGGTCGAGTTGGAAATCATCAGGAGTCCTTCGATCGTGGCCGCTAACGAACCCTCCTCGGATCCGCTCTGCTCGGGAATCACCTCTCGGCAGGCCGGAAGAGATTGTAGCGCTCGATGTAAGCCATGGTCAATCCAGGGACCAACCCCTCGACCGGCCTTCCAGCCTGCAAGCGCTCGCGAACGTCCGTGCTCGAAACCCCGACGGGCTCCATGTCCAGCAGATCGATCCGGGAATGCCAGGCTTCCGGCAGGGCCAGCCTGGCCTGGGCCAGCTCCGGCCCGTGCAACTCCTCGCGCGGGATGACCAGCAACCTGGCCTGGGCGAGGATTCCCTCCACGTCGTGCCAGCGCGGCAAGGCCACCAGGTTGTCCGCCCCGATGATCCAGTAGAGCTCAGCCGCATCTCCCAGCTCTCGCCGGGCGATCCGGAGGGTATCCACCGTGTAGGACGGGCCTTCACGATCGAGGTCCCAGGACGCGGCGCGGTAAGCCGGCTCGGACAGGGTCGCGAGCACCACCATGGCCCAGCGGTCGAGGTCCGGGGCCGGAGGGAGGGCTTGCTTGAGTGGAGAGAGGCGGGTCGGAACGAAGTACACCTCCGAGAGGCCCGCCTGCGCGCGTGCGCAGGCGGCGACCGCCAGGTGTCCGAGATGGATGGGATCGAAGCTTCCTCCGAAGAGGCCGACGCGCATCAGCGTACCTGACCGTTTCCTCGCACCAGGTACTTGGTGGTGGTCAGCTCCTTGAGGCCCATGGGACCCCGCGCATGCAGCTTCTGGGTCGAGATGCCGACCTCGGCGCCGAAGCCGAACTCGCCCCCGTCGGTGAAGCGGGTGGAGGCGTTCACGTAGACCGCCGCCGCGTCCACCTCGGCGAGGAAGCGCTCGGCCGCCTCGTAGTCGTTGGTGACGATGGCCTCCGAGTGCCGGGTGCCATAGCGGGAGATATGGGCGATGGCGGCTTCCAGCGAATCCACGACCTTGACCGCCAGGATCCGATCCAGGTACTCAGTCTCCCAGTCGGCGTCCGTGGCCTCAAGGGCCTCGGGATAGACCTCACGGACCCGCTCGTCCCCGCGAATCTCGATCCCGGCCTCGCTGAGGTGCGTGAGCGCGCTGGGCAGCCATTCCGCTGCGCGGCTGGCATGGACCAGCAGCGTCTCGGTGGCGTTGCAGACTCCAGGCCGCTGGCACTTGGCGTTGACAACGATGCGCGTGGCCATGGCCTCGTCGGCGGACGCGTCGACGTAGACGTGGCAGTTGCCGACCCCGGTCTCGATGACGGGCACCCGGGCCATCTGGATGACCCGCTGGATCAGGCCCGCGCCGCCGCGGGGGATGACGACGTCCAGCAGGCCGGTGAGGCCCAGCATCTCGTCGACGGCGTCGCGATCCGGGTTCTGCACCCCTTGGACCAGGTCCGCCGGCAGACCGACTTCTTCGAGGCCCTGCTGGATCACGCGGATGAGCACCTGGTTGGACTCCCAGGCCGCCGAGCTGCCGCGTAACAGCAGGGCATTGCCGGACTTGAGGCAGAGACCGGTAGCCTCGACCGTGACGTTGGGGCGCGACTCGTAGATGAAGCCGACCAGGCCCAGCGGAACCCGCACCTGTTCGATGCGCAGGCCGTTGGGCCGGGTCCAGCCGCGCATGACCTCGCCCAGGGGATCGGGAAGGTCCACGAGGTCGCGCAGGCCTTGCGCCATGGCGGCGACGCGCTCACCCTTGAGCGAGAGGCGGTCCAGCAGGGCAGCGGTGGTGCCGGCGTCCTCGGATCGCTTGAGATCCCGGGCATTGGCCGCGCGAATGGCGTCGGCCTCGTCTTCGATGCGGCGGGCGATCGCCAGTAAGGCACGATCCCGCGTGGCCGAATCCGTCCGGGCGAGCTGGCTGGCGACGAGCTTGGCATTCTCCGCCTGCTGGCGGACGGTCGGGATAGTGATGGCCATGGCCCCTCCTCTTGCAACAACTAAGGGATCATATCGAGGGCATAGTCGCCTGGCAAGGCATCAGAGGAGAGCCAGGTTGTCCCGGTGGATGACCTCGTCGGCGGGTTTGTAGCCCAGGATCTGCTCGATCTCGGCGGATTTTCGGCCGGTGATGCGGCGGATCTCGTCGGCGGCGTAGTTGGTGATTCCGCGGGCGAGCTCACGGCCCTCCAAGGTCAGGACCCGAACCGTGTCGCCTGCGGTGAACTCGCCTTCGAGGCGCGCGATCCCCGCCGGAAGGAGGCTCTTGCCACCCAGGCTGATGGCCGTGACGGCTCCCGCATCCAGGACGAGCGCCCCCTTGGGGGCCATGCCGTAGGCGAGCCAGCGCTTTCGGCTCTCCATGCGGTCCATGCGCGGCAAGAACTTGGTGCCCGTGGGCTGGCGCCCGTCGACGAGGTCGATGAGGCGTTCGGGCTCGCGGCCGGACATGAGCATCATCGGGATGCCGCTGGAGGTGACGATCTTGGCGGCGGCGAGCTTGGTGATCATGCCGCCGGTGCCGACGTCCGAGCCGGATCCCCCCGCCAGGGCCTCGATCTCCGGGGTGATCTCGGAGACCTCGCACAGCAGCTTCGCGTCCGGGTGCTGGTTGGGGTTGCGGTCGTAGAGGCCCTCGACATCCGAGAAGATGACGAGCCACTGGGCCTCGATCATCTGGGCGACCAGGGCCGAGAGGGTGTCGTTGTCTCCGACCTTGAGCTCGTCGACGGCCACCGAGTCATTCTCGTTGATGACGGGAACGACCGGGGGGTCGAAGTCGAGGAGGGTGGACAGGGTGTTGGAGGCGTTGAGGTAGC
Organism: Candidatus Sericytochromatia bacterium; assembly: GCA_036676455.1. Lineage (GTDB taxonomy): Bacteria > Cyanobacteriota > Sericytochromatia > S15B-MN24 > UBA4093 > UBA4093. The sequence goes on from JAKFCW010000111.1 coordinate 16,938, forward strand.
GCTGCCGGTCAGAGAGATCGGCGCGGGTGAGGAGAATCTGGGCGGAGGCGAGCCCCAGGGGCTCGAGGACGGCCTCGTAGGCGTGCATGAGGCGTCCTTGTCCCACTGCGGCGGCTGCCTGCTTCTCGGGCAGCGTGCGGGGTCGCTGGGGCATGCCCAGTCGGAAGCGTCCGGCGCCGACGGCGCCGGACGTGACGATGACGACTCGCCAGCCGCGCTCCACCAGGTCCGAGACGGCCATGGCGAGGCGCATGAGCACCTTGCCGTTGAGGCCGTCTCGGGTGGTAATGGTGGAGGTGCCGACCTTGATGACCAGACGCGGGGCGGTCATTCGACGTAGGTGAACTCCATCGCTCCGACGCGGACGGTGTCTCCGTCCTTGACTCCCCGGGCCTTGAGGGCGTCGTAGACGCCGAGCTTGGAGAGCGTGCGTTCGAGTCGGTAGAGGGACTCCGTGTTGTCGGGGTCGAGGTTTTCGACCATCCGCTCGATCCGATCGCCGGTGACGACCCAGATGCGGTCCTGGCGGGCCAGCTCGAACGGCTTGACCGGCTGGGCGGCTTCGGGGGCCTCCGGGATGAAGGTGGGCGGCGGGGGCAGCTGGGAGATGCGGTGGTGAACGTAGTTCAGCAGCTCCTGGATGCCTTCGCGGGTGGCCGCCGAGATCGGGAAGACGGCGAAGCCCTGGTTCTCGAGGTCGACCTTGACCCGGTCCAGGTTCTCCTGGGCGTGGGGGAGGTCGATCTTGTTGAGGACGGCGACCATGGGGCGCGAGGCCAGCTCGGGGGAGTAGGCCTTTAGCTCGGTGTTGATAACGGTCCAGTCCTGGAGGGGGTCCCGCTCCTCGGGGCCGCCGGAGAGATCCAGAACGTGCAGTAGCAGGCGGGTGCGCTCGACGTGGCGCAGGAACTCGTGACCCAGACCCGCCCCGGCGTGCGCTCCTTCGATGAGGCCGGGGATATCGGCCACGACCACGGAGTCGTCGCCCAGTTTCACCACGCCGAGCTGGGGCTCGAGGGTGGTGAAGGGGTAATCGGCGATCTTGGGCTTTGCCGCCGAGATGACCGAGATGAGGGTGGACTTGCCGGCGTTGGGGAAGCCGACGAGGCCGACGTCCGCCAGGAGCTTGAGCTCGAGGCGCAGGTTGCGCTGCACGCCCGGCTCTCCGCGCTCGGCGGTGGTGGGGGCGCGGTTGGTGGGAGAGGCGAAGCGGGCGTTGCCGCGGCCGCCCTTGCCGCCGGGAGCGGCGACGAAGCGGTCGCCGGAATGGCTGAGGTCCGCGAGCACGGCGTTGGAGTCGGCATCGTAGACCACGGTGCCGACGGGCACGCGGATGACGATGTCCTTGGCTCCGCGGCCATGGCGGTTCTTGGACATGCCGGCGGCACCGGGCTCGGCTTCGAATTCCCGCTTGAAGCGGAAGTCGAGCAGAGTGGACAGGTCGTTCGTCGCCTCGACGATGACCGACCCTCCGTGCCCGCCGTCACCGCCCGAGGGGCCGCCGTAGGCGACGTACTTCTCGCGGTGGAACTGAACGGCACCGTCTCCGCCGTCTCCGGATTTGACCTTGATGTTGGCGCGATCGATAAACATAATGTAACCAGTGTATAGCCTGGCGTTCCGCCCCGTCAACGAGCGAGGGCGCATTGCGTCCCCGGCCGGCTCGACTATCATGCCGGGGAGACCCTGTCATAGCGAGCAACCTAGCCTTGGTTCGAGGGACGGAGGTTGGGATGTCGGGAGTAACGCCGGGGCATGGGTTCGGGTTCGGGAAGCGGCGACTTTGCGCCTTGCTGGCGCTCGCATGCGCGGCGGCATGGGCCGCGCCGGGCGGTGGCGTCTCGGCTCAGGGGGTTACGCCCGATGCGTCCCTGCTGGGCTACGCTCAGATCGTCGTGCCGGGCCCGGTGCTACGCTTCGAGACCACCGAGGGCGTCTTCCGGATCGCGCTCTTCAGCGGCAAGGCGCCGAGGCTGACCCGGGCCTTTCGCGAGCGCGTCGAGGAGGGGGCCTTTCGCCGGGAAGGCTTCTGGCGGACGCGCGCCGACGTCGTGCAGCTCGGCAGCCCCGCCACCGACGTCACCGAGGCCGGAGCGCGCGATGTCACCTCCGGCCTTGCCGGGTCCCGCCCGATTCGCGACTCGAATGCCGTCCCCTTCCTCGCCACGCTGGGCGCGCATGGCTTCGAGAAGACCGGCCTTACGCCCATCGCGGGCAGCGTCATGATCGACCAGCGCTTCATCGTGGGGGGGCAACTGTTCCAGCGGGAGTACTTCGTGGCCCTGTCGCCGGGCTTCCGGCGCGGCGAGGTCATCGGGCACGTGATCTCGGGCCTGGACGTCGTGAAGCGCCTCGACGGGCGAGACGGGATCCTGAGCGTGCGGGTGGAGTGAGGCCGTCGCTTTAGGGAAGGGCGACGCTGCCGCCGAACATGCTCATGCCCGGCCGTACGTCCATGGTCCAGGTCCGGTCCTGAGGCGAGCCGAGCAGGTAATACGCCGTCCCCCAGGGGCGAGTGGGCCCGGTCACATCGGCCGGGCCGTCCAGCGGGCGGGGCTGGATGCCCTTGAGCTGCACGCTGCCGTAATTGCCCCGCAAGTTGATCTCGCTGGCGTAGGAATACCGGGCTTCGCTGGTGAGGCCCAGGCCCGAGATGGCGTTGGCAATGGACCAATCCGAGAAGACGTCCTCGAAACTGATGCCCCGGGGAGCGAGGGCTTGCTCGACTCCCGTGACGCCGACCTGCGGGCTGCGAATGAGGTCGCGGATCATGCCTGCCTCGTAGCGATCGTAGAGGTAGCGCGTGAAGAGGTAGCTCTGGCCGTACGAGAAGCCGCGCGGGTTGCGGAACCAGTCCGTCAGCGAGTACTTCTCGGGGTTCGCCTGGAAGAAGGCGATGTCCTTGGCGACCTCGTCGTTGCCGTCGCGCAAGCCGTAGCCGCAGAGATCCATTGCGAGCATGGCGATGCCCTCGTCCAGCCAGGTCTCCTCCGGCGTGGTGCGAGCGGGCAAGAGCACCTTCTGGTTGTAGACCACCAGGTGCGTGAACTCATGGGCGAGCGTGCCGTAGGTGGTCCAGGGCTTCTGCTTGAAGATCTGATCCGTGAGGAAGATGACTTCCTTCTCGTTTGAGTGGTCGCGAACGTTGCCCTGCCCGCCGGAGCGGGGGTGGACGTCGCGGCTCCAGAAGTAGCCCATGAGGCCGGCGTCCGTGCCGAAGTTGTCGACGGCCGGGGAGATGACCACGTAGACGCGCGGGTCGCCGTCGATGCCGGGATCGGGAGGCGTGCCGAAGACCTGGGTGACGCGGGGGTAGATGGTGGCGTCGAAGGCCGCGGCGAGCTCCTTGACCTTGGCCTCGAACTGATCGCTGGCGAGGTGGTAGGCGCTCTTGGAGTCGATATCGACGAAGAAGTGGGCGCGCGCGCTGGAGACGATCAGCTTGGCCTGCTGCTGGCGGTCGCCGGCCCAGGTGGAGTTGCCGGTGTTGACCCAGAAGGTGCGGGGCGGGTCACCCACCTTGGGGGGCGTCTGGATGTCCTGGAGGCGGCGAATCGGCTCGTCGGCGGCTTCAGTGGCGATCGCCCGGGAGGACTCGCGGAAGCGGCCATGCGGATCGGCCGGCTGGGATGGCTCGCCCTGGATGCGGAAGCTCTCGGCGCGCGGCGAGAAGGCGCCCGAAGACACGGAGAAGAGGAGCTTGCGGGCCGTGCCGAGCGTGAGCTGACCGCTGGACTGCGGGCCAAGGAAGAACTGGCGCACACGGCCGTCCGCTCCGAGCCGGGTATTGATCTCGGCGGGAGAGGTGGGGGGAAGGAGATTGCATCCCGTCAGGGCGGCGAGCGAGAGCGCCATGAGCAGGGATCCGAGCCGGTACGCCATGACGAGCCCCCTTGACACCAAGGCCATGCGGCCACTTGGTACAACCCTAGCGGGAAGCCGCTGGCTCGTCAACTAGCTATTTGGGCTATCCGACCGAAATCCTCGTCATGGGGCACGAAGCCCTCCATGCGTGAGATCGCGGATGCTGAAGCCGTCGGATGCGCCAACAGGAGGAGCCGATGCAACGCTTGCCTGTCAACACCCGGGAGATGCTCTTGGCGCTACTCGCCAGCCAGGTGGTAAAGCGCGTCCGCCTTCCGCTCACCTTCCTGGTGATCACCGGCAACCTCGGGCTCGGGCTCATGCTGCTTTACCGGCTGTCCAACTTACAAAAAAAGGAGCCTGGTCAACCCAGGCTCCGAACGGTTTTTTTGCGGGAGCCTAAGAGCTCACCGCAAAAGCCTTCTGGCTCAACGACGCCGTCGTCGCGTTGAACTTCAGACTCATCGGCTGGCCGCAGCAAAGCGGCGCTATCCGGATGAAGTCGTCCTTGCGGATCGCATGCGCACAGCGCATGCAGATCAACCCGCCGCTGTGAATCCGCATCGGGAAGCCGCAGCACTGGGGAATATCGCGTTTCCCACCGCAGGGGTGGCAAACCAGCTTTCTCATGATCGTCCTCGTTTCGGGGGCGACCCCTGGTACCCTCCAGGGTGTCCTCCGAGTGTAGCAACCCCCTAAGACGAGGTCAAGAGAAGGTAATCACAAGTTTAAGATAAAATTAATTTAAACGCTGATTAAAAGGCATCGATGCATCACGGCCGCAGGGCCGCGGTGCTCAGGCCGGCCTTCAGCGCCGCCACCAGGTCGCGTACCTCGGCGTCCGCGCCCACGATGGCCTCGAAGCTGCTGGAAGGACCCGACGCACCACTCAGGTCCACGTTCTGCTGCGCCGTCGTGGCAGCCTGCGTCACCACGTGCTCCAGCTCGGCAATCTGCGCCTGCGTCATGCGCTCGATCCCCGACGACCCCACCTCACTCAGCAGCCCCTCCGCCACGATGGTCGAGACCGCGCTCAGCTCCGTCACCGTCGAGCCGCCCGACGCCTTGACCAGTCCCGCCAAGCGCAGGATCTTGCCGTTCTTGCCCGTGACGCTCGCGCGGATCACGGAAACCCGCTCGGAGGGCACGCCTTCCAGGCGGAAGCTTCCCGTCGTGTCCGTCTTGGTCGTCGAGTTCGCGACCGGAAGCCCCATCAGCGTGTAGGTCTGCACCTCCACATTGGCCCCGACCACAACCTCACCCGAGAAATGCGCCGCCGTCCGGTAGGCCTCGAAGCCGCCAATGGCCGCCTGCTGGTTCTGCGGAATCCGCACCTGCCCGGTCACGGTCACCCCCATGAGGCCCAGCGCCCCGAAGAGATCGGCGCAGCCGGCCAGCAAGAGGGTCGCCGACAGCATGAGCGGAAGAGCGGGCTTGAAACGCATCGATGAGTCCTCCACAACGCGAGCTAAGGCTCGGACTTGAAAATCTTGTCCACGAATTCCTTGAGTGCGGACGTCCGCGAGAGCGCCCTGTCGAATACCCCGGCCAGGTCCCCCTCGCCGGTCAGATCGGGGTTTCGATCCTCCTCGGTCGCCACGCTAGCAAGCTTCTCAACCACCTGGTCCAACAGAACCTGACTCACCACGGCAGCCTTGGCCGGCAACCCCAGCCGAATGAGCCCCTGGGCCACGATCGAGGACGCAGCGCTGACCTTGGTGACGACCGCCGAATTCCCCGGCTTGACGAGGCCCGTGATCGTCAACCTCTTTCCATTCTTACCCGTGACGGTCGCTTTCAACAGCGAAACCTGCTCCGTTGGAACCCCGGAGATCGTGAAGCGACCCTCGGCATCCGTGCGGGCCGTCGCCGCCGGGATGGCCTCACCCGCGAGCGTGAAGGCCTGCAATACCGCATGCGCTCCGATGGGAACCTCACCCGCGAAAGACTGAAGGCGGTACGCCTCGAAGCCCCCGATGGCCGAGACCTGCGCCGGTGGTGCGGTTACCTGACCCGAGACTTCGCCCTTCCCCGAGGCGCCCGTCGTCTGCAAGGGGCTCTTGCAAGCGCTCAGCATGAAAAGCATCGGCGCTACCAGCGCCAATCGAAGAGAACGGGACAGCAACGGGACCTCCAATTCGGAAACGTGTCAGGAAATTATTGCCGCCTCGAGCAGCCAGGCATCCACCAGGCCGGCGTCGTACTGGGCACCAAGCTCGACGAAAAGGCCCTTGGCGCGACGGGCAGAGGCCAACGCAGTCGGCAACTTCTGACCCTGGGCGAGCGCTTGAGCTAGTTTGAACAGGGTTCTCCCCAATTCTAGCTTGGCGTTTGCCGATTGCAAGCCGTTGGCGCTGCGCCCCAGCCATGCAATCGCCTCGTCATGCCGCCCCGTTTGCAGATATAGCCAGCCGAACTGGCGGTAAGCCAGGTTGATGAGCACCTCGTTGCCCCGCTCCTTGGCCAGCTCCAGGGCCATCTGAAGCGTCTCCCAGGCCTCGGGCAGCGAGCTGCCCTTCAGGTGCGTCTCGCTCATGATCAACTTGGCATGGATGAGGGCTTCCTGGTTGTTGATGCTCTCGAGGATCGCGATCCCCTCCTCGAGGTAGGCACGAGCGGCTTCGAGGCGATTCCGCTTGGTTTCGACCTCGCCCAGGTTGCAAAGGACGACCCCGAGGCGAGCCGTGTAGCGGATGCGCCGGCAGATCTCCAGCGCCTCTTCGTACACGTCCAGCGCCGGGTCGAACGCTCCCATGTCGGTCAGAATGGCACCCAGGTTCAGAAGCGCGGTGGCCATCCGGCTCTGGTCGCCCGTTTTGCGATAGGCGTCGAGTGCCTTGCGGCAATGCTCCAAGGCGATGGCCGCCTCCCCGAGATCGCGGCAGGCCTGCGAGAGGTTGTTATGGCACGACCCGATGCCGATCAGGTCCTGGATCTGCTCTCTCAGGGCCAGCGACGCGAGGTGACAGTCCCGGGCGTCCGCGGGACGACCCAGGCGCCAGAGGCATCCCCCTTCGATGCTGAGGCAAAGGGCGATTTCCTTGGCATGCATGGGGTCGAGGGCGGCCCTGGCCGAGCGACAACGGTCGATGGCGTCCTGGAACTTGCCCAGGGAGAACTCGACAAGGGCGATGGCGGCCAGCAAGCGAGCGCGCTCTACCGGTCTGCTGCCGTCACTGAGGTAGGCGAGTCCACGCTCATAAGCCGCGAGGGCCTCCTCGTACTTGCCGAGGCGCTCCAGCACGCCTCCCAGCTGGAGGTAAGTGGCAGCAAAGCCTTCACAATCAGGATCCAGCCCCAGCACCTCCACCAAGAGCTTCTGGGCATCCGCATACTGCCCCATGGTGGCCTTGAGCTCCGCGAGGTCGCGCAGGAGCGAGGTTCGATCCTCGCCGAGCTTGGCCGCCAGGGAAAGGGCCTCGAGGTAGTTCTGGCAGGCTTCGTGGTTGGAGTAGAGGCGTTTGGCCAGGTTGCCGGCTTCCGTCAGGTAACGGCATGCCCGGGCGTCGTCCTCGGCCCTGAGGAAGTGATAGGCCAGGACCGGGGCGAGTTCGGCGCCGTCCGTTTCCGCCTGGACCTGGGACTCCAGGTGCAACCCGACGCGCATGTGCAGCTCGCGGCGGCGCTTGATGAGCAATCCCTGATAGGCGACATCCTGGATGAGTGCCTGGGTGAAGGCAAAGTGCTCCGAGATGGCGGGGCGCCGGCGAATCAGCTCGGCGGCCAGCAGCTCGTGAAGCTCGGAGGCGAGGGAGCCGGCGGTGCAGACGGTCTCCAGCAGGCTCCGGTCGAAGTCGCGCCCGAGGACGGAGGCGACTTGAAGGACTTGCCTGGCAGGGGGTGACAGGGCGTCCAGGCGAGCGGCCACGACGCCATGGATGGTGCTCGGCAGGGCGACGTCGCGCTGGGTCAGGCGCCAGGCCCCGGAGTCGTCCCGGCGGATGAGCTGGAGGTCTCCCAGGGAGCGGAAGAGCTCACAGAGAAAGAAGGGATTACCTTCGGCCTTGCGGGTGGCTTCATCGAGCACCGAGGCCATCTCGGCAGAGAGGTCACCCGGCAGGTCGTAGAGCGAACGAAGGATGGCCTCCGCTTCGTCCGGGCCCAGGGGTTGCAGCGGAATGCGGGTCCAGTCGAGGCGTCGGGCGATCTCTTGCCAGGGTTCTTCGCCCTCGGGGCGAAGGATGGCCAGGATCATCAGCGGAAGGGGCGAACGCCGGGAAGCGACCTCGTCGAGAAGGCCCAGTAACCAGGCCTGCGAAGCCTCGTCCACCCAGTGGAGGTCGTTGAGCGCGAGGACCATGCCCGCGCCGGCATGCTGGAAGACCAGGTCGTTGAGCGTGCGGACGGCGAGTGTCCGGAGCTGTTCGGGGGAGAGCGACAAGAGGTCCGGTGACCTTAGCGGCAGCGACAGGAAGGTTCCCAGGACCTCCGCAAGGCGCTCGGGCTCGTCGAGGGCCCGGGAATGGGTCCATGAGGAGAGCTGCTGGCGCAGGCCGTCGGTGGAATCATCGCGCAGGCCCATCCAGGCTCTGAGGATCGAGGCGACGAGGGAATATGCCACGCCCTGCTGGTAGGAGAGGCAGCGTCCCCGCAGCATGGTGGCGGGGGTGTGGCGGACGCTGCGGTAGAACTCGCGGGCCAGGCGCGACTTGCCCATGCCGGCGCCCCCGACCAGCGAGACGAACTGGGGCTTTCCGCCGAGGGCCGCTTCCAGGATGGCGTCGAGCCGGCGACGTTCCTGAGCGCGGCCCACGAAGGCCGGGCGCTCGCGCGCCTCGTCGGCATCCGTGGCCTGGCGCGGTCCGCGGGGTTCGAAAACGGGGATGGGTTCCTCCTTGCCCTTCACTTTGAGGGGCGCGAGGGCGTCGAAGTCCCAGAGATGGACAGTCTGCCGGTATGTTTCCTCGCTGACCAGGATGCCTCCCGGCTTCGCGTTGGACTCCAGGCGGGAAGCCAGGTTCACCGCGTCGCCCAGCACCGTGTAGTCCTGTTTCTGGGCCCCTCCGACGGCGCCGGCGACCACCAGCCCGGTATTCAGGCCAATCCGGATTTGGAGGCGGATGCCGGTGCGGGATTCCAGGCGCTCGGCGAAGATGCGCGCCGCTTTCTGCATCTCCCAGGCGGCGGCCATGGCGCGTTCGGGATCGTCCTCGTGGGCGATGGGAGCGCCGAAGAGGGCCATGATGGCGTCGCCGATGTACTTGTCGACCACGCCCCCGAAGCGGTAGATGGGTTCGGTGAGGACGGCGAAGAACTGGTTGACGATCTCGGTGACTTCTTCGGGATCCAGCTTCTCGCTCATGGCGGTGAAGCCCGAGACGTCGGTGAAGAGGATGGTGACGACCCGGCGCTCCCCGGAAGGGGCCTCGAGGGAAGAGACGGGCGCCGGCACGTCACCCAGGCGTTCTCCGCACTGGGCGCAGAAGCGGGCATCGGGGGGCAAGGAGGCATGGCAGTGGGGGCAGCGCGTGGTGGTCATGATCCTCTCGATTCAGCGACCATGCCATTATACCGCTAGCAGGATCCCGAGGGGTCGAACGCATGGAGCTCGGCGCGAAGTTTCTTTGAAATGGCGCCGGGCGCTTGGCGGGTGACGTTCGCCTGCGCGACGCCTGGCGCATGGCGAGGAACGGTCGGGGCATGCCTCGCGGTGGGCGGAGGGGCTGGCGTGGCGGACGTTTGGGTGGGATGCTTAACATTTGACGATTAAGTTATGTTTTGGTTATCTAAGAGCAGCCAAGGGATCGTCATGGAGGCGATCGGTTGGCTGCATCGTCGCGCATCCCACCAGAAAGGATACGATCCCCATGCAGAGACTCAAGCGGCTGGTTCCTATTGCGGCAGTCCTGACGCTCGTGGCGGCACCGGCGGCGATCGCCCCGGCCTACGCCCAGGGCCAGCAGCAACAGCAGCAAATGCAACACATGATGGGGGCCACCAGCACCAATCACCTGCTCGATCATGCCTACCAGGAAGCGCTTCACGCCCACGAGGCGGCCGCCCTGGGCATGAACGACATGGCCACCAACCACCTGGAGAATGTCCGGTTGACCATCGCCATGATCGATCCCCAGCGCACCGGCATGAACCGGGAGCTGCAGCAGCAACTCTCGGCCATCCGTGAGACCGTCGACAACGTCGACCTCCCGGGCGAGCCCGCGCAGGCCGTCCAGAACACCCAGAAGGTGGTCAGCCAGTTCATCGCCTTCTACAACCGCGCGCCGCAGGGCGGCGGCGGCGGAGCGGCTCAGCAGGCAGCCATGATGCCGACCGCGTTCGACCTGACGGCGCTGGCCTCCAGCGATGCCGCCGAGGCGCAAACCTCCGCCGTCCAGCGCGACTGGAGCAACGTGCAGCGCCACGCTCAGGCTGCGGTCAACCACATCGACCAGGCCATCAAGGCGGCCGAAGGCGGGACCCGCAAGCTGGATTCCAAGCTCGTCACCGAGCTTCGCAACATCCGCAAGGATGCCGGTCAGCTCCTGACGCATGCCCGCAACAAGAATCAAGCCGCCACCCAGACCGCCGGCAAGCTCGTCGGACGGCTCGGCACGGTTTCCCCCAAGATCGCGATGGCGCTGGAGCCCAACCGGGGCGGCGGCGCTGGTCAGCAAAACAGGTAAGGACACAGGGCCCATTTCCAGAGGCGCGGCCGAAAGGTCGCGCCTCTGGCTTTTCGAGACGCTTTACGAGGGCCCGGAATGACCCTAGACTGGAGGTTTCGAAAGACGAGAAGGGGGGCGTCCCAGTGGATAAGAAATCGGTCGCGCAGGTCCTCGAAGACATCGGGACCTTCATGGAGCTGAAGGGGGAGAATCCCTTCAAGGTGAGGGCCTTCACGGGCGCAGCCCGGACCATCGAGACCCTGGACGGTGACCTCGCCGCGCTGGTGGCGTCCGGCGAGATTGCCAACCTCAAGGGCGTGGGTCCCGCCACCCGCGAGGTCGTCACCCAGCTCATGACCACCGGCACGTCGGCGGTTTACGAGGAGCTCAAGGCCGGCATCGAGCCGGGGCTCATCGACATGCTCGCGATCCCGGGCCTCGGCCCCAAGAAGATCAAGGCCATTCACGAGGGCCTGGGCATCGCCAGCGTCGGCGAGCTCGAATACGCCTGCATGGAGAACCGGCTCGCGACGCTGACGGGGTTCGGCGCCAAGACCCAGGAGAAAATCCTCAGGGGGATCGCCCTGCAAAAGGCGTTCCGGGGGCGCCATCTCTATGTCGACGCGCTGCCGGTGGCTGAGCGCATCCTGGCCGTGCTGGAAGGCCATCCCGACGTGATCCGGGTGGATCTTGCCGGCTCGATGCGCCGCCGCATGGAGACAGTCAAGGACCTGGACTTCGTGGTTTCCTCCGAGCATGCCGAGCGGGTCATGGCGGACTTCGTCGCGCTTCCCGACGTCAGCGACGTCATCGCGCACGGCCCGTCCAAGAGCTCGATACGCTTCACCTCGGGCTTGCAGGTGGACCTGCGGGTGGTCACGGATGCGCAGTTCCCCTTCACCCTTCACCACTTCACCGGCAGCAAGGATCATAACGAGGCCATGCGCTCCCGGGCGAAGGGAATGGGCCTGAAGATCAACGAATACGGCCTCTTCCGAGGCGAGGATCTGATTGCCTGCGCCGACGAAGCGGCCTTCTTCCAGGCCCTGGGACTCGACTTCATCCCCCCCGAGTTGCGCGAGGGCCTCGACGAGATTGCCTTGGCCGAGCGGCGCGCGCTTCCCGACCTCGTGACGGACGCTCAGATCCAGGGGGTCTTCCACGTCCACTCGACCTACTCGGACGGCGCGGCGACGCTGGAGCGGATGGCCCAGGAAGCCAAGAGCCTCGGCTATCGCTACCTCGGGATCTCGGATCACTCCCAGGCGGCGGCCTATGCGCACGGCCTGACGGTCGATCGGATTCGTGAGCAGCATGCCGAGATCGACGCCCTCAATGCCCGCATGGAAGGCTTCACCATCCTGAAGGGAATCGAGGCGGACATCCTCGCGGACGGCAGCATCGACTACGACGACGCCACCCTGGAGGCCTTCGACTTCGTCATCGCCAGCATCCACCAGCGCTTCGGCATGGACGAGGCGGCGATGACCGAGCGTCTCGTGAAGGCCATCCGGCATCCTCGGGTCACGATGCTGGGCCACATGACCGGCAGGCTCTTGCTGGCCCGCGAGCCCTACGACCTCGACCTCGAGCGGGTCTTCAAGGAAGCCGCGGAGCACGGGGTGATCATCGAGCTCAATGCCAACCCGCACCGCCTCGACATCGACTGGCGCCACCTGCGCCGGGCCCTGGCGCTGGGCGTGCGCATCTCGATCAATCCCGACGCCCACTCGGTGGACGGTCTCAAGGACGTGCGGATCGGGGTGGGGATCGCCCGCAAGGGCGGAGCCACGGCCGCTCAGGTATTCAACACCCAGATCCTGGAGGACGTGCTTGCTCACCTGGCGCGTCGCCGCGCGCTAAGCGCTTCCGTCTGATCCGCTCCGCTCGCGTCGTAGCGGCCCTGCCCGCGTTGTGAGAGGGGGGGCATCGCGCTAACATGCCGCGCGATGCCCGTGGCGGACGCCGTCATGAGGAGGGAGTGGAGATGAACGCGAAGGAACGGGACTTCCAGCGGCTCGCCAAGCTCGACCAATCGAAGCTCGAAAAGGAGATCAGCGGCGAGGAAGAGGATGTGAACGAGCTGGCCTACATGAGCAGCGCGGGCGAAGGGGCCGAGAACATCACGGATCGCGAGCCCCGTGCCGAGGCACCGATGCAGGATCGCGGCTACCGGCGCCTCGACGAGCCCAACCAGTAGCGCCCGCGGCTGTTTCGAAAGGCAGCGATAGCTGACCTGTAGAAACGACCGGTTAGTAATCGCGGCTGTTTCGAAAGGCAGCGATAGCTGACCTGTAGAAACGGCGTTAGCCAAAAATTCGAGGCCCTCCCCTGCTGGGGGAGGGCCTCAATCACTTCCGGTGCTAGATCTTCTGGAAGACGGCTCCGCTCATCATCGGAAGCTGAACCTGGACCTTGCCGCTCTCGACGGTGTAGGCCTTGCCGGTCAGAGCGTCCTTGAGCCTGGTGCCGTCCTTGAAGGCCGAGCTCACGTCCAGGGCAACCGTCTGAGCCCCATGGCCGGCGTTGAGCAGCACGGCGACCTTCTCGCTGCCGGACTCCCGAACGAAGCCGAAGAGCCGGTTATGGTTGTGGCGCAGGATCGAGCGGAACTCGCCGGTCCGCAAGGCGGCGCTGGACTTGCGCAGCTGAATCAAGCGCTTGTAGTGGCCGAGCAGGTCCTGATCCTGACGGGACGCGCTCCACTCGAAGGTCCGGCGGTTGTCGGGATCCTTGGCGCCCACCATGCCGATCTCGTCGCCATAGTAAACCACCGGGGTGCCGGGGTAGGTCAGCTGGAAGAGGGAGATCAGCTTGGCCTTGCGCTTGTCGCCACCGGCCTCGGTGAGCACACGAGGCACGTCGTGCGAGCCGGTGATGTTGAACATCACCTTGGTGATCTCGGGGTGGTAGCGGTTCCGCAGCTGGGCGAGGTTGCT
>JAKFCW010000112.1:0-6786 GCA_036676455.1 Candidatus Sericytochromatia bacterium
GGGGTGGAGGGATTCAGCGAGACACCGGCCTTGGCGCCCAGTTCCTTGATGCCATGGACCGTGCGGTGCAGGTGAGGGCAGGCCTCGGCATGCACGGTGATCCAGTCCGCGCCCGCCTTGCGGAAGTCCGCGAGGTAAGGTTCCGGGGGCTGGATCATGAGGTGGACGTCGAACGGCAGTCGGGTGTGAGGCCGCATGGCAGCGATCACAGGGGGCCCGAAGGTCAGGTTCGGCACGAAGTGACCGTCCATGACGTCCAGGTGGATCCAGTCGGCTCCGGCCGCCTCGACGCGCTGCAATTCGCTCGCGAGGTTGGCGAAGTCCGCCGAGAGCATGGAGGGTGCGACGAGTACGGGCTGGGTCATGGGGTTTTCCTCTTGGTGGCGGGGGCGAGTTCGTCGAGGCGCGCGAGGGCGACGCCGGCGGCTTGCTGCTCGGCTGCCTTCTTGCTGGCGCCGCGTCCCGTTCCCAGGATGCGGTCCTGCACCTCGACCTCGACGATGAAGACGTGCTGGTGCTGGGGGCCCTCGCCGCCGACCACCCGGTACTGCGGCAGCACGCCGAAGCGCTCCTGGGTGGCTTCCTGAAGCAGGGCCTTGAAGTTCTCGGCGCCCGGATCCTGGATGGCGGCGTCGAGGTCGTCGGCGAGGTGCGTGGCGACCATTCGGACCAGGGTCTCCCAGCCGAACGTCTGGTAGATTGCGGCCAGCAGGGCTTCGTAGGCGGCCGCCACGGTGCCGACCTTGCCTGCCCCGCCGCTCTTGCGCTCGGCGGACCCCATGTGCAGGTAGCTGCCGAGATCGAGCGCGTGCGCGACTTTGGCCAGGGTGGCGTCGGCCACGACCCGGGCGCGGATCTTGGTGAGGACGCCCTCGGAGGCTTCCGGCAGGCGCTCGAACAAGAGACCGCTCACGGCGAGCTTGAGGACGGCGTCACCCAGGAACTCCATGCGCTCGTAGTTGGGGCCGTCGGCCGCCGAGGAGTGGGTCATGGCCTCGACGAACCGCGGTGCGACCTCGGCGAAGCGGGCTTCCGGAAGTTCCGGAAGCCCCAGCTTGGCGAGCAGGTCGTGGACGGGCTTAGGCATTCCAGCGCTTGAAGATCAGGCTGACGTTCTGACCGCCGAAGCCCAGGTTGTTGGACATGGCGTACTCGGCCTGATGGGCGCGGGCCTGGTTGGGGACGTAGTCCAGGTCGCATTCGGGGTCGGGAGTGGCGAGGTTGATGGTGGGGGGCACGATGCCCTCGTGGAGGGCCATGACGGTGGCGATCGCCTCGATGCCGCCGGCCGCGCCCAGGAGGTGTCCGGTCATCGACTTGGTGCTCGAGACGGGAACCTGCTTGACCCGATCCCCGAAATAGCCCTTGTAGGCCTGGGTCTCGGTCTTGTCGTTGAGGTGGGTCGAGGTGCCGTGGGCGTTGACGTAGCCGATGGCGTCGGGGCCGATGCCGGCGTCGCGGGCGGCCATCTCCATGGCGCGCACCAGGCCTTCGCCCTCGGGGCCGGGGGAGGTGATGTGGTAGGCGTCTCCGGTCATGCCGTAGCCGACGACTTCGGCCAGGATCCGGGCGCCGCGCTTCTGCGCATGCTCGAGGGTCTCGAGGATCACGATGCCCGAACCCTCGCCCATGACGAAGCCGTCACGGCCGGCCTCGAAGGGGCGCGACGCGTGCTGGGGATCGTCGTTGCGGGTCGAGAGGGCCTTGGCGGCGTTGAAGCCGGCGATGGCGGTCGAGCAGATGGTGGCTTCGGCGCCGCCCGCGATCATGACGTCGACCTCACCGCGCTGCAGGCGGTGGAAGGCATCCCCGATGGCGTGGCCGCCGGTGGCGCAGGCGGAGACCTGGCAGAGGTTGGGGCCCTTGGCACCCAGGTGGATGGCCACGTTGCCGGCCGCCATGTTGACGATGGTCATGGGGATCATGAAGGGGCTGATCCGGTCCGGACCCTTGGCGCCGAGGGTGAGGATCTGCTCTTCGAGGACGTCGAGGGCGCCCATGCCGGAGCCGATGAAGACGCCGACCCGCTCGGGCTGCAGCTGGCTGATGTCGAGGCCGGCGTGCTCCCAGGCCTGCTTGGCGGCCGAGATGGCGAACTGGGCGAAGCGGGCGGTCCGCTTGGCGTCCTTGCGGTCCATGTAGCGGGTGGGATCGAAGTCCGGCACTTCCCCGGCGATCTTGGTGGCATTATGGGTGGCATCGAAGCGGGTGATGGGGCCGATGCCGCTCTTCCCTTGCTTCATCCCTTCCCAGGTCTGGGTCAGGTCGGCTCCCAGTGGGGAGATGGCTCCCAGGCCGGTCACGACGACGCGTGAATTCATGACGTCCAACTCTCCGTTCTATGTCTAACGTCGTTTCTGCAGGAGTGAGAGCCTGATGACTCCACCTTACGACGAGTAAATCACTTGAAACGCTCGCGTTTCTGCTGCTAAGCCGCAGGCGCTTCGAAACAGCCGCGGGCGCTCTGATTAAGGTGCGGCGATGATGCGGCACCAGGAACCCCCATTCTACCGCAGGGCGGGTGGAGGCGCCATGTATGAGAATGCCCGGGCCGAGGCCCGGGCAGCAAAGGGGCTATCCGCACCTCTCATGCCGTTCCCGTCGCGGCTGGCCGCATGCAGTGGCCTCGGACGGGAAGGCGTCGAGAGAGGTTAGGCCGGCTGGTGCGACTTGATGTAGTCGAGCACGGTGCGGACGGTGGTGAGCTTCTCGGCGTCCTCATCCGGGATCTCGACCTCGAACTCCTCTTCGAGGGCCATGACGAGCTCGACGGTGTCGAGCGAATCGGCGCCCAGGTCCTCGGTGAAGCTGGACTCGGTGGTGACTTCCTCGGCGTTCACGCCAAGCTGCTCGACGATGATCTTCTTGACCTTTTCAAAGAGTTCTTGCTCGGACACGATGATTCCTCCATTGAGTGCTGACAATCGCTTGCTTAAGCGCGCTTTTACATATCCATGCCGCCGTCGACGTTGAAGACCTGCCCGGTGATGTAGGATCCCTCCGAGGCCAGGTAAACGACGAGCGACGCGACTTCTTCCGGCTCGCCGAACCGGCCGAGCGGGAGATTCTTCAGGTAGTCGGCCGTGGTGCCCTCGGGCAACTGGGCCGTCATCTCGGACTTGATGAACCCGGGGGCCACCGCGTTGACCAGGACGTTGCGCGAGCCTAATTCCTTGGCCATCGACTTGGTGAACCCGAGGATTCCCGCCTTCGAGGCGGCGTAGTTGGCTTGACCAGCGTTCCCCATCAGGCCGACCACCGACGCGATGTTGATGATCCGTCCCGAGCGCTGCTTCATCATCGGCTTGGTGACCGCCTTTGAAACCAGGAAAACGCTCTTGAGGTTGGTATCGATGACCCGATCCCAGTCCTCCTCGGACATCCGCATCAACAGGCCGTCCCGGGTGATGCCGGCGTTGTTGACCACGATGTCGATCTTCCCGCCCCACTCCATGACCTGGGCCAGGATCTGATCGACCGCTTCTGCCTGCGAGACGTTGCCCTTCAGGGCAATCGCCTCTCCGCCCGCCGACTGGATGGCATTCACCACCTCATCGGCCGCGGCCTGATTCGAGACGTAGTTGACCGCGACCTTGGCGCCCGCCTTGGCGAGTGCCTCGGCGATCGCGCGTCCGATTCCGCGGGACCCGCCCGTGACCAATGCTACTTTACCGTCTAAGTGTTTCATCTGACAACTGCCTGCTTTATGCTACTTTAACGGGTCTTTAATGATTGCGCTAGTTGCCGACCGGGGCCGCGCTGAGGGCCTCGAGCGTCTTGCGCAGGCTCTCCGGGTCCTCCACGTTGAAGGTCGGAATCTTGCGATCGAGTTTCTTGACGAGACCCGAAAGCACGCGTCCGGCGCCCAGTTCCACGAAGCCTTCGGCTCCGTTGTCCAGGGCCTGGCGCAAGCCATCCGTCCAGCGCACGGGGCTCGCGAGCTGGGCCGAAAGCTTGGCGGCGAACTCCGACGCGTC
This sequence comes from Candidatus Sericytochromatia bacterium, assembly GCA_036676455.1. Classification (GTDB taxonomy): domain Bacteria; phylum Cyanobacteriota; class Sericytochromatia; order S15B-MN24; family UBA4093; genus UBA4093. The sequence continues at coordinate 3,978 of JAKFCW010000112.1, forward strand.
CTGGGTGGGCTGGGCATCGACGTTGGTCAGCACGGGAACCGTTGCCTGCTGCCAGGGCGCGCGGTTGAGCGCGTCGGTGAGGTCCGCCGAGGCGACCTCCATCAAGGGCGAGTGGAACGCTCCGGCCACCGACAGGGGCACGACGCGCTTGGCGCCGGCTTCGGACGCCTTCTCGGAGGCGTAGGCGACGCCCTCGGGAGTTCCCGAGATGACCAGCTGATCGGGCGAGTTGTAGTTGGCGATGACGACCGTCTCCGGCGATTCCTGGCAGATGACTTCCAGCTTCTCGGCCTCGAGGCCCAGGACGGCTGCCATGGTGCCCTTCTCGGCCTTGGCCATGAGCTGGCCGCGCAGCTGCACGATCTTCAGGGCATCGGCGAAGCTGAGGGCGCCCGAGGCCGCCAGCGCGGAGTACTCTCCGAGCGAGTGACCCGCCATCCAGGTGGCCCGGGGGCCGCCTTCCTCTTGCAGGACGCGGTAGACGGCCATCGACGTCACGAACAAGGCCACCTGGGCGTTATCGGTCGAGCGCAGCGCTTCCTCGGGGCCTTCCCATGCAAGCTGGCGCAGGGGCATGCCGGTGATCTGCTCGGCTTCCTCGAAGGTCCGCATGGCGGTCGGGTACGCCTCGGCGAGGGCCTGCCCCATGCCGACGGCCTGGGAGCCCTGGCCGGGGAAAAGCATGACGAGTTTCATCTAGTCCTCCTGCGAGTAGGGGGCTGCGGTCCAGCGGACGATCGAGGCGGCCCAGGTCAGGCCGGAGCCGAAACCGACCATGCAGACGGTGTCGCCGGCCTTGATGCGCCCGGAGTGGACGGCCTCGGCGAGGGCGATCGGCACGGTGCCGGCCGAGGTGTTGGCCCGCATGTCGATGTTGACGACCACCTTTTCCATCGGGATCTCGAGCCGCTTGGCGACGGCCTCGAGGATCCGGGCGTTGGCCTGGTGGATCACGAAGTGATCGATCTCGGAGACGGCCATGCCGGCGAGGCGGGCGGCTTCGGTGATGGAGGGCGGGACGCGCTCGACCGCGAAGCGATAGACTTCCTTGCCCTTCATGGTGACGTGGTGGCCGCCAGATTCAGCGCGCTCGCCCGAGGGGGGCACGCGCGAGCCGATCGGGATGGTGATCAGGTCGGAGCGCGAGCCGTCCGCTCCCATGAGGTTGGAGAGCACGGCGTCGTTGCCGCCGGCACGCAGGACGACCGCTCCGGCGCCGTCTCCGAAGAGCATGCCGGTGCCGCGATCGTGGAAGTTGGTGAACTTCGAGAGGAGGTCACCACCGACGACGAGGGCGGTGCGGTACATGCCGGTCATCAGGAACTGCTGGGCGACGATGAGGGCTTGCACGAAGCCCGTGCAGGCGGCTTCCATGTCGAAGACCGCGGCGCGGTGGGCGCCGACGGCATGCTGCACCAGGGCCGAGGTGGCGGGCATCAGCATGTCGGGCGTGGAGGTGCCCATGATGACGAGGTCGATCTCGGAGGCGGGGATGCCCGCGTGGGCGATCGCCTGCTTGGCAGCAGGAATGGCGAGGTCGGACAGGGCCTGGTCCTCAGCAGCGATGTGCCGCTGCTTGATGCCGGTCCGTTCGACGATCCACTCGTCCGACGTTTCCATGAACGCCGTGAGGTCGTGGTTGGTCATCACCTTTTCGGGAACGTAGGAGCCGCAGCCGAGAATCTCGACGGGCTGGAGGGTTTGAGCCATTTTTATCTCATCCAACCGGGAGCCCCGGTTTGCTTTCTAGTTGGGGGAAGGCGATCCTTCCGCAGGGGTCAGGTGGGCGGCAATCGTTGCCACAGTGCCGCCGATGACCGCCTCTTTCGCCACGCGGATGGCGTTGGCGACGGCATAGGCGCGACTGGATCCATGTCCGATGATACAGACCCCGTTCACTCCGAGCAACAAGGCACCGCCATATTCGGCCGGATCAACACGGCGCTTGAAGTTGCGCAGCGCTTGGCGCATGAGCCACGCACCCAGCTTGGCTTTGAGGCCTCCGGCCATGACGGATTCGCGCATGAGCGTCTGGAAAAGTTCGGCGAAGCCTTCGGCGCTCTTGAGCACGACGTTGCCCACGAAGCCGTCGGTGACGACCACGTCGGCGTTGCCGCGGGTCATGTCGCGCCCCTCGACGTTGCCGATGAAGCCCAGGTCGGGGGTCTCGGAAAGGAGGGTGTAGGTGGCCTGGGCGAGTTCGTTGCCTTTGCCGGGCTCTTCGCCGATGTTCATGAGTCCGACGCGCGGCGCTGCGACCTTGAGGACCTGCTGGGCGTAGACCCGGCCCATGATGGCGAACTGCTGGAGGTAGGCGGGCTTGCAATCGGCGTTGGCGCCGACGTCGATCAGCAGGCAGGGGCCCTTGAGCGTGGGGAGAACGACGCCGATGGCGGGCCTCTCGATCCCCTTGATCCGGCCGAGTCCCAGCAGAGCGGCAGCCATGGCGGCGCCGGTCGATCCGAGGGCCACGACGCCCTGGGCGTCGCCGCGCTTGACCAGGTTCATGGCCACGTTGATTGAGGCGTCTTTCTTCTTGCGGACGGCCGTGGCGGCCTCGTCCATGCCGATGACCTCGGACGCATGGACGATCTCCAGGGGGAGGCCTTCGCCTCCGTGCTGGGCGATCTCCGCGCGCAGGCGCACCTCGTCTCCGACCAGGATGAGGGAGAGCGAGGGGTCGGCTTTCAAAGCAGAAAGCGCCCCTTTGACGAGCTCAGAGGGGGCGTAGTCACCCCCCATGGCGTCGATCGCGATGCGGGCAGACATGCTCGTCAAAAGGGCGCTAGCGGATGCTTACTCAGCGACC
>JAKFCW010000113.1:0-1669 GCA_036676455.1 Candidatus Sericytochromatia bacterium
TCCATGGTAAGATGCCTCCTACATTTGAAACCGGAGCGATCTGGAGAGGTGCGATATGTTTGAGAGATTCACAGAAAAAGCCATCAAGGTGATCATGCTGGCCCAAGAGGAAGCTCGGCGGCTTGGTCACAACTTCGTCGGCACCGAGCAGATCCTCCTGGGGCTCATCGGCGAGGGGACGGGCGTTGCCGCCAAGACTCTCAAGAGCATGGGGGTGAGCCTGAAGGATGCCCGCATCGAGGTCGAGAAGATCATCGGGCGTGGCTCGGGCTTCGTGGCCGTCGAGATTCCCTTCACTCCGCGCGCCAAGCGCGTGCTGGAGCTGAGCTGGGATGAGGCGCGTCAGCTCGGTCACAACTACATCGGCACCGAGCACCTCCTGCTGGGCCTGATCCGCGAGGGCGAGGGCGTTGCCGTCCGCGTGCTCGAGAACCTGGGCGTGGACCTGTCGCGGGTCCGCTCCAACGTCATCCGCATGCTGGGCGAGTCCGCCGCGACCACCGGCACCGGCCAGCACCGCTCCAAGACCCCGACCTTGGACGAGTTCGGCAGCAACCTCACCCAGATGGCCGAGGAGCATCGCCTGGACCCGGTCGTGGGCCGCGAAAAAGAGATCGAGCGCGTGATCCAGATCCTGGGTCGCCGCACCAAGAACAACCCCGTGCTCATCGGTGAGCCCGGCGTGGGTAAGACCGCGATCGCAGAGGGTCTGGCCCTCAAGATCACCAACGGCGAGGTGCCCGACATCCTCACCGAGAAGCGCGTCGTGACCCTCGACATCGGCTCGCTGGTCGCCGGTACCAAGTACCGCGGCGAGTTCGAGGAGCGCCTCAAGAAGATCATGGAGGAGATTCGCGGCGCCGGGAACATCATCCTGGTGATCGACGAGCTCCACACCCTGATCGGCGCGGGCGCCGCCGAGGGTGCGGTGGACGCCGCCAACATCCTCAAGCCGGCCCTGGCCCGTGGCGAGCTGCAATGCATCGGCGCGACCACCCTCGACGAGTACCGCAAGCACATCGAGCGCGATGCGGCCCTGGAGCGTCGCTTCCAGCCCGTCATGGTCGGTGAACCCTCGGTCGACGAGACCATCCAGATCCTGCACGGCCTGCGTGAGCGCTACGAGGCGCATCACCGCCTGCAGATCACCGACGAGGCCCTGGTGGCCTCGGCCAAGCTCGCCGATCGCTACATCTCGGATCGCTTCCTGCCGGACAAGGCCATCGACCTGATGGACGAGGCGGCCTCCCGCGTGCGCCTTCGCACGTCGTCCCTGCCGCCTGCGGCCAAGGACCTCGAGAAGGAGCTGCGGCAGTTCACCAAGGAGAAGGAAGCGGCCATCCGCGCCCAGGAGTTCGAGAAGGCCTCGCAGCTGCGTGATCAGGAGCAGGCCGTTCGCGAGAAGATTCGCGAGATCGCCGCGGACTGGCGGACCCAGAAGGGCCAGACGGCTCAGCCTCAGGTCGGCCCCGAGGAGATCGCCGAGATCGTCGCGTCCTGGACCGGCATCCCGGTTTCCAAGCTCACCGAGGGCGAGACCGAGCGTCTGCTCAAGATGGAGGAAGTCCTCCACGAGCGCGTCATCGGCCAGCGCGACGCGATCCACATGATCTCGCGCGCCGTCCGCCGCGCCCGCGTCGGCCTCAAGAACCCCAAGCGTCCCATCGGT
>JAKFCW010000114.1:0-63543 GCA_036676455.1 Candidatus Sericytochromatia bacterium
CGACCTCGGCTACGGCAACGGCGGCTTCCGTAACGCCATCGTCGACGACGAGATCCAGACGATCCTCGGCGGCCTCAAGCCCGGCGTCGGCTTCCTCTTCGTCTCGGACTCCTGCAACTCGGGTACCATCGACCGCAACCGCAACGTCGTGGCCCGCGGCCTCGACCTCGCCCCGAACCTCGTCAACCAGACCCCGATGCTGGTCAACACCACCCGGATGAAGGCCTTCCAGGCCCGCCTCGCTGCCGGCAAGTACCACGTCCTCACCGGCTGCCAGGATGACCAGACCTCGGCCGACGCCTACATCAACGGCCGCTACAACGGCGCCCTGACCTACTACATGCTCGACACCTACAAGAAGGGTGGAGCGAACCAGACCTACGGTGACTGGCACAAGAACACCGTCTCCTCCATCGCCAAGAACGGCTACGATCAGCGGCCCAACCTCACCGGCCCCACCGGCGCCAAGATCTTCAGCATCCTCTAAGCTGACCTGAAACCTGAGGCCCTCTTCCCGAACCGGGAAGGGGGCCTTTTTCCTTGAGGTCCAACAAGAAGGGGTCGGGCACGACGCGCATCGTGCCCGACCCCTTTGCTCATGACGTAGGCCCTCTGCCCAGACTTGAAGGGCCCATGGCTTATTGAAGCGATGGAACCGATGCCCATCGGGTTCCGTCCCCTGGAGGCGCCCACCGAACTCGGCGGTCCCCTCCCAGGGGTGACCCCATTCTAACTGCCTGCTGACTCGCAAGACGGCCTCGGACAGCTTAATTCACGGACGTCATCTATCTTCAAGATCCCCAGGACCCCACCCACTCGGCTTGCCAGATTTTCTTCAGTTTCCAAAGGACTTGGTACGTGAATCGTTACCGCTCGACAGCAAGCATTTCGCCAGCTTGTCACCGGCCTTTTCCAGCAGGCGAGTCCGTATGATGCCCCACCTCGGGACATTCAGACGGAGGTTCCGCGAGAGTTCGGTACCGGCTACGGATGGCTAAAACGCACCCCGGAGCTAATCTGAACATGTCAGGGGTGAGACCTGAAACAAGTGGACGAACAGGACGGTTGAACACCAGCAATCTGACGTTCAGGCAGCTGAGACGACACCGCCGCACAGTGAAACTTGAGAAAACGGGTCAACATCCCCTCCGCCGCCGAGACTCTCCCATGCGGGTCTCGGCGGTCTCTTTTTTGCCAGGACATGCGCCCCGCAAGTCGATGGCCCCGAAGGGCGACAATCCCATCAGTGGCTCCGTCTTCCGGGATCCGTCAGCAGGTGCCTCCATGCCCGTCACCCTTCAAGTCGCTAGACCGATCATCCAGCCGCCGCCCGTCCGGCATGCCGCTTCCCAGGGTGCGCCCCGCATCGAACCCTCGGAAGCCCGGCAGGCGGAACGCCTCGTGGCGCCACCGGACGAAGAAGGTTTCGCCGGGCACCTGGAAGCCGCCATCCGAAACAATCGCGCGCGTCGTGACGTCTACGACCGCCTCTCGGGCGGCGCTACCCGCTCGCTTTCGAACCAGTTGATCGCCCTGGAACGACTCACCCTTCCAGCCGCCCACGCCCTGGACCTCTGGGCCAAGGGATTCCAGGATCAAGGGATCCCCGTCCTCCAGGACGACTTCGTCTCGATGCGCAACGTCCGCTCGCCGTTCGCGCCGCCCCGCTGGCGAGGGGTCTCCAGCGCTCAGGAGGCTTCCAAGGTCGAAACATGGCTGGCCGATTACCGGAAAACGATCCGCAACGCTCTGGGTGACGACGACTTCACCGGCATCGCGGAGGCCTCCTACGCACTACTCAAAAGGCTGGAGGCTACTGAAACGGGCTCCCAGACCCACTGGGCCATGTCCAAGCACCTGGTCGAGTCCCTGGGGCTTGCCGCCATGAACGCCATCGATCACGCCGAGCAAAGCCATGGCGAAACGACGCGGCTCTCACGCACGTTCATCCGCTTCCAGAGCCTGGGCCTGCTGGGCTCCGCCAGCATCGATCGCAAGGCACAGAGCTTCCATCAGAAGGGAATCGGAATCGTGGTCAACGACGTCCCGCACATTCCGTTCGCCGAGCGCTGGGAGAGCCATTCTCCCGTCACTCCCGCGAAAGCGGGAGTCCAGACGAGCATCCACCGATAATGGAAGTGACCGCAGGCGGAAAACTCACTGGATTCCCGCCTGCGCGGGAATGACGGTTGAGACGCGGCCTGATCAGTAGCGGAAGCCCGCCCCCAGGGTGATGCCGCTGAACGTCTGGGTGAAGGAAGCCTCGGCGTTCGCCAGCCGCTCCGTCGCATATCCCAGCGAGACGTAGCCACGCCAGAGGTCGGTGACGAGGCTCGCCCCCCATCCCTGTCCCGAAAGAGGATGGATCGAGGGGAAGCCCGGATAGAGGGCGCCCTGGGTACCCGGCAGCATCTTGCCGTAGAGATCCAGGCCGAAGCCCGGCAGCAAAGCGACCTTGAGCCTGCCGGTCACGTTCGGGCCGTAATAAGTCTGCAAGGGCGAGAAGGGGAAGGTGGTCCCGGTGCTCTCGCTTTCGACGGTGACCGCGCGCCCGCTGTAGCCGGCCCGCAAGGAAGGCTCGAAGATACCGAGGGGGTAGCGCAGGGCGACGTATGAGCCCAGGGCCGCATCCGTGCGGTGCTGTCGGACGCTCTCGACGGTCAGGTCGTAATACAGGACCCGGGCGTCGAGACCGGCCCCCACGTAGGGCATGAACCAGTGCTCGAAATCGAAGCCGTTGATTCCCGCAGGGTAGGCAAACGACGCCGCGGGCCCCCCGTACTCTTCAAGGGTCTCGACCTGCTGCCAGCGCAGCTGAAAACTCGAGCCAAACCCGCTCGGGGGCTGGTGCTCAGCCGGAAGCACCGAGACCGGTGCATCGGATTCCGACGGCTGAGGCGCCTCATCGCCCGCCGGAGCCACAGGCTGCGGAACCGACGGAGCGGGGTCTTTCGGCTGAGAGGGCCGGACGTCCTCCGGAATGATCACCGTCGGAGGACCGGACACCGGAGGACCGGAGACCGGCGAACGGGAAACCGGGTTTCCGGGAGGCGGGGTCGGAGTGGAGGGTGGGACCCAGCGCGGCACCGGCGGAGGAGTCCACATGGGTCTAGGCGCAGTTGCCGTGGGATTAGGCGCAGCCGGCATGGGATCGGGCACAGCCGTCTCGGGTTTAGGCGCTGCCGGTTTCGGAGTGGCGCCTGGCGGCGGGAAGCCCGGCAGGCTCTCGAGATCCCGCTCTCCCTGAGGGGGAGCGGGGTTCGCCAGCGTGATCATGAGCTTGCCGCTCGACTGGTTGATCGTGACCATGGGTTCGAAGCCCGGCATCAAGTCGACCACCAGGCGAACCACCGCCGGGACGTAAGAGTTCTGGCCCATCCGGATGGATCGGATGCGCGTGCTCTTCGGCTGGACGATGGGAATGGGCTGCCCCAGGGGCAGGCGAGCCTCGGAGAGGTCGATGACTAGGCGATCCGGATGCTTGACCCGCTGGGTGCGCACGGAGACCGTACCGGCGAGCCCGATGGTGATCCGCCGTTGCGCCTCATCGTAGGACATGCCGCTGACGTTCGCCGGGGCCGCGAGCGCCGCCATGGGCAGCAAGGCGACGAGCAGGGCCACCCCCGCAGCCAGGCGGGCGGCACGTTCAGCGAGTCCAGGGAGCATCCAGGGCTTCACTACGCCTCCGAAAGCGAGGGTTCCTCCTGGCGGACGCGGTCGAAGACCAGGCCCGCTGCCCCGATCATACCCGCCTTCTCACCAAGTTCTGCCATCCGGACCCGATCGGGATCCCAGCCGCGCTCGCCGTAGCGCTCAGCGACCGCATCGCGAACCATCGGAAGGAAGAGGTCGCCTTGCTCTCCGACGCCTCCGCCCAGCAGGATCCGCTCGGGGTCGAGGAAGTTAATGGTCGAGACGATGGCAGTGGCCAGGTGCTCGGCCATCTCGCGGATCAGTTCCAGGGCCTTGGTGTCGCCTTCGCGGGCCATCTGGAAGAGCTGGTAGCTGGTGGGAGCCGGATCCCAGTGGCCCGAGCGCGCGGCGGCCTTGCCCAGCGCGGTGCCGGAGACGTAGGATTCGAGACAGCCCAGCTGGCCGCAGTTGCAGGGCAGGCCGCCCGGTACAAGGATGGTGTGGCCGATCTCGGCTCCGCCGGCCCGCGAGCCGTGGACCAGGTGGCCGTCGACGATGATGCCGCCTCCCAGGCCCGTCCCGATGGTCATCATGACGAGGTCCGAAACGCCCTGGCCGCCACCGCACCAGGCCTCGCCGAAGGTCGCGGCGTTGCCGTCGTTGTCGGCGACCACCACGATCCGGGGGAAGTGCGAGACGAACGCGGAGCGCAGGTTGTCGGCGATCGCCATCCCCGACCAGCCGGGCAGGTTGGGCGTGCAGTAGATCACCTTGCCGGAGCGCGCGTCGATGTGGCCCGCCGAGCTCACCCCGATGCCCACCAGGGCGTCGCGCTCTTGGGGCTCCAGGGAGGCGATCGCCTCCTGGGCCGCCACTTCGAGGGCCTCCATGATGGCCTCTCCGCCCGCGCCTGCGGGCGTGGGGAAGCGCCAGGTCCTGAGGACCGTACCTTTGTCGTCGACCAGACCGGCGAGAACCTTGGTTCCCCCGAGGTCGAGTCCCAGGGCGAGGCGAGGCGAGCGATTGGGGCTAGGCATGGCGGCGAATCTCCTGCACGAAGCGGGCGGCGATGAGCTGCGGACGGGTGATGGCGGAGCCCACGACCACGGACCAGGCTCCGAGTGATAGGGCCTTGTGCGCCTCCTGGGGCTGCCAGATGCGGCCCTCCATGAGGACGGGGATCCGGACCTCCCGGATCAGGGCTTGCAGCAGGTCCCAGTCGGGACCTTCCTGCTGGGGGCTCTGCGGGGTGTAGCCCGAGAGCGTCGGCGCGACCGCGTCGGCTCCCGCCTGGGCCGCGCGCAGGCCCTCGGAGAGGGTCGAGACGTCGGCCAGGACCGGGCGGTTCAGCTCCCGGTGGATCCGAGAGATGGTCTCCTCCAGCGTGAGGCCGTCAGGACGGAACTCGGTGGTGGCGTCGAGGGCGACCACGTCCGCTCCCGCATGGACGACCATGCAGGCGCTCTCGAAGGTCGGGGTGATGTAGACCGGCACTCCCTCCTTGCGGATCTTGTAGAGCCCCAGGATCGGCAGGTCGACGGCGTTGCGGATGGAGCGAATGTCGCTGGGACCCTCGGCCCGGATGCCGACGGCGCCCGCCTGCTGCGCGGCACGGGCCATGCCGGCCATGCAGCCGTGAAGGGGCTCGTCGTCTCCTGCCTGGCAGGAGACGACGAGCCCTCCACGGATCCGATCCAAAACCGGATTACCGAGGGTCATTCAAGGGGCCCCACGGCGGCTTCGACAGCGGCCAGCAGCGAGCCGTCGCGGATCATGGCGACCATGCGGTCGATGTCCTCGCGGGCGTAGCGATCGGCGCTGAGGTGCTCGATCCGCTTGCGGATCGCCTGATGGGCCGCCAGCGCGCCGGAACCAGGCTTCAACGGAGCCCGGAAATCCAGCCCCTGGGCCGCACAGAGGAACTCGACGGCGAGCACGTGCTCGACGTTGCCCAGCACCGTGCGGGCCTTGCGGGCGGAGGTGGTGCCCATGCTGACGTGGTCTTCCTGGCCGGCGGAGGTCGGGATGGAGTCCACGCACGACGGGTGCGAGAGGACCTTGTTCTCGGAGACCAGGGAGGCTGCGGTGTACTGGATGATCATGTAGCCCGAGTTGAGGCCGCCCTCCTCGGCGAGGAACATGGGAAGGCCGTTGGAGTAAGCGGCGTTCACCAGGCGCTCGGTGCGGCGCTCGGAGATGTTGGCGAACTCGGCGAGGGCGATCGCCGTGAAGTCCATGGCCAGGGCCAGCGGCTGGCCGTGGAAATGGCCGCCGGTCAGCACCTCGTCCTGATCGGGGAAGATCAGGGGATTGTCGGTGGCGGCGTTCAGCTCGATCTCGAAGACCCGGGTGGCATGATCGAGGGCGTCGCGGCTGGCGCCGTGCACCTGCGGGGCGCAGCGCAGCGAGTAGGCGTCCTGGACCCGGTCGCAGCCGGCATGCGAGGCGATCAGCCCCGAGCCGTCCGTGAGGCGGGTGAGGTTGCGGGCCGAGGCCATCTGGCCGGGATGCGGCCGGACCTGGTGGAAGAAGTCCAGGTAGGCCCGGTTCGAGCCCAGGGTGGCTTCCAGGGTCATCGAGCAGGCGATGTCCGCGAGCTTGGTGAGGTTGCGGGCCTGTTCGAGCACCAGCGAGCCGATGCCGGCCATGGCCTGGGTGCCGTTGATCAGGGCGAGGCCCTCCTTGGCGGAGAGCTGGATGGGCGTGAGGCCCGCCCGGGAGAGGGCCTCGGCGCCGGGCAGGATCTCGCCTTGGTACTCGGCGAAGCCTTCGCCGATCAGCACCAGGGCGAGGTGCGACAGGGGCGCGAGATCCCCGGAGGCTCCGACCGATCCCTGGGAGGGGATCTGGGGGTGGACCCGGCGGTTGATCAGCTCGACCAGCAGCTCGACCACCTCGGGGCGGACGCCCGAGAAGCCCTTGGCGAGGGCGTTGGCCCGCAGCAGCAGCATGGCCCGGACCACGTCGGTGGCCAGCGCGGGGCCTACGCCGGCGGCGTGGCTGCGCAGGAGGTTGTGCTGGAGGGCCTCGACGGCGTCCTGGGGAATCCGGCGATTCTTGAAGTAGCCGAAGCCGGTCGTGATCCCGTAGACCACCCGATCCTCCTCGAGCAGCTTGGTGACGTAGGCGCGGGAACGCGCCATGGCCTCGCGGCTCTGGGAGGTGAGGGTGACCGGCTGGTGATCGACGGCCACGCGACGAACGTCGGCGAGGGAGAGCCCCGCGCCGTCGAGGGCGAGCGGGGCGTGGGTCTCTAAGGTCGTCACTTGAGCATGCCCTCCAGGGCCGGGATCTTTTCCTTCAGCAGGGTCTGAAGGGAGGTGCGCAGCTCGCGGCGGCGCTCCAGCAGCTTCTCGCAGTCGGCGCGCTTGGCGGCGACCCAGTCGGCGTCCTTGATCGAGCCCAGGTTGATGGCGACGTTGAGGATGGCTCCCTCGAGGCCGGCGACGGCGAGGATGCCCGCGACTCCGGCATCGGAGGCGCAGTTGGAGTTGCCGCGCTCGAGGGCAACCAGGGCCAGCTCGGCGGCGGCGAGACATTCGTGGGCGACCTCGAGGGGAACCTCGGCGGCGCCCTTGGTGGCTTCCTGGATGGCCAGGGAGCGCGCGGCCTTCTCCTCGTCAGTGGCCTTGGGCAGCTTGAAGGCGCCCATGACCGCGTCGAAGGCCTGCGAGTCGCGGTCGACGGCCTCGGAGAGGGTCTGAGCGATCGCGTGGCCCTGCTCGATCAGGATCTCCATGCCGTCGAACTCGTCGGCGGAGGGCATCTGCTTGCCCTGGGTGAGGGTGCCGACCATCGAAACCAGCGCGCCAGCCATGGCGCCGGCATAGGCCGAGACCGAGCCGCCGCCGGGCGTGGGGGCATCGGAGGCGATCCGCTTGAGGAACTCCTCCATGGGAAGGGCCATCAGGGGCTTAGCGAGAGACGAGTTCAGCATCGGACTCTTTCTCCATAATCGTGTTCTCGAGCACCAGCGCGGGGCTCCAGTTCTCAATCTGCAGATAATACGCCGCGGCGTCGAGCAACGCAGCCTGCGGGACCAGCCCGATGACTTCGGACCCGATCACCGGAACGCCAAAGCGCGCCGCTTCGGCCTTCACCAGCTCCTGTACCCGGTAAATCGGCGTTTTCTCATAATTCAGGAGGTTCATGGAGACCTGAGCCACGTTGCGATCGGCCAGGAAGACTCCCATGGCCTGGACGTTCATCAGGCCGCCGGACGAGGCGCGCACGGCCTTGGAGATGGCGTTGGCGATCGCCAGGTCGGCGGTGCCGAGCTGGATGTTGTAGGCGATCAGGAACGGGCGGGCGCCGAAGGCGGAGACGCCAAGCTTGGGGTGGGGCTGGCCGGGGCCGAAGTCGGGCGTCCAGGCGGCATCCTGCATCTTGGCGGCCATGCCCTCGAACTCGCCCTTGCGGATGGCGGAGAGGAGCTTGCGCTCAGGGCGCTTGGCGGCTTCGGCGTACAGGAAGACGGGGACGTCGAAGCGATCGGCGACGGCGGCCGCGACGTCCTCGGACAGCGCGACGCAATCGGCCATGGTGGCGTTGCGGACGGGGATGAACGGCACGACGTCCACGGCGCCCATGCGGGGGTGCTCGCCCGTGTGCTGCGTGAGGTCGATGTGCTTGGCGACCTCGGCGTAAAGCGCCAGGATGGCCTCCTTGAGGCCTTCGGGCGAGCCCACCAGGGTGAGCACGGTCCGGTTATGGTCGACGTCCGACGAGCGATCCAGGAGGATCACGCCGGGGACGCGGGAGACGGCAGAGGCGACGGCGTCGACCACCTCGGGGCGGCGGCCTTCGCTGAAGTTGGGGACGCATTCGATCAGCTGATTTGCCATGAGATCCTTCCAACGGTCCAGTCAAGGGAACATGGCCTCCATCTTACCGCTTGCCGGCTTCTTTGGACACGGTCCGCCCGGGCGATACGCGCCTTTTCCAAGGCTCGCTGAGCGAGCAAGCGTTTGGATGTTCGGAAGGCGGGTAGGCAAGCAGTACGAGGCAGCCTCATCACTCCTTTGTTCGCTGTGGCGACCGACGACTTCCACCGATTCGGAGCCTTCATGATCAAGCACCGGTTTTCCCTCGCGCTCCTCTGCCTGGCGCTGGCCGTCATGCTGGGATGCGCCGAAGAGCCAGACCTCCTGGGCATGGGCCGCTCGGCGCACACCGCCGCCCAGGGCGACGAGAGCCCGCTGCCAAACACCGAGCCGTCCCCGCACGAAACGGCGACCGCAGATCCGGCCGCAACTCAGACGGCAAGTCCGGCAACAAGTCCGACTCCCGAGCCGGAGCCCAGCGCCTCTCCCACCCTGGCCCCGTTGGCCACTCCTGCCGTCAACCCGACTCCCAGGGAGCGGCCTTCGCCCGAACCCTCGCCAAGCGAGGCGCAACCGCCCCCGGAGGAATTCTCGGACGCCCTCCATCCGAACGTCGTGATGACGTGGGTATAAGAACGTCATAAAACCCTTGCTCGCTTCCACCGTTCGCATCAGGAGCTGCCGTTGCCCCAGCACGACGTCGCCCGAAAGCTCATCCTCAGCGGGCTCATGGCCCTCGTCTTCCTGCTGACGGCCTGCCCACGGCCGCTCACCATGGGCTTGCCGACGATGTCCTCGCCCATGGCGGCATCGGAAGGCGTCGAGGGACAGGTGGACTTCGGCCCGCGGGTGCAGGCGAGCGTCTCCGAGGACGTCGCTCCTGGCGCGACGGTCTCGCTCATCGACGTGGCATCCGGCCATACGGTGGCCTCCACCCGCACCGACTCCCGGGGCCGGTTCATCCTCACCTACTCCAACGGCTTCCAGCCCGAGGACGGCAAGATCTATTACTTCGAGGCCGTCAAGGGCCTCAGGGCCGGCTCCGGCCATGCCAACGCCGCCGGCGGAGACGCCGTCCGGATCCGCACCATCGCCCAGTTCACCCGGGGCGGCTGGGCCACCCTCGCCAACCGGAACGTCGGCACCACCATCCGCCTGAATCGGATGACCACGGCCCTCGCCATCGTCATCAGCCTGCGCGCCACCACCAACCGCCCCATCGACGCCTCGACGCTCATGGGTGCCATCTCGATCGGAAGCTCCCAGAACGGCTACCCCGACGCGCTCTCGCTCGGCGACTCCAACCTCGTCACCACCGTTCAGCAAGCCTTCGACCTGGTGGACGACTCGCTGGCCAAGGAGCGCGACCCGTTCTACTGGATCAAGCTCGACGAGAGCGCCCCCATGCACGACGCCCTCACCCTTCCGGACGTCTTCTTCTCGATCGCCTACCTCTCCCCCTCGACGGCGGCGGCTTTCGAGACGATCGACCTGGTGGGAAGCAACTTCGCCTCCCCGGCGTCCCGCAACAAGGTGTACTTCCAGACCATCGGCGCAGACGTCACGGAGGCCGACGTGGTCGCGGTGAACACCGAGGTCACCCGCCTCACGGTCCGCGTCCCCGCCAACGCCATCAACGGGCCCGTCCAGGTCACGATCGACGACCAGACCCTCAACGGCCCGCCCTTCCGGCTCAAGATCCGCGACGGTCATTCGGTGGTGGATCCGGCCGGCAACGTCTACGTGGTCAACCAGGGCCTGGGAACCGTGGCCGTCATCGAACGGATCCCCGGGACCGACCGCACGGGCGTGCGCTCGCTGGTGAGCGGGCTGACCCAGCCGAGCGCCCTCACCTTCGCCCCGGACTCCTTCGAACACCTCTACGTGGCCTGCGGCGGAGCCACCCCCAAGATCTGGAAGATCGACCTCGCCACCCAGAACAAGGTGGCCTACCATGCCGCGGGTGCGGTCCCCAACCCTTCCGGCATGGCCTTCCATGCCTCAACCGGCGCCCTCTACCTCAGCGACTCCGTCCTCGACAAGCTCTACGTGGTTTCCGCGCCAGGCGGCTCCGTCCAGGAAGTACCCGTCACCGGTACTCCGCTCAAGGAGCCTCGCGGCCTCTCCTTCGGGCCCGACGGGCGCCTCTACGTCGCCAACGCGGGCAACGACGACGTGGTCGCCATCGACCCGATCACCCAAGTGGCCGCCCCGTTCGCCGGAGGCCTGAGCCGGCCCTGGGGACTGGCCTTCGACAACCTCGGAAACTTCTACGTCAGCAACTTCCTGGGCAACTCCATCTACCGCATGCCGGTCACCTCGGATCCCGGCGTCACGCCCCCCACCTACGGCCCCATCACGTCGTTCGCCAGCATCCCCACGCCTGCGGGCCTGGATGCCGATTCCTCCGGTTACGTCTACGTCGCCGATCGCCAGACCAACGGCATCCACCGCATCAACCCCCTTTCCCAGAGCCGGCAGATCGGCTTCGGGATCAGCAACCCGACGTCGATCTGGGTGGACGCCAGCGGCAAGTACGTCCTGACCCAGGCGGGCAACCTCCTCAAGATCGACCCGTCAGGTAATCTCTCGCTCTATGCCTACGGGCTGAGCGCGGCGCGCGGCCTGGTCAAGGACTCGGCGGGCATGCTGTACACCATCCAGAAGGACATCGATGCGCTCACCCAGGTCCGCCCCGACGGCTCCTCGCTGGTGGTGCTCACCGGCCTCGAGGACGCCGACAATGCGACGCCCATGATCCGCAACGACAAGATCTACCTGCGCAGCCGCCTCAGCTACGACGATCCCGATACCGTCTACTCCGGCCAGGGGGAAGTCCAGGAGTTCACCCTGGCGAGCCTCGGGGCTCCCACGCGCCGCCTGCGGGCGCTGCACCGGGGCGCGACGGCTCTGGCCCGCGACGCCTCGGGCGGAGCCCATGACGGCTGGTACTACCTGCTCCACGGCCAGGAAGGCAGCATCGTCCGGACCCAGCGCCTGGCCACGGGCAGCCGCACCGAGCCGGTCGTCACGGACAAGGTTCGCCTGAAGAACCCCCAGGACCTCTGGGTGGACGGCACGGGCCGGATCTGGGTCGCGGACTACGAGGGGACCAGCGGCAACGGAGGCCTCTACGTCTACTCGCCGGACGGCACGCTGTCGCAGGATTACAGCGCGAGCGTGAACAAGCCCACCCACCTGTATCACGACGGAGAAGGCCTCTACGTCAACAGCCACGTCGTCGCAGGCGATATCCGCCGGATCGACCCGGACACGGGCGCCGTCATGCGGACGATCACGGGGTTCAACCTGCCCCGCGGCTTCGCCACCTCCGAGAACCGCACGACCCTCTACGTCAACGAGTGGGGACTCAACCGCATCTCCAAGCTCGTCGACTACCGGACCCTGACCACCCCGATCGCGGCCTTCATGGCCGCCGAGCCGAGCCTCAACGACCTCGAGGTGCGGGGCGACTACCTGCTGCGCTCGTGGAACGGGAACTCGAACCGGATCTACCAGACGAACCTCGCCGGAGCGACGATCACCGACATCTTCGTCCAGCAGTACGGAAGCATCCCGCGGATGTTCCGGGAGGCCGACGGAAAGGTCACCTACCTCACCTCCGGCGGCATCATGCACGACGACAGCAACTACTTCAGCTACTTCGGCATCGGGCTGGAGACGTCGAGCGGGCAGAGCGGCCACGCCCTGATCGAAGGCATCGGCATGGGAGCGGGGACCCTGACGGGCACCAAGTTCTTCGCCTACGGGCGCGGCTGGCTCATCGAGCAAGCAGCTGACGGCAGCTGGTCCAACGGCGTCCGGATCTCGCAGACCCTCACGGGGCTGGCTCCCGACGGAGACGACGCGACCTTCGTCAACACCCAGAGCGGCCGGATCTACCGGCTGATCGATGCGAACCTGACGCAGGTGCCCGACGCCAATCCGAACACCAGCTTCGGGCTCTTCCTCCACGGGGGGAAACTGTACCAGACGCTATACGACCTGCACCGGGTCGAAGAGGTCGATCCCGCCACCGGGACGCGCACGGCGCTGCCGGTCGGCCTGGCCACGCCGGAGATTTGAGCATGAAGACGCATTTCGCCCTGCTGCTGACGATCCTCCTGGTCCTGACCGGCTGCAAGCTGCCGTCGATCGTTCCCATGACCTCGGGAGCGCTTCATGCGACCGCCCCCAGTGCCTCCGCCCATAGCTTGGGCGGCAAGGTCGACTGGGGAAGCTCGGTTCAGGCCTTCATCGACAAGGACATCGCGCCGGGAGCCACCATCGCGCTCATGGACCCCGAGACCGGCTACACGCTCGCCACGACGGTGACCGCTCCCGACGGCAGCTTCAATCTTCAGTTCTCGGACGGCTTCGTTCCGGTCGACGGGCGAGCCTACACCCTCGAGGCGTTCAAGGGGATCCAGGGCGGCAACCAGGACTTCAACCAGGCGGGGGCCGATTCGGTTCGCGTCCGGACCCTGGTCTTCTTCCAGGCCGAGCCGCTGGCATGGAAGAGCCTGATGAACGCCGAGCCGGGTCCGGTCACCATCAGCAAGCGCACCACGGCCCTGGCGGTGGCGATCGCCCTGAAGAAGCAAGCCGGCCAGACGATCACCGTCGCGGACTTCCTCGGCGCCGCGGCGCCCGAACCCTACGTCCCGGTCGGCGGCCTCTCCCTCGAGTCCTTCACCCAGGTCTACGACATCGTGAGCGACTCGATCGACCAGGACCGCGACCCGGTCCACTACGTCACCTACAACTCCGACACGGGCGAGTTCCTCAACGCCTACGTCAGCTTCCACCTGAACACCACGGTCGTGCCCTCCGAGGGTCCCGTCGGCACCACCATCACCCTGACGGGCCAGGGCTTCGACGCGGGCAGCGCCACTCCCTCCGTGAGCGTGAACGGCGTGAGCGCCACGCTCGTCTCGGTGACCTCCACCCAGATCGTCGCCACGGTCGCCCCCGGCTCCCGCACCGGCCCCGTCTCGGTCAAGATCGGCAGCTTCACGCAGAGCGGGCCCACCTTCAAGGTCCTCTTCAGCGACGGGCACCGCTCCCAGAAGGACGGCAAGCTCTATGCGCTCAACCCCGCCTGGAAGACCCTGGTCGAGGTCTCTCCCGACGGCTCGGTCAAGACCCTCGCCACCTTCACCAGCACCCCGCGCCAGGCGATCCTGGGGCCCGACGGCTGGCTCTACGTCTCCGGGCAGTCCCCCAGCAAGATCGTGAAGGTCAATCCGGCCAACCCCGCCGACATCCAGACCGTCAACACCACGGTGGTCAATCCCTACGGCCTGGCCTTCGGCCCGGACGATCGCCTCTACGTCACCTCTCAGCAGGCCGTCGGCTCGGTCGCGAAGCTGGACGCCCTGGGAGCCATCGCGAGCACCTACACCGGTTTCGCCATGCCGACGTTGCTGGCGTTCGATCCCGAGGGCAACCTCTTCGTCGCCGAAGAAGCCGGCACCCTCACCAAGATCACACCCAGTGGAGCCGACGGCGCCCCCCGGACCCCCTGGGGGGCGGTGAATGCCCCCAAGGGGCTCGCGGTCGATCCGGCCGGTGACCTCTTCGTCAGCAGCAACACCAACCACCTGATCTACCGGATCTCGCGCCTGCGGGCGATGAGCACCTTCGCGGCCATCAACCGGCCCGGCTCTCTCACCCTCGACGACCTCGGCAACCTCTACGTCGCCGACACCCACCAAAACGTCGTCCGCCGCATCTCGCCCCTGGGCGACACCGAGACCTACGCCTACGGCATCACCAGCCCGCGCGGCCTCGCCATCGAGCCCGGCAGCGGCGATCTCTTCGTCTCGCTGAACCAGACCAACGCCATCCTGCGCGTCAGCCCCTCCACCGGGATCGTGAAACCCTTCGTGAAGGGCATCGCCAAGCCGCTCACCCTGACGTACCGCAACAACGGCCTTTTCATCGCCCACCCGGAGAGCAAGTCCGTCACGTTCGCCGACCCCAACGGGCAGCTCAGCACGATCGCCAAGAACCTCGACGAGCCCAGTGGCGTCGAGCGCGCCGACGACGGCACGTATTACTTCGGGCGCTGGGGCCTCGGCGAGAGCGGCATCGGCTCGAATGTCGGCGGCTTCCACAAGCTGAGCGCAAACACGCTCACCACTCACTTCGCCCACGAGCGCGGGGGGCTCGAGTACCTGGCGATCGACAACGAGGGCGCTTACCTGGGAGTCAACGCCGACCAGAAGGAACTCCTGAGAATCGTGCCCAAGGGCAACGCGTTCTTCGAGATCACCCGGCTCGCGACCTTCGCCCAGGAGCCGGGCTGGGTCCAGTGCGACGCGGCGGGCAACGCTTACGTGGCCGTTTCGGCCGAGAATGTGGTTTACCGCTTCAACAAGGCTGCGAGCTACGCCGCCACGGCCATCACCGGGTTCAACAAGCCCTGGGGCCTGACCTTCGACGACGCCGGAAGGCTCTACGTCTCCAACCAGGGGACGGGCACGCTGCGCCGGGTCACGACGCCTGCGACCGCCCCGGCGGCCGATGCATGGGACTCGGCCGCGCTTGGCACCGACATCAAGGGCATCGTATTCCTGGATGGCGGCATCTTCGTGGCCAAGGGCACGAAGACGATCGATCGCTACAGCGTGGCGGGCAACTCCGTGGCCGCCTACCTCACGACCCTGCCTAGCAACATCCAGCACCTCTTCACGAAGGGCGGCGAGCTCTACGCCGCCGCCAGCACGTCGAGCCTCTACCGGATCGATGCCGGCAAGCAGATTTACCCCTGGGCCGGATCCTTGCAGGCATTCGATGCGAGCGGAGGGGCGCACTACGACTCCAGCGGAGGAGGCCTCACGTCTCCCACCGAGAACATGGGGCACCTGCAGACCGGCCGCGAGCTCGCCCTGGACGGGAACCGGCTCTTCGTCGCGAGCCCCAGCCGGGGCAACAGCCATGGCACCGTCTTCTGGACCGATCTCGACACCGGCAAGCAGTACCAGAGCCGTGCGGCGGGAGGCGAGGTCCACTCGCTGGCCATCTCCGCCAATCACGACCTCTACGCCGGCTCGACCAGCAAGGTCTACCGCATCAACCCCGTCGACGGGACATCCTCCGCGCCATGGAGCCCGAACACGACGATCTACGGCCTGGACATCCGTGCCGAGGTGCTCTGGGGGGTCGGCGACAACAACCGCATCTACGAGATGCCGATCGGCGGAGCCCTCAAGACCTACTACTTCGGCCTGATGGAGCCGAGCTTCTAGCCGCCGCTAGGCCTCGCGAAGCGCCTCGGAAGCCTCACGGTAGAGGAGGCGCAGAAAGCCCGCCATCGTGACGGCCCATGCAAGGAGGGCCGCGATGACCGTGAACTGCGGGATCTGGCCCAGGAGGGCGATCCCCGTGCTCTCACCCAGGCGGAAGGTGCTCACCGTGTACATTCCGAGCGGAAAGACGAGCCCCCAGTAGCTGGCATCGTAGCGGAGGGGGTAGCGACGCAGGCCATGGCGCCAGATCCCGAGCAAGATGAGCAAGGGGATCCACCAGCTCGCCAGGACCCAGAAGAGCAGGGAGATGCCGGCGAGGAAGGGCCGGAGCTGATCGAGGAAGGCCCAGAGCCCGAGGTGGGCCAGGAGCGAGCTGCCTGCCAGGACGGAGATGGCGCAGGCTCCCATGTTGATCCAGTTGAGCGGGGTCAGCGAGTCGGGGGTGACCCGGTAGAACAGCAGGCTCTGGAGGATCCAGGGGATGAGCAGGAGGTAGAGGACGCAGCCGAAGAGGAAGAGGGAGAGCGGGAGCAGCATGCCTTCTGCGCTCAGCATCCCGAGCCGGGGCGCCAGGGCCGAACAGAGGATCGAGACCGACTGGGTGGCCACGACGGCCATGAGCCAGCCTCCGTGGAGATCCTCGAAGGCCGCCTTAGTCGGGCCGACCATCAGCGCGAAGAAGAGCACGTAGAGCATGACGAGCCAGAGGAGGCCCGCCATGCTCAAGAGCATCGTCGCCAATAGCGTCCCGCCTCCCAAGAGGAGGCTTTGCATGCCGAGCACGCTCGTGGCAGCGACGAGCGGCAGGACGCGGTAGACGTTGGCGCCATCCGAGAGCGACCGGAAGAAGTGCCGGGGCGATCGCCCGATCCCCAGTAGCGTCAAGGCCAGGAGCAGGAGGTAGGCGATCTGGTTGATCGCGTAGAGCGCCTTCGCCAAGAGCGCCAGGCCCGTCACCTGGGCGGCCAGGGAAACGATTCCCGTGGACATCACCAGGGTGAAGAGGCCCGGCGTCGACTCCCCGCTGGCAAGCGCCAGCGCCTTGCCGAGGCGTCTCATGGCGGCGCTGGGCGCGAGCTACCAGATCCGGACGCGATCCTCGGGCTTCCGGAAGAGCTTGTCTCCGGCCTTCACGTCGAACGTCCGGTAGAAGGCGTCGAAGTTGGTCACGACGCCGTTGACGCGGTAGGCCGCCGGCGAGTGGGGATCGGTCGAGAGCTTCGACAGGGCGCGCTCCTCGCGGTCCTTGTTGCGCCAGACGCGGGCGTAGCCCATGAAGAAGCGCTGATCGCCGGACATGTCCGCGATCACCGGAGCCTCCTTGCCGCCCAGCGAGAGCTGGTAGGCGCGGTAGGCCATGGCGACGCCGGCGAGGTCGGCGATGTTCTCGCCCAGGGTGAGCTTGCCGTTCACGAACTTGCCGGGCAGGGCCTCATAGGAGTCGTACTGCGCGATCAAGCGCTCGGCGCGCTGCAGGAAGGCCTTCTCGTCAGCGGCGGTCCACCAGTCGCGCAGGCGGCCCTGGCCATCGTAGCGCCGGCCCTCGTCGTCGAAGCCGTGGCTGATCTCGTGGCCGATCACGGCGCCGATCGCCCCGTAGTTGAAGGCGTCATCCCCGCTCAGGTCGAAGAACGGGTTTTGCAGAATCGCGGCCGGGAAGACGATCTCGTTGGCCGTGGGGTCGTAGTAGGCGTTCACGGTCTGGGGCGTCATGTGCCAGCGCGTGCGATCGACGGGCTTGCCGGCCTCGGCCATGTCGCGCGCGTAGAGGAAGCGGCTGACGCGGAGCAAGTTGCCCACGGCGTCCGCGCGCTTCACCTCGAGGCCCGTGTAGCCCCGCCATGCATCCGGGTAGCCGATCTTGACCTTGAAGCTGCTGAGCTTGTCCAGGGCGGCCTGCCGGGTCTTGGGAGTCATCCACTCGACCTTGGCGAGGCTCTCGCGGTAGGCCTCGAAGAGGTTGTCCACCAGCTCCTGCATGCGGGCCTTGGCCGCGGGCGGGAAGTGCTTGGCCACGTAGCGCTGACCGATGGCCTCACCCAGCGCGTCGGAGGTCGTCTCGACGGCCGTGCGCCAGCGCGGAGCCTCGGCCTTCAGGCCGCTCATGGTCTCGCCGTGGAAGCGGTGATGCGCCGTGCGGAAGCCCTTGCCGAGGTGCTCGCCGTAGGCGTCGAGCAGGCGGAAGCGCAGGTAAGCCTTCCAGGTCTCGACCGGGGTCTCCGAGGCCAGCTTGGCGAAGGCCTTGAAGTAGGTCTTCTCGGAGAGGATCGCGCCCGAGCCCGCGGGCATGCCGGAGGCCTTGGCGAACGCCTCCCAGGGGAAGGGGCCGTACTCCTTCGCCCAGAGCTTGCGCGGAGTGGGGTTGTAGGTCTGGAGGGCGTCGCGGCGGTCCTCGGCGGCCCACTGGATCTCGGCCAAGGCGGTCTCGAAGGCCATGACGGTCTTGGCGGTGGCCGCGGGCTTGGCGAAGCCCGCGAGCTTGCCCAGCTCGGTCAGGTAGGCGACGTAGGCCGCGCGGAAGTCCTTGGTGTCGGCGCTGAGGTAGTAGTCGCGGTCGGGAAGCCCGAGGCCCGATTGGGTCCAGGTGACGGCGTTGAGATTGGGGTTCTTGGCATCGGCGCTGACGTAGGCCACGACGGGGCCAGCGACGCCGGAGCCGAGCATGTGGCCCATGAGGGCGGCCACGTCCTGCATGGTGCGGACCTTGGCGATCCGATCGAGCTCGGGCTTCAGGGGCTTGAGGCCCGCGCGATCCAGGGCGGCGAGGTCCAGCAGGGAGGCGTAGAAGTCGCCGATCATGCGGCTCTCGGCAGAGGCGCCGGGACGGGAGGCGGCTTCCTCGAGCAGGGCCTTCACGTCGGCCTCGGCGCGCTCGGCCAGGAGGGCGAAGGTGCCGTAGCTGCGGCGATCCGCCGGGATCTCGGTGGAGGAGAGCCACTTGCCGTTGGCATGGCGGAAGAGGTCATCCTGAGGGCGGACGGTGGTGTCGGATCCCTCGAAGGCGATCGCCCCTTGGGCCATCACTGGAACCGAGAAAGAAAGGGACAAGAGCAGAGCCAGGGCGGATCGCAGTTTCAAGACGGCAACTCCTCGAGAGTAGACAGATTGGTGAGAAAGGCAGCTTTATCTTATCAGATAAACGGAACCCGCATGAGGCGCGGGTCAGGCGGATGCGCGGGCCTCTCGGAACGGCCTCAGAGGCGAACCGCGAAGGAGACTTCCAGCGCCGCGATGTCCTGAAACGGGCTGCCCCCCCTTCGGAAGGTCTCAGCCCGGTAAGACAGGGCTCCGAGGGCCGGCCCCCACTCCGAGGAGAACCCCACATGCCCACCGAAGCCATACAAGAGGCCGGGATCCGGGACCCCCGGCTCCAGGACGAGCCACGTGAGCGGGTAGAGGGAAAAGCCTCCGATCAGGCTCAAGCAGTTCCAGACGGGAATGGAGAGGCGATCGCCCAGCACGGGGCCATGGAAGACCTGATTCCCGGAGAAGATGTAGCTCGGCCTGGGGGCCGCAAAGGTGTTCGATACCTGAACGATCCGGGTGAGGTAGCCGGCGGACAAACGGTGCGTCAGGCCCAAGACCTCGCGCTGATGCTCGGCCCCACTGGTGAACCAGTACTCCGTCCTCCGGTGCAGGGAGCCGGGAAGGACCGCATCGAGGATCGAATAGTCTTCCCAGAACCGCACGCCTAGCCAGACCTCCCAGTCGGGGCGAATCGGCTGAACCCAGGTCATGCTTAAGCCGGTAATCCCTCCGAGGGTCGTGCTGGAGCCTCCTTCGGGGTAGTCCTCGCGAAGGGTGGCGTTCTCGAGCGTCAGCGCGATCCAGGGCTGGCGCCAGGGCTCGGCAGAGGCCGAGGGGGTGGCGTCGAGGGTCATCGCGAGCAAGAAGGGAAGTGCGGTCAGAGACATCCGGCGGCCTTACGCGTTCACGGGAGGGGGCAGTGGAGATCCAGGGCGTTCCGGATCAGCATATAGGTTCGAATGGCCGCCTCGCGGCGACCGTCGGAGGCCACGGCGATGGTGGAGAGCGTGTAGGGGCCGTTCGGATGGTCCCAGGTGTCGAGGACCGCCTCCCAGCTAGGGGTGGCCGCACTCTCGGCGACCTTCTGACCGTTCAGCACGTACTCGACCTTCACGGTCTCGGGGGGAAGGCCTTCCGCCTTGAGGTTCAGCACTCCCATGACCACGCGCTCGTCGGCTCCGGGAATGGTCGCGCGATTGCTTCCGACCGCCGTGATGCGAATGCCCAGGGAGCTGTCCGGGCGCTCGAAGCTTCCCTGGTAGAGCGCGGCCAGGTCGGGATAGCGCTGGACGAGCGCATCGAAGAGCGCGGAGGTGTCTCCGGCGGCCAGCGCCTGCCGGCACGCGTCACGTTCCAGGGGGTCGTTCTCGAGGATTTCCCGGAGGCGGCTTTCGACGGCCAGCAGCTTGGCGGGGTCGATCAGCTCGAAGAGCTCCGCGCCTTCAAGCCCGGGATCCGGCGTCACCAGGGGGTGATCGCTGGTCAACTTGTCCGCAGCCAGGGTCGTGGCCAGGTCCGCATGCGCGCAAGTCAGCGATTGCGTTGGCCGCAGATACTTGTGAAGGATGACCTTTCGGCCGCCGAGCAACCCGACGACCTCCGCCACGGCCGAGCGGCCCAGCGGAACGTTCGGAAGGCTGAAAGTGCCCTCTGCGTCCGTTGATATCGACGCCACGTCGGGGATCGGCGCCCCCTCGGCGTCCACGAGGCGCAGGGGGGATGCCGGCAGCAGGATCGCCGATCCCGAGGTAGGGGCTTGCTCCACGAGCAAAGCCGGGAGACGGGCGCTCCCCATGACCGTCGAGGTGCCGTTATCGGTGATCAGCTTGGCAATCCGGGTGGCCTCGATCCCGCGTTGCGCAGGCGGGGTCTCGCAGGCGGCGAGGAAGGTGAGGGCGGCGATCGCCGCGAGGCATGCGCGTCTCATGGCGTTCACCTAGAAGAGCCTGCGAATACAGTGGTTATGGGAGTCGGAAAGGTAGACCTCGCCGTTCGCCGCAACCCCTCGCGGGTAGAGGATCTTCGCCAGGGTCGGATCCCCGCCGTCCAGGCTGGATCCCGGCATCGACCCCGCGATGATGGTAATGTTGCCCATGGGGTCCCGCTTGCGGATGCGGTGGTTATAGGTCTCGGCCACGTAGAGGTTGCCCGACCCGTCCACCGCCACGGCGTGGTTGAGGGAGACGCCGAGCCCGGGAACGGCCGTGAGGACGCTAGCGGGATCCAGCTTCCAGATTTTGCCGCCGCCCGGGTCCGCGATGTAAAGGTTGCCGGCGCCGTCCACCGCCAGGCCGGCCGGCTGAGAGACGCTTGCGACCGTGGTGATGAGGCCTTGGGAGTCCACCTTGCGCACCCGCTGGTTGCCGTAGTCCCCGATATAGAGGTTGCCCGCGCCGTCCACGGCGACCCCCTGGGGGTTGTTGAGACTGGCCGCCGTGGCGGAGCCGCCGTCCCCCGCGAAGGCCGGCGTTCCGTTGCCCGCCACCGTGGAGATGATCCCGGTGGCCGCGGCCACCTTGCGGACGCGGTGGTTGGAGGCATCCGCGATGTAGAGGTTTCCCGCCGCGTCCACGGCCACGGCCGCCGGGTTTCGCAGGGCGGCCGCGGTGGCGGCTCCGCCGTCTCCTCCGGCTCCCCCGCCCGCCACCGTCGTGATGATGCCGCTGGGGTCCAACTTGCGGATGCGGTGGTTGCCGGTATCAGCGATGTAGAGGTTGCCCAGGTTGTCCAGCGCCAATCCCTTGGGGTCACGGATCTTCGCGGAGGTCCCGGCGCCCCCGTCACCCTCGTACGTCACGTTCCCCGAGCCGGCCACCGTGCTGATCACGCCGGTGGCGGCATCCACCTTCCGGATGCGCTGGTTTCTCTTGTCGGTGACATAGAGGTTGCCTGAGTCGTCCACCGTGATCCCCGAGGGCTCCCAGATCCAGGCGGAGGTGGCCAGCCCACCATCCCCGTTGAAGCCCCCGGTGCCCGCGCCGGCCACCGTGCTGATCGTGCCGGTGGCGGCATCCACCTTGCGGATGCGGTGGTTGTTCTTGTCGGCGATGTAGAGGTTGCCTGCGCCGTCCACCGCCACGCCGTTCGGATAGGCGAAGCTCGCCGTCGTGGCGTCAAGGCCGTCTCCCGCGAAGGCCACGGTGCCATTGCCCGCTACCGTGGTGATGATCCCGGAGGCGGCATCCACCTTGCGGATTCGATGATTGCTCGTATCCGCGATGTAGAGATTGCCCGCGCCATCGACGGCCACTCCCGAGGGGTAGCAGAGCTGCGCCAAGGAGGCGGCGTCTCCATCCCCCGAATAGCCACCGGTGCCGGTGCCCGCGACGGTGCTGATCACGCCGGTGGCGGCATCCACCTTGCGGATGCGGTGGTTCTCCTTGTCAGCGATGTAGAGGTTGCCCGTGCCGTCCACCGCCACGTCCTCCGGGACGTTGAGGCGAGTCGTGCCGGCGGCGACCCCGTCTTCAATGTAGCCTTGGCTCCCGTTGCCAGCCGCGTTGGAGATGATCCCGTCGGAGTCGATCTTCCGGATGCGGTGAGCCGAGGGATCGGCGAAGTAGAGGTTGCCCGTGCCGTCCATCACCAGGCTGGCCGGATTCAAGACTGATGCCCAGACGGCGAGATTGCCGTCGCCGTTGGAGCCTCCGCCCCCGTTTCCGGCCACCGTGGTCATGGTCCCGGAGGGGTCGACCTTGAAGGCCCGGAAGAGGGCCTTGTTGCCGAAGTAGACGTTTCCCGCGCCATCCACCGCCACCTTTCCGACCGGTTCGATCACGGCTTTCACGGCGGGGCTTCCCTCGATGCCGATGCCGGCCACCCGCTGGATGATCCAGGGAGCGAGCGTCATGCTGACGTTGACGGAGTTGCCGCCGACCGCAAGGGTGATCCCGTCCTTCCGGCCCTGCGCCTTCAGGCGCTGAGAGGCGTAGAGGTTGACCGTGAGCGTGTAGCCGGCGCCGGAGCGCAGGCCGGTGAAGATCATGCTCACCGTGCTCCCGTCCGTGTTCGAGGCCGTCCGGGTCTGGTCTCGGGCCAGCAGCGAGGCATGGCCGAGGGTGACCTCCGCCTGATCCCAGGCCGCCGGCAAGGCCTGCAGGCGGCTCGAGGCGATCGAGACCGTCAGGGAGGTCTGATCGCCCGGAGCGATGGCCTGCTCCTCGCTGATGCTCAGGGTCAAGGGAACGTCCCGGCTCGGCGAGACGTTCCCCGGCAGCTTCCAGGAGCAGCCAGCCAGCAACAGGGTGAGGATCCAGGCCCAGAGACGCATGGGAATCGCCTAGTCGAGGTGAAGATCGAGTGTCGCTCCCGCAACGATCGAGACGCCCGTCAGGCGGGTGCGACCGATGATCGCGCCATCGGCATCGAGCATGAGGAAGGTGATCGAGCCGTTCTGCGCGCCGGTGGTGGTCAGGTTGTCGGGCTCGTAGACGTAGCCTCCCGTGGTCGCGTCGCTGCCGGTGGCCCATGTGAACGTGTCGAAGCCGGCGGTCTTCTCGGCGATGACAGTCTCGGCCCCGTACAGCTCGGAGCTGAGGACCACCCGCATCTTGGCGGTGCTGGTCTCGACCGCGGCGAACCCGGTGCTCAGGGTGAGGGTGTCCCCCTTGGCCAGGGACCATGCTCCAGCGTTGCCGATGGCGTTCCCGACGCTGGAGGCCTGGACCTTCACCTCGCCGTCCTCGCCGACGACCACCGTCAGGGCCGTCGTGACTCCGGCTGGCAGTTCGATGCCCGTGGCATACCCGGTTCCCACCTGGGTCACCCCGTTCTTGAGGGCGAGGCCGAACGTGTAGCCGGCGCCCGGCTTGAGGGCCGTGAATACGGCCGTGGACGAGGTCACGCCGTCCGCGATCGCGATCGTCTTGGTCAGGTCATTTGCCAGCAGGGTCGCGTTGGAGAGCGTGAGGTCGGCCCCGTCGTAGGTGAGATTCTCCACGGCTTGCACGCGAGGCCCCGAGGGCTGGGCTTGGACGACGCTCACCATGACCCGGGCCTGGGTCGGCACGAGGCCCAGGATGGCAGGCTCACCGCCCGAAAAAAAGCGCGCGTAACTCCCCGTGGGAGCCGCACACCCACCGAGCAAACCGGCGATGAGGGCAATGATCAGCCATGTTGCCTGCATAGAGGTCCTCCGTCTACAGTCCCCGTCCCTCCTTCTTGTTCCACGGATGATCGTTTGCCAATCAACCTTTCGAACGGTAGCACGGTAGACGCCCCGACGAAGGGGCTGGAGTCACGCTGCTCGCGGTGATGCGGCGCGCATCCGGGCTGGAGCCGGTGCCGAGCGGAGGGACTAGGCCTTCTTCAGGAAGGCGGCCTTGAGGACCAGGGTGCCCTTCCCCTCGCGAACCTCGATCTCTTCCGGGTTGTCGGTCAGGCGGATCTTCTTGTAGACCGTGCCCCGCTTGAGGACAGTGGAAGAGCCCTTGAGCTTCAGGTCCTTGATGAGGAGAACCGAGTCCCCGTCGGAGAGGAGGTTGCCGTTGCTGTCTTTGACTTCCATGATAGCCTTTCATTACGATGATCTCCGCCTACCGGCCCCTTGGGCAAAAGGCGGTCGGATGATTATACTCCCGAGTTGCCCAACCGTGCATGCAAGGAAGAAAGCCATGAAGCTCACCCTCGGCCCCCTGGCGCTCTCCGTCGCGCTGATGACCCAAGCGCTCCCGGCTCTCGCGGCCTTCCCGGAGTTCCGGGCCAAGGACCTCGATGGCACGGAGGTCACCGCACGCTCGCATCGGGGGCAAGCGATCGTCTACCTGATCGGGTTCAGCTACGACAGCCGTGCTGAGGTCGAAGCCTGGGGAAAGGTCCTTCCGGAGCTGATCCAGCGGGCGAAGGCCCGTGAGCCGCTGCGCATCATCCAGATGCCCGTGCTCACCGGGCCGGGCGTCTGGGCGCGCCCGTTCATCGAATCCGGACTCGCCAAGAACACGCCCAAGGCCGATCGCGCCAACGTCATGACCAGCACGGACCGCGACGCCCTGGTGAAGGGCCTCGACCTCAAGGATCCGGATCGCGCGGCGGTCATCGCCCTGGTGGATGCCGCGGGAGAGATTCGCCTCATCCTCAGGGGAGGTGTCACGGACGCCAAGGAACGCGAGCTGGCGAAGGCCATGGAGGCGCTCCGCTGAGCGAATCCGGTAAAGCGGCTGTTAAGTAGAGTACAAGCCCAGAATAACTTAACCTTCCCCTAAGCTCACGTTAGCCGGACCCTAAGAAAGAGCCACGTGCTTCCTTGCGATAGCTTCTCCAAGCCTCGCTGAATCGTCTCGCCGGACAAGGAAGAACACATGCGCAAACGGGTTGCTGGCCTCCTGCTCTCGCTCGCCCTCCTGACGGGCTGCGGAACCCCGGCTTTCATGCTCGGCGGCTCCGGCGACACCCTCGAAGGGCTGGGTGCCAAAGATGGCAAGGACTGGACCGTCTACATCTACATGGCGGCCGACAACAGCCTCACCGAGGCGGCCGACCTGGACCTCAACGAACTGGAAGCGGGGCTAACTTCCGACCGCGTCCGGTTCGTGGTCCTGGTGGACCAGGCCAAGAAGGGGGATTCCCGCATCCTCGAGATCCAGCCCGATCGCCAGGGCATGAACGAGACCCTCGTCTCGCGGGCCATCGACGACCAGGGCACGGTGATCCGCGGCGGCGAGGTCGATACCGGTTCTCCCGACACCCTGAAGCGCTTCCTCGACTGGGGAACCAAGCGCTACGCCTCGCGCCGCGCGATGCTGGTGATGTGGAACCACGGGGGCGCCACCTTCTCGGACCCGGACCACCTCAAGTCCTTCTGCTGGGACGACACCTCCAAGACCCACCTGAATCTCGCCGATCTCTGGAAAACGGCCCAGCACCTGGCGACCCGGACGCAGTTCGACGTCATCGGCTTCGACACCTGCCTCCTGGGCCACCTCGAGACGGCCTACCAGTTCAAGCGCGTCTCGGATTTCCTGGTGTCCTCCGAGCGGGTCTCGCCCGGCCACGGCTGGGATTACCAGGCCCTGGCGCGGACCCTGTCCAGGAAGCCGGACATCTACCCGCGCGAGCTGGCCACGGCGATCGCCAAGGACTACCAGGCCTTCTACCAGAAGCAAGGGGAGAAGACGACCATCTCGGTCACCGACCTCCAGAAGGTGGGCGATCGCCTCGTTCCCTCCGTCAACGACCTGGCCAAGAGCCTGAGCGCCCTGGTCCCCGACAGATCCCAGCGCGCGGCGCTCAGCGAGACCCTCTATCAAGCGCTGGGCGGAGCCTCGGGCTCAGGCGAGGGCAACGCGATCGACATCGGGTACTTCGGCGACCTGCTGCAGCAGAACCCGAAGCTGCCGAAGCCGACCCGCGACCTGGCGGCCAAGATGACCCAGGAGCTGCGCCGCGCCGTGGAAGCGAACCTGACGACCGGCATGCCTCCCGGGAAGTACCAGGGGCTGAAGATCTACTTCGCCTGGAACTACAACAAGGCGTATGCCGATCCCTCGCACCAGTTCTTCGGGACGCAGGCCTGGACCGACTTCCTCAAGGCCTACGACAAGGCGCAGGCTCCCAGCGGCGGTGGCGGGACGCCCTTCCCCAACCCCGGCTTCCCGGGGCCCGGCATGCCACCCATGTAAGGGGCACGCGAACTGACAAAGGGACCGAAGCGACATGCTTCGGTCCCTTTCGGGTTAGGGGTTGGCAGTCCACTACCGCGAGGTTTCCACTCTCGGCATGAGGTAGAGGGCGTTCGCACGAGAGCAACACGGAGACCCCAAACGGGATCGGAACCAGTTCTTGCTCCCCTCAACGTTCAGAACGGCGATCAATCCATCCTTGAGTGCTAAGGACCTGGCAAGTTCCGGCAGCTAAACTGGGCGCCGTTACTTGCATTTTCCAGCAGCCAAGCGAATGGCCATCCACTGGCGACTGCCAGCGGGCAATATAGTCCGAGATTTCCAGAGACAAGCTTCCGCATCCGCGGACTTGCTGGGCTGAGGGCAGGGAAGAGAAGGAGGTCTCAAGTTGGCAAGGACGGTAGATACCAAAGCGAAGTCCCACCCGATACCCAGTGATCGTCGAAGGGTCTCGGGAACTGACAAGAGCATGGCGCTGAGCAAATCTATTCGGCTTGATAAGGGGTTTTGGGCCTATCATTTCTGTTTGCGGCGCCCCACGGTGAGAATCACGGCGGTATCTCGTTTCAGCGGCAGATGCTGGCGACATCGGCTGGGATGGAACTACGCACAGCACCTAAGCAAGTTGCAAAGATACGACTCTCTCGAGCAGGCCCTCATGAACATGCCCTGGCGGGAGGTGGTTGCCATCAATGCAACTCTAGAAGAGCTTGGTCAGCCGTTAGACATGACCATACGTGAGTTCATGGTCCTGATTGATGCCTACACGCAGAAGACCGAGCCTGATTGCCATGAGGCGGCCTACGAGAGAAATGACCAAGAACGGCATCGTGTGCTCGAAGCAGAGGCGGCGGTTCGCAAAGAGAAGAATCGCCGCAGCGAGGAACGCGCACAAGCTCGTCTAAAGTCAGTCTTGGGCCCCGCTCGATTCTCGCTCACGTATCGCACCCCCCACCAAGGGAATCACATGATCGTTGAAGGTAGGGCGACGGATGAGGAATGTGCGCGTGCATTCGAGCTGCTGCCGACAGAAGTACGGCTCGAATTCACTCGCATGGGCCTGGATGACGCACGCTTTGGCTCGCAACTCCGGCAAGCGATCGACGGCGCTCCTCGCGAGGTCGGAACAACCATTAAAGTCACTCTCGCACAGATGTTCGCGTTCTGGAGTCTACATGCAGAGACGCCCGGGAGAGGTCATGGTGATTACGTGACCCTGGGCGAAGGAAACCTCCTTGTCTCCGTGAAGTGGGCAGAGCAGACGACCACTGTGAGGTATTATCCAGCGGAGGAGCATCCAAATTACTGGATGGCGCTTCCCGAAGAGGCACAGGCGTATCTTCGCAGCGCCGGGATCACGAAGCACGCATTCAGTAGCGTCATGGCTGAGTTACAGGCGTGGGCGTTCGCATGCACGGATGAGGGATTCGTGCCCAATATCTCGATAGAATTCCCCGGAGCATGCGATGAGGAAACCCTCTCCTTCTTGCCGGTCGTCTACCGCGCCTCGGGCGATGGAGCACCGACTATCGAAGGAGAGGCCGGAAATCCCATGGGGTTTTCCGTCGCTGCGAGGCGATTCATCCTGAGCGCGATTGAACGCTTGGAGGGCGCCGTGACGGACCATGAGTCAAGAATCGCCCTTGCCAGTCAAATGGCCGTGGATGCTGGACTCGCCTTCAAAACGGTAACCCAAAGCGCACATGGACGCAAAACCATCCAACACTGGCTAAATGGCAACACGAGCAGCAACCCGGAAGAACATTAGACAATCATAGAGGCGGCCTGCGGGACTACTTACCGCAAGCCGTCGCTTCCCCAAGGTTTCTCGGCTTGATGCCCCGGGTACGCGTGGGCCATAATTGAGGAACCGGCATGCTGCCCATCGGCCCCTGCATGCTCGACCGCCATGCGAGGGACTCCGCCGTGACCACCAAGACATCCTCTTCCCCTGCCGCTTCCGAGCCCAACGAGCTGGAAGCCATTATCCCGCCTGCAGACGAGATGCTCACCCTTGCCCAGCTCGAATCTCATCTCTGGGGGGCTGCCAACATCTTGCGGGGTAGCCCTGTCGATCGCACGGACTGGAAGAGCTACATTCTTCCGTTGCTGTTCTTCAAGCGCATCTGCGACGTCTGGGACGAAGAGTACGCCAGGATGCTCGCCGAATACGGGACGGATTTCGCAGACGAGCACCGCTTCCAGGTGCCCGAAGGCTGCCACTGGTCGGATGTCCGGACCACGCCGAAGAACGTCGGAAACGCGCTGGCCAACGCCATGCGTGGCATCGAGGCCGCCAACCAGAAGCACCTCTACGGCGTCTTCGGAGACGCGCAGTGGACCAACAAGGATCGCCTACCTGACGAGCTCATCAAGGATTTGATCGAGCATTTCTCGGCGCTTCCCCTGGGCAATACCCGGGCCAAATCCGACGTGATGGGGGATTCGTACGAGTATCTCATCAAGCAGTTCGCCGACGCGACCAACAAGAAGGCCGGCGAGTTCTACACCCCCCGCAGCGTCGTTCGGTTGATCATCGACATCCTCGACCCGAAGCCCGGCGAGACCATCTATGATCCCGCATGCGGCACGGGAGGCATGCTGCTGGCCGCAGTCACCCACGTGAGCGAGCGCGGAGGCGACCCGCGAACGTTCTTCGGCAAGCTCTTCGGCCAAGAAAAGAACCTGACGACGGCTTCCATGGCACGGATGAACCTCTTCCTTCATGGGCTCGAGGACTTCGTCATCGAGCGCGGCGACACGCTGCGCAATCCCGTCTTCACCGATCCCAGCACCGGCGGCCTGGCGACCTTCGACGTGGTGCTCGCCAATCCCCCGTTCTCGCTCGAGCTTTGGGGGCGCGAGCTCTGGGAAGCGGACCCCTGGGGGCGTGCCTTCGCGGGCCTGCCGACGGACAGCAATGGCGACATGGCCTGGGTGCAGCACATGGTGACGTCCATGGCGCCTGAGACCGGGCGCATGGGTGTCGTGCTCCCGCAAGGTGCGCTCTTCCGTGGAGGCGTCGAGGCACAGATCCGCAAGCACCTGCTCGAGAAGGATCTCGTCGAGGCGGTCATCGGGCTCGCGCCGAACCTCTTCTACGGGACGGGGCTGGCCGCCTGCATTCTCGTTCTGCGCCGAAAGAAGCCGAAAGCGCGCCAAGGCAAGGTACTCGTCGTGGATGCGTCGCAGGTCTTCCGGCGGGGGCGCGCCCAGAATTTCCTGGATCCCGAGCACGGGGCGCAGATCCTTGAATGGGTGACGGCCTACGCCGACGTCGAGGATCGCGCGCGGGTCGTGGACCTTGCCGAGATTGAGAAGGAAGGCTGGACCCTCAACATTTCGCGTTACGTCCTGCCGCCGATCGGCGCCGACATCCCGCCGCTGCCCGAGGCGATCGCCGCCTTCAAGGACGCGCTCAGCAAGTGCCGGAAGGCCGAGGATGAGCTTCGCCGGGTGATGCACGAAGGGGGCTGGCTGGAATGACCATGCGCATGACGCAACAAGAGCTTGAATCCTATCTCTGGGGCGCGGCCGTCATGCTGCGCGGGCTGATCGACGCGGGGGACTACAAGCAGTTCGTATTCCCGCTGATCTTCTTCAAGCGCCTTTCGGATGTCTGGGACGAGGATTACGCGAACGCGCTCGCTGAATCGGAAGGGGACACGGCCTACGCCACGGCGACCGCGAACGATCGCTTCGTCATCCCCGACGGCTCCCATTGGAACAACGTCCGATCGGCCGTGAAGGACGTTGGACGCGCCCTACAAGCCGCACTCCGATCCATCGAGGCGGCGAACCCTGGTCGCCTCGATGGAATCTTCGGCGACGCTCCATGGACTAACAAGGAGCGACTCCCGGACGTCACGCTGAAGAATCTGATCGAGCATTTCTCGAGCCAGCCGCTTGCGCTCGCGAACGTGCCCGAGGACGAGCTTGGCAACGCCTATGAGTTCCTCATCAAGAAGTTTGCCGACGACTCCGGCCACACGGCCCAGGAGTTCTACACCAACCGGACGGTCGTCCATTTGATGGCCCAGATGCTCGATCCGAGGGCCGGCGAGAGCATCTACGATCCGACATGCGGCACGGGCGGCATGCTCATCTCGGCACTTTCCGAAGTGAAGCGCAAGGGGGCCGAGTACCGGACCCTCAAGCTCTACGGCCAGGAACGGAACCACATGACCGCCTCCATCGCCCGCATGAACCTCGTGCTGCATGGCGTGGCGGACTCGGAGATCGCTCGGGGGGATACCCTGGCGGCTCCGGCCTTCCATGAGGCTGATCAAATCAAGGCCTTCGACGTCGTCCTAGCCAATCCTCCGTACTCGATCAAGCAGTGGAACCGAGACGCATGGATGACCGACGCATGGGGGCGCAACTTCCTGGGCACTCCGCCGCAAGGCCGGGCCGATTACGCCTTCTTCCAGCACATCTTGAAGAGCATGGACCCGGAAACGGGGCGTTCGGCAGTACTCTTCCCGCATGGCGTGCTGTTCCGCAAGGAAGAAGCCGAGATGCGGCAGAAACTGCTCGAGGCGGATCTCATCGAGTGCGTGCTCGGCCTCGGGCCGAGCCTCTTCTACAACTCGCCCATGGAGGCCTGCATCGTATTCTGCCGCTCGCAGAAGCCTGAAAGCCGGCAAGGCAAGGTGCTTTTCGTCGACGCGGTGAACGAGGTCGCCCGCGAGCGGGCCATGAGCTTCCTCAAGCCCGAGCACCAGGCCCGGATCGAAGGCGCCTACGCGGCCTTCGCCGACGAGGAGGGCTTCGCAAAGGTGGTGGAGGTCGGAGCAATCGCCGCCCAAGGTTTCAGCCTGTCGATTCCGCTCTATGTGAAGCGCGCGAGCGCGACGACGAGCAGCCATGAGGGTGACGCACCCAAGACGCTTCGAGAGGCGTGGGAAACCTGGGAGGCGGCGGGACGGACCTTCTGGACCGAGATGGATGCGGTGGTCGAGTTGCTCGATGGGCTCGGGGCGGACGGGCAGGAGGTGGTCGATGCCTGAGTTGAAGCCGGGCTGGACGCGGGTGAGGTTCGGAGACGTCGTCCGCCAAGTGAAAGATAAAATGGATCCCGTGACCTCCGGCCTCAAGCGCTACGTCGCTGGTGAACATATGGGTACCGATGATTTACGGATCCGCCATTGGGGCGAAATTGGCGATGGCTATCTAGGGCCCGCATTTCACATGCGTTTCAGACCAGGTCACGTTCTATATGGCTCACGTCGCACCTACCTTCGGAAGGTCGCTGTCGCAGATTTCGAAGGTATCTGTGCGAATACAACCTTCGTCCTCGAGTCGGCGGACCCTAATAAGCTTCTGCCAGAATTACTACCGTTCATCATGAAAACTGAGACGTTCCACCAGCATTCGATTCGAGAATCGAAGGGATCTGTAAACCCTTACGTAAACTTCTCGGATTTAGCATGGTTTGAGTTCGTGCTCCCACCGGTTGATGAACAAAGACGATTGACTAAACTCCTTCGCGCTATTGAAGAGACGCACGAGTATACGTTGCAGGTTCTCTCAGAAGCTGTAACTACCTATCGTTCTGTCCTTTGGAACAGCTATAGACATATCACGAAATTTTCCTCACTGGATGAGCATAGCGTGATTACATCTGGCGGAACACCAAATCGGGGAGAGAAATCTTACTGGGGTGGAACTATTCCATGGGTTAAAACCGCTGAAATTAATTACAAAGACATTATTAATACAGAGGAATATATTTCCGAGACAGGGCTGGCAAATTCTTCAGCAAAGCTTTTGCCTGCAGGAACTATACTAATGGCCTTATACGGACAGGGCCCAACGCTCGGACGAGTTGCTAGATTGGCAATTGACGCCGCAACTAATCAAGCATGTGCAGCAATCCAGCTGTTCTCTGAAATTGATAGTGATTTTGTGTATTACTGGCTGGTTCGCCAGTACGAGTTTATTCGGCGCAAAGCCCGCGGCGCCACACAGCCTAACCTTAATCTATCTATCGTCCGATCACTCGAAATCCCTAGCATTTCGCTTCAAGAGCAGCGGGATATAGTCACTGCGGTTATGTCTATTGAGAAAATAGTATCCTGTACTCAGGAGAGGCTCTTAAAAGTAAAAAGACACCAGCGTTTTCTTATAGAATCTACGCTCGGAGGCATTCTTGTTCACTGAGGCTTCAACTGTCGAGAACTTGATCCGCGACCTGCTCTGTGGCAGCGTCAATCACCACACCGCCGCAGGTCCAGGCCTCGCTCGGCAAGGCGGCAAAATCGCCGGCCTGGGCTGGCACTATCTCGCGCCGGCCGACATCCCGCGCCAGGCGCACCAGGTGCTGGTCGAGGACTGGATCAGCGACGCTTTGATTCGCCTGAACCCCGAGATTGCTACCGATCCGGACCGCGCCGACCAGGTGCTCTACAAGCTGCGGGCGATCGTTCAATCACTGCGCTCCGACGGCCTGATCAAGGCCAACGAGGAGATGATGGCCTGGCTACGGGGCGATCGCTCGATGCCCTTCGGCCCCGATCACGAGCACACCACCGTACGCCTGATCGA
The DNA here is from genome assembly GCA_036676455.1 of Candidatus Sericytochromatia bacterium. Lineage (GTDB taxonomy): Bacteria > Cyanobacteriota > Sericytochromatia > S15B-MN24 > UBA4093 > UBA4093. The sequence goes on from JAKFCW010000114.1 coordinate 32,899, forward strand.
CTTCGAGAACCCCGAGAACAACCACTACGTCGTCACCTCGCAGTTCACGTTCCGCGCGGGTGCCGCCGAACGGCGCGCGGATCTGGTGCTCCTGGTAAACGGCTTCCCGCTGGTCGTCATCGAGGCCAAGACCCCCGTGCGTGCCGCCGTGAGCTGGCTCGACGGCGCCCTGCAGGTCCACGACGACTACGAGAAGCACGTCCCCGAGCTCTTCGCCGCCAACGTCTTCAGCGTCGCCACCGAGGGCAAGGAGCTGATGTACGGCTCCATCCGGATGCCCGTGAACCTCTGGGGCCCTTGGCGCGGAGAGGGCGAGGCCGCCCCCGGCACGCTCGCGGGCCTCAAGGCGGCCGTAAATGGCCTGCTGCGGCCCAGCGTCGTGCTCGACATCCTGGCGCACTTCACGCTCTACGCCACCGACAAGAAGAAGCGACGCATCAAGGTCGTCTGCCGCTACCAGCAGTACGAAGCCGTCAACCTCATCGTGCAGCGTGTCCTCGCCGGCAAGCCCAGGAAGGGTCTCATCTGGCACTTCCAGGGCTCCGGCAAGTCCCTCCTGATGGTCTTCGCCGCGCAGAAACTGCGCCTCCAGCCATCCCTGGGCAACCCGACGGTGCTCATCGTCGTGGACCGACTCGACCTCGACGCCCAGATCAGCGCGACCTTCCACGCCTCCGACGTGCCCAACCTCGTGAAGGCCGAGACGTGTCCCGACCTCGAGCGCCTGCTCAAGCAGGACACCCGCAAGATCATCATCACGACCATCTTCAAGTTCGGCGACGCCGAGGGCATCCTCAACGACCGCGAGAACATCGTCGCCCTCGTCGACGAGGCGCACCGCACGCAAGAAGGCGACCTCGGCCTCAAGATGCGCGCCGCGCTCCCCAATGCCTTCCTCTTCGGTCTGACCGGCACGCCGATCAACAAACGAGACCGAAACACCTTCCACGCCTTCGGTGCCGCCGAGGACGAGCGCGGCTACATGAGCCGGTACGGCTTCGAAGAGTCCATCCGCGACGGCGCCACCCTCAAGCTCCACTTCGAGCCGCGCCTCCTCGAGCTTCACATCGATAAGGCCGCGATCGATCAGGCGTATCAGGAACTGACCGGCAACCTCTCCGACCTCGACAAGGACAACCTCGCCAAGACCGCCTCCCGCATGGCCGTGCTGGTGAAGGTCCCGGAGCGGGTGGAGCACATCTGCGCGGACATCGCCAAGCACTACCAGGAGGTCGTCGCCCCCAACGGCTTCAAGGGGATGGTCGTCACCTTCGACCAGGAGTGCTGCCTGCTTTACAAGGCGGCGCTGGACAAGTACCTCCCGCCCGAGGCGAGCGAGATCGTCATCTCGGGTGCCGGCACCGACGAACGATTCAAGCCTTATGCCCGCTCCCGCGACGAGGAGGAGAGACTTCTCGATCGCTACCGGGATCCGAACGACCCGCTCAAGCTGCTGATCGTCACCGCCAAGCTGCTCACGGGCTTCGATGCGCCGATCCTGCAAGCGATGTACCTGGACAAGCCCCTCCGTGACCACACGCTCCTGCAGGCCATCTGCCGCACGAACCGCACCTACGGCGATACGAAGAGCCATGGCCTCATCGTCGACTACCTCGGCGTCTTCGATGACGTAGCAAAGGCCCTGGAATTCGACGAGAAGGGCTTCCAGAAGGTCATCAGCAATATCGAGGGCCTCAAGGATCAGCTCCCGGTGGCCTTGCAGAAGTGCCTGGCTTTCTTCCCTGGCGTTGACCGCACGCAGAGTGGCTATGAGGGGCTGATCGCTGCCCAGGATTGCCTGCCGAACAACGAGGTTCGAGACACCTTCGGGGCGGCGTACTCGGTCCTCGCCAAGCTCTGGGAGGCGCTCTCACCCGATCCGTTCGTGTTCGCCTTCGAGACCGACTACCGCTGGCTGACCCAGGTCTACACCTCCATCCAACCGACCAGCGGAACGGGGAGGCTCATCTGGCATGCACTCGGGGCCAAGACCATTGAGCTGATCCACCAGAATGTCCACGTCGAGGCGCTGAGAGATGACCTGGACACGTTGATCGTGGACGCCGAGTTACTCGAGGCCATCATGGGCTCGCCCGATCCCAGCAAGCGCGCCAAGGAGTTCGAGATCAAGCTCACGGCTCGGCTTCGCAAGCACATGAGTAACCCCAGGTTCCTCCAGCTGTCCGAGCGTCTCGAAGCTCTCAAGGAGCGCCATGAGCGTGGCATCCTCAACAGTATGGACTTTCTCAAACAACTGCTGGATCTCGCGCATGACGTTCGTGTCGCGGAGAAGCAGACGCCGCCGCAAGAGGATGAGGATCGCGGAAAGGCGGCGTTGACCGAGCTTTTCGAACAGGTAAGAAATGAGAAGACTCCAGTCCTGGTCGAGCGGATCGTCACCGACATCGACGGGATCGTGAGACTTGTGAGGTTCCCTGGCTGGCAGCAGACCTCGAGCGGCGAACGCGAGGTGAGGATGGCGCTCCGGAAATCCCTCCTCAAGTACCAGCTTCACCAGGACATGGAGCTTTTCGAGAAGGCCTACGGATACATCCGACAGTACTACTAGTATTTCGGTTGGTGTTACCACCTTTCAGGTCCCAGACGTTATGGTTGACCGCCGATGTAGACCTGCATAATTGCCGTAAACAAGGTGATTGTTACAAACATTTACAACACCAGAGACCCAATCCAGGCAGCGGTTTACCGTGTTTACGGATTTGTATTACAGCGCCAACTTCTAATTTGTCAGACAGACCCCGTTGACGGTAAGCGAGCCTTACGATTATGGTGAGAATGTCGTGCCACCGGAAAGGATGCTGCTATGTCTGATGACCGACTCCTCATAGAATCCGAGCAGATGCCCATCGAGGGGCTTGGCAAGACCTCCGTCGAGGAGAGCGGTCTAGACCCCCTCCCGGCGACCGAGAATGTTTTTCTTAATCGCCCCTTTAGTGTGCGAACCAAACCCAAGACGGCCCATTATCTCAGCGTTATGGCGAGCGTATGGGGTCTGGATTCCAAATCCGAGCTTTTCGAGCGGATGGCTGAGGTCGCCTACGGCACCCTGGGCACGACCTCGCCGACCCAGGAAGCGGCGTCCTATACCGTAAAAGCCCAGCTGATGCTTAGCGATGACGTGCTCAAGCAACACTTCATCGAGCATGGAAGGCCAGTGGCGCGAAACCATCACCTTGAGATCCCTGTCTCCAGACTCTCAGCAGAAGCGCGAAAACTACTTTGGGAACTCATGAAGGCAAACCCGTCCGTTATTGACCTCCAAACGGTCAGAGCGGCACTCACGGACGGCGATACGCCCTTTAGCGCGGTGAAGTACTATAGTGGCAGCTTCTTCGCGTCCCTGCTTCCTCAGACCCCGAAGGATTGGGAGATTCTGCTCGCCGAATACCAGGTGGCTCTGGACAAGCAAGAGAAGATGGCTGTGGCCACTATCCATCAGGAGGCCCGGCGCGTCGTGGAGAAGTTGCGGGCACAGTTCGCCACAGATGCACTCGGACCGGACACGAGCACCTTCTTCCCGCGGCACCTCGATCGCGGCATTTTGGAGTACTACTCACCAGAACTGAGAGAGACCCTCAAGGCCTACGACGCTCAGCAAGCGGAGAAGGACGTGAAGTGGAAGCACGAGCAGCATGCATGGATCGAAAAGTTCGGTTCCAATCATCTCAAGCGGGCAATTCATCTGGGTTATGAGGCCTTGGATCTTTACTTGGCCGAGCGTTCGGCACACGAGTTTCCGGGATTCCATGTGCTGAGAAGCGGCGTAGATTACCGCTCCGTCACCAACCCGGGCGAATACGTCTTGGAAATCGCTGAACTCACAGGAGGAACCGTGATGGAGTTCACCTACCAAGATGGAGACCCCGAAGATCCTTACGTGCGCTCACTAGGTCAAGGAGTCCTCATTCCTTGGCTCGGTCGTTACTACATTTACTGGCTCGCCACTGAAGCACTTGATAAGGATGCTCTGTCAATCAGCATCTTTGGTTTTTAGGTTGCCTCTCGCCTCGTAGCCCCCTCGGTTGGCTCGGAAAGCCTGTCGCCAGCATTCTTGCAAGGAAGGTCCAGAGTGAACATCAACGCCGGCAGCCGGCCGACTCGGAAATGGGCGGGACTACCACCCCAGGAGATCCCGAAGACCGTCGAGGCCTTTCGCCGCTTCGAGGAACAGTATCAGCGACGAGTCCCCGATGGCCTCTGGTATGAGGTTGCGCTCGCACGCTATTTAAACGAGATCGCATTCACTCCCAACGGACCCCGTGTATTCCTGGAAGCCTGGGGTTCGGCGGCAGATAATTTCCGGCAGCAGGATGCCTTGGTCTGCGTCCCGACATTCGATTGCCGGGCGGTGGACTTCACCACGAACGATCGCGACAAAGTGAACTTCACCATGCTGATCGATAAGCGCTGGTTCAAAGGCGAAGGGCCCACCCTAGAGGTGGACCCCGAGAAATTCATCTGGATTGGAGGCAGCCTAAACCCCAAGACGGGGCGCTGGGAGGGCGGAAATCGCGAGCAGGTGCGAACCCGTATCGTCGCGGTGTTTCAAGCCTGGTGGAAGGTGGCACAGAAGCACATGCCAAAACATCCCTGGCCCAATGGCGACTAAGTCGTAACGGGCTCCTTGAGGCCATAGGCCTTAGCTGCGTCACGGGCAGCCTCTGCGCCGAAGAGCATCGTGATGCCGTCAAAATCATCGGTGCTTAGAGGCCCAATGGGAGTGTGGTCCTCGTCGACAAGGGTCCACTTCAGGTTCGTGGCCAAAGGAGCCTCCTTCTGTCTAAGCAGTCGGCCATGAAGGGATCTTACTCCCATTATCGGCACAACTCTAGCAATCCTTACCTTAGTATGTTTGAGCATTGCGCGCAAGGCTCAAAGGATCGACAGCGCTTAAATTACTCGTAACCAGCTAGGCGAGCGAATTAATGAAGTGGGGTCCGTCTCAGATCGCACCGTCCTCGCTCGATCCTCATCTGCTCATGTGACCGCTGCGCACGGCGACGGATACCCCACCCCCGCTTGACGACTCCGAGCGATAGCCCCTGCCGCGCAGGCTACTTTGCCCTAACGAGCGCCATCCTCAAGAGAAGGCCGATCGCGTGGGCCGTCCGATCGACCAGGGAAGCCGCCTGAGCCATGGCGCTCTCACGCGTCATGGGCTCTCGAAGCAGGCTGAACGCCACCCCGCCACGGGCCGATAGCAAGGCTTCGCCCTCGGGGGTGACGCGCCCCGCGATCACGATCACGCGGCCTCCAGGACAGCGCTCGCATAGCCTGCCCACGACCTTGCCCTCGAACGAAGAGCGATCGAGCTGCCCCTCGCCGGTGATGACCCAGTCCGCCGCTTCGAGCTTGGCCTCGAGCCCCAGGGCCTCGGCGACGATCTCGAAGCCGGGCTCCATGCGCGCAAGAGCCAGGCAGACCAGCCCTGCGGGGACGCCGCCGGCCGCGCCCATCCCCGGCATGTCGTGGACCCGGATGCCGGTTTGCGCTTCGAGCCGATCGGCCAGGTTACCGAGCCCTGATTCGAGCTCGTGCACGTCCTCGGGGGAAGCTCCTTTCTGGGGGCCATAGACCGGAGCGGCTCCGCGCGGCCCCAGCAGGGGGTTGGAGACGTCCACGGCGATGCGGATGCTTGCCTGCTTTAACAGCGGGTGGGCCTGCGAAGGGTCGATCCGGACGATCTGCCGGAGGCCGGCCCCTCCGCGGGGGACGGGATTGCCAGAAGCGTCCAGGAAGCGCATGCCCAGGGCTTCGAGCAGGCCGACGCCGCCGTCGACGGTGGCGCTGCCGCCCACGGCCAGCAAGAGCGTGCGGAAGGAATGGCGGGCGTACGCCTCGGCGATGAGCGTGCCGACGCCGAAGGTGGTGGTGCGGAGGGGATCGCGGAGATCAGGCGGGATCTGCGCGAGGCCCGCGGCGGCCGAGAGCTCGATCGCCACCGTCTCCCCGAGGACGCCGTACGCCGCCTGGATGGGGCGGCCCAGGGCATCGGTGGTGGGGGCGTGCTCAAGTTGTCCCCTCGAGGCTTGCACCAAGGTCTCGACGAAGCCTTCCCCGCCGTCGGAGAGCGGGCAAACATCGAGCATCGCGTCGGGCAAGGCGCGGGAGACCCCCCGGGCGATCGCCCAGGCGGCATCCACGGCCGTGAGGCTTTCCTTGAACGAGTCGGGGACGATCAGAATCCGCATGTCGAACCTCTGGCTGCAAGGGGAGCATCCGGTAGCCGGTCGAGTCCCAGCGTACCAGATCTGCTTGCTTGCCGATGGCAAGCACTCGGATTGACATAGATCCGAGCGAAGGCTAGATTTTTTGCATACGCTCCAGAAGCCGAGCCCGCATCACCGGAGGTTCCATGTCCCTTTCGCCCCGCGGCCTTAGCGCCACCCTCCTCGCTTTCTCGCTGCTCGCGGGGTGCCAAGCCCTGGTCAATACCCCCGGCGCCGACGGGACCGACGCAGAGCCGGGCCCTGCGCCTTCCGTGACGCATGTCGGCCGGCTCGGAGGAGTTGGAAATCAGCTTGGCAGCCTGAGCGAGCAGCCTCACTTGGAGATCGTCACGACGACTTCCTTCAGGTGGCTCTGGGACGAACAAGGCACGGGGTCCAGAGACGCCGTCTCCGTCTGGCGCCCTCAGGCACCTTCCAACGAGTACGCCCTCATCGGCGACTACGCCCATGGCACGCATCTGAAGCCGGCCGAGGGTGGGCTCCTCGTCAAGGCCGTCAACCAGGATCCCGCCAATCCGCTGCTCAAGGCTCCTATCGATTACGAACTTCGGTGGGAGTCACGTGGTGCGGGCGGCAAGTCGGATGGGAGCTTCTGGGAACCGATCGCGCCGCCGGGCTACGTGGCCATCGGGATGGTGGGGAACGCAGCCTTCAGCAAACCTATGCTCGACACCTACCGGTGTGTGCGCGAGGACCTCTGCGAGCAACGGCCGTACGGCGATCGCATCTGGTACGACAAAGGCACAAGCGCGAGGATGGACGGAGCCTTTTTCGCCCTCCCGGATTTTCCGGGAGGCTTTGGGGTCTCCGGTTCATATGTTTCTCCTCCCCACGCCCAGAGCTGGGTCCTCAAGAAACCGAGCGAGACCCACGACGCCGATTGAGCCCCTCACGGGCGACGGACGCAAAGACGGCCTGCAGGCTTTCACCTGCAGGCCGCGAGTCTGAATGACGGGACTAGACCAGCTGCGCTTCCGCGCGCGGCGCGCGGCGGTGCACGACCTTGCCCAGCTTGACGACCGTGTCCACGAGGTTGATGCCCATGCGGTAGGGCACGACCCGGTAGTCATGGGCGTCCCAGACGACCAGATCCGCCTGCTTGCCGACCTCCAGCGAGCCCACCCGGTGGCCCCGGCCGACGGCATGTGCCGCGTTGCGGGTCACGGCCACCCAGGCCTCCTGGGGCGTGAGCTTGAGCTGGGTGACCGCCAGGCTCATCATCAGGGGCAGGGACTCCGAGAAGCAGGAGCCGGGGTTGAAGTCGGTCGCGACCGCCACCGGCACTCCCAGCTCGACCATCTTGCGGGCAGGCGCATGCTCGGACATGCCGAGGAAGACGCCGGTGCCGGGCAGCAAGACCGCGATGACGCCCGCCTCGGCCATGGCCGCGAGCCCCTCGGGGTTGGCCGTATGCAGGTGGTCGGCCGAGACGGCTCCCAGCTTGGCGGCAAGGGCCGCCCCGCCGGTGTCGACCAGCTCGTCGGCATGGAGCTTGGCGCCCAGGCCGTGCGCTTGAGCTGCCTTGAGGATCCGCTCGGTCTGTTCGGGCGTGAAGACGCCCTTCTCGCAGAAGACGTCGCAGAAGCGCGCGAGGCCGCGGATGGCGATCTTGGGGATGGCGTCCTCGACCAGCCAGGTCACGAAGGCCTCGGGATCGGTGTCCCTGGGAACGGCGTGGGCTCCCATGAAGGTGGGGACCACGTCCACCGGGTGGCGGCGCGAGAGCTCCATGAGCACCTCGAGCTGCTTGATCTCGGTGTCGAGGTCGAGCCCGTAGCCGGACTTGGCCTCCACGGTGGTGGCGCCGTGCTCGAGCATGGTCTGGATGCGGCGGGAAGCCAGCTCCAGCAGCTCGGCCTTGGAGGCCTCGCGGGTGGCCCGGACGGTGGAGTGGATGCCGCCGCCGGCCGCGTGGATCTCCGCGTAGGAGGCGCCGCGCGCGCGCAGCTCGAACTCGCGCTCGCGGGTGCCGCCGAAGACCAGGTGCGTGTGGGCGTCCACCAGGCCCGGCGAGACGATCTTGCCGCGGGCGTCGATCGTCACGATGTCCGGATCCTCCTGGACGCGGGCCATGATCTCCTCGGTGGGGCCGATGGCCACGATCACGCCGTCATGGCAGGCGATCGCCGCATCCTCCAGCAAGCCGATCCGCCCTTGGTCCGCCCCGCAGAACGGTCCGGAAACCGGCGAGCCGGAGACCGCCGAGCCCTCGGCGCCCTCGGCGCCCTCCCCAGCGGGGCTAGCCATGGTGAGCAGCTGCTCGGCGTGGACGATGATCAGATCCGCGCGCATCTTACTCCTCCATCGGGATGCGGACGCCCTTGGCGTGCGCGGTGGCGAGCGCCTCGTCGTAGCCCGCGTCCGCGTGCCGGATGACGCCCATCCCGGGGTCGGTGGTCAGCACCCTTTGCAGGCGCGTATCCGCCTCGGGGGTGCCGTCCGCGACGATCACCATGCCGGAGTGCTGCGAGAAGCCGATGCCCACGCCGCCGCCGTGGTGGAGGCTGACCCAGGAGGCGCCGCCCACGGCGTTGACCATGGCGTTGAGGAAGACCCAGTCGCTGACCGCGTCGGTGCCGTCCTTCATGCCCTCGGTCTCGCGGTTGGGCGAGGCCACCGAGCCGCAGTCCAGGTGGTCGCGGCCGATGACGATCGGCGCCGAGACCTCGCCAGCGGCGACCAGGTCGTTGATCCGGCGGCCGAGCTTGGCGCGATCGCCGTAACCCAGCCAGCAGATGCGCGCGGGAAGGCCCTGGAACTGCACCTGCTCACCGGCCAGCTTGATCCAGCGGCAGAGCTCCTCGTTGTCGGCGAACTCCGAGAGGATGAGCCGGTCGATCCGCGCGATGTCCGCGGGATCGCCCGAAAGCGCGGCCCAGCGGAAGGGGCCTTTGCCCTCGCAGAAGAGGGGACGGATGTAGGCGGGCACGAAGCCCGGGTAGCGGAAGGCGTCCGCGACGCCCTCGTCCTTGGCCATCTGGCGGAGGTTGTTGCCGTAGTCGAAGGCGATCGCGCCCGCGTCCATCATCGAGAGGATGCCGCGGACGTGCATGGCCATCGAGGCCTTGGCGAGCTTGATCAGGCGCTCGGGCTCCTGCTCGCGCATGGCGGCGGCGACCTTCATGCTCATGCCGGCGGGCAAGTAGCCGGTCAGCGGGTCGTGGGCCGAGGTCTGGTCGGTGACGACGTCCGGGATCACGCCCATGGCGACCATCTGGGGGATCACCTCGGCGGCGTTGCCCTTGAGGGCGATCGACAGGGGACGGCCTTCGGCCTGGGCCGCGCGGGCCTGGGCGATCGCATCGTCGAGGTCCTTGGCCTGCACCATGCAGTAGCCCTTTTCGATGCGGCGCTCGATCCGGCTCTGATCGACCTCGATCGCGATCACCACGCCCTCGTTCATCGTGACCGACAGCGGCTGGGCTCCGCCCATGCCGCCGAGGCCGGCGGTGACGACCAGGCGGCCTTTGAGGGTGCCGCCGTAGTGCTTGCGGGCCAGGGCGGCGAAGGTCTCGTAGGTACCCTGCAGGATGCCCTGGGTGCCGATGTAGATCCACGAGCCCGCGGTCATCTGCCCGAACATCATGAGGCCCTCGGCCTCCAGGCGCCGGAACTCCTGCCAGTTGGCCCAGTGGGGCACCAGGTTGGAGTTGGCGATCAGCACGCGCGGAGCGTCCGCGTGGGTCTTGAAAATGCCCACCGGCTTGCCGGACTGGACCAGCAGGGTCTCGTCGTTTTCCAGATTCAGGAGGGCCTTGGCGATCTGGCGAAGCGCGGGCCAGTTGCGGGCGGCCTTACCGGAGCCGCCGTAGACCACCAGTTCCTCGGGGTGCTCGGCGACCTCGGGATCCAGGTTATTGAGCATCATGCGCAGGGCCGCTTCCTGGATCCAGCCCTTGGCGTGGGGCTGGGTTCCGCGGGGGGCGCGCAGGGTGATCCGCTCCTGGCCCTCGAGCAGGGCGCTCAGGTCGGCGGGAAGGGAAGAAGTCAAACTCAGCGTCATGGGGCACCTCAAACGTCACGTTGCTCCGTCATTTTACGCCCTCGCAGCGGGATCGGCAAAGCCGTTCGCAGGCGTGGACGCCTGCATCACTGGCAGGTGCTGATGGTGAGCCAGTCGGTGAGGGCCCCTTTTTGGGAGGCTTTTTGGGGGGATCTCCCAGCTGGGGGCTCGTAGGGCGGGCCTCCGTGCCCGCCATGGTTCTAATCCGGGCCTCCGTGCCCGCCATGGTTCTAATCCGGGCCTCCGTGCCCGCCACGGCTCTAATCCGTGCCTCCGTGCCCGCCACGGCTCTAATCCGTGCCCGCCATGGCTATAACGTAGTAGAAACTGGCGTTTGGCGGGTATGAATCGCTTGCTAGCACGCACTGAGGAGAGTTCATGATCCCCAAGACCATTCTGGTGGCCGACGCGTCCTTCCAGATCCGTCGCAACCTCCAGTTGATCTTCCACGCCGAGGAATACGAGGTCCTGCTGGCGCGGAATGGCCACGAAGCGCTGAATCACTGCCTTCTCCGGCAGGTCGATCTCGCGCTGGTCGATCCGGCGCTCGGTGACATCGACGGGCGAACCCTCTTGAAGTGCCTGAAGCTGAACCCGCCGACCGCCCAGATCCCGGTGATCTTCCTGGCCTCCTCGGTGTCGACCAAGGACGCGCTCCACGCCATGAACTGGGGAGCGCTGGACGTGCTGATCAAGCCGATCGATACGGCCAAGCTCGTCAGCCGGGTGCAGCAATTCCTGAACCAGGGCGTCCGCGAAGGGCAGCTGATCTCGTTGACCTCGGAGAACAGCCGCAACGCCTACGCCGCCCGGGTGGACGGCCGTGATGGCGATCGCCTCCTCCTGAGGATGCCGACCTGGCGCCCTGAAGACGAGGGCACCTTCGCCGCCGGCATGGAGGCCGAGGTCCAGTTCAAGGGTCCCGACGAGACGATCTACCGGCAGTCGGTCGTCACTGGACGCACGGTCCAGGGCCGGCTCGAGCAGCTGGAAGCAGTACTCGACGGGGGCGTTCACCGCTCGTCGCGCCGCCAAAGCATGCGCATGGACGTGGAGATCCCGCTGCGCTACCGGATCGGCCAAAGCTTCTACCGGGTCGGCACCGTGGACAACCTCTCGGGGGGCGGCATGCGCATCGCCAACGGCCCCTCGGGCGCCAGCATCGGCGATGAAATCTCCTTGGAGCTGAGGCTGCCCCAGCAGGGCGATCCGCTTCCGCTGACCGGTCAGATCGCCTGGACCCGCCCCATGGATGCCTCCCAGCATGCCATGGGCATCGCCTTCAGCACGCTCTCCGCATCGGCCCAGGCCATGCTGATCCGCTACCTGTTCCACGAGGTGGCCCGGATCATGCCGGAGGCCTAAAGCCTCCTAAAATCCTCCGGATCTCCACAAACTTTTACGCAAGTTTCGGCTTCAGTTAAGGATATGTTATTCAGGAACTCGCCCGGTGGGGGTGAGTCAAGAATCGTCCTTGAGTGAAGGAGAGCCCATGCAGAACTTCAAGTCCCTTCTCGGCCTCGTGCTCGGCGCCTCGATCCTGACCGGTTGCAGCACGGGTCTTCCCACGGGAAGCAACGGCTCCATCACTTACCAGCCCGGCTCGATCAACCTCAACGTCTTCCGCGCCGACGGCGTGTCCAAGAGGCAGGTGCTGGTCACCTTCAAGGGCCAGGCGGATCTGCAGCAGTTCCAGTCCCGCACCAGGATGCGCGTCTCGAACGTGATCGCCCCCATCAACGCCGCATCGGTCGAGATCTCGGGCCTCAGCCCCGAGGCCGCCGTCGCCAGGCTGAAGGCCGACCCGATGGTCGCCAGTGCCGAGTTCGACCGCGCCGTCATCCTCGACGACGTCAAGGTGAACGACCCCCAGCGTGGCAAGCAGTACGCCCTCGACAAGGTCAACGCCGCCGAGGCCTGGGGCCTCACCATGGGCAAGTCCAGCGTGACCATCGCGATCGTCGACTCGGGCGTGGACCTCGAGCACCCCGACCTCAAGGCCAAGCTCGTCAAGCCCAAGAGCACCGTCGACGCCACCGCCAAGGATGACATGGGTCACGGCACCCACGTCGCCGGCATCGCCGCCGCCATCACCAACAACAACGAAGGCATCGCGGGCCTGGCTGCCAACGCCAAGATCATGCCGGTCCGGGTACTGGGCGGTCCTTCGGGCGGCTCGGCGGCCACCATCGCCGAGGGCGTCATCTACGCCGCCGACAACGGCGCCGACGTCATCAACATGAGCCTCGGCCTCTACGAGAAGCCGGAGGTCCTCGAGAAGGCCGTGAAGTACGCCCTGTCGAAGAACGTCGTCATCGTCGCCACCATGGGCAACAACAACATCGAGCGCAAGCGCTACCCCGCCGCCTTCGACGGCGTCATCGCGGTCGGCTCCACCGACTCTGCCGACAAGAAGTCGAACTTCTCGAACTTCGGCGACTGGATCTCGGTCTCGGCCCCCGGCTCGGACATCCTGTCGACCTTCCCCACCTACCCGGTTCAGATCAACGGCACCAAGACCTATGCCAGCCTCTCGGGCACCTCGATGGCCGCTCCCCTGGTCGCCGGCCTGGCGGGCTTGATCCGCAGCCAGCACGCCGGCATGGCCCCCGCGCAGGTCAAGGCCCTCATCGAGAAGACCGCCGTCGACCTCGGCGACAAGGGCTTCGACAAGAACTTCGGCCACGGCCGGATCGACGCCTTCAAGGCCGTCTCGAACTAAGACACCCCCCAGACGCGAAGCGGGGAGGCCCAATGGGCCTCCCCGCTTCCTTGCGTGAGCGGCTACTTCTTGCGCGCGAGCACCGCCGCGATCCAGTCGGGAGCGTAGAAAGGGGTGCAGCCCTTGGAGACCGGGCGCGTGTCGAAGCGGCCCAGGCGCTCACCCAGGGCGATGCAGGCCTCCCGGTACTCCGGGAGCCGGAGGGCGATCTCGACCTGGACGCGCATCATCTTCTCCATCTTGCGCACGGGCGCCGAGACGATCTCGGCCTCGATCACGGCCAGGAGAGCCTCGATGTCCAGGTTCGCGGTCTTCCTGGCGACGATCCGCTCGGCAAGAAGCCCCCAGCCCGCGCGGCCGATCAGCTCCTCGGTGGAGGGCATCCAGCGCAGGCGCAGGGCGTCGGCATGGGGACTCAAGGCGATCACGTCATCCACCAGCTCGTCGACCAGCAGGTAGTAGGTGAGCGGCGTCAGCATGGCCTCGATCTCGGGCTCCGTGAGCGCCGCAGGGTCCATGATCATGCACGCGAGCATCCTGGCGTCCTCGTTGCCCGTCTCCCAGAGCCGCATGGCCAGGGCATGATCGACCTTGATCCGCTTGGCGAGGGCGCGCAGGTCGCCCCGCTTGACGCCGAACTGGTTCTCACCGGCGCCCTGCCTCGCATTGATGGCCCGGGTCTTCTCCGAGCCCCAGGCCTCGAGCTGAGCGTAGACCTCGTCGAAACTCATCCTCACTGCGGTCGCCATGCGGCCCCCTCCTGTTTATTTCAAATCAAAGCCATGGCGGGCGCGGAGGCCCGCCCCACAAACCCCATGAAAGGGAAGCTCCCATGAGCCCGCCCCCAAAACCCCCATGCAAGCGATGCTCCCATGAGCCCGCATCACCCCTCCACTTTATCTCATGGCGACCGGTGGCGCGGGCGTCCCTGCCCGCGCTCGGCCGTAATCCCGCGGCGCCTGCGGCTAATTCCCGTATGATGCTCCCGCGCGAGGAGGGTATGATGGAAGCGTCAGCCCTTCAGAGCATCTGACGGCCATGCCGGGTTTCTCAGCGAGCCGCCGCGGGCGGCCGCAGGCATCGACCGGTCAGGCGCTCTCACCATCACGAGGCTTCAGCAAACCCATGGCGCTCAAGGACAACCGAATCTACGTCGTCTTCACCGATGGAGAGACCATCGAGCTCAACAACGATCCCCGCATCAGCGAGGGGAACCTGATCTCCCTGCGGGAGATGGGCATGGCCGATCGCCCCAGCGGCAAGTTCCTGATCACCCGCAAGACCATGGACGCCCCCGGGGTCGATGAGCCCGGCGAGATCCGCTACTTCGTGGAGGCGATCTAGGTGAAGCGAGCGGCTTTCGCCGCGGGTCTGGCGCTCGCCGGACTTTCGACCGGCGTCCTGCCCCTGCCCGCCGAGGCCGCCCTCCAGTACACCCTCCCGCTCAGCTACCAGCGCCTGACCTACGACGGCCAGCAGACCCAGGGGATCTTCGTTCCCCTGATCTGGCTGCAGAGCCCACGCCGGCCGCTCGGCCTCGAGGTCGACGCCGGCTACGGCTACCTCGGAGCCAGCACGGGAGGCTTCTCGCTCGTCGGCGGCCGCGTCGCCCTCAACCTGGGCCTCCCGATCGAAGGCGTGATGCCCTTCGTGGGCGTCGAGGCCTTCGGATCGTACGCCCTGAGCCGGCCGACCGGTATCGAGGGCAACCCGTACGGCCTCGCTCCCCGCGTCGGGATCAAGCTCGACCTGGGCCTGGTGGAAGCCGACCTCCACGCCTCCTACGGCCCCGTCTGGGGGCTCTCCGGTCCCGCAGGTTCCGTGAGCGCCGAGCGCATCGACCTCGGAGGCCGCGTCCGCTTCGTCCTCTAAGCGATGCCGCCGGGCGGTTTCCGCTCGTCCCATGGCCGTCCTCGAGGCCGAACGGGAAGGACGAACCAGAACGTGCTTCCCGTTCTCTCGTCGCTGTCCACGCCGATCCGGCCGCCATGCGCATCCACGATGGACTTGCTGATGGACAGCCCGAGCCCCGCTCCCGATCCGCTGCGGATCCCCGGATCGAGCTGCGTGAAGCGGCGGAAGAGCTTGGGGATGTCCTCGGAGGGGATCCCGATTCCGGTGTCGATGACCTCACAGCGCACCTGATCTCCCTCCCGGCATGCCCGGACCCTGACGGTGCCGCCTGCCGGGGTGAACTTGATGGCGTTGCCAATCAAGTTGATGAGCACCTGGCCGAGCCGCTGGGGATCCGCGGCGATCACGAGCGGCTCGGAGGAGAGCTCGCCGCTCATGTCCACCTGCGCCTCGATCGCTTGGGGCCTGAGGCTGTCCAGGCTCTCGCGGATCTTCGCGTTGAGATCGGTCTCGCGGATCGCGAGCTTGAAGGTACCGGCCTCAAACCGGGCGAAGTCGAGGAGATCGTTCAGAAGATTCTCGAGACGCTTGGCCCCCCGCTGGAGCTCGGCGACGAACTGATGCTGCTCGGCCGTGAGTGGCCCTCCGATCTCATCCTCGAGGAACTCGGCATAGCCCATGACGGAGGTCAGCGGCGTGCGAAGCTCGTGGGTCACCGAGTTCACGAAGGCCCCCTTGAGCCGATCGAGCTCCTTGAGCGCCTCGTACTGGAGGCGGATCTGCCGATCCAGCGCCTTGACCTCGGTGATGTCCTGGGTCGTCCCGATCAGCCTCTCGACATGGCCGTTGTCATCCATGATCACCTGGCCGCGCCCCAGGACGACGCGTAACTCGCCATCCGATCGCAGGATCCGGTACTCGATCTCGATCGAGCGGCGCGCCTTGATCGAGGCCTCGACCTCCCGCCGGAGGCGCTCGCGATCCTCCGGGCAGACCAAGGGAAGGTAACCCTCCCAGGTGGGAGTGAAGTGCTCGGGGTCCAGTCCGTAAATCCGATAAAGCTCGTTGGACCAGATCAGCCGGTTTGTCGAAACCAACCACTCCCAACTTCCCAGGTGCGCGATCCGCTGCGCCTCGGCCAACATGGCCTCGCTCCGCCTCAGCCGCTCCTCAGCCTCGCGCTGGGCCGTGATGTCCCGGCCGATCCCGCTCGCCCCCCGCACGCACCCCTGCATGTCCTTGAACGGCCTGCCGATCCACTGGTAGAGCCGGATCTGACCGTCCTTCGTCCGCAAATGGCCTTCGACGTTGGACGCGTCGTCCTGCTCGCCCGCGATCAACTGCGCGATCACCGAGCGATCCGCCTCCAGGAAGAGCTCCAGCACGTGGCAACCCTTCAATTCCTCGGGGGAGTAGCCCGTCACGTCCTCGACAGCCCGGTTCCAGTCCACGAGCCGCCCTTCCAGATCCAGCTCGTAGACGAGGTCCGGGACCGTGTCCACCACCCGGCGCAGCCGCCGCAACGCCTCCGCGTAAGAACGCTCGGCAAGCCTCTGACCGGTGACGCTCAGATGGCATACCAACGCGAAACGCTCGCCCGCAAGCACGAGAGAGCTCGCATGCCCGATGTACCAGCGCTCCTGCGTCGACGAGTGACAGGGGTACTCCTGCTCGAAGGACCTCAAACGCCCCTCCAGGACCCCCCTCAGCCCCTCTCCGAAGCCACGTGCCCCCTCGGAGGACGGACCTGAAGCCCGCTCGCAAACCTCGAGGTAGTTGGCCCCCTCGCCGACCCGGGCCAGGTCGCCATGGTTGGCACGCGCGAACGCCCGCCAGGCTTCGTTGACCAGCAGGATCTCCCCGCTCTGGGCCACCAGACAGACCTCCAGGACGAGTGCCTCGAGCACACCGCGCAGCAGCGCGACGCGCTCGGAGGGATCTCCCCCCTCGGGAGCCTCGCCCCCTGCTGACCAGCGAAACCTACTTCCGGTTGCTCGCTCCTCGCTCATGCCTTGGCCCTCCCATGGAGTCCCCCCTGATTATCCCAGCCACCATGGATTCCACCTAGCCTCCAGCAAACGAAATCTTGGGCGGGAATCACTACCGGGCCCGACGCCTCCGCGCCCCGTAACCAGGCCCCCTCTTCTGGGTACAATGATCCATCCATCGAAAGGAGGCCCCGTGTTCGCCGCGTTGATGAACCCCAAACTCGCCCAGTTCCTCGATAATGCCTGGGATAAGGGCCTGGATTGGCTCCTGGTGAACGGCATCTCCCTGTGCATGACGATCGTGATCATGTTGCTGGCGCTCAAGGTTTCGAGCGTTCTGGTCGATCAGATCGGCAAGGCCATCCAGTCCGGACTTCCTTCCAGCAAGCGCGCACGCGCCGTCCAGCGCTCTACCACGCTCACCCAGATCCTGAGCAGCACCGTCAAGGCGGTGATCCTCTTCGCCGGGACCCTGATGGCCCTCAGCGAGGTGGGCATCAACGTGACCCCCATCCTCGCCTCAGCCGGCGTCGTGGGCCTCGCGGTCGGCTTCGGGGCCCAGAGCCTGGTCAAGGACGTGGTCAGCGGCTTCTTCATCCTACTGGAAGATCAGTACGGGATCGGCGACTCCGTCACCATCTCCGGCCATACCGGCGTGGTCGAGACCATGAACCTGCGCATCACCCAGCTGCGCCACGAGGATGACTCGCTCATCACCATCCCCAACGGCCTGGTAGCGGTCGTCTCCAACCAGTCCAAGGGCAGCGCGTCGCGGGCCGAGACCCAACGGGCCGACTCCCTCGAGCCCGCCATGCGCTCCAATTCCTAGCCCGCACGGAGGCCTGCGTGTTTGCCGCGATGATGAACCCTAAACTCGCCCAATTCCTCGACCGCGCCTGGGACTCCACCCTGGAGTGGATGCTCACCAACGGCCTGCCCCTGATCATCACCCTGCTGGTCACGCTCGTGGCCCTGAAGCTTTCCCGGTTCATGATCGCGCGGATCGGCAAGGCCATCCTGTCGGGTATCCAGCCCGGCACCAACCCGCGCATGGTCCAGCGCTCCACCACGCTCACGCATATCCTCGACAGCACCCTGCGCGCCCTGATCGCCTTCGCGGGCATCATGATGGCCCTCAGCGAGGTGGGCATCAACATCACGCCGATCCTCGCCTCCGCCGGTATCGCCGGCCTCGCGGTCGGCTTCGGCGCCCAGAGCCTGGTCAAGGACGTGATCACGGGCTTCTTCATCCTGCTCGAGGACCAGTACGGGGTCGGCGACATCGTCGACATCGGAGGCAAGGTCGGCACCGTCGAGAAGATGAACCTGCGCATCACCCAGCTGCGGACGCTCGATGGCTCGCTCATCACCGTCCCCAACGGGGCCGTCTCCCTGGTCTCCAACATGTCGAAGGAATGGGCCCGCGCCCTGGTCGAGGTGAACATCACCCTCGACACCGACATCGACCATGCCCTCTCGATCATGCTCGAGGAAGGCGTCAAGCTGCGCGAAGACTGGCCCCACCTCCTGATCGAGGCCCCGGAGGCCCCCGGCGTCGTGAACTTCGCCGAGTATGCCGTCACCCTGCGCGTCATGGTCAAGACCGCTCCACTGGAGCAATGGGCCGTGGGCCGCGAGTGGCGCCGCCGGATCAAGGCGGCCTTCGACCGCGAGGGCATCGAGATCGCCGTGCCCCACCGGGTCTACAAGGTCCAGAACGACGCGGAGGCAAAGGCCCTCAAGGCCGGCCTCGGCAACTAACCCAGCGCTCGCCCCCAGGCCAGTTCTCACGGGAGAAGCCGCATGCTCGCCATCGCCCTCATCGCCTCCATCGCCGCAGGCGCTGCTCAACTCGCTGCCGGTACACCCCTCGCCGGCGCCGCCGCGACGCCCGCTCGCTTCGTCGCAGCCGAGACCCCGCAAGCCCGCTCCGCCGCGACCCCGGACGACGGCCGCCTGACCAAGGCCATCCGGGGGATCTCCCCCGACATGCCGCTGCCGTTGCTCATGACGGAGGTGGCCCGCCGCTTCATCGGGTTGCCGTACCTGGAAAACAGCCTGAACGTAGGCGACCCCCGCGCCGGCGTGCCCGAACCTCTGGTCTCGCGGCTGGACGGCTTCGACTGCGTGACGCTGGTGGAATCGTCACTGGCGATCGCCCGCACCACCGCCCTCGGCGACCCCACGCCCGACGGCTACCAGCGCGAACTCGAGCGGCTGCGCTACCGCGGCGGCAAGCGCTCCGACTTCTCGAGCCGCCTCAACTACTTCAGCGAGTGGATCGCCGACAACGCCCGGCGCGGCATGCTCGTCGACCTCACCCCGCACCTCGGCGGCGTCCCCGACACGCGCCCACTCACCTTCATGACGGCCCACCGCAAGGCCTACCCGGCCCTGGCCGACGACGGGATCTTCGCGCGGCAACAAGCCGTCGAGGCCGCCCTCGCATCGCATTCCCGCTCGGTCATCCCGATGGACCGGGCCAAGGAGATCCTGGACGCGCTGCAGCCGGGAGACATCCTCGCCTTCACCACCTCGATCCCCGGGCTCGACGTCGTGCACACCGGCATGGTCGCCCGCGGCCCCGGCGGCGCGCTGCATCTCCTGCATGCGCCCGAGCCGGGCGAGCCCGTCACGATCAGCTCGAAGCCCCTTTCGGAATACCTCGGGGCCTCCAAGCGCCACAAGGGCCTGATCGTCGCGCGCCCCCTGCCCGTCCAGTAGAATCTCGCCCGAAAGCCGCTCAGGTCGAGGTCGCCCTCACGCGCGCATCGAGGAGGCGGTGATGGACCCTGGGCGCCCGCCGCTCGACGTGCCGCTCGGCAACATGCGCGATGCGCAGCAGAAGCGCCTCTTCCCAGGGGCGGCCGATCACCTGTAGGCCGATCGGCATGCCATCCGGATCGTAACCTGCCGGGAAGACGATGGCCGGCTGTCCCGTCAGGTTGGCCAGCGGCATGAAGCGCATCAGCTCGCCTAGCAAGGGCAGGTTGGACTCTCCGAGGCGCTCGGCGCCGGGCGCGATCGCTCGCGCCGTGCAGGCGGTCGCCGGAGTCACGAGGCCGTCGATCCCGCCCATGACGGCCATGACCTGCCGGTGCATGCGCGCCCGGTGGCGCTGGACCAGCAGGTAATCCTCCGAGCGGACATGCCGCAACAAGGCGAAGTTCACCCGGGTCTCGTGCGAAAAGCGCTCCGGATGACGCGCGTACTCCTGCTGATGGGCCGCCAGCATCTCCGAGACGATCGTGAGGCTATGCACCAGCCGCATCAGCCCCAGCTCAGGGATCTCCACCTCGATCAGCTGGGCTCCGGCCTCCTGGAGCCGATCCACGGCAAGGCGGCATGCCGCGACGACCGCCGGGTCCGCATCCTCGAACCAGGCTGGGTAGATTCCCAAGCGGACACCGCGTAGATCCGGATCGCCGATGCCCCGGAGGTCGACGGGAGGCTGGAAGCGGGTGTTGGGATCCTTGAGGTCCGGTCCCGCCATGACCATGTAGCCGAGGGCCGCGTCGCGGACCGTCGCGCCGATCGGTCCCAGGTGGGCGACGCTCCAGCAGATCGGGGCGGCCCCGTGCTCGCTGACTCGCCCGAAGGTAGGCTTCAGCCCAACCACCCCGCAAAGGCCCGCCGGAATCCGGATCGACCCGCCGCCGTCCGCGCCCAGGGCCAGGGGGCTGAGGCCCGCCGCCACGCTCGCAGCCGACCCCCCCGAGGAGCCTCCCGGGATGCGCGCGGGGTCGTAGGGGTTGCGCGGAGTCCCATGAGTGGGGTTGATGCCGCTCACGCCCAGACCGATCTCGTGCATGTTGGTCTTGCCGATCAGCATGGCCCCGGCCGCGCGCAAGCGGGCAACGGACTCGGCGTCTCGGCTCGCGGGCGTCGTGCCCAGGAAGCGAGTCCCGGCGGTCGTGGGGTAAGGCAGCATGTCGACCTCGTCCTTGACCGCCACCGGCACGCCATCCAGGGGGCCGCGAGGCGCCCCGCGGCGATAGCGCTCGGTGGCCTCCCGGGCCTGCGCCAAGACATCCTCGGCATCCTGGGCGATGAAAAGCCGCATGGGGGGATCCTGGCGATCGAGCTGGTGGCTAAGCACCAAAAGGCGTTCCGCCACCTCCAAGGGGGTGGTTGCCCCCGATCGGTAAGCGGCGACGAAGTCCTCCGCGGTCTCGAAGCGGAAGCCCCGACCAGACGCGGAGCACTCGGGCATGACCGGGGCTGGGAGCTCCGGGGAATGCGAAACGTCTCCCTCGAAGAGGGGATGTACGGCTGGCAAGGGCTCGTCAAGCGGCATGTGGCGCAGGCGCTCGAGACCCATCTCGGCGAGTTGTGGCCGTGCGATCAGGGGGCCGGTCAGGGGATTTTCGAGAAGGCGGGCCATGAGGTCGAGGAGCGCGCCCGTGGCGCGGGGAGCCTTCATGGGTTTGAGATCGTAAGACACGGTACCTCCCGGTTGCACAGCATGCTGCGGCCCGTCCTTGAATTGGCAAGAACGCCATCGGCAGTATACCAAGCCGGCAGGCACTCGCGCGGCGCGGAGTCGCGAGGAGGGAGCATGACGCGGGAGAAGGCGTGATCGAGCGTCGTTCCGCGAAAGCGGGAGTGAGGAAGGGATCGGGGTCAGGCCCAGACGGCAACCCCGACGTTCCAGTTCTGATAGGCCATGTACTGCTGGAGCTCGGCCTTGGTGATCTCCAGGCTTCCGACGTTGGAGAGCGGATCGTTGATCCAGACGCGATCGCCGACCATGTGCGTCACCGTGATGAAATGCCCGCCGTCGAAGGGCTGGAGCTGGTCGTCAGCGAAGCGGCTGCCGTAGGCCGCGGGGTTGCCCGCGAGCACGACCAGCTTGCCCTCGGCGATCGCCCGCTCGACGCTCGCCAGCCCGTACACCTTCTGGGCCCGAGCTCCGGAGGCCAGGGCCCCGCGCAGGACGTCGTCATCCGAAGAGAGCTGAAGATCGTTCGTCGTCCCCATCATCGCCATGCGCGTCTTGTCGATGAACCCCTCGACGTTGCGCGGATCGCTCACGCCCGGCGGCATGAGCCCGAAGGCCTTGAGGGCCATGGTCAGGCTGGCGGGGCCGCAATTCGTGGACCCGGCCGGTCCCTGGGGATTCCAGCGGGGATGGAAGAACTGGGTGACGAAGTAAGCGTTGGGATCCGCCGAGATCCGGCGGGTGACCGGCACCGTGTAAGCCGTCGGGAGTCCAGACGTGCGGACGAAGTGATCCTGGCCCAGGCGCGCTTGCGGAGCGGGTGTGACTTTCGGCTGCAGCCAGCTCGGGACCACGGCGGTCCCTCCGCCGGAACCCGAGACGGGCGTGGACGGCCGCGCGGCAGGAGCGCCCACCATGACGTTCAGTCGCTGCAATATGGCTTGATAAGAGGCTACCGCGCTCATGCCGGGCTCCTTCGTGGCTGGCCGACCGGGCCTTCGGCCCATCAAAGGAGTTGTCGCGTCTTCCGCGCCGGAAACGGTAAAGCGAGCCTAAAGCTTGCGCTAAGAATCGGAGACCTGGCGCTTGCGCAGGAATGGAGAAAAGAGTAAACCCCCGGTGGCGCCACCGGGGGTTTGGTTTTCATACAAGTATCTTAGGTCAGAACGATCCCATGGACATCGTCAAAAGGGACAAGAGGCCGCAGCGAGAATTGGCCGTTTTGTCCTTGATTCCATGCGCGGAGGCTAGAGCGCGCCCTTGAGGCTGTTGACGGCCCCGATGAAGGTGTTCCAGCCGTTCAGACCGCCGTTGACGGCCCGACGAACGGCCTGCCAATCGCCGCGGTCGGCCATGGCGGCGATGCCGCGGCGCTCGAAGTACTCGGCCAGCACCTCCGCCGAGACATGCGGATCCAGGGCGAGGTCAGGGTTGCCGACCAGGTTGACGCCAAGCGCCTTGCCATAGGTGTCGTAGTTGGCACGGCCGGTGAGCTGGATGAAGCCGCGTCCCTTGTAGCGAACGCCGTCGCCGGACTGGGTGTTGCCCAGGTCGCGGCGGCCCTCGTAAGCGGCGCCACTGGCGTACTCGGGGATGGGCTTGAAGGATCCGACCTCTACCTTGATGGTGGCCAGGACGGCGATGACCGCGTTGTTCGAAGTAATTCCCCGCTTCTTCAGCGCCTGGGCGATCTCGGGCCAGTACTTTCGGACGTTCTCCGCAGGGGCGCCCAGCACCCGGGCGATCTGATCGGCATTGAGGGGGAAGTTGAAATCCACCGACGGGGGAGGCGACGACGGGGCCGCCTCGCCGGGTGCCTTCGCACCGTTCGGAAGCTTGAGCATGGTGCCGGGGATGATCACGTTGGGGTTGCCGCCGATGGCGTTCTGGTTGAGATCGTAGATCTCGCGCCAGCGACCGCCGTCACCCAGGGTCGCCTTGGCGATCGACGAGAGCGTGTCCCCGCTGCGGACCGTGTAGGTCTCGTAGCCCGGGTTGGTGGGCTTGGGAGCCTCCGTCTTGGGGGCTTCGGGCTTGGGCTCCGGCTTGGGCTCCGGCTTCGGTGCGGGCTGGGGAGCTTCGGGCGGCTTCGAGGTCTGCCAGTCCACGTCCAGGGGCGCGCCGGGCTTCGGTGCCTGCGGCTGCGGATTGGTCTGCCAGTCCACGCCGAGCGGATTGGAGGGATCGACCGGCTGGGCCGGCGGGGCAGGTTGAGCAGGAGCGGCGGGCGCGGGCTGAACGGGAGGCGTCTGGACGGCCGGGGGAGTCGGCGTGGCGGCCAAACCGCGCTTGCGGGGCAGCTGGCCCGCGAAGACGGCCATCATCGTGGCGTAGGCGTTCTGATCGAAGGCGCCGGTGGCCGGCAAGCCGTACTCGAACTGGAAGTAGCGGACGGCCTCGATGGTGCCGTAGGCGTAAACGCCGTCGGGGGCGCCGGCGAGGTAACCCAGGGCGGCGAGGTGGGTCTGCAGAGAGGCGACCTCGGGACCGGTCTGGCCTCCGACGAAGTAGCCCCAGGCAGGCATGGGGAAGCCGTAGGTGGCGCGCTGGAGCTGGTCAGCCGGCATGACGGGAGCCGGGACCGCCGGGGCGATGGGAAGCGCCGGGACCTGCACAGCAGGGGCCTGCACGGCATGAGTCTGGCCGGCCGGAGTGGCCTGGGCGCCACCGTTCGTCAGAACGTTCAGGCGCTGAAGGATTCCCTGGAAGTTGGTGCTCTGTGCTGCGTTCATTCGGCCTCCATGTGCTCCTACATGGTAGGTCGTGACTTTCCGCCCCGATTCGATAAAGAAGGAATTAAAACTATCTCAAGAAAGCGGATCCGGAGGGAGAGGAGGCCCCTTGAGTCCTCGCGGACGAGCGCGACAGCGCGCAGGAGGATCTTCTCGATCAAGCGCTGCCTGGTTTCACCGTTTATTACCCTGTCGTTAACCTCAAGATAAGACAGAGGGATTGCCAAGCGAACGACAACCTGTCTCAGCAACGTGAATACATGACAAGCCCATCGCAACGAGGAGGGAGCATGCCGACGCCCATCGATCGCCAGACCTTGACCGAGTTCACCCGACGGATCGACCGCAACCGCGACACCCTGATCGACCGCTCGGAAGCCGAGATCCTGGGCGCCGTCGGCAACCGCAACGGCTCCAACGGAACCCGTGAGACGGCCGATGCGCTCGCCGACGGCGACGCGGCCCTGCTGAACTTCCGACTGGGCGCCTCCGACGCGGACATGCTGGCCGACCGGGTCTCGGGGGGCGACACCTGGGTCTCCAAGCAGGATCTCTTTCTTTCCGAGGGTGCGCTGGATCGTATCGACGGCCTGGCAGGTGGCGCGTACGACGGCAAGATCTCAAAGAAGGAGTTCTCGGCCGGCCTTCAGCAGGGAGGCCTCGCGCTGACCGGTGACGGGATCATGCTCTCCCGCGAAGCGGAGAGCCGCTTCAGCTCGCGCCCCACCCCTCCCGGTGGCTCCGATCGCCCCACCCCTCCCGGTGGCTCCGATCGTCCCACCCCTCCCGGTGGCTCCGATCGTCCCACCCCTCCCGGTGGCTCCGATCGCCCCACCCCTCCCGGCGGTTCGACCGGTCCGGTGCCTCCGCATGTGCCCCGCTACTACTGGCAGCCCGATATGCCGGTGATCCTTCCCAGCCGTCCCAGGCCCGTGCCCCAGATCCCGCTTCCCCCCGAGCCGGCCCCGGCCCGGAAAGTCGATCTCAGCGAGGTCAAGGGCGACGCGATCGATCTGCTGGCGGGTTACGAGCGGCTGCGCACCAAGAAGAAGACCCTCTTCATCACCCACTACCCCGAGATCACCGCGACCGAGGCCAAGGAGAAGCTCGGCACGGGAGAGACCATCTACCTGGCTCCCGATGGCGGCGTGAACAAGGGCAGCTCTTACAAGCCCATCAAATCGGCCAAGGAGCTCGAGCCCCTGCTGCCGGCGGTCAAGGAACAGAAGCGCGGCGACATGCAGGCCGCCGAGAACTCCGCATACCAGGCCCGCGTCCGCGAGTGGACCGAGAGCGACATCCGGAACCGCATCGCCCAAATGCCGGCCTTCAACTCGATCTACAACACCGATCGCCTGGCCCTCAACAACTTCATCGTCACCGAGGGCGGCCGCTCGTTCAACCGGAACATGATCACGGCCATGAACATCTACAACCAGGCGGACACCCAGCGTGAGATCGCTCGGCGGTGGCATGACGACCCCGACATGAGCACCGGCGAGTTCAACCGCATGGCCAACTCCGTGATCTCCAGCAAGGTCTCCAACCTCTACTGGCAGGCCGACTACATGGGCGATCCCGAGGCCTACCTGGGACGCGTCCCGGTTCCCGGCCTGCGCTACCCCGACACCCAGGAGGACGTCGATTACAACGTCCAGGTGATCCGGCGCGTCTCGCAGGAACTGCCGTTCCTGCTCAACTCCGCGGTCAACCCGTAGCGCGCTTCCCCTTCATGCCGAAAGGCCCGCCAAATGGCGGGCCTTTTGGTTTGAGTGAGGGGTTAGCCCAGGTTCTCGGGCGGAGCCGGAGGCGTCAGGATGGCCTGGAGCTGCTTGACGGCGCGCTTGAGGCGGCGGCAGATCTCCATCTGGGAGACGCCCAGACGGCGGGCCACCTCGGCCTGGGTCATGTCCTGGAAGTAGCGCATCTCCAGCAGCTCCTGCTGGGGCTTGGACAGGCGCGAGATGGCTTCCTTGAGCAGGAGGCGCTCGTCGATGTCGACCTGGCCGTCCCGGTTGGAGCGCGGGTCCTGGAGGGTGTCCAGCAGGGTCCGGGAGTCGTCGTCGTCCTTGCGGCCTTCCTGGTCGAGCCAGTAGACCGAGATCCGCGAGTCGTACTGACGGACCTCGTCGATCATCTTCTCGGAGACTTCCAGCACGGCGGCAAGTTCCGCGTGGGTGGGATCGCGGCCCAGCTGATGGGAGAGGTTGGCCGTGACGGTGGAGAGGCGGTAAGAGAGCTCTTGAAGGGCGCGGGGACCGCGCAGGAGGTTCTGGCGATCGCGCAGGTAGTGCCGGATATGACCCGTGATGTAGTGGACCGCGTAGGTCTTGAACTCGGTGTTGTGGCCGATCTCGTAACGGTCGATGGCCTCCAGGAGACCGATCGAGCCCACCTGGATCAGATCTTCGACCGGATCGGTGCTCCGCCGAGCGAGACCCCGGGCGATCTTCTTGACCAAGGGCATGAACTCGAGCACGAGTTGCTCGCGTTCCTTGGGCGTTAGGTTCCACTTTCGGGTGGTGCGTTCCAAGGCGAACCTCCGGGGCGATCAACTTGGGAATTCAGGCAAAGCTGCTTGATCGAAGTCTTTTCAGAGGGACAGGCGGAAACCCGCCGATTGATCATTTTTTGGCTGCGGGTGCTCTGCTTACTCAAAAGTATAACAGAATCACGGCTACGCGACGGAGAACTGGCCGTATCGATTTGTTAATCAGCTGTCAATACGCTTTATTTTGCCGCCGCGCTGGGTAAAGCTTGCCGTGAAGCCGTCTTTTCACTAAGCAAGGGTTTTCCGCAGCCAAGCAAGCCTCAGGCTATTTTCCCACGCAAAAGTTGGCGAAGATGTGATCGATGACCTCCTCTTTGAGGTCCTCCCCCGTGATCTCGCCCAGGGCCGCGATCGCAGCCTTCAGATCGATGGCGACGAAGTCCGCGGGCATCGCCTGGGAGGCCGTCTCCATGGCCCGTTCCAGGCTGGCGTCGGCCGATCGCAGGGCCGCCTCGTGGCGCGCGTTGATGGCCACTCCCGAGACCGTCGAGACCTCGCCTCCGATGGCGAGCTCCAGGACGGCCTGCTCGAGATCCTCGAGCCCCTGGCCGAACTTGGCCGAGACCGCCACGACCGGCAGGCCGTGGGCGTCGGGGCGAACGGCGGCGATCGCCGTCCGCGGATCCTCCACCGCGTCGATCTTGTTCAGCACGATCAGGCTGGGCTGCCCCGAGGCCGCTTCCAGCACCTCGCGATCCGCCGGCGTCAGCGGCTGCGAGCCGTCCAGCACCACCAGGCGCAGATCGGCCGTGCTCAGCGCCTCGCGCGAGCGCTCGATCCCGATGGCCTCCACGACGTCCGCCGCGTCCCCGCGGATGCCCGCAGTGTCGAGCACCCGGAAGCACGCTCCACGGATGGCCAGCGTCTCCTCGATCACGTCCCGGGTGGTGCCGGGAATGTCGGTCACGATGGCCCGATCCGAGCGCAGCAGGGCGTTGAGCAGCCGGCTCTTGCCGACGTTGGGGCGTCCCACGATGGCCAGGGAGACCCCTTCGCGCAGCAGCTTGCCGTGGGCGGCCGTGGCCAGGAGATCGTCGAGATCGCCGCGGATCCGGCCGATGGCCCGGGAGAGCTCGCCAGGAGCGATCTCGTCGATCTCGTCGGGAAAGTCGATGCTGGCCTCGAGCTGACTGAGGACGTGCTTGACCTGATCCCGGATCCGGCGGGTGATGTCGGAGAGTTGCCCTTCCAGCTGCGAGATCGCCGCCTGCAGGCTCTTCTCGGTCTTGGCGGACGTCACGTCCCCGATCGCCTCGGCCTGGGCCAGGTCGATCCGGCCTCCCAGGAAAGCACGTTTGGTGAACTCGCCGGGCGCCGCGAGGCGCGCGCCCTCTGACAGGCAGAGCATGAGGATCTTCTGGACGCCCGCGATGCTGGCGTGGCACTGGATCTCCACGACGTCCTCGGTGGTGTACGAGTGCGGAGCCCGGAAGACCAGCATCACCGCCTCGTCGATAACCATTGACCCACTGGCGCCAACCTTTGAGCCACTGGCGCTGGCGGTGGGATCCACGATCCAGCCGTAGAGGAACTGCTTGCCGGGCCTTTCGGCGAGCGCGGGATCCAGGGGCTCGAGGTCGGGGGTCCTGAAGAGGCGATCGGCGATGGCGAGGGCCCGGGGGCCGCTCACCCGGATGACGGCGACGCCACCGGACCCCACAGGGGTCGCGATGGCGGCGATGGTGTCGTCGAAGGACATGCCCATTTCGCTAAGGCGCGGGAGGCATGGCCCGATCGCGATCGGGGCGATACTCCGGTCGGCGGCCGCGGCCCCGCTTGGGCGAGATGACCACGAAGCGGTTGGGTTCGTCGCCCTGCGAGCCGGTCGACAGGTCGGAGTAGTCCAGGAGGGCGTTGTGCACGATGCGGCGATCGCTCGCGCTCATCGGGGGCAACCGGAACGGGCGACCGTTCATGCGCACCCGCTCGGCGGCCTCGTGAGCCTGCTCGACCAGCTTGGCCTCGTGGCGCTCGCGGTAACCCTGGATATCGACGATCATGCGCTTGCCGACGGCCTGGCCGAAGGAGGCGTTCAGGAGGTACTGGATGGCGTCGAGGGTGTGGCCCTTGCGCCCGATGATCATGCCGGCGTCCTCGTCGGTCTCGAGATCGAGGGTGACCGAGTCCTCGTCGAGGTAGGCCACGGCCTCGCAGGGAACGCCCATGGCGTCGAGCAAGTCCTCGAGCCAGTCGAGGGCGTCGTCGATCGGGTTGGGGAGGACTGCGACCCGGATGGTGACCTTCTCGCCGGGGATCTCCGATAGGACCTCGATCTCCACCTCGTCCTCGTCGCGATCCAGCTTCTCAAGGGCTTCGGCGACCGCGTCGTCGTAGGTCTTGGCGGTAAGCTCTAGTTGCTCCACGTTTTACTTCCCTTTCTTGCGGGCGGCATCCCGCAGACGCTGGCGCTTGGAGGCACGCGACTCCTTTTCGATCCCCAGGGTCGGCTGATCGGGCGACTCGGCGCGGGTCTCGATCACGGCCTTGGAGGCCGGGGTGGCGGCGACGGGGATCGGCGGCATCTGCTTGAGGAGGACGAAGTTCTGGGCGAGGGTGATCAGGTTGGAGACCACGATGTAGAGCAGGACGCCCGACGGCAGCGGGAAGAACATGAACATGACGGTCATCATGATGGGCATCATGACCAGCATCTGCTTCTGCATGGGGTCGTTGGGGTTGGTGGTCATCATCTTCTGCATCAGCCAGGTGCTGGCGCCGAAGAGCAGGACCAGGATCAGGTTGTCCCAGTGAGTGCCCGCCTTGGTGAAGATGCCGGAGTTGGCGAGGTCCGAGATGAAGAGGAAGCTCTGGTGGGAGATCTCCTTCTTGAAGCCCTCGCTCATCAGGGCGGCGTAGAGCGCGAAGATGAAGGGCAGCTGGACCAGGGTCGGCAGGCAGCTGGAGAACGGGTTGGCGTTGTTCTCCTTGTAGAACTCCATCAGCTTGCGCTGCATTTCCTCGGGGTTGTTCT
This sequence comes from Candidatus Sericytochromatia bacterium, assembly GCA_036676455.1. GTDB lineage: Bacteria > Cyanobacteriota > Sericytochromatia > S15B-MN24 > UBA4093 > UBA4093. Next base: position 62,412 of record JAKFCW010000114.1, read on the forward strand.
TGTACTTGGCCTGCAGCTCCTGCATCTTGGGCTGCAACTGCTGCATCTGGCGGCTGGCCTTGAACTGCTTGGCCGTGAGCGGGAAGAGAGCCGCCTTGACGGCGAGCGTCAAGAGGATGATGGCCAGCCCGTAGGAGTGGGTCACGCTGTAGAACGTGTTGAGGATCGGGAGCATGACCTGATGGCTGAGGAAATCGATCGGGTTCACTAGGTCTCCTTATGGCGCCGCCCCGGGCAGGGGACGACGCTCTGAACGGGCATTCGTTTATTTGCCCCAGCTATGGGACCGGATCGTAGCCCCCCGGGTTCCAGGGGTGGCAGCGGCCGAGCCTTCTGAGGGCGAGTCCCGTTCCGCGCCATGGGCCGTGCCGGTGGAGGGCGTCAACCGCGTAATGGGAGCAGCTCGGGTAGAAGCGGCAGCGCGGAGGGGTCATGCGCGAAAAGAACTGGTAGACCCGAAGAAGCCCGACCAGCGCGATCATCACCCCCCGGGAGACGCCACTCACCGGCGGCGGCGGCGAGGCCGGCCGATCCGGATCCATCAAACTCCCATGCTCCTGCTGCTTCATGCCCCAAAGTCTACCCTGCGCGGCCTCCGGCGTCCAGAACAAGCGGCGCTTGAAGGCCTGAACGCTAGGCGCGAGGCTCCGGGGCTTCCGCCTCAATCAGCCCGGCCCGGGTCAGGACCCGCTGCACCGAGGCCGCGAGGTCGGCGTACTCGGCCGTGGCCGCGCGGCTACGCGCGGCGATCACCAGCTGAGCGCTCCCCTTGATCCGGGGCAGAAGCGGCTTCACGATCTCCCGCAGCCGGCGCTTGACCTGGTTGCGGATGACCGCGACGCCCACCTTCTTGCTTACCGAAAAGCCGACCTGACATTCATCAGGTCGGTCGGTGAGGGGAAGAACGTGCAAGACCACGAGGGAATCCGGGTAGGCCTTGCCGGCGGCGTAGATCCGACGGAACTCCTCTCGGCGCCTGAGCCGCGCGTGTTGCGGCAGCATCGGCTACGCGGAAAGGCGCTTGCGGCCTTTCGCGCGGCGGGCCTTGATCACGCGCCGGCCGTTCTTGGTGCTCATGCGGACGAGGAAGCCGTGGGTCTTCGCGCGCTTGCGCTTCTTGCCGCCGTGACGG
>JAKFCW010000115.1:0-3646 GCA_036676455.1 Candidatus Sericytochromatia bacterium
GCTCGGCCGCCGCCGCCGGCAGGGCGGGCGCGAGCAGGAGGATGGCGAGGAGTGACCGGCGCATCGACTTAGTATAGCGGAAAACATCCGCTTGGCAAGCCTGGGCGTACCATGTTCCCGGGCTTTTGGGGTCCTTCGAGCTGAACGGCATTTGCCCCCCAACGGAATGGCCGCCCCCGCGGGGGGCGGCCAGGGTCGTCGCCTTCGGCGCCGATCTTTTCAAACGGCAACGAAACTTTCCTTAAGACGCGGTGGTGCGGCAAGAAGAGAGCGATGCCCGGCCGCACTTCTCCGACGGGCATTGACAGATAGTGTTCTATCTGCTACATATTTGGTGTATACCAAACTGATTATTTAAAGAATATGCGCCAACAGGACTTCCTCGAAAAGCATCTAAAGAGCCGCCTGGCCCAACTTGTGGGCCAGGCCGCGCTGTCCTGGCGTTTTAACGACCGTGCGGCTGGGGCGGATTTCGAGCTTCGGATCGGGCGGAACGTGTTTTTAGGGGAAGCGCTTCTGAGCCGCTCCAGCGTCCATTTCAACGAGAATGTCCGGCGTTTGAAGGCCATAGCCCTGGGAAAGCGGGCGATGCCGCTTCTAGCGGCGCCGTCTTTGAGCCCCGAGCGGCAGGAGCTTCTGCGCGGCGAGAAGATATGCTTCGTGGACCTTGCCGGCAACGCCTGGATTAAGGCCCCGGGCGTTCTCATCGACCAGCGGTCCCGGGAAAGGCAGGCCCCTGGCTTCCGCGAGGTCAACAGTCCTTTTTCGGACAAGTCATCCTTGGTGCTGCGCGTCATGATGGACGATCCGGAGCGCTACTGGGGCAACAATGAGATCGCGGAGAAGGCGAGCGTCAGCGCGGGCTGGGCGAGCCAGATTTGCCACAGGCTTGAGGAGTTGCGCTACATCGTCCGCTCGGAAAGCCGCAAGCTTAAGCTTTTCCGCCCTCAGGACGTTCTCCAGGACTGGGTCGAGTTCTACCGTCAGCGAAAGCAGGAGCAGCACCGATTTCGTTGCCCCGCCGACAATGTCGACGCCGTCATGAAGGCTCTTAAGGTTTCCAAGGCGTTCCAGAAGCACAAGGGCCTGCTTTCATTTCAGGCCGGAGCTTCGCTCGTGGCCCCTCATGCCCGTTTCCAGGAGGTTCACGTCTATTCGGACGGCCTTCCAGCCAGCATCGAGGATTGGCGGCAAGAACTGCGGCTGGAGGAAGGCGCGCCAAGCGAATGCAATTTGGTCCTTGTGACTCCTTATTACCAAGTGGCAGGGCGTTATGGCTCCAGGGTGATCAAAGGATTCTCCGTCGTGTCCGATGTCCAGCTCTACCTGGACTTGAAGCTCTATCCGATTCGGGGAGGGGAGCAGGCGGAGCATCTCTTCAAGAAATGCCTGGCGCCGAAATGGCATCTGGAGGCGTCCGGTGGCTAAGGACGAGGACAGCTTTCTTATGGCGCTGGAAGCGCTCAAGCCCTACCTGCCGGATATCGTGATCTCGGGCGGCTGGGTGCCGTTCGTCTACTACAGATATCTCAAGACGGCTCGGCCCGGTCAGCCGCCTTTGGGAACGAAGGACGTTGATATCACCGTGCCCGCCGATCTTTCGCCTGGCTCTCGGCCGTCCCTCGGCAAACTCCTGGAGGGCTCCGAGCGCAGCCGCGGCGGAATGCCCTTGGGCCGCTTCGGTCCGAAGGGGCCTGAGGAAACGATTTACGAGTTGGAGAAAGATGGCGTGGAGATCGAGCTCACCTTCATGACGCCGCGCGTCGGCAGGGACGAGCGGCCGGCCACCGCCATCCCCGCCGGGGTGGTGGCGACCCTGCTGCGTTATGTGGACGTGCTTTTGGCTTCCAGGATGAAGGTCCGCGTCAAGGATGAAACCTCCGGCGGGCAGCAGATCGACGTCGAGGCGACGTTTCCCACGCCGGAAGCTTACTGCTTCCAGAAGGGGCTGAGCTTCGTCGAGCGCGCCGACCCTAAGAAGAAGGCGAAGGACCTCTATTACGTCTTCGACCTTCTCGCCAACTATCCGGAGCTGCGCAAGCGTTGCGAAGCCGAAATCCCGAAGCTTCAAGCCGGTTTCCCGCCGAAATGGTATGCCCGTTTTCTGGACAATCTCGACAAGCATTTCAAGACCCCCGAATCGGAAGGAACGATCCTCGTGGAAGGGCAGCGCCCCGGCGGCGGGTCCGATCCAGCCTTTCGCGCGATGGTCTGCCGGACCTTTCAGGATTTCGTTAACAACCTCAAGGCTGTATGAGCCTCCCAATCTTCAGACGCGGTAGTGGGCGAGGCCCTAATAATCAGTGACCTGGCGCCCTGTCGTTCTTTGCGTTTCTTTGTTAACATGATCGGATGGACACCGACGATGTGCTGGCCCTCGTGGGGCGCCTGTTCGTGGCCCTCATCTTCCTCGCGTCGGCCTTCGGCAAGATCACCAACTTCGACGGGACCTTGCAGTACATGGAGACCCACGGCATGCCGGCCGTCGCCCTCCTGTGCGTCGCGGCGATCCTCGTCGAGGCGCTCGGCGCGATCGCCGTCATCCTCGGCTACAAGACCCGCTGGGGCGCGGCCGGCCTCGCCGCGTTCCTCGTCGCGGCGACCTGGGTGTTCCACACCGGCCCCGACCAGCGCATCCACCTCCTTAAGAACCTCGCGATCCTGGGCGCGCTGCTCAACCTGATCGCCCGGGGCCCCGGCGACATCAGCCTCGAGGGCGGCAAGGCATGAGCAAGGACAAAGCGGCCCACCAGGTTTTCGCGCGCAAGTACCGCCCGCAGGGGTTCGAGGAGCTCATCGGCCAGCCCGCCGTCTCGCAGACGCTCGCCAACGCCCTGGCGACCAAGCGCGTCCACCACGCCTACCTGTTCACCGGTCCGCGCGGCTGCGGCAAGACGACCACGGCGCGAATACTCGCCAAGGCCCTCAACTGCGAGAAGGGCCCGACGCCGACGCCCTGCGACGAGTGCGTCTCGTGCCGGGAGATCGCCTCATCCTCCAGCCTCGACGTGCTCGAGATGGACGCCGCGTCGCACACCGGCGTCGACGACGTCCGCGAGGTGATCATCGAGACCGTGGCGCTCGCCCCGACTCGCGACCGCTGCAAGGTCTTCATCATCGACGAGACGCACATGCTCTCCAACTCGGCGTTCAACGCCCTGCTCAAGACCATCGAGGAGCCGCCGCCGCATGTCGTGTTCATCCTCGCGACGACCGAGGCGCACAAGGTCCCCGCGACGATCGCCTCGCGCTGCCAGCGCTTCAAGTTCCGCCCGGTGGGACCGGAGCCGTTGGCCGAGTACCTGTCGGGGATCGCCAAGAAGGAGAAGATCTCCGTCGAGCCGGAGGCGCTGGCCCTGCTGGCGCGCGCCGCGGAGGGCTCCCTGCGCGACGCGATCAGCCTGCTCGACCAGTGCCGCTCGGCGGGGGAAGGGAAGGTCACCGTCGAATCGGTGCGCGAGATGTTCGGCTTCGTGCCCCAGGACCTGCTCATCGGGGTGGCCTCCGCCCTGCTCGCTCGCGACCCCAAGGCGCTCGCGGGCTGGCTCGGGAAGATCTATGAAGAAGGCATCGAGCCCGCCCAGCTGCTCAAGGACCTGCGCGCGGCGATCGAGGGCGTCTACCTCGTCAAGCTCGGCGCCGGGGA
>JAKFCW010000116.1:0-132846 GCA_036676455.1 Candidatus Sericytochromatia bacterium
GTCTCAGTTCCAGTGTGGCTGATCGTCCTCTCAGACCAGCTACCGATCGTCGCCTTGGTAGTCCATTACACTACCAACTAGCTAATCGGACGCAGGCTCATCTCTCAACGATAAATCTTTCCTGACAAGCATCCCAGCTTGCCAGCGTATGCGGTATTAGCTGACCTTTCGGCCAGGTATCCCCCATTGAGAGGCAGATTACCTACGTGTTACTCACCCGTCCGCCACTAAGCCCGAAGGCTTCGTTCGACTTGCATGTGTTAAGCACGCCGCCAGCGTTCGTCCTGAGCCAGGATCAAACTCTCCGTAAAGAGTTCTTGGTTTCATTTAGCTCTAGGCTAGGCGAAACCGAATCCTTTGGCTCGACTTATTCTCTTGACGAGATATCGTCTTGCCTAATTTCTTAAACAAGCCGCACTCACGTCTGGCTTCTCGCTATACAGTTGTCAAGGTCCTTCCCCGAACGACTCGCCGAAACTTGCGTCTCAGCTCGCCCACCGGGATTCCCACTTTACCTCAGCGATTCCGCTTTGTCAAGGCCTGCTTAAAATCGAGTTTTGATTTCGTTAAGGCCCTGGGGCAAAAAGGAGCCGCAGCGGCTCTCGCTCACTGCGACAAGGTCTATCCTAACTCCCCAACCACCTGCCGTCAACCCCTGAATCCGATCGGAAATCCGCATCCTTCGCCCCATCGAGCCAAAAGGCCGGTATGAAAGCCTCTCAGCCACCCGCTCGCGAGCAATCCAGCCGCAACGCCTCGTCCAGTATCTCGAAAATCCCCTTGCATTTCGAAGAGGCGCTTGATAATCTGTTACTTAACATTGCGTCATTAACGGATTTCACTTCCCGTTGCGGACAGCCATCACGCGAGGACGTCATCATGATCATCAACGAGAACCACCCCTGCTGCCTGATCGTTCCCTTCACGGGTCGCCTCGACCTCGAGTCCTTGCTCCCGCTGCGGGTGACGCTGGCCGAACTCGGCGCGCGCCCCGCCCTCATCCTGGACTGCACCTCGGTCAAGCACTTCGACACCGAGGCCATCGAGGACCTCGAGCTGATGCGCCGCTACCTCGAGCGCCAGGGCGTAACCAAGCTCATGATCGCGGTCACCATGAAAGAAGCCGGGCGCTCGACCCGGCTTATCCCGGCGACGCCCGGCATCATGGATGCTCGGCTCAGAAGATTGGCCCGCTAACCCCCGGCGGCGGGTGACCCTGGCAAGGCCTACGGCATCACCAGCTGGCCCGTGGCCTTCTTGAGCACCGACTGAATCTTGGTGTTGAGGATGTCGATCGCCACCTCGTTCATGCCGCCTTCGGGCACCACGATGTTGGCGTACTTCTTGCTCGGCTCCACGAACTCCATGTGCATGGGCCGCACCGTCGCGAGGTACTGCTCGATCACGGCCTGGGGGCTCCGCCCCCGGTCCGTGATGTCGCGGCTGAGACGGCGGATGAAGCGGATGTCCGCATCCGTGTCCACGAAGACCCGGATGTCGAGAAGCCGCCGGATCTCCGGGCTCGCGAAGATCAAGATGCCCTCCACCAAGATGACCCGGTGCGGCATGATCGCCACCGTCTTCGACAGCCGCGCATGCGACTTGAAGTCGTAGACCGGGCACTCGATGGACTGGCCCTTCTGGAGCGCGCGCAGGTGCTCGACGAAAAGCGCGTTGTCCAGCGAATCCGGATGATCGTAGTTGACCTTCGAGCGCTCCTCGAGGGTCAGGTTCGAATGATCGAAGTAGTAGTTGTCATGGCAGAGGTGGGCCACCTGACCGGCGCCCGCGAGGTCGAGGATGTTCCGAGCGACCGTCGACTTGCCGGATCCCGTGCCGCCCGCGACACCAATGATGAGCGGTTTTCGCATCGCTACGAGATCACCGCTTCCTGCTTCTGGTGAGCCTGCTCCTGGATCTCGGCCTGGGTCGTCTCACCCCGCTCGATCCGCTGGATCCGCTCGCCCAGTTCGGCCATCTCACGCTTCAACGCCTGCTCGTCCTCGACCATGTCGGTGAAGAGCTTGCCGTCCAGGTGATCGATCTCGTGCTGGATGGCACGGGCCAGTAGGCCGTCGGCCTCCATGACGATCTGGCGGTCGGCCAGGTTGCGCGCCTTGATCTTGATCTTGCTGGGACGCGTCACCGGCAGGAAGACCCCCGGAATGCTCAGGCACCCCTCGGAATCCGTGTCCTTGCCAGCGGCCTTGACGATCTCGGGGTTGATGAGCGCGAAGGGGGGAATCCCCTCGTGGCTGAGGTCCAGCACGATCACCCGCTTGCTGACTCCCACCTGGGGCGCAGCCAGTCCGATACCCCGCTCGAGCGCCATGGTCTCGAACATCTGCTCGACGAGCTGCTTGATCTCGGCATTGACCTTGCGGACCGGCTGAGCGACCTCGCGAAGGACGGAGTTACCGTAGTAGGTAAGTGGCATCGCGGCCATGACCGCCTCCCTTTCCATGTAATCTGGGACTTTTAGCCAGTATAGTGGTTCCCGCGCGGACCTGTAAAGCCGGGCAGGCAGGTATGACGGGCCGATGCGCCGCCCCGAGCGCTCCGTGGACCGCAGCCTCGCGGCATGCTAGCATGACTCCCCGGATCCCCGACCAAGGAGCGCTTGCATGGCCCACTGCCGCTTTCACCCCCAATCGGAGGCCGTGGCCTACTGCGCCACGTGCCGCGCGCGTTTTTGCCGCCGCTGCGGCGAGCCGGGGAAAACCTGCTCGCTCTGCAGCAAGGCCAAGCTCAGCGCCCCCTCGGCGGCATCCGCCTCCGAGCCGCGCTGCGTCAACCATGCCCAGACCCGAAACACCAAGCCATGCCATGACTGCGGCAAGCCCTTCTGCTCCTCCTGCCTGAACTGGAAAGGCCTCTGCGCCGCCTGCGCGCCCCAGTACCCCGCACAGGCCGCCCCCGAAGCCCCCGCTCCGCCGAACCGGAAGCGCAAGGCCAAGCAAGCCAAGGACCTCTCCTACACGGGCGGACTCAACCGCCACAAGGGCTGGCGTCGCCGCCTGACGCGCGCCGTTCTCGCGACGCTCATGCTCGCCGGTGTCGGCTGGGTCCTCTCCGTCCAGTACGGAGTCTTCAAGGACTTCGCGACCCAGGCCGGCAAGACCCGCCAGCAGATGAAGGGCATGCAAGCCGGAGGCCGCTCCGCCGACATGGCAAGCATGATGCAGCGCCTGGAGGCCGGGGAGGTGACGGACGCCGACGTCGCGGAAACCGAGCGCCTCATGGCGAGTATCTCCAACGGCGAGGCGGTCGATACCGGCCAGCGCGACGCGCTAACCAAGCTTTCGCGCCTGTACCAGCAGAAGTCCGAAGACGTCGCCAAGGCCGATCCCCAGGCCCAGAAGATCTGGGCGCTTCTCAGCGAGTGGTCCAACGAAGAGGACGCGCCCGCGTCTCAGCCCGCACCGGCTGCCACCTCCCGGCCGAGAGCCGCGAGCGCGCAGAAAGCCACGGCGGTGCCCTGGAAGGTCGCGCTGGTCGCACCGGCCGCGGGCGCCAAGGTCAAGGGCCTCGTGACGGTGAACGCACGCATCGAGGGCCAGGGCTACATCGACCGGGTCGAGTTCCTGGTCAACGGCGACTGGCAAGGCCTCTCCAACCGACCGCCCTTCACGTTCGACTGGGACACCACCGGCGCTAGCAACGGCACCAAGACCCTCGAGATCGTCGCCTACGAACCCAGCGGCGCCAAGCACGCCTCGCGCCGCGTCCGCGTCACGGTGGCCAACTGATGCGCGCCCTGGCACTGGTCCTGGCGGGACTCATGCTCGCCGCTCCGCTTCCCGTGCAGGCCTTGACCGACATGGCGGGCAAGCCCGTTGCGCGCAGCACCGCTCACCGGATCATCTCGCTCTCGCCGGCCACCACGGAGATCCTCTTCGCCATCGGGGCGGGCCCCATGGTCGTCGGAGTCTCCGACTACTGCAACTTCCCCCCCGAGGCGACCCAGCGGCCGCGAGTCGGAGCGGTCATGACCCTCAACCTCGAAAAGACCCTCAGCCTCAAGCCCGACCTCTTCCTCACCACCGACGGCAACCCGCGCTTCTACGAGCGGCTCGATCGCCTGAGCAAGGCCCAGATCGTTCAACTCTCCAGCGTGACCCTGCCCTCCGTGACCCGGAACATCCGGGACCTGGGCCGCGTGACAGGGCGCGTCGCCCAGGCCGATGCGCTGGCCGATCGCATCGATCGGGGCTTGCGGGCGGCGCAGGCCAAGGCGCAGGCGCGGAAAGGAAAGCCGCGGGTCTTCTACATGGTCTGGGGAGAACCGCTGATCACGGCGGGGGCGGGTTCTTACCTGGACGACCTGATCCGGACCGCCGGAGGGGTGAACGCGGTTCGCGACCTGCCTACCGGGAACCCGTATCCGCCCTACTCGTGGGAAGCCCTGGTCGCGGCGGATCCCGACGTCATCCTGGCGCCGCGCCACCTCAAGCCGACCCTCGATCGCCTGAAGCGGATCCAGCCGGGCATGAAGGCGGTGAAGCACGGTCGCCTCGTCATGCTGGACGACGACCTCGTCTCGCGGCCGGGGCCGCGGGTGCTAGAGGCGCTGGAACAGGTATCCGAGGCCATTCGGGATTAGCGCCCGCGGCTGTTACGTAGCGCCCGCGGCTGATAACGAGTAAAGCGTAGCGGACCTGAAGCAACGACGATCGCCTTAGAACAGGACGTCTTGCGACCCGTCGCCGTACTTGATGGTGACCTTGCCGTCCTTGGACTGGACGATGTCGGCCAGGTTGTAGCGCCGGTCGACCCGGCTCTTGGCCTGTCCCTTGAACTTTCCGCCCTGCAGGAAGAGGTTGAGATCGATGGCCTTCTCCTCGTTGAGCAGGCGCATGATCACGTCGCCGTTGTTGGACGTCGCCTCCACCATGTAGGAATCCGAGCCCTGGCTGCCCTGGACGGTGAGCGTGCCTTGCAGCTTGACCGCCGTGGTCGTCGACATCATGCCGTTGAGAAACCAGGAAAGCCCCGGGATGGAGCCGTCGAAGGACACGCTCTGGGGAAGCAGGAGGTCCGATCCGGCCGGATCCAGCTGGAAAGACCCCAGTGACGCGTTGAGCGTCGCCTTGCCAGCGCTCTGCTGCATGGTCAACTCGGCCTTGGCCTGGACCGAATCCGGGTGCCGGGTGAACTTCTGTCCGAAGAAATAGGGCTTGTCCGAAGCGCCCGACGTGTTGTTGGACATCCAGTTGGCGCCCGAGGTCGTGACCTGGAGGGTGCCGGCCTGGCCCAGAAGGGTGGGCTGCAGGACGAGGTTGTAGGTCCAGGTAGCCTGGCGGCCCTGCTCGGCCGAGGTGCTCTGGGCGGTGACCGTCATCTGGGAGGGAACGAGGAAACCCGCCAGGTTGTTGGCGGAGTCCTTGCTGATCTGGTAGCCGGCGGGCGGGTTCGGGATCGCGACCTTCGGAAAAGGCAGGAAGTAGGGAGTGAGGTCCACGCCGTACTCGGAGGGCAGCTTCAGCGAAAGCATGGTGAGCATGTCGCGCTGGAAGATGCTCATGGCGCGGCTGGTCTGCGGGGAGACGGCCGCGCGGAAGGCGCGAAGGGCGGCAATCTGCTGCCGTTCCTGCTCGGTGATCGGGAAGAAGAAGGGAGTGGTGCCGCACCCGGAGAGCAGCACCCCCAGTGCGAGGGCGCCGATGACGCTTCCCTTCAGGACGGCTGGTTTGAACAAGGCTCGCCTCCTTCTTTGAGGAGTTATGCCCGGATCGGGGCTGAAACTTGCGCGACGCGCGCCCCTCGCGTGAGGGTAGCGTGTGTTACAATGAATCGGATTTTCTTACCCTATTTTAACGGAGGCGGATCTCTTGGCGAAGAAACGGATTGTCAGCGGCATGCGTCCCACGGGTCAGCTGCATCTCGGGCACTGGCTCGGTGTGCTGACCAACTGGGAGCGCCTGCAAGGCGAGTACGAGTGCTTCTTCTTCGCCGCGGACTGGCATGCGTTGACGACCAAGTACAACGATACCGCCAACATCCGCCAGGACACCCGCCTGATGCTGCTCGATTGGCTGGCCGCGGGCGTGGACCCGAAGCAGTCGACCATGTTCATCCAGTCTTCCGTGCTGGAGGTGGCCGAGCTCAACCTGCTCTTCTCGATGATCACGCCGGTCAACTGGCTGCAGCGCAACCCGACTGTCAAGGAGCAAGCCGAGGAACTTCACCTCGCCGAGGACTCGATGACCCAGGGCCTGCTCGGCTACCCCGTCCTGATGGGCTCGGACATCCTGGCGTTCAAGGGCGATCGCGTCCCGGTGGGCAAGGACCAGCTGCCGCACCTCGAGTTCAGCCGCGACATGGCGCGCCGGTTCAACTTCCTCTACGGGGACACCTTCGCCGAGCCGCAGGCCGTCCTCACCGAGGCGCCCAGCCTGGTAGGCACCGACGGCCGCAAGATGAGCAAGTCGTACAACAACGACATCAAGCTGGCGGACAGCTCCGAGGCCGTGGCCCAGAAGGTCATGACGATGGTCACCGACCCCCAGCGCCAGCGCAAGACCGACCCGGGCAACCCGGACGTCTGCACCGTCTTTTCCTATTACAAGGTGCTCGCCCCCCACATGGTCGAGCAGGTCGATGCCGAGTGCCGCTCGGCCAGCATCGGCTGCGTCCAGTGCAAGCGTCGGATGGCCGAGACGCTCAACGGCGTGCTGGATCCCCTGCGGGAGCGCCGCGAGCACTTCGCCCAGCAGGAGGACCTGCTCGACGACGTCCTCAATGAAGGCAACCGCAAGGCGCGGGAGGCCGCGCAGGAGACCCTGGCCGAGGTTCGCGAGGTAATGAAGCTCAATGTCCACACCCCAACGGCTGCAAAAAGTCCTCGCTAGCGCGGGCGTCGCATCCCGGCGCCACAGCGAGGAATTGATCCTCGACGGGCGCGTCACGGTCAACGGCCAGGTCGTCCGGGAGCTAGGCTCCAAGGCCGACCCCCTGCACGATCGCATCGAGGTCGATGGCCGCCCCCTGCCCAAGCCTAGTGATAAGGTCTACTTGGTGCTGCACAAGCCCCAGGGCTACGTGTCCACCGTGAAGGACCCGCGTCGCCGGCGCACGGTCATGGACCTCGTCTACCCGGTCCCGGGCCTGCATCCGGTGGGCCGCCTGGACTACGAGACGTCCGGCATCCTGCTGATGACCAACGACGGGGACTTCACCCTGGCAATGACCCATCCGCGCTTCGGCCTGCCCAAGGTCTACCATGCGACCCTGCGCGGACGTCCGTCCGAGCTGGCCCTGCAGAAGCTGCGCGAGGGCATCGTCCTCGACGACGGCCCCACCCAGCCCGCCGAGGTCATTCGCCTCGGCCATGACGGCGGCATGACGAATGTGCAGGTCACGATTCACGAGGGGCGCAACCGCCAGGTGCGCCGGATGTTCGAGGCCATCGGGCACCCGGTGCTGCGCCTCAAGCGCACCGCCGTCGGACCCGTCACGCTGGGCCAGCTCGCCCCCGGCCAGGTTCGCCCCCTTGGTCCCGAGGAAGTGGAAACGCTCTTCCGTCTAGCCAGAAACGAGGTCCAGGTTTGAGGACGCTAGCCGAGATCGGACAGGAATTACGCGCGGGCCGCGAGAAGCGGGGCCGCTCGCTCGAGGACATCGCCGCCGACACCCGCATGAAGGTCTCGCACCTGCGCGCCATCGAGGAAGGCGACGAGAGCCTCCTGCCGGAGCCCGTCTACATCAAGAGCTTCATCCGCAAGTACGCCCAAGCCGTCGGTCTGCCGGCCGACGAACTTGCGAACCAGTACTGGGAAACCAAGCCCCTGCCACCTCCTCCCGTCCAGAAGCAGGAAATCTCCCTGCCCTGGTGGATCTTCCCCTGGGTGATCGCCATCGCGCTCGTCGGCGTGGTGATCTACTTCATCGCCGTGGCGCCCCGCTCGGTGCCGGAAGCCGGCCCGCTGGTCGCGCCGTCCCCGGTTCCCACCGCCACCCCGGCTTCGCCCTCGCTCCAGCCCGGAGCGGCCAGCCCCAGCCTGCCGACCGCGACCGGCGCGGCCCCGGTCAGCCCCGCCAAGCCGCAGCCGTCTCCGGCAGCTCCGGCGGCGGCCCCCGCGACTCCGGCCCGCCCGCGGACTAGCGCGCCGCCGGCCGCCACGCCGCGTCCAACGCCGCGTCCGACGCCCCGCCCCACGACTAGTCCCGCGGCTAGCCCCGCGGTCTCGCCGCGCCCCACCCCCCCCGCCCCGCCGGTCTCGGTGGCGCCCAGCTCGGAGCTTCGTGTCCGGCTCGTCGCCAGCGAAGCGTCCTGGGTGCGCGTGATTCGCGACGGCGTGCAGGTCTACCAGGGCACGATCACCGCGGGACAGGCCATGTCCTGGACCGCTAGCAACAACCTCAACGTGGCCATCGGGAATGCCGGCGGCGTCGAGGTGCTGCTTGGCGATCGCTCGCTCGGCATTCTCGGAGCCAAGGGCGAGGTGATCCGCCGTGTCTTCAAGCGAGGTGAGTGATGGGCGCCCGGATTGATCCCATCGGCGGTCAGGCCGTCATCGAGGGCGTGATGATGCGCGGCGTCCACGGAGTGGGCGTCGCCGTCCGAGCCCCCGAGGGCGATATCCGCATCAAGCAGGAATCCCTGGTCTCCTGGCGCCAGCGCTACCCCGCCCTGAAGCTACCCTTCATCCGGGGCGTCGCCGCCCTGGTGGAGTCCATGTCCGTGGGCATGCGCATGCTCAACTACTCGGCCTCAGTCGCCACCGGCGAGAAAGAGGATGAGAAGGGCGGCGGATTATTTGGCATGGTCGTCGGACTCGGCATCGCCATCCTGCTCTTCAAGTTCGTTCCGGCGCTGGCCCTCGAGCAGCTCAAGGCCTTCACGGATAACCGGATCCTCCTCAACGTGAGCGAGGGCCTCATCCGCATGGCCATCTTCCTGGCTTACCTGCTCGGCATCTCCCGCATGGAGGAGGTCAAGCGCCTCTTCCAGTACCATGGCGCCGAGCATCAGGTCATCAACTGCATGGAGGCCGGCAAGGAGGTCACGGTGGAGAACGCGCTGCGCTTCTCGCCGATTCACCCGCGCTGCGGGACCAGCTTCCTGCTGGTCACCCTCCTGATGAGCATCGTGGTCTTCTCGGTGATCTCGCTGGACATCGGAGCCATCGAGCGGACCCTGGCGAAGCTGGCCTTGCTGCCGGTGGTCGCGGGCCTGGCCTTCGAGCTGATCCGGCTCGCGGGCAAGACCAGCACCGACAAGTCCGCGAACGTCCTGGCGTGGACGGCCTACTGGCTGACGGCGCCCGGAATGTGGCTGCAGCGGGTCACGACCCGGCCGGCCAACGCCGAGCAGATCGAGGTGGCGATCGCCTCTCTCAACGCCGCCCTGGCCATTCAGCCAGAGGGCACCCGCGCCGAACCCCAGGTTCCCTAGAAGATTCCCCACAAAGACGCGTGCGCGCCCTCGGCATGAGCCGGGGGCGCCGTGCCGTTTGGGGCTAGTGCTCTTCTTCGGGCGGCAGCTGCCGCATGACCGGCTCGACCCCGGCCCCGTAGTCGTAAACCAGCAGCCCCCCGTAGTAGCCCGTCACACCGACCAGGATGGCCAGCCCCAAGCTCAGGACCAGCATCAGCGCCTTGGTCCCCTGACCCAGCATGCGGCGCCACACGAAGAAGAGCCGCAGGGCCAACACCGCGAGCCCCGCCCAGAGCAGGATCTGCCCCAGCGACTCGTGGCGCTCCAGGACGTCATGGATACCAGGGATGCGCTCGACCGCTTCTTCGGCCTGGTTGCCGGTCAGGACCGCCGCGATCACGCCGAGAACGCCCAGCGTCTGGATGCCGAGCGCGGCTTCCGTGAAAGCCGGACGCCTCCAGAGCCAGCCCACCGCGTCGAATAGCAGCGCCGCGATCAGAAGGGCGATGGGAAAGTGGACGATGAGCGGGTGTAACGAACCGAGGTCCTGAACCATGGCGGCCTCCTTTCGCACAGCCTCATGCTACGCGAAGGAGAAGAATTTTTCTTGTCGCTGTCAGGGATTTGGTTCGTCGTCGTAGAGGATCCGGTACTTGGCCCCTTCCATGTCCTCGAACTGACCGGTCTTGGTCGCCCAGATGAAGAAGCCGAGCATGACCAGGGCCAGGACGGCGCACCCGGGAATCATGATGAGCAGAATATCCACCTCAAGCCTCCTTTCGGGTGAGACGCAAGGAATTGCCGATCACCGCCAGCGAGCTCAGCGGCATGGCGATGGCGGCGAACAAAGGGGTGACGAGGCCCGCGACCGCCAGGGGAATGGTCAGGGCGTTGTAAACGGCCGAGAGAATCAGGTTCTGCCGGATGATCCGCTGGGCGTCCTTGGCGAGGCTCAACGCGCAAAGGAGCAGGCCGAGACGATCGCCCAGCAGGATCACCTTCGCCGAGGTGATGGAGAGATCCGTGCCCTCCCCCATCGCGATGCCCACGTCCGCCTGAGCCAGCGCCGGAGCGTCGTTCACGCCGTCTCCGACCATCACCACCACGCGCTCGCTTGATTGCAGCTCGCGAATCACGCGCTGCTTCTCATCCGGCATCACCTCGCTCAGGATCCGGTCGACCCCCAGGGCCTTGCCGGCAAGCTCGGCGGCCTGCCGGTGATCCCCGGAAAGCAAGGTGACGTGCACCCCCTGGGCCTGGAGGGCCTTGACCGTCTCGGCGGCATCCGAGCGCAGCTCGTCGCGCATGCCAAGTAAGCCGATCACCCCCCCGTCGAGCGCCACGAAGGAGACCGTCAGGCCCCGCTCCTTGAGCACGTCCGCCGAGGTCCGGACCCCTTCCGGCAACGCGATGCCCTGGGATTCCAGCAGCGCCTGGGAGCCGATCGCCGCCTTGCCCGCGGCCACGCGCCCAAGCACGCCGCGGCCCGAGACGACCTGAAACTCCGCGACTTCCGGCAGCGCGAGGCCGCGCTCGCGGCCCAGCGTCTTGATGGCCCGGGCGATGGGGTGCTCGAAGCCCTCTTCCAGGGCCGCGGCAAGGGCCAGCAAATCGGACTCCGCGTGGTCGAACGGAACGACGGCCGCCACCTCCATGTGACCGGTGGTGACGGTGCCCGTCTTGTCGAGCACCACGTGGGTGACGCCCGGCAGGGCTTCGAGGGCGGCGCCGTCGGCAAAGAGGATGCCCCGGTCGACCCCCTTGGTCGCGGCCAGCACGTTGGCCGCCGGGATCGCGAGACCCAGGGCGCAGGGACAGGTGATGACGAGGACCGCGACCGCGATCATCACGGCATGCGAGGGCGAGGCGGCGACGCTCCAGCCCAGGAAGGCCAGCGCGGCCACGACGACGACGCTGAGGCCGAAGACGTTGGTAATCTGGTCGATACGGCGCGCTCCGGGCGAGCGGTGGGAATCGGCCTGCTCGATGAGGCGGACGATCTGGTTGAGCTGGGTCTCCTGACCGACGCCGGTGGCCTTGACCACCAGCGCGCCGTCGACGGCCACCGAGGAGCCGAGCACGCGATCTCCGGGCTGCTTGAGGACCGGGCGGGACTCTCCGGAGAGCATGGCCTCGTTGACGCCGGCAGAGCCCTCGACGATCACGCCGTCGACGGGAATAGCCTCCCCGGCCTTCACCGCGACGAGGTCGCCGACGCGCACGGCCTGCAGGGGCACGCGCTGGGGGATGCCTTCCTGGATCACGGTGGCGGCCTTGGCCTCGAGCTTCAAGAGGCGCTCCGTCGCCGAGAAGACCTTGCGGCGCACGGCTCCCTCGACGAAGCGCCCCGCGAGGATCAGGAAGAGGAACATCGTGAGGGACTCGAAGTAGATGGGCCCGCCCGAGACGGCGCCCCAGACGCTGGCGGCGTAGGTGCCGAGCGCTCCGAGGGCGATGGTCCCGTCCATGTTGATGACCTTCTGCCGCAGGCCGCTCCAGGCGCCCTTGAGGATCGGCATGATCGCGTAAAGCGAGGACGGGGTGGCGATCAAGAAGGCCAGCCAGATCAGCAGCCGCTCGAAGCCCTCGTCCCCGGTGAAGTCCGAGAAGTAGAGGGGCTCGGCGAGGTACATGGTGCCGAGCGTACCGAGGCCGACCACGCCCATGCGCAAGAGCATGTCGCGGTTGCGCGCCTTCAGGGGCGCGTCCAGCTTGGAGGCATCGTAGGGGTAGGGGCGATAACCGAGCTGCGTGATGGCACGCGCCAGGGCGCTGAGCTGGACCTTGGCGGGATCCCAGCGGAGGTGGGCGCGCTGGGTGCCGAGGCTGACCTGGACGTCCTCGATGCCCGGCTGCTGCGCGAGGCCCTTCTCGATCAGCCAGATGCAGGCCGCGCAGTGGATACCGTCGATCATCAGGCTCACCTGGCAGGACTCGCCGTCCATCTGGACGTACTGGCGCTGGAAGTCCTCGTGATCGAAGGGAAACTCGAGGGCCTCGGGGGCGGCACGGCCGGAGGTCGAGTCGCCGCGCTTGGCGTAGTAGGAGTCGAGGCCGTGGGAGTGGATGATCTCGCAGACCGTCCGGCACCCGCTGCAGCAGAAGTCGCGCTCCTGGCCATCAATCGTCCCGACGAGGGGATTCCTGGTCTCCAGGCCGCAGTGGAAGCAGCGGGTGTCGGTCACGTTCATGTCAGCCGCTTACCGTGAAGCGCGACTCGAAGATCGCCTGATCCAGCTTCTCCTGGCCCTGGGCATCGCGCACCCGGGCCTCGAGGTCCCAGTTGCCCTGCTTGGGCAGCGAGACGGTCGCGCGGTAAGTGCCCGGCGCGACTTCCTCGAAGGTGAGGTTCTGATCGTAGCCCATCTCGGCGGGCCGGCGAAGCCGGGCGGCGATCTGCTTACCGGTCAGGGGCTCGCCGGTCGCGTCGGTCAGTTTCAGCTCGATGGGGCCGGACCCCGTCTTCTCGGGGTGCAGGACGTCGAACTTCCAGCCCAGCTCGGCCTGGCGCTTCTTGACCTGGATCACGTCGTCGTAGTGGAGGCCCTTCTGGTAGTAGTCCTCGTGAACGAGGCCGTCCTTGCCGGAGAAGCCGAGGTAGATGAAGTAGCCGTCGACGGCGAAGATCACGGCGAAGAAGGAGATCAGGGCGATGACGGCCTTCTTGCCGTCGCTCATCTTGCCCTTGCCTCCGGTGGATTGATTTTCGCTCATAGCGAGTCGTGCTCCTTGCTTTCGCGAGACAGCTGGACCGGGGCCATGAAGGTCGTGTCCACCTGGCTGCGGACCTTGCCCGAGTCCGGGTCCTTCAGCTGAATGTGAATCTGGTTCACACCGGGATGCAGCTCCTCGGCGGAGACGATCACGGAGAGGCTGAGGGTCTCGACGGCGCCGGGGGGCAGCGTCACCGGGTTGGATCCGGTGAGGATCTCGGAGTCCTCGACGCCCGTGATCTCCAAGTTTACCACCTGTGCCGTGGTGCTCTTGTTGATGGCGCGCAGGGTGTAGAGGTTCGCGATGCGGCCGTCGGGCATCTCGCGGTAGAGGGCGGTGCGGTTGCGGATCACCTCGGCGGTGACCATGGGCCGGGTGAGCAGCGTGGTGAGGATGCCGCCGACGGCGAGGGCGACCACGGCACCGTAGACGAGGACGCGAGGCCGGATGACCTGGGTCGCCTTGCCGGCGAAGGAGTTGAGCGAGCCGTAGCGGATGAGGCCCGTGGGGCGCTTGACCTTGGTCATGACGTCGTCGCAGGCGTCGATACAGCGGGCGCAGGCGATGCACTCCATCTGGAGGCCGTTGCGGATGTCGATGCCGGCGGGACAGACCTGGACGCACATGCCGCAGTCCACGCAGTCCTTGGCTTCGCTGGCTTGGCCGGCGCGGAACTTGCCGCGGGGCTCGCCGCGCTGCACGTCGTAGGCGACGATCAGCGAGTTGGGGTCGATCATGATGCTCTGGAAGCGGCCGTAGGGGCACGCGACCTGGCAGATCTTCTCGCGGAAGTGGCCGGCGAAGCCGTAGACCAGCAGAGCGACGAAGCCCCAGCCGATCAGGACTCCGGGCTGGGGGGCCAGGGCGGCGAGGCTGGCGAGGATCTCGTGGCTGCCGGCGAAGTAGGAGATGAAGGTGAAGCCGAGGATCAGGGCGACGAGGACGTAGAGGGCGTGGGTGAGGCCGATCTTGGCGATCTTCTCGGCGTTCCAGGGGGCCTTGGCGAGCTTCATGCGGGCCATGCGGTCGCCTTGCACCCGGCGCTCGATCTCCATGAAGATCGCGGTCATCGTGGTGTGCGGGCAGCCGACGGAGCAGAAGAGGCGACCGACCATGGAGGTGGCGAGGAAGAGGGTGAGGGCGAAGGTGATCAGCAGCAGGGTGAGGAGGTAGAACTCCTGGGGCCAGATGGTGACGCCCCAGATGTGGAACTGGCGGTGACCGATGTCGAAGAGGACGGCCTGGCGATCGCCCCAGCGCAGCCAGGGAATGCCGAGGAACAGGAGCATCTGGAAGGCGAAGGCGACCGTGCGCCACTGCTGGGTCTTGCCCCAGGTGTGCTTGACGACGATCGAGCCGATTTTATCGAAGGAGGGCAGGATGCCTAACCTGGCATCCGCAGAGTTAGGGGTGTTTTGCGGGGTCATGGTGCACCTCCGAAGGATGACAGAACGCGGGGTCCTGTTGGGCATTGGCTGCGACAGCCACGGCCATGCCGCGATCGACGATGGTGTGAACCCCGAGGACGAGGATGGCGATGGCGGCAAGTTTGGCGGCGTGGCCGCGCAGGCGGCCCCAGGCGAGCTGGGACGCGAGCCCGAAGGCCACGAGAGGAATCAGGTTGCCAAGCCAGAAGAGGGTCATGACGAGGGCGCCCTTGACGGGCGATCCGGTCGCGGCCGCGTAGGCCACGACGGCATAGAGCATGCCGCAGGGCATGAGCCCGAGGGCGAGGCCGACCGGGAAGGAGGCCCAGGGCCTCGGATTGGCGAGGAGCTTGGCGAATGGAAGCGAGGGCGGTCTTAGGCCGAGCTTGGGAAGGATGTCGAGCTGTTCGAGGGCGAGGCCGATCATGACGAGGCCGGCGAGGATGCCGGCGATCGCCGAAAGGAGGGCCCAGGAGCCCTCCATCCGGACGAACGATCCGATGACCCCCGCCAGGGCGCCCAGTCCGGCGTAGCCGGTCAACCTTCCGGCATGGAAGGTGGCCTGGCGCCCCAGGGATCCCGAGAGGCCTCCGGCGCGGGCGCAGGAGGCAACCAGGGGGCCGCACATCCCGACGCAATGGGCGCTTCCGAGGAAGCCGGTTGCGAAGATGACGGCCAGGTCGATCATTAGAGGCCTCCTCCGAGGCTGTGGACGAACGCCGACACCTTGGTGATGTTGGCGGATCCGAGCTGGGACTCCCAGGCGGGCATGCCCTTGGGGGCGCCCTTGGTGACCGTGTGCACGATCTCCTCGGCCTTGCCGCCGTAGAGCCACTCGGAGTCGGTCAGGTTGGGACCGATCGCGCCCTTGGCCTCGGGGCCATGGCAGGCCGCGCAGTTGGTCGCGAAGATCTGCTGACCTTCGGAGATGATGGCGGGGTCCTTGAGCGCCGTCGCCAGGTCGATCGCCGGAGGCGCGGCCTGGGCGTAGCGCGCTTCGGCCTCGGCGACCTCGGCCGCGTAGCGCTTGTGCTGGTCCCAGCCGAGCATCCCGGGCCCGAAGCCGGGCATCAGGATGAGGTAGCCGATACCCCAGACGATGGTGCCTGCGAAGAGCAGGTTGAACCACGTCGGAGGCGGGTTATCGAGCTCTTCGATGCCATCGAAGACGTGCTTGACGTGGTTGTTTTCGGAATTATCAGACATGAGGCGTCTCCCTTAATCTTCCATGAAGGGGATCTGGCTGTAGCGATCGAACTCCGATTTCTTCCCCGAGAAGGCCCAGAAGCAGGCCCAGCCGAAGACGCCGACGAAGAGCAACAGAGCGAAGATCTTGGTGGAGGCGACGAAGGAATCGAAGTCCATGGCTTACTCCTTCACCGCCGTGCCCAGGCCTTGCAGGTAGGCGATCAGCGCGTCGAGTTCGGTCTTGTTCTCGAGCTGCGCGGGGGCGCCGGCGATCTGCTCATCCGTGTAGGGAACGCCGAGGGTCTTGAGGGCGCGCATCTGCGCCGGGATGTCCGAGGCGTTGAGCTGGCGCTTCTCGAGCCAGGGGTACTTGGGCATGACCGATTCCGGCACCATGCTCTGCGGATCGCGCATGTGCTGGACGTGCCAGGAGTCGGGGTACTTGCCGCCGACGCGGGCCAGGTCCGGGCCGGTACGCTTGGAGCCCCAGAGGTGGGGGAAGTCGTACATCGACTCGGCCGCCTTGGAGTAGTCACCGTAGCGCTCGGTCTCGGCGCGGAAGGGGCGCAGCTGCTGGGTGTGGCAGGAGACGCAGCCCTCACGCATGTAGATGTCCTTGCCCGCGAGCCGCAGGGGCTCGTAGGGCTTGACGCCTTCCATCGGAGGAACGGTGTCCTTGAGGAAGTACAGCGGAACGATCTCGACGAGGCCGCCGATGCAGCACACGCCCGTGATGAAGATCCCGAGCAGGAAGCTGTTCTTTTCGAGTTGTTCGTGTTTCATGACAGACCTTCCTAACTACACCGCGAGCTTGGGCTCGAGGCTGGGCTGTGCGCTCGGCTTCTTGGCGGTCTTGTAGACGTTGTAGGCCATGATGAACATGCCGACGACGATCAGAATGCCGCCCGTCATGCGGATGGTGTAGTAGGGCATCATGGCAGCCACCGACTCCGCGAAGGTGTAGGTGAGCGAACCGTCAGCGTTGACCGCGCGCCACATCAGGCCCTGGGTGATGCCGGAGACCCACATCGAGGCGACGTACAGGACGAGGCCCAGGGTGTGCAGCCAGAAGTGCGTGTTGATGAGCTTGGTGCTGTAGATCCCGTCCTTCTTGAAGAGGCGCGGGAAGAGATAGTACAGCGAGCCGATCGAGATCATGGCGACCCAGCCGAGCGCGCCCGAGTGCACGTGCCCGATGACCCAGTCGGTATAGTGAGAGAGCTGGTGGACCGAGCGGATCGACATCATCGGGCCTTCGAAGGTCGACATGCCGTAGAAGGAGACCGCCAGGATCATGAACTTGATGATGGGATCGGTGCGTAGCTTGTGCCACGCGCCCTTCAGGGTCATCAGACCGTTGACCATGCCGCCCCAGGAGGGCACCCAGAGCACGATCGAGAAGACCATGCCGAGCGTCTGCGTCCAGTCGGGCAGCGAGGTGAAGAGCAGGTGGTGAGGACCGGCCCAGACGTAGATGAAGATCAGGCCCCAGAAGTGGATGACCGACAGCCGGTACGAGTAGACCGGACGATTCGCCTGCTTGGGGAGGAAGTAGTACATCAGGGCCAGGAAGCCGGTGGTCAGGAAGAAGCCGACCGCGTTGTGGCCGTACCACCACTGCACCATCGCGTCCTGGACGCCCGAGTAGATCGGGATGGACTTGGTCCAGGAGTAAGGAAGCTCGAGGCTCCGGAAGACGTGCAGGAACGTCACCATGATGATCAGCGACGCCGTGAACCAGTTGGCGACGTAGATGTGCGAGACCTTGCGGATCGCGAGCGTCCCGAAGAAGTTGATGCCGTAGGCGACCCAGACCAGCGCGAGGAGGATGTCCAGGGGCCAGAACAGTTCGGCGTACTCGTGGGTCGTGGTGAGCCCCATGGGCAGCGTGATGACCGCGCCGACGATGACTGCCTGCCAACCCCAGAAGGTGAACTTGGAAAGCATGTCGTTCCAGAGGCGGGTCTGGCACGTGCGTTGCACGATGTAGTAGCCGGCGGCGAACAGAACGTTCCCGCCGAAGGCGAAGACGACCGCGTTGGTGTGCAGCGGCCGGAGGCGCCCGAACGAGAGTTCGGGAATTCCGAAATTCAGTACAGGAAAGGCGAGCTGGGCGGCAATCCACACGCCCATGAACATGCCGATAACCCCGAAGACGAGCGCGGCGATCGCGAATTTCTTGACGATCTCCTCGTCGTAGTCCGGGGCTGCCAGCGTCGTCGCTTGGGTTTCGACTTGCATACATCCTCCGAATGAGACGGTGTATCCTTCGGGTTCTGGGGCCAACTTTCGGCCGGGACCGCCCATCGCGACAGCGACTCACCCAGCCAAGGAACGCCCGAAAGATACGCTATGAGCTACCTCAGGTTAACCCATCGTTGAAAACTGATAATCAGGGGAAACTACGTAGAGCCTGTAAAGGCTTGTAAACACGTGAAAATAGACTACGTAGTCTACCCGGATGCCGGGGCCCGAGCATGTCATTAGATTAGAGATCGCACCTTCCGATTTCCCGGTGCCTCCTGCGCAGCATGCCCGTGGGAGAAAGTGGCTTCGCCACGCCCACCCCGCTCGTCCTCGGCAAGGTCGCGAGCCTCGCGGGCCCGCAGGGAAGCAGCGACGACGCAGTCATGCACCAGGAGGGCCCCGTGGATCGACTCGCCAGGAAGCTGTTCCATGAGTATCAAGCGAACTTCCCCCTGGTCTCGCGCCCCTTCGCCCAGATCGCCGAGACGCTGGGGACCTCCGAGGACGCGGTCATGGCCATGCTCGAGGCCCTCCAGGAAACGGGAACGCTCAGCCGGATCGGCCCGGTCTTTCGGCCCAACCGGCTGGGCCGGAGCACGCTGGCGATCCTCTCGGTCCCCGAGGATCGCCTCGCGGAGGTCGCCCTCCGCGTGAGGCAGCACCCCGGGGTCAACCACGTGCACGAGCGCGAGCACACGTACAACCTCTGGATCGTGGTGACGGCCCCGAGCGCGCAGCGGCTGGGAGAGTTCCTCGCGCAGATCGAGACGGTGAGCGGCTGCGAACTCGTGGTCCTGCCGATGAAGAAGGCGTTCAAGGTCGAACGGAGAGATGGGCTATGGCACTGACGAAGCGTGACGCACGCCTGATCGCGGCCATCCAGGACGGCATTCCGCTGGTTTCCGAGCCGTACCGGGCGATCGCCGAAAGCATCGACGAGAGTGAAGACTGGGTCCTCGCGCGCATCGGCGAGTTGATCGCGTCCAAGGCCATCACGCGCTGGGGCCTGGTCGCCGTGACCTACGAGGTCGGCTTCACGGCCAACGGCCTGGTGGTCTGGGATGTACCCGACGAGCGGGTCGCCGAGATCGCGAAGGCCATCGCCGCGACGGGGCTCGTGACCCGCTGCTACCAGCGGCACCGGACCTCTGCGCGCTGGCGCTACAACGTCTTCAGCATGATCCACGGCCAGGAACGCGACGAGGTCCGCGAGCGCGCCGAGGAGATCCGCCGGCAGGTCGGGATCGAGGCCTTGCCCTACGAGATCCTCTTCACCGGACGGCGCTTCCTGCAACGCGGGGCGCGCTACGTGGAGATCCGTTGAGCCGTCTTGCCTTTCAGGTTTGAGGCCAATCTTCGGCGGGCCCGCCCATCGCGTAGCGAACAGCCCAGCCTGATGAATGCCTGAAGGGCAGACTATGAGCTACCTCAGTTTAGCCCATCCTCCAGCCGAGAAAATCCGGATAAACTTCGTATGACCGGTGAAGGCTTGTAACGCGCGAGTTTCGTGTTGAGTAGTTTGCCCGGATGACCCTCTAATGAGCATCTCGCTAGATTGGTAAGCGAGGCCAATCTAGACAAGGGGGCGCTATGCGCGCTCCCGCCACTCACGATGGAGGAATCACCGTGAAACATCGCGCCCTCACCCTCGCCGCAGGACTCGCCGTCCTCGCCGCCGCACCCTTGCTCGGCGGAGTCGCTGCCCAGGCGCAAGGCAAGGCAATCGCCCCGACCCTTTCGGAATCCGAGTGGCAACGCGGGAAGGAAATCTTCTTCCAGCGCTGCGCCGGCTGCCACGGCGTCCTACGCAAGGGAGCCACCGGCAAGCCGCTCACCACGGACATCACCCTGAAGAAAGGCTACGACTACCTCAAGAACGTCATCACCAACGGCACGCCTGCCGGCATGCCGAACTTCGGCGCGGCCGGAGAGCTGAAGACCGAGGAAGTCGACCTCATGGCCAAGTACCTCATGAACGAGCCTCCGCAGCCCCCGGAGTTCGGCATGAAGGAGATGAAGGCCACCTGGAAGGTGATCGTCCCGGTGGATAAGCGGCCGACCAAGCCGATGAACAAGTACGATCTCAACAACCTCTTCTCGGTCACGCTGCGTGACTCCGGCGAGATCGCGCTGATCGATGGCCACAGCAAGAAGATCATCAACATCATCAAGACCGGCTACGCCGTCCACATCTCGCGCATGTCCAAGTCTGGCCGCTACCTCTACGTCATCGGCCGCGACGCCCGCATCAACCTGATCGACCTCTGGATGGCGAAGCCCGACAACGTCGCCGAGATCCGCGTCGGCCTCGAAGCCCGCTCGGTCGAAACCTCCAAGTACAAGGGCTATGACGACAAGTACGCCATCGCCGGCTCCTACTGGCCGCCCCAGTACGTGATCATGGATGGCTTCACCCTCGAGCCCAAGAAGATCGTCTCGACCCGCGGCATGACCGTCGGGACCCAGGAGTTCCATCCCGAACCCCGCGTGGCCTCCATCGTGGGCTCGCACTACAACCCGGAGTTCGTCGTCAACATCAAGGAGACGGGCAAGATCCAGATCGTCAACTACCAGGACCTGAAGAACCTCAAGATCACCGAGATCGAGTCGGCGCAGTTCCTGCATGACGGCGGCTTCGACTCCACCGGCCGTTACTTCCTGGTCGCCGCCAACGCCTCCAACAAGGTCGCGGTCGTCGACACCAAGGAGAACAAGCTGGCCGCCCTGGTCGAGGTCGGCAAGACCCCGCACCCCGGCCGCGGCGCCAACTTCGTTCACCCCAAGTTCGGTCCCGTCTGGGCCACCAGCCACCTGGGCGACGAGTCCATCTCGCTGATCGGCACCGATCCCGTGAAGAACAAGAAGCACGCCTGGAAGGTCGTCGAGACCATCGAGGGCCAGGGCGGCGGCTCGCTCTTCATCAAGACCCACCCCAAGAGCAATAACCTCTGGGTGGATACCCCGCTCAACCCCGATCCCGAGGTCAGCCAGTCCGTGGCCGTCTTCAACACCAAGAACCTCGGCAAGGGCTACGAGGTCATCCCCGTGGCCGAATGGGCCAACCTCGGCGAGGGCCCCAAGCGCGTCGTCCAGGGCGAGTACAACCGCGCAGGCGACGAGGTCTGGTTCTCCGTCTGGAGCGGCATGACCCAGGAGTCGGCGCTGGTCGTCATCGACGACAAGACCCGCAAGCTCAAGGCCGTCATCAAGGACAAGCGCCTGGTGACCCCGACGGGCAAGTTCAACACCTACAACACCCAGCACGACGTCTACTAGGCCAGGCAGAGGGGGCGGGGCAATCCCGCCCCCTCTCCGTTTGCCCCGACGATGGACGGCCAAGCGCCAGTACTTTGTGCGGACGACGTATGACGAACCGTGAACGATCATCTGGAATGACGTACAAGGGAGGATTGAGCATGAACCGAAACGGATGCGTGTACCTGGTCGGCGCAGGCCCCGGCGACCCCGAACTCTTGACCCTGAAGGCCTCGCGCCTGATTCAGCAAGCCGACGTCCTGGTCTACGACCGCCTGGTCAGTGCCGGCATCCTCGACCTCGTCCCGGATTCCACCGAGCGAATCTACGTCGGCAAGTCGAGCGGCTTGCACTCCCTGCCCCAGGAGGAGATCAACGCTCTGCTCGTCTCGCTCGCCCAGGAAGGCCGCCAGGTCGTGCGCCTCAAGGGAGGCGACCCCTACGTCTTCGGAAGGGGCTCAGAGGAAGCCCTGCACCTGCGTGCCAACGACGTCCCCTTCGAGGTGATCCCCGGTGTCACCTCCGCGGCCGGCTGCGGCGCCGCGGCGGGCATCCCCCTGACGCATCGCGGCCTCGCCCACGGCGTCCGCTTCGTCACCGGGCACTGCCGCGCCGGCGACGACCTGGACCTCAACTGGGCCTCGCTGGCCGATCCCGACACCACCCTGGTGATCTACATGGGAACCGCCAACGCCGAGCGCTTCAGCCAGGAGCTGATCGCCGCGGGCCTTCCCCCCGAGACCCCCACCGCCGCCATCTCGAACGGCACCCTGCCGAGCCAGCGGACCCTCTTCACCACGCTGTCGAGCCTGCCCCACGCTCTGTCCCTCAACGACTTCAAGCCACCTACCCTCCTCATCGTCGGTCAAGTCGTCAGCCTCGCCCCCCAGCTCCTGCCCGACCTGAGCGAGGCCGCGCGCCATGCTTAGGCTGCTCGCGACCCTTTTGGCCGTGACGCTGGCCCCCGCCGTTCTCGCCCAGCCCCTCTCAGCCGAAAGACAGCAGGAGCTGCGCTACCTGGTCCGGCAAGACTGCGGCTCGTGCCACGGCCTCACCTTGAAGGGCGGCCTGGGCCCCGCCATCACGCCACAGGCCCTCGCCAACCGCAATGCCGAAGGCCTTGCCGTGATCATCCTCGACGGCATCCCCGACACCGCCATGCCGCCCTGGCGCCCGCTGCTCACCGAAGCCGAGGCCAGATGGATCGGCGCGGAGCTCTTGAAAGGACTCCCGAATGAGACGCGCTAGCCTGCTCGCACTCGCCCTCGTAGCCACCAGCCTCTCGGGCTGCGCTGCCTTCCTGCGCGAGGCCCCCATGCGCGGCACCGGTGACCTCGGAGTCGTCATCGAGCGTGCCCACGGCGCGGTCCAGATCGTCGACACCACCCAGCGCCGAGTGCTCGGCCGGATCGAAGGGCTGGGCGACCTCTCTCACGCCTCTCTGGTCTTCTCGCGAGACGGCCGCTATGCCTATGTCTTCGGGCGAGACGGCGGCCTCACCCAGGTGGACCTCTTGGGCATGCGCCAGGTCAAGCGTGTCATTCAGGCCGGCAACGCCATCGGAGGAGCCATCTCCCAGGACGGCAGCCTGATCGCCGTCTCGAACTACACGCCCGGCGGAGTGAAGATCTTCGACGCCAAGTCCCTCGAACTTCTGCTGGACCTGCCCGCCCGCGCCGAGGACGGACGCCTCTCCAAGGTGATCGGGCTCATCGACCTGCCGGGCAACCGCTTTGCCTTCAGCCTCTTCGAGGCCGGCGAGATCTGGCTGCTCGACATGCAGGATCCCCGCAAGCCTCAGGTGCGCAAGTTCCCCCAGGCGGGCAAGGAGCCCTACGATGCCTTCATCTCGGCGGACGGCCGCTACTACGGAGCCGGCCTCTTCGGCGAGGACGGCGTCGCGCTGCTCGACACCTGGAACCCCGATCGCGGCGTCCGGCGCGTCCTGGACAAGTACGGCCGCTCCGGCAAGGAGATGCCCGTCTACAAGATGCCTCACCTGGAGGGCTGGGCGCTCACCGGATCCGAGGCCTTCATCCCGGCCGTCGGACGCCACGAGGTGCTGATCGTCGACCAGGTGACCTGGACGGAGAAGGCGCGCATCCCGGTCCATGGCCAACCCGTCTTCGTCGTGGCCCGCCCCGACGGCCGCCAGATCTGGGTGAACTTCGCCCCTCCGCACAACGACACGGTCCAGGTCATCGACGTGCCCAGCCGGAAGATCGTCAAGACCTTCACCCCGGGGCCCGGAGTGCTCCACATGGAGTTCACCCCTCGCGGCGAGCACGCCTGGATCTCGGTGCGCGACCGCGACAAGGTCGAGATCTACGACACCGAGCGGCTGCAGCCGATCAGCGAGTTGCCCTCCCGCAAGCCTAGCGGCATCTTCTTCACCCCCCGCGCGGGACGCATCGGGATGTGACATGGACAGACTCGCCAAGCGCCTCCTCAATGACTTCCAGCGCGACTTCCCGCTGGTCTCCCGTCCCTACGAAGCCATCGCAAAGCGGCTCGGCACCTCCGAGGACGCCGTGCTGAGCATGTTCGCCGCCCTGCGCGACGGCGGCACCATCAGCCGGATAGGCCCGGTCTTCCGGCCCAACCGCGTCGGCGTGAGCACCCTCGCGGCGCTGTCGGTTTCGCCCGAGCGCCTGGAGGAAGTCGCCGCGTGCGTGAGCGCGCATGCCGCGGTGAACCACAACTACGAGCGCGAGCACGCGCTCAACCTCTGGTTCGTCGCGACCGCACCGAACTCCGAGCGGCTCAGCGAGGTCCTCCGAGAGCTCGCGCATGAAACCGGCTGCGAAATCCTCGCGCTGCCGCTACTGGAGGAGTTCCACATCGACCTGGGGTTCGGGCTATGGCGCTGACGAAGCGCGAGCGGCACCTGATCGCCGCCATCCAGGAGGGGCTGCCGCTGGTCTCGGAACCCTACCGGGCGATCGCCGAATCGCTCGGCGAAACCGAGGACTGGGTCATCGCCAAGCTCGCCAGGCTGCTCAAGTCCGGGGCCATCAAGCGCTGGGGCGTCGTCGTCCGGCACCACGAACTCGGCTTCCAGTCCAACGCCATGGTGGTCTGGGACGTCCCGGACGAGCGCGTCTCCGAGATCGGGCAGGCCATCGCCAAGGCCAAGGTCGTGAGTCTCTGCTACCGCCGGCCCCGGATCCCGCCCCGATGGCCCTACAACCTGTTCTGCATGATTCACGGCCAGGACCGCGAGACCGTGCTCGAGCAGATCGATAGGCTCCGCAGCCTGCATGGCCTGCAAGACCTGCCTTACGCCGTCCTCTTCAGCCGGCGGCGGTTCAAGCAGCGCGGTGCCCGCTACGTGGAGGAGGCATGATGGACGACACGGACCGCCAGATCCTCAACACCATGCAAGGGGAGTTCCCAATCTGCGATCGCCCGTTCCTGGTCATGGCCGAACGCCTGGGGCTCGGTGAGGAGGAATTGATCGCCCGCATCGCCCGCATGCGCCGCGAGGGCATCCTCACCCGCTTCGGGCCGCTGTACCACGCCGATCGCATGGGCGGTCGCTTCACCCTGGCCGCCATGTCCGTGCCCACCGAGGACTTCGAGCGCGTGGCCAACGTGGTCAACGCCCTGAGCGAAGTGGCCCATAACTACGAACGCGAGCACGCGCTCAACATGTGGTTCGTGATCGCCACCGAGACCCCCGCCCAGACCCCGGAGGTGATCGCCCGGATCGAGGCCGAGACCGGCTACCCGGTCTACCCCATGCCCAAGGAAAAAGAGTACTTCGTCGAGCTGAGGCTGCGCGCATGATCGACCCCATCGACCGCCAGATCATCCTGGCCACCCAATCAGGCCTGCCCCTCGTCGCCGAGCCCTACCGGGCGGTTGCCGAAAGCCTCGGCCTCGAGCCCCAGGAGGTCCAGTCGCGCATGCAGCGCATGCTCGACTCCGGCCGGATCCGGCGGATCGGCGCCGTGCCCAACCACTACGCGCTCGGCTACACCGCCAACGGCATGTCGGTCTGGGACGTCCCGGACGACGCGGTCGACGCGCTCGGCGAGCAAATCGGGAAGCTCGAGTTCGTCAGCCACTGCTATCGACGTCCCCGCCACCTCCCCGACTGGCCCTACAACCTCTTCGCCATGCTCCACGGCCATGACCGCTCGGAGGTCGAGCGCCAGGCGCAGATCGTCGCGGACCTGCTGGGCCCCGCGAACCGCGGCCACCAGGTACTCTTCAGCAAACGAATCCTCAAAAAGACCGGCCTCCGGCTGAACGCGTGAAAGGATAGCCATGTTCCGCATCTCCCACTACATGCAAGAACTGCACCAGCCCAAGCCCCTCGGCCCCAAGCGCAATCCTTCGGGCCCCGTGGTGATCTGGAACCTGACCCGCCGTTGCAACCTGGCCTGCAAGCACTGCTACGCCATCTCCTCCAACCGCGAGTTCCCCGGCGAGCTATCCACCGACGAGATCACCCACGTCATGGACGACCTGCGCGCCTTCGGCGTCCCGGTCCTGATCCTCTCGGGCGGTGAACCCCTCTTGCATCCCGACATTTTCGCGATCAGCCGCCACGCCAAGGAGCGCGGGTTCTACGTCTCGCTGTCCACCAACGGAACGCTCATCGACGCGGACAACGTCGAGGCCATCGCCGAGGCCCGCTACGACTACGTGGGCATCAGCCTGGACGGCATCCGTGAAACCCACGACCAGTTCCGCCGCAAGCAAGGAGCTTTCGAGGCCTCCCTCGGAGGGATCCGACTCTGCCAGGAGCGCGGCATCCGCATGGGAGTCCGCTTCACCCTCACCGAGGGCAACGCCCAGGACCTCAGCGCCCTGCTGGCTCTCGTCGAGCAGGAGAACATCGGCAAGTTCTACCTCTCCCACCTCAACTACGCCGGCCGCGGCAACGTCAACCGCAAGGAGGACGCCTTCTTCGCCACCACCCGCGAGGCCATGGACCTCCTCTTCGAGACCGCCTGGCGCCATGTGCAGGAAGGCCGCCAGACCGAGTTCGTCACCGGCAACAACGACGCCGACGCCGTCTACCTGCTGAACTGGGCCCAGAAGCGCTTCAGCGCCGAGCGCGTCGCCCACCTCCGCGCCAAGCTCACCCAGTGGGGCGGCAACTCCACGGGAGTCAACGTCGCCAACATCGACAACCTCGGCAACGTCCACCCCGACACCATGTGGGGAGAGGTCACCCTGGGCAACGTCCGCGAACAGCCCTTCTCGGAGATCTGGAAGAACGCGTCCACCCCCCTGATGACCGGCCTCAGGGCGCAGCCCCGTCCCGTCACCGGGCGCTGCCGGGCCTGCGCGTACTTCGACGTCTGCGGCGGCAACACGCGCGTGCGCGCCCTTCAACTCACCGGGGACCCCTGGGCCGAGGATCCCGGCTGCTACCTGAGCGACGACGAGATCGGGCTCGCCGCGCCGGCTTTGACGTAGGAGGAGTCATGAGCATCCTGTTCCCCGCCACCCTCGGCCTCCTGACCCTGGCCGCCGCGGCCGCCCCGCAACCCGCCATGCCAAGCGCCAAAGCTCCGAACGCGCAGGCTCTCTACCAGCAGAACTGTGCCTCTTGCCACGGATCCGACCGCCTGGGAGGCATGGGGCCCGCCCTGCTTCCCGAGAATCTCGAGCGCCTGCGCCGCCCCGAGGCCCTCAAGGTGATCGGCCAGGGCCGGCCGGCCACCCAGATGCCCGGCTTCTCGGAGCAGCTCTCCGAGACCGAGATCAAGGCCCTGGCGGATTTCGTCTACACCGCGCCGGCCGCCATGCCCACCTGGAACCACGCCGAGATCCGCGCCTCACGGCTGGTCCACTACCCCGAGCGCCTTCCGGACAAGCCTCGCTTCAGCGCCGACCCCCAGAAGCTCTTCATCGTCGTCGAGCTGGGCGATCACCATGCCACCCTCCTGGATGGCGAGAAGTTCGAGCCCCTGGATCGCTTCCAGACCCGCTTCGCCTTGCACGGCGGGCCCAAGTTCTCGCCCGACGGGCGCTTCGTGTACTTCGCCTCGCGCGACGGCTGGATTGCCAAGTACGACATCTATAACATGAAGACCACCCACGAGATCCGCGCGGGCATCAACACCCGCAACCTGGCGGTCTCCGACGACGGCAAGTACGTCCTGGTGGGCAACTACCTGCCCCATACCCTGGTCATCCTGGACGCCGAAGACCTCTCGCTCATGAAGGTCATCCCCGTCAAAACCGCTGACGGCAAGTCCTCGCGGGTCAGCGCCGTCTACCAGGCAGCGCCGCGCAAGAGCTTCGTGGTGGCCCTCAAGGACGCCCCGGAGGTCTGGGAGATCCCTTACGCCGTGCCCGCCAAGAAGAAGTCATGGGTGCATGATCACGGTCCCAATTCCGGCGAGATGCTCGTGGGCTCGCAGACCTTCCGGCCGCGCGTCATCCCGGTCGAGGACTACCTCGACGACTTTTTCTTCGATCAGCCCTACCGGCACCTGATCGGAGCCTCGCGGCAGGGGCACCAGGGACAGGTCATCGACCTCGACTCGGGCAAGAAGGTCGCCAACATCGATCTGCCCGGCATGCCTCACCTGGGCTCGGGCATCACCTGGGACCTGGACGGCCGCCCCGTCATGGCCACCCCCAACCTCAAGGACTGGGTCGTGAGCATCATCGACATGCGCACCTGGAAGACCATCAAGCAGATCCCGACCATGGGGCCGGGCTTCTTCATGCGCAGCCACGAGGAGACGCCCTACGCCTGGGTGGACGGGATGAACGGGCCGAACAAGGACACCATGGTCGTCATCGACAAGCAGAAGCTGGAGGTCAAGGCCCGCCTGCAGCCCGCGCCCGGCAAGACCGCGAGCCATGTCGAGTTCACCGCGGACGGGCGCCATGCCCTGGTCAGCATCTGGGAGCAGGACGGCGCGCTCGTCGTCTACGACGCGCAGACCCTTAAAGAAGTGAAGCGCTTGCCCATGAAGAAGCCTTCGGGCAAGTACAACGTCTACAACAAGACCACCCGCTCGGCCGGGACCAGCCACTAGAGGAGAGACCATGAGCCTTTTCACCATCAACCTGCTCGTCGAAGGCTGGCCGTGCCTGGTCGTCGGGGCCGGGAAGATCGCGCTGCCCAAGGCGCAGCGGCTGATCGCTTGCGGCGCGGCCGTGACCATCGTCGCCCCCGACGCGCCGGAAAGCCTCGAGGGGGCAGTGATCGTTCGCCGCGAGGTCCAGCCCTCGGACCTCGACGGGATGAAGCTCGCCATCTTCGGCACGCACGACAAGGAGCTCAACCGGCGCTACTATGTCGAGGCGGCCTCGCGCGGCATCCTGGCCGCGGCGGTCGACGATCTGGAGGGAGCGGACTTCTACATGCCCGCCATCCTGCGCCGGGGCGACCTCGAGGTGGCCGTCTCCAGCTCCGGGAAGGGGCCCGCGTTCTCGGTCTGGGTCCGCGATCGCCTGGCGGAATTCCTCGACGACTCCTACGGCCAGGCCCTCGACTGGTTTGCGCAGCTTCGCCGGACCCGCCTGAGGGACTGGCCCCTGGGCGCGCGCACGCGAGCCTTCAGGGCGCTCCTTAGCCAGGACTTCATGTCGAGCTTCCGGGACGGGCGCGTCGCTGAGTGGGACGCCGCCTCCGAGGAGATCCTGCGGGGCGTCGAGGCGACCTCGACGGGCGCGGGCGCGTCGAGCGGCGCGCCGGTTTAGCGCCGCATCAGCCGGATGAAGAAGGCTCCGAGGGCCTCGGGGAGATCCCCGGGGTGCTTCAGAATCGCGAAGCGCTGGCTTCCCAGCATCTGAGGCAGGTAATCGCGGGCTTGAGAATCGATGGCCAGGGCGTGCATGTGGACGCCCTGGCTTTCGGCCTCCCGGATGGCCTGGCGGATGTCGCCCACGCCGTAGCGGCCCTCGTAGCGGTCGAAGTCACTGGGCTTGCCGTCGCTGAGGACGAGCAGCACCCGGTGCTTGGCCTTGGTCTTGAGCAGCTGGCGGGTGGCGTGCCGCAGCGCGGGGCCGATGCGCGTGTAGCCCATGGGCTCGAGCGCTCCGATGGCGGCCTTGAGCGGAGCCCAGGGCTCGTCGAAACGCTTGAGGGTCTGGTAGTGGACCTGGTTGCGGGTATGGCTGAAGAAGCCCGCCACCTCGACCTGATCGCCGTAGTGCGCGAAGACCTCCGAGAGCACCAGCAGCGAGTCCTTGGAAACGTCGAGGACGCGCTTCCCCTCGACATGCGCGTCGGTGGAGAGGCTGAGGTCCACCAGGACCAGCACGGCCAGATCGCGGCGCCGGCGCCGGCGATCCAGGTAGAGGTTCGACAGGGGCGGTTCGTTGAGGTTCAGGCGCACTCGGTTCTCGATGGCGGCGTCGAGGTCGACCTCGGGGCCGTCCGGCTGGCGGCGCAGCTGCTCGGTCGCGCTGATGACCTTCTCGAGGGTCTTGCGCAGGTGACGGATGGTCTCGGCCAGCTCCGGCAGGCGCTCGGCTGCCCACTCGGGATCGCGGGCGTCTAACTTGCCGGGGAACACCCGGCACCAGCCCTTGCGGTAGGCTCGCTTGGCGGGGTCCCATTCATCGTAGGGAATGCCACCCGTGGCCTCGCCGGCCATGTCTCCGATGCCGTCGGTCATGAGCAGCTCGGCCCGGTAGACCGAATGGACGGTCTCGTCGACGCGGATGACCTCGGTCAGCTTCAATTCCTGCATGGCTTCGAGCTGGTCGTCGAGCTGATCCTCGCCGTCGAAGTCGCGGGCCAGGCCCTTGTACTCGTCGAGGGTCTCGACCTTCTCGAAGTTGTGCATGAGGGTGTTGGCTTCCTGGTCCTCCTTGTCGACGGTGGTGCGCGACACGGACTCCTGGATGGGAGCCTCGGCCTCGCTGCCATCGATGGCCTCGGGGGTGGCCGCAGTGGCGTCGCCGGGCGCGAGCAGGGCATCGGGGCGCGCGAGGAAGCGGAAGGCCAGGGCGGGGGTCGCCTCGGGGTCACGCGCGCGGCGCGCGGCCTCGGCGTCGCGATGCAGAGCCAGCTCCGCGTGGAGGCCCGGGTAGCCGAGCAGCACGCCGTCGGCCCAGGCCGCCGGGTCGGTGGGGGGCTGGCGATCACCCCCGCCATGGAACCCCAGGCGCGCGGCCTCGGCCAAGATGACGGTCAAGAACAAGAGGACCCGGCGGTTGTCGGATTCCTCCTCGAACCACGCGGCTTGCGAAGGCAGGAGCAGGTGGCGGCCATCGGTCCCCGGAAGCGCGGTCGTGGGCCGAAGAAGCAGGGGCAATCCCGATAGGGCGCGCGCCAGGGTTTGCAGGCGCTCGCGCGTCTCGTCCAGGGAGGCTGCGGCCTGCTGGCGGCGGCGCTCGGCGGGATCGCGCGAGACCCATTTCAAGGCCTTGTGCACGCCCTGCCAGATCAAGAACTGCAGGTCGAAATCCAGGATCTTGCCCAGGCCGGTTGCGGCGGCCTCTTCGGGGACGAAGCCCGGCTTCTCGGGGCGTTTGCCGTTGCGCTCGCGCTTGATCATGGCTAGAAGTGGAGGTTGGCGAGATCTTGCAGGCTCTGGGCGATCTCCGGGTCGTCCGTGAGGGCGTTGACCACGGCGATCTGGCAGGCCAGGCGGGGCGGCATGCCGGCCTGCATGAGCTTGGCGGCTCCGACCAGCAGGCGCGTGGAGGGCGCCTCGCTGAGTCCCAGGTGCTTGAGGTTGCGAATCTTGCCGGCGAGCTTGACGAGTTGCTTGGCGCGATCGGCGGCGAGGCCCGACTCGGCGACCACGATCTCGGCTTCGACCTCGGGCTCGGGGTAGGTGAAGTCCACGGCCAGGAAGCGCTGACGAGTCGAGGGCTTCAACTCCTTGAAGCCGAGCTGGTAGCCCGGGTTGTAGGAGACGATCAGCATGAACTCGGCGGGTGCGAGCAGTTCCTCGTTGAGGCGGTCGAGCATGAGGCGGCGGCGGTGGTCGGTCAGGGAGTGGATGACGACGAGGGTGTCGGCACGGGCTTCCAGGAACTCGTCGAGGTAGACGATGGCGCCTTCGCGCACCGCGCGGGTCAGGGGACCGTCGCACCAGACGGTGTCGCCGCCGATGATCAGGTGGCGGCCCAGGAGGTCGGCGGCCGTGGTGTCCTCGTTGCAGGCGATGGTGATCAGAGGGCGACCGAGCCGCGCGGCCATGTGCTCGACGAAGCGGGTCTTGCCGCAGCCGGTCGGCCCCTTGAGGAGCAAGGGGAGACGCTCGCGCCAGGCCAGCTCGCAGGTGGTGACCTCGTGGTCGATCTCGCGGTAATAGGGAGTCTCTAGGGTGGGCATGGTCCCCTCCTTATTGAATAGGGCCGGACCCCTGTCGGGATCCGGCCCTAGGACTTACGGGTTGAGGGCCTCGGATCCCGAGAGCGAGCCGTGGGGGCGCGTCTTGGTAACCGCAACGGGCCTGCCGTACCGGAAGAACTGGACGATGAAGCAGAGGATGCCCAGCGCGAAGAGCGAGGCGGCGAGCACCAGGCCCAGGAAGTGCGGGTGCAATTCCTTCTGAACCAGCAGGAAGTCCATGCCGGCCTTGCGCTCCAGGTAGACCTGGGTGATGCCGGCAACGGCGAAGGAGAGGGTCATCGCCGAGATACCGATGTTGGCCGACCAGAAGGACCATTTCTCCATCGGGGAGTCGTAGAGCTTGCGGCCGGTCATCAGGGGCATGGCGTAGGTGATGATGCCGAGGACGATCATCGCGTAGGCGCCCCAGAAGGCCAGGTGGCCGTGCATGGCGGTGACGAGGGTGCCGTGGGTCCACATGTTGACCTGGGGCAGGGTATGGGCGAAGCCGAGGAAGCCCGCGCCGACGAAGGACATCACGGCGCAGCCCAGGGTCCAGGTGAGGGCGCTCTTGTTGGGGTGGTTAGCGCCGCCCTTCTTAGCCATGGTGAGGGCCCAGAGCGCCATGCCGAGGAAGGCCAGGGGTTCGAGGGCGCCGAAGATGCCGCCGATCATCAGCCAGTACTTGGGGGCGCCGATGTAGTAGTAGTGGTGGCCCGTGCCGAGGATGCCCGAAAGGAACGTGATGCCGACGATGACGTAGAGCCACTTCTCGATGATCTCGCGGTCGATGCCCGTGAGCTTGATCAGGAGGTAGGCGAGCATGCCGCCCATGATGAGCTCCCAGACGCCTTCCACCCAGAGGTGGACGACCCACCAGCGGAAGTAGGAGTCGAGGGTCTGGTGGTCGAAGGTGATCATGCCGGGCAGGTACAGCAGGGCCGCCGAGAAGAGGCCGCCGTACAGCACGATGCCGGTGGTCGAGAAGCGCGGGGCCTTCCAGATGGTCATGCCGGTGTTGAAGAGGAAGGTCAGGACGTTGACCACCACGAGGTAGTCCAGGGGGCGCGGGATCTCGAGGAACTTCCGGCCTTCCCAGATGTTCATGTGGTACCCGGCGAGGGCGATCACGCCGACTGCCAGGAAGGTAACCAACTGAACATAGGCCAACGGAACCGAGAAGAGCTCGCGGTCGGCTTCTTCAGGAATGATGAAGTATGCGGCGCCCATGAAGCCCAGCAGCAGCCAGACGACGAGCAGGTTGGTGTGGACCGCGCGGGCGGTGTTGAAGGGAATCCACTGGTGAAGGACGTCGTAGCCCATGTGGGCGAAGCCCATGATGAAGCCGTAGACGATCTGCAGGCCGAGCAGGAGGATGGCCGACAGGAAGAACCAGTAGGAGACCTTTTGGGATTCGAACTTGATGGACATGAGGGGCCCTCCTAGCGCAGCCCGGCCAGATAACTGGCCAGCTCGGTCTTCACGGGTTCACTGAGGCCGAGGTTGGGCATGGCGGTTCCCGGCCGGACCTTCTGGGGATCGCCGATGAAGGCGGCGATCTCGGCTTCGGTCATGCGCGAGCCGACTCCGTCGAAACTGGGGCCAACCTTACCGCCCTGACCACCGACCGAATGGCAGCCCATGCAGACGCTGGAGATCATCGCGGGCTTGGGAGCCGACGCGGTCTTGGCGTCCGCCGAGGCGGAAACGGGGGCGGCCGCGGCGGCCGGGGCCAGGTCGGGCTTGGCGGGGAAGCCGTTGAGGTCGATCTCGCCAATCCACTTGAAGAAAGCGATCAGGTCGGTGATCTCCTCGTCCTTCAGGTTGTACTGGGTCATCTTCCGCTCGCCGGGATACATGGCCTGCGGGTCCTTGAGGAAGATCGTCATCCACTCGGGGCCCCGGCGCTCGTAGACCTTGGTGAGCTCGGGGGCATAGTAGCCGCCTTCACCCATGATGGTGTGACAGCCCATGCAGTTGTTCTTGTCGAAGAGGTGTTTGCCGCGAATGACCGAAGCGGTCATATTCTCGGTCTTGGATTGCTTGGGGATTTGGCGCAGCGTGTCGACGGTCAGCCAGAGGAAGATGGCCGAGAACAGGAAGGTACCGCCGACAAAGAACGCGCGTGCTTGGGATTTAGATAGCATCAGCTTGCTCCTTGATTAGGAAGGGGCGCATTCGTAAGTCAATCCTGAGTCTACCACTAGCAAGCGAGGCTTTTGTATGAGGCAGCTTAGACTGAGACACGTTCAGGCGCCCAAAATAAACAGGCATGCGGACGCACGTCCGCATGCCTGTCTGGAAGGGGGATAATTACTTGAGTTCGGCCAACGCCTCGATCATCTTAGCGCGCTTGCCGTCGTTCTTGACCGAGAAGGCCATGCTGGTGGCCGGCTTCACGGCGCTGGGATTCTTCAGCCACTTATCGAGGCTGCCCTTGTCCCACTTGGAGAAGCCGGTGCCTTCGATGCTCGGCTTCTGGCCGTAGAGGCCGAAGAGAGGGGGACCCACCAGCGTCTTCTTGGCCGGGGTGATGTCGTGGCAGCCGATGCAGGTGATGAGTTGCTTGCCCGGATCGGCGGAAGCCGGCATCGCGGCCGAGCCGAGGACGGCCGCGCCCAGGACGAGGGCCAACATGGGTCGGATCATGGGAAACTCCTTTTTTGCGTTCACGGTCGAGATAGCGGGGGCACTCTCGCCAATCTAGCGGCTAGGCCGTCCGAGAATCATCCGGGTAAACTACGGTAGAGGAGTGTCCAAGCACGGCCTACCATGGGTCTTTATGAACCTCTCGCTCAGCCTACGAACGGGTTCAGGCACGGTCCTGCTGCTCAAACCGCCCCATCCGCGCGGAACGCTGGTCGTCGCCCACGGGGCCGGAAACGACCGGTTCTACTCCTTCGCGCCCTTCTTCGATGCGGCCCTCCGCGAGGGTTTTCAAGTCCTCTCCCTCGATTTGCCGGGCCACGGGCAAGGCAACAGCTCCATCTTCGAGGTCGAGCGCGCCGTCGAGGACTTCAGCGAGGCCGTCACCCTGGCGCGCCATGCCGCGCCCAACGCCGATCTTCCCTGGATCCTGGTGGGCAACAGCCTGGGCGGGGCGCTCTCCATGCGCGCGGTCGCCGAGACGCCCTTGCGGCCTGCCGGCGTCATCGGGATCGGCATGCCCACCCGTCTTCAGCTCGGGTGGCGCAGCATCTGGGGCGAGCTTCCCTCGCTGCTCTCACCAGCGATGCTCAGCTACCGCGAACACGTGACGAGCTGGAAGGAGGTCTTTCCGGCCTTCGGAGCCTTCCGCCGGGAGGACTTCCCGGTCCGCTGCGATCGCAACGCGTACCTCGACGCCATCGCCGCCGTCCTCAACCGATCCTGGGAGATCACGCCGCCGGAGATCCCGGTCCTGCTGGTGCAGGGCAGCCGCGACGCGGTGGCCCGCGCCGCCGAGACCCGCCTCTGGGTCGAGCGCATGCGCCAGCTCGGCGCCGACGTGACGCTTTCGGTCCTGCCACGGGTGGGACACCTGGACGTGATGCTCTCCCGCCGCGTCCACGCCGCCGTACTCGGCTGGGCACGGGGGCGCATGCCCGCATTTCCGTAAAAACTACGTTAGTCAACCCGAACCCGCCAACGTAAGCTAAGGCGGGCCCGTTTTGGATCTTAAGAATTCGTTGGGGTGTTCGGGTTGAAACAAGTCACACAACGGAGCTGGTACGAAGATATAATGGCGCTAATGCGCGAGTACCAGACCCAGCTTCCGGCCAGCCCCGAGAAGCGATACCAACTCCTCACCGAGGCCCTCAACGCCATCGCCCTGGCGATCACGGCGGAATCCGATCTCGACAAGATCTTCCAGGTGATCGTCGATGCGGCGCGCACCCTGGTGAACGCGAACGCGGCCATCATCTACCACGTCAACGAAGCGCTCACCAGCCTGGAATCAGCCGCCTTCTCGTATCATGATCAGCTCGACCACCGGGATCCCGGCGACGGTCACTTCATGATCCCGCTGGGCCGGGGGCTCATCTCGGACATCTTCTTCGGCGGCGTGCCCGTCCGCCTCTCCGACATCGAGACCTACCCGCGCCGCGTCGGGACTCCCGCCAACCACATCCCGATCCAGAAGATCCTGGGCGTGCCCCTGCTCGATCGCAGCGGCCGCTCCATCGGGCTGCTGATGGCATGCGACAAGCTGGACGGCACGGAGTTCACGGAGGAGGACGAGCAGATCTTCCTGTCGCTGGCGCGCCAGGGCGGCATCGCCGTCGAGAACGCCCGCCTCTACCAGCAGCTCAAGGAAGCCAAGTCGACCCTGGAAGCCCAGGTGGAGGCCCGCACGGCGGAGCTGGCCCGCAAGAACGACGAGCTTCAGAACGCCAACCGCCTCAAGAGCGACTTCCTGGCCAAGATGAGCCATGAGCTTCGCACGCCCTTGAACTCCATCATCGGCTTCTCGGACATGCTGCTCAACCAGTTCTACGGGCCGCTAAACGATCAGCAGCAGGACGGCCTGGAGCGCGTCCTGCGCAACGGCAAGCACCTGCTGGCCCTGATCAACGACGTGCTGGACATCTCCAAGATCGAGGCCTCCAGGATGCCCGTGCGGATCGAGGCCTGCGTCCCGCGCGAGATCCTCATGCAGGTCCTCTCCGCGGTCGAACCGCTGGCCCGCAAGAAGGGCCATCACCTGGTCCATGACCTCGCGGAAAGCCCGGTCATCGTCAAGAGCGACCCGACCAAGGTTCGCCAGATCGTCCTGAACCTCCTGACCAACGCCATCAACTTCACCGAAAGCGGCGAGGTCCGGCTGATGTCGCACAAGACGGAGGACCACTGGATCATCACGGTCAGCGACACGGGCATCGGCATCGCCCCGGAAGACCTGAACCGGGTCTTCGACGAGTTCTACCAGGTCGACTCCTCCAGCACCCGCAAGGTGGGAGGCACCGGCCTGGGCCTGCCGATCTGCCTGCGCATGGCGGGCCTGCTGGGCGGCGAACTGACCGTGTCGAGCAAGTCGGGCGAGGGATCATGCTTCACCGTCAAGCTGCCCCTGGAGTCCAAGCCCCTGGAGGCTGTTTGATGCGGCGGGTCTTGCTGGTCGAGGACGTCGAGGACAACCGCAAGCTCGCGGGCGATCTGCTGCGCTTCGGCGGCTGGGAGGTCTCCGAGGCCGTGACCGGGGAAGAGGCGATCGCCAAGGCCCTGGACGATCGCTTCGAGCTGGTCCTCATGGATCTCTCCTTGCCGGGCGACATCGACGGCTGGGGCGCTACCCGCATGATCAAGGCCACCACCCCGGTTCCGATCATCGCGCTGACCGCGCATGCCATGGCCGGGGACTCGGACCGCGCGCTCGCCGCCGGGTTCGACGGCTACATCACCAAACCCATCGAGGTCGGCACCTTCCTTTCCCAGATCGAGGAGGTCGTGCGCCGTGTCCATCCCTGAGATCCGGGTGCTGGTGGTCGACGACCACGACGATAACCTCATTCTGCTGAAGATGGTCCTGGAGGCCCGCGGCCTCGGCTGCCTGACGGCCACCGACGGCCTGCAGGGCCTGGCGATCGCCCAGAGCGAGCGCCCGGACCTGATCCTGCTGGACCTCGAGATGCCCATCATGGACGGCTTCACGATGCTGGAGGCCCTCAAGGCGGATAGCCGGACCCGCGGCATCCCGGTCATCATCCTGACGGCCACCTACCTGCAGCCGCTGAGCGTCGAGCGCGGCCTCGGGCTGGGCGCCGACGAATACCTCACCAAGCCCATCAACACCGAGGAGCTGCTGGTGCGGATCCGCTCGGTCATCCGCACGCGCAAGGCCGAGAACGAGCTGCAGCAGCTTCGCCAGGACCTGGCCTCGATGCTGGTGCACGACCTGCGCAGCCCGCTGGAGGGCATCGGCATCGCGCTCAACCTGATCCTGACCCAGAGCCTGCCGGAGGCCGACTCCAAGCAGCTCGTCAGCATGGCGCGCGACCAGATCCTGGGCCTGTCCAAGATGGTCGAGGAGCTCGTGGAGTTCCACCGGGTCGAGTCCGGCATGGCGGTCGCGCCCGAGCCGCTCGCCGCCAAGGAGCTGCTATCGGAGGCCGTCGCCGATGCGGAGTGGGTGGCCCAGGACAAGGGCCTCATGCTGGTGATGACCATGGGCGAGGACGTGCCGGCGCTGATGGGCGATCGCCGCATCATCAAGCGCGTGCTGGCCAACCTCGTCAGTAACGCCCTGAAGTTCACCGCCGAGGGCGTCGTCTCCCTTCATGCCAAGCGCCAGGACGACATGGTCCGCTTCGAGGTCGCCGACACCGGCCCCGGCATCCCGACCCACGAGCTCGAGCGGGTCTTCGACAAGTACTTCCACATCCGCCGCCGCAAGGAGCGCCCCGAGCACGGCTTCGGCTTGGGACTCGCGTTCTGCAAGTTCGCCATCGAGGAGCATGGCGGCAAGATCGGGGTCACCAGCCAGGAAGGCATCGGCTCGACCTTCTGGTTCAGCCTGCCAGAGGCCCCACAGCCCGCTCTCGTCGACGCCCACTAGACCAGACGCCCCTTTCATGTCATAAATGGGGCTGGAATCCGGGTGGAATACGGATCCCTTGCTTGCTCATGACCAGTAGACTTCTCACACCCCCCCCTTACATTTTGAGGTGCCCGTGATGAATCACTGCCGCTCCCTGCTCGCGTCCATGGTCCTGCTTTCCGGCCTGGGCCTGGCCATGCCCGCCCACGCGCTGCCGCAAACCTCGGTTTCGGGCGTCATCTTCGCGGAGTACACCACTCCGACCGACGGACGCGCCTCGGCCTTCGACGTGACGCGCGCCTTCTTCACCGCCAAGGCCCGCCTCGACGACACCTGGTCCGGGACCATCATGTACAATGCCATGCCGCTGGCTTACGTCTCGGGCGTGAGCAACGGAGTCGGGACGCTGCGCACCGAGGCGCATGACGGCATCCTGCAACAGGCCTTCATCCAGGCCAGCGGCCTGCTTCCCGGCCTCAACCTCCAGCTGGGCATGGTGACCTCCCCGTGGTTCGACTTCGAAGTCTCCCACTGGGGCTATCGCATGCTCGGCCTGCAGTACCTCCCGGTCTTCGGCGCGGGCTACATTCCCTCCTACGACGTGGGCCTCAAGGCTACCGGCAAGGTCGGCCCCGTGGGCTACATGGCCCAGGTGGACAACGGATCGGGCAACCGCGCCGCGGAAAACAACGGCACCAAGGCCTACAGCGCCGGGCTCACCGTGGAGCCCCTGGCGGGCCTGACGCTCGCCACCCTCGGTTACCGCGGCAGCAACCCGTCGCTGGAGCAGGCGGACCGCTACTCGGCCTTCGCGGGCTATCGGACCGACGCCTTCAGGGTTGCTGCGCAAGCCACGCGCATGGTGAACCAGGCCGTGGGCGGAAGCCCGATCACCGGCCAAATCCTCTCCGCCTACACGGTGGTCGGCCTTCCCGTGCCTTTGCTGCCGTCGCCCGAGCTGATCGTGCGCGTGGACCAGCTCGACCGCAACGTCTCCGCCGCCGCGATCGCGGGCCAGGGCGAGACCCTGCAGGGCGTGCTCGGCCTCAGCATCAAGCCCGCTCCGGGGGTCACCTTGGTGCTCGATGACCAGGTCGCCCAGGATACGGTCGCAGGCGTCACGACGACCAGCAACACGGTGGCGCTGCATACCCAGCTGACCTTCT
Organism: Candidatus Sericytochromatia bacterium; assembly: GCA_036676455.1. Lineage (GTDB taxonomy): Bacteria > Cyanobacteriota > Sericytochromatia > S15B-MN24 > UBA4093 > UBA4093. Next base: position 39,161 of record JAKFCW010000116.1, read on the forward strand.
AGAGCAAACGCAAAGCCCCCTCGGCCTCGGCCGAGGGGGCTTTGCGTTTGCTCTCCGCGTTCGGTGCACTATAGCTAACGCCGTTTCTGCAGGTCAGCGAGCTTGACGATTCAACCACGTTACGACTGTCTCGCGGCTAACGCTCGCTGCCTTACGAAACAGCCGCAGGCGCTAAGCGGACGATCTTACGGGCGCTTCCCGCCCTCAGGCGTTTGCTTCTTCCAGGCGGTCGAGGTCGGCGAGAATCTCGTCGAGCGAGGCATGGGCATCGGCGGCGGCTTGCGCCAGGCTGCGATGCTCGCCGCAGCAGGTGTCGATGAGGTAGAGGTTGAGGATGGCAATCGAGCCGGGGAGCTTCTCAATGATCTGCCCGACGGTGAGGTCGGCGAGGGCGCTTGCGTTCACGGGAACTCCTTTCATTCGAGTGTTTTCCAGGCATTGACGATGAAGAGGGCGACGGCGACGACCTCGATGGTGCCGAAGGTCGCGAGGGACAGGGTTCCCAGCGACCCCAGGGTGAACCTCAGGCCAAAGGAAACGGCCATCCCGACCAGGCCGACGTTGGCCAGGATCAGGTGGTAGCGCGCGAGCTTATGGCTGAAGAGCTGCTTGCCGCGGAAGCGCGGAATCACGTGGTAGGCGACTCCGTAGACGAACATGGCCATGAAGCCCAGGAGGTTGAGGTGGGCGTGGGTGGGCTTGATGTAGAGCATCCAGTTGGGCTGGATGGCCATGGTCAGGCCGAGGACGACGCCGACGCCCAGGTAGATCAGAGCGGCGCGGATGAACCAGATAGTCTCGAAGCTCATCGCCGGCCGAGCCCCAGCAGCTTCTGACCCTCGGGGTCGATCTTCTCGGGGCTCCAGCGGGGCTCCCAGACGAGATCCACGGAGATCTTGGTGACGCCGTCGACCTTGCTGACCGCGTGCTGGATGCCGTCCATGATCACGCGCTCCATCGGGCAGCCGGGAGTGGTGAGGGTCATCGTGATGAGGACGGCTCCGTCCTCGGCCACGGCGACGCCGTAGACCAGGCCCAGGGTGATGATGTCGAGGCCGAGTTCGGGGTCGTAGACCGTACGAAGCGCCTCGCGCACCGAGTTTTCGTTAAGCATGCGTGTTCTCCCTCTAGCGTTTCAAAGTTTGGACGGTCATGCCGGCGGTGGCGATCGCCCCCAAAGCGAGTAAGAGTCCGGCCCCCTGGACCCCGGGCCCGAAACCGGTGAGGATGGAGGGCACGGCGAGCAAGAGGCCGAGCTGGCTGGCCCAGAAGCCGAGCCAGGTGAGCCGCTCGTCGTAGATGTCCTTGATGAGCGGGACCTTGGTCTTGCCCACCAGGGACGAGTAGCGGTGATACCAGGCCAGGAAGGGCATGATCTTGTGGAACTGGCCGATGGTGGTGAAGCCGATGAAGCCGACCATGCCGGTCACGGCGTAGGCGATCGCCCAGCGGTCCGGCGACACGCCCGCGGGGATCGCTCCCCAGGCGAGGGCGAGGCCCATGACGGCGGCCACGAGGAGCCAGCCGATGGACGCGTAGACGTAGGTCAGCCCCGCGTCGAGCTTGCGGCGGGTGCGCCCGCGGAACATGGCCACAGCATCCCATGCCCAAAGGGCGGCGCTGGCGACGGCCAGCAGTGCCCCGCCCCGCACGAGCCCGGACATCTCATGGAAGCTACCGCAGGCGATGCCCAGGATGCCGGCGACGCCCAGGGCGAGCACGGCCCAGGCGCGCTGATCACGCTCGTTGGTGACCGCGAACATCGGGATCAGGCGGTACGAGACACCGAAGATCAGCAGGGTGGCGCAGCCGAAAGCCGCCAGGTGCGCGTGAATGGTCAGGGCGTTGGGAATCTGCCAGGCCCCGGCGGGGTCGGAGTAGCCGAGGGCGCGGATCATGCCGAGCGTCACGGCGGCCCCGAGGCTGAGCAGGGAGGCCACCATGAAGGCGCCGACGACGTTCCACTGCGCGCCCTTGACCAGGGAAACGGCGATGTTGACGAGGAAGGCCGCAATGGCCGCCCCCGCCAGGGTGGCGCCGATGCCGAGCCAGGCGGGCATCGATCCCCAGAAGCCGGTGACCATGGCGACCACTCCGGGCAGGAAGACCCAGAACGTGAGCTTCCCGAGGCGCTGGCTCCAGATCGGCGCCAGCAAGACGACGGGAACCATCTGGTAGGAGGCTCCCATGATCATCCCGACGATGGCACCCAGGGTCATGACGTGCGTCAGGCCGAGCACATGGGGATTCCAGGGAGACCCGGTGAGGGCGGGGCCCGAGACGACGATGCCGAGCATCGCCAGGAGGTAGGCGGCGACCCCGAGCCCGAAGAAGCGCAGCGGAAGCGAGAAATCCGGGGATCGCTCGGTGGCGATGCCTCCGGAGCGCGCCGGGGGAGTGGGCTTCGAGCCTGCGCTCTTCAGGATCGGCATGGTTACTTCCTCACCGTGATCCGGTAGCCGCCTTCTGGCAGCTCGTCAGTTTCATGCGCCAGTCCCAGCTCCTCGATCTTGGGATAGAGGAGCATGGGGCGGCGCTCGTTGAGAGCCTCCATGCGCTGACCGGGGACGAGCTGCTGGACGATGGCGAGGATCCGGATCATGGGCTCGGGCGGTTCCAGGCCCCGGTTATCGACGTGGATCACCTCCGCGGTGACCGTGATCCCCTTGGCCGCCAGGCCCTCGACGTCCGAGACGTCGTAGAGGGGGGCTTCCGCGGGGGCCTCGGAGTCGGCGGCGGCGGCGGGTCCGCCCATGACCGCGCGGGCGTTCAGCTCGTGCAGGAAGCCTGCAACGCGCTCGGGCTCCCAGTGATGCATCTGGGTGGCGCCCTTGATGCTCACGAGGTGCGCGAAGGTGCGTCGCATGAGGGGGTTCGCGAGCGGCTTGAAGCCATGGCTGACGAAGACGTCGAGGGTCTGTGGAAAGCGGGTCAAGACCTCGTTGACCTTCATGTCGGCGGTGATGAGGTTCGCCATGTGGTCCTCCTTGTCGATTTTCTAACCCGAGCATAGGCGCGTCGGGGATGGGGGGGTATGAGGGGGCTCATACTCTGCGGAAAAATACGGATCCGCCACCAAGAATTTCGCAGGAGCTTTGGCGGCGGTGGCCACTCCCAAGCGCTCCGAACCCCCCTTAGATGGGGACGGGAAGTCGTGCGCGGGCATCGGAACCGGGCTGCGGAACCGGGAAGCGCAGTGGGGAAGGACGGTCATCATGGGCTTCCAAAAGTATTGGGCATGGCTCATCGGGGTCATCGTGGCCTCGTTCGCCGTGCTTGGCTACTACGGATGGGAGATCTACCAGGTGGCGCCTCCCATCCCCGATCGGGTGGTCACGAGCGATGGACGGCAGCTTTACACGCGCCAGGACATCACCCAAGGCCAGAACGTCTGGCAGTCCATGGGCGGCCAGGAGGTCGGCTCGGTCTGGGGGCATGGCGGATACACGGCTCCCGACTGGACGGCGGATTGGCTGCATCGCGAGGCCGTCTGGATGCTCGACCGGTATGCGACCCAGGACCTCGGCATGCCGTACGCGCAGCTCAGCGTCGAGCAGCAGGCGGCCCTGAGGGCGCGGCTGCAAACGGAGCTGAGGACCAACACCTACGACCCGGCGACCAAGACGCTCACGATCTCGCCGCTGCGCGCGGAGGCGATCGCGGCCGTCGGCGAGCACTACACAAAGCTGTTCGGCAACGACCCCGGGATGAGCGCGCTGCGCGACGCCTACGCGATCCCCGCCAACACGATCAAGGATCCCGAGCGCCAGCGCATGATGAACGCCTTCTTCTTCTGGGCCACCTGGGCCACGGTCACCAACCGGCCGGGAGAAGCCATCTCGTACACGCATAACTGGCCACCCGAGGCCCTGGTCGGCAACGTCGCCACGGGCTCGATGGTCATCTGGTCCGTCATCAGCTTCGTGCTGCTGCTGGCGGGCGTCGGCGCGCTGGCATGGTTCTACGCGACCCAGCGGCCCGAGCGCGGCCGCGAGATCCACCCCGAGTACCCCGAGCGCGATCCCCTGCTGGCCTTGAAGCCCACCCCGTCGATGCGGGCCACCCTCAAGTACTTCTGGGTAGCGGGCGCCCTCTGGATGATCCAGGTCCTCCTGGGCGTCGTGGTCGCCCACTACGGGGTCGAGGGCGGAGGCCTCTACGGCATCCCGCTGGATCAGTGGGTCCCTTACTCGGTCGCTCGTACCTGGCACCTGCAGCTGGGCATCCTCTGGATCGCCACGACCTGGCTCGCGACGGGCCTGTTCATCGCGCCCGCGGTCTCGGGCCACGAGCCCAAGTTCCAGGCCCTCGGCGTGAACGTCCTCTTCGTCGCGCTGGTGGTCATCGTGGTCGGCAGTCTCTTCGGTCAGTGGCTGGGCGTCCAGCAAGTCTTGAGCTTCGACCAGAACTTCTGGTTCGGGCACATGGGCTACGAGTACGTGGACATGGGCCGCTTCTGGCAGCTCTTCCTCTGGGCGGGCCTGTTCATCTGGCTGGGCCTGATGACGCGCGCCATGTTGCCGGCCTTCAAGAACCCCAACGAGAACCGCAACCTCCTGGGGCTGTTCCTGCTGGCTTCGGCGGCGATCGCCCTCTTCTGGGGCGCCGGCGTCATGTGGAACCGCGAGACCAACCTGGCGATCGCCGAGTACTGGCGCTGGTGGGTCGTCCACCTCTGGGTAGAAGGCTTCTTCGAGGTCTTCGCCACCACCGTCATCGCCTTCCTCTTCACCCGCATGGGCCTGATTCGCTCTTCGACCGCCGCCAAGGCCGTCCTCTTCTCGACCGTCATCTTCCTCTTCGGCGGCATCCTCGGCACCTTCCACCACCTCTACTTCTCCGGCACCACCCTGCCGGTGCTGGCCCTGGGAGCCACCTTCAGCGCCCTCGAGGTCGTCCCCCTGGTGCTGATCGGCTTCGAGGCCTACGAGCACTACACCCACGCCTACGCCCGCCCCTGGGTCGCCGCCTACAAGTGGCCGATCTACTTCTTCATCGCGGTGGCCTTCTGGAACCTGGTCGGAGCGGGCCTCTTCGGCTTCTTCATCAACCCGCCGATCTCGCTGTACTACATGCAGGGCCTCAACACCACGGCGGTTCACGGCCACACGGCCCTCTTCGGCGTCTACGGCATGCTCGGCCTCGGCCTCATGCTCTTCTGCCTGAAGGGCCTCGCGACCCAGCACCAGTGGCATACCAAGACGCTCGCGTTCGCGTTCTGGACCATCAACATCGGCCTCGCCCTCATGGTCATCCTGAGCCTCCTGCCCATCGGGCTCATGCAGACCTGGGCCAGCGTGGACCAGGGCTACTGGTACGCGCGCTCGGCGGAGTTCACCCAGACCGGCGTGATGGACACCCTGCGCTGGCTGCGGGTGATCGGAGACACGCTCTTCGCCATCGGCGCCCTGGCGCTGGGGTGGTTCGTCTTCGGCCTGAAGTTCGGCTGGTCCGTCAGCAAACGCGAGGAGCCGTACGCCGAACCACCAACCGTCACGAGGAAGTAAGGCCTCGGCATGGCCGGCAAGGCAAGCAAAGCGCACACCTGCAGCCTGCATGAACTCGACTTCTTCAAGGGCCTGGGAGCGCAGGAGCTGCGCGAACTCGACGAGCGCAGCTCCTGCCGAACCTACGCCGCCGGCGAGGTGCTCTTCTACGACAAGCAGCCCCTCGCCGCCAAGCTACGCTTCGTCTGCCACGGGCAACTGCAGATCCACAAATCGGCCGCCAGCGGCAAGGAGACCATCGTCCGCCTGATCAGGCCCGGCGAGGTCTTCGCCGTGGCGGCCCTCTTCGACAAGCAGCTCGCACCTGCCACCGTCACGGCGACCGTGGAGACCTCGGTCCTCGAGATCGCCCTCGAGGACTTCCAGGCCCACCTCACCCGCTACCCGCTGATTGCCATCAAGCTCTTGGCCGCGTTCGCCCAGCGCCTGAAGGACCTCCAGGAGGCTCTCCACACGGTGGCCTCCGAGCGCGCGCGCGCTCGCCTCGCCGCGCTCATCCTGCGTACCCTCGAGCGGGGAGGAGGCACCCCCGTCGACGGAGGCATCCGCCTCTCGACCCACCTGCCCCACGCGGTCATGTCCCGCATGGTCGGCATCAGCTACGAGGAGTGCGTGAGGCTGATTCGCGACTGGAGCCACGAACCCGTCGTCCTCCAGTATCAGCGCGGCGGCATCGTCACGATCCTCGATCGCGAGGCCCTCGAACGCGAGCTCCTCAGCGAGTGAGATCGGGAAAATACCATCCGTAAAAACTGCTAGGATCGGGAAAATACCGTCAGTAAAAACCGCTAGGATCGGCAAAATACCTAACTTCTCCGGATATGAGAAACCTCAGAGATTGGCCAGGACTTCTTCGATAGGGTGGAAGCAACGAAAGACGCGCCCCACCCTGAAAGAGGTTCGCCATGACTGCAAAACCCGCCCTCCTCACCACTGCTTTCCTCGGACTCGCTGGTCTCGCCCTGGTCAGCACCGCGACCTACACGCTCGCCAAGCCCGGCAGCTTCAAGATGGTCTACGGTTCGCCTGAATCCAAGGTCTCGAGCGTTCCCTACAAGGGAGCCTACGTCGAGGGAGGGGACGTCGTCACGCACCTTCCCGAGATCAAGAAGGTTCCCAACGCCAAGACCCACCACGTTCGCCTGGACCTGACCCACAAGAACGTCGAGATCGACGACGGCGTGATGCTCGAAGGCTGGACCTTCGGCGACTCCATCCCGGGGCCGACCGTTCACGTGCGGCAGGGCGACAAGGTCGTCTTCACCATGACCAACCGCTCGGGTGACGACGCCAAGGTGACCTTCCCGATGCCGCACTCGATCGACTTCCACGCCGCGATGGTCAACCCCCTGGATAAGTACCGGACCATCGGCGCGGGCCAGACCATCACCTTCGAGTGGACCGCCAACTACCCCGGCGTCTTCATGTATCACTGCGGAACGCCGATGCTGCTTCACCACATGATCATGGGCATGTACGGCACGGTCGTCGTGGATCCCACCGAGGGCTACCCGGACAAGGTCGACCGCGAGTACGTCATCGTGCAGTCGGAACTGTACACCAAGCCCAAGGATCCCAAGAACCCCAACCTGCTGGTCTCGGACGTGGAGTCCGCGATGAAGAAGAGCCCGTCTCACGTCGTCTTCAACGGCCGGGTGAACTCGCTGGTCGACAATCCCCTGAAGGCCAAGCCCGGCGAGCGCGTCCGCATCTACGTGATGAACGTCGGCCCCACTGACACCTCGAGCTTCCACATCGTCGGCACCATCTTCGACAAGGTCTACCTGGACGGCAACCCCAAGAACGTCCTGCACGGCATGCAGACGGTCCTGCTGGGCTCGTCGAACGGCGCGGTGGTCGAGTTCGTCGTACCGGAATCCGGTAAGTTCGCCATCGTCGACCATGAGTTCGCGGATGCCAGCCTCGGGGCGGTCGGGTTCGTCGACGCCACCGACGGCAAGGGCCCCAAGGTCTCTCACTAGCCGCATCTGAGGAGGTACCCCATGCGTTTCTTGATTCCCACCGTCATCGCCGCCGCCCTCTTGATCCCGACTGCGGCCATGGCCTGCCCGAACTGCATCGTTCACGGTTCCGAGCGCGAGGACAAGACCTGGAGCAAGATCGTCGGCCGCGAGAACCCCTTGATCCCGGCCCCGGCGACAGAGTCGGCAAAGGTCACCAGCCCGCAGGCCAAGAAGACCTCCAGCCAGGTCAAGGCTCCGGCCAAAGCCGCGAAGTAACGTTCCCAGACGTCCAGAGGGCGCCGGCAATGCCGGCGCCCTCTGGCTTTGCCGGCATGGATGAGGTGGCTCATTTTCATTCCGCCGAAACGCCGTAAACTGAGAATTATTCTCAGTTACTTTTGCTGACCCGGAGCGCTTCCGGCCACGGCCGAGCCCAGGAAAGAGGACGCCATGATCCGCCACCACGATTGCCCGTTGCCGGGCGCCGATCTCGACACCCTTCGCATGCCGGGCCACTGGCTGCTCGCCCGTCTCGGGAAGCGGGTTCTCCGGCCCGGCGGGCTCGAACTCACGCAACGCATGCTCGAGGGGCTGAAGATCGGCTCGCATGACCGCGTCGTGGAAGTCGCCCCGGGCATGGGCGCCACGGCCAGCCTCACGCTTGCCAAGCAGCCCGCGAGCTACATCGCCATCGACCGGGACAAGGCCGCGGTCGCCCAGGTACAGCAACTCTTGCGGGGTCCCTCGCAGCGCTGCAAGGAGGGACAGGCCCATGAGACGGGGCTCGCTGACGGCGAGGCCAGCGTCTTCTACGGCGAGGCGATGCTGACGATGCAGCCCGACGCGATGAAGCGCCGGATCATCGCCGAGGCCTTCCGCTGTCTGCAGAGCGGAGGACGCTACGGCATCCACGAAATGACCCTCGTCCCCGATGACGTCCCGGATGCCATCAAACAAGCCATCCACAAGGACCTCTCGGATGCGATTCACGTCGGGGCGCGCCCCCTGACCGTCGGCGAGTGGCGCGGCCTGCTCGAGCAGGAGGGCTTCGTGATCGAGTCGGTCGCCAAGGCTCCGATGCATCTGCTCGAGGCGCGGCGCTTCGTGCAGGACGAGGGCGTCGCGGGCAGCGTGCGTTTCCTCTGGAACCTCCTGCGCGATCCCGCCGCGCTGCGCCGGGTCCGGGAGATGCGCGAGGTCTTCCGGAGGCACATGGCCCACATGGGAGCGATCGCCCTCGTCGCCCGCAAGCCATGACTTTCGCGAATCTGAGGTGGCTCAAGGACAGAGCCATGCAAATTGGTTAACCTGGATAACGAAATCCCGCCCCACTCAGAAAGGATGAACCTTCATGACTCAGTCCACCCCCGTCGTCGTCGACGTTCGCCCCATGGTTCCCCGCGAGAAGCACCCCACCATCTTCCGGACGTTCGACGGCCTCGCCTCCGGCGAGAAGATGGTCCTGGTCAACGATCATAACCCCGCCCCGCTGAACTACCAGTTCCAGTTCGAGCGCCCCGGCCAGTTCACCTGGACCCCCGTCATGGAGGGCCCCGAGGAGTGGCGGATCGAGATCGGCAAGATCTAAGCTCCGATACCAAGCCAGGAGGGGGCGCCGCAGCGATGCGGCGCCCCCTCTCGTCATGCGACGGCAGCAAAATAGCGCGGCCGCCCCTTGAGCTGGGGCGGCCACGCGATTTTGCTGCCGGGACGGAGGACAACGATCCGGGCAGAAGGCGGGAGAATTGCGCTAGGAAAAGTGGTAGGGGCCGACCTCGGGAGGATTGTACGAGCCGTCCGGGCGTTTCAAGGGGTACTTGGGGTCGAAGGTGAAGTGCCGGGTCTCGGGGTCGAAATCCAGCAGCTTGGGCAGTTCGAGCCGGCGAGCCGGCGCGTACCCGGGCTCGAGGGCGGCCCTGAAATCCCCCGTGAAGTCCGCGAGCAGGCTCGAGATGAGGGTTCGCTCGGCCACCGGCAAGTAGCAGCGGTTTCCCGAGGCCACGCGGTTCAGGGCGATGTCGATCTCGGTCAGGTCATGCTCGGTCGCCTTGCCCGTCACGAGGCGCTCCAGGTGCTTGGTGATGTAGGCGGTCCCCGTCTTGCAGGAGGGGCACTGGCCGCAGGACTCGTTGGCCAGGAAGCGCGAGTAGAGGTTGGCGACGACGACGGCGTCGGCGGTCTCGTCGTAGATGATGTAGCCGCCCGAGCCGAAGCCGGATCCCGCGGCCTTCATCGAGGGAAGATCCATGGCCACGTCGAGGTGCTCGGCGGTGAGCGCCCCCGAGGAGACGCCGGAGAGCATCATCTTGAAGGCGCGGCCGTCCTTCATGCCCCCGCCGTGCTCCTCGAGCAGCGTGCGGAAAGAAGTGCCGGTGGGAAGCTCGTAGACGCCGGGGCGCTCGACGTCGCCCACCAGGGTGAAGATTCCGGTTCCCGGATGCTCGGGGCTGCCGATCGCGCGGAAGCCCTCGGGGCCATGAAGCAGGATGCGCGCCGCGTGGCTGAGGGTCTCGGCGTTGTTGACCGAGGTGGGGTTCTCGCCTCCCTCGGTGACGAACATGCCCTGCGGGACGAAGAGGCCGTGCAGGTACGGAGGCGAGATCCGAGGGAAGGGGAAGTTCCCTTCGATGGCCTCCAGCAGTCCCTTCTCTTCTCCGAGGAGGTACTCGTCCGCGCCCATGGCGAGGTGGATGGGGATCTCGCCCAGCATTCCGGCGTCGGTCATCTCCTTGAGGGCGGACTCCAGGCGCGCGTACTCGCGCGTGAAGGTCTCCTTCATGCCGATGTAGGCAGCCTTGGCTCCGATGGCGAAGGCGGCGATCGCCACGCCTTCGAGCAAGACATAGGGATTGGCGCGGATGAGCGTTCGATCTTTGAACGTGCCGGGCTCGCCCTCGGCGGCATTGCAGACCAGGTACTTGGTCGGGCAGGCCTCTGCACGGATGTTCGCCCACTTGGTGGCCGTCGGGAACCCCGCGCCGCCGCGGCCGCGCAGGTTCGCCGACCGGATCTGGGCGATCGTGCCCTCGGCGCCGAGTTGACGGGCCTTCGCGAAGGCCAGCCCCGCCTCGGGATAGTCCCGCAGGCTCTGGAAGGGGGCATCGGGAAGCAAACGATAGGCTGGGTTCATGGGATCTCCTACGGCCACCAGGCTGAAAACCTGACAAAGTTACTCTGATTTGTCTGCTTCAGTGTGTCGCGTGCGAGTCAAGGTTGTCAAGCACTTGGGCTGCGGGTTTTCACGGATCAGGGTAAACTACCGATCCCTTTGCCAGGCAGTTCGATAACATGGTTAACTATTCAGAGGAGGTGTCCATGACCACGTCGCTCGATCTCACGCAGCTCGACTTTTTCAAGGGGCTCGACGCCAGCGAGCTCCGCCACCTGACGGAAAACGCCCGCGTGCGGGCATTCCATGTCAGCGACGTGCTCTTCCACGAGGACGATCCGCTGGAGCCTACCCTCCGCATCCTGATGAGCGGCGGCCTCGAGATCCGCAAGTCGGCCGCCAACGGCAAGGAAACCGTGGTGCGCCTGATCCGGCCCAACGAGATCTTCGCGGTGGCCGCCCTGTACGATCGCAAGGTCGCCCCGGCCACGGTCGTCGCCTCCGAGAAGAGCCAGGTGCTCGAGATCCGCATGGACGACATTCAGGCCCACATGGCCGAGAACCCCGGCATCGCCATGAAGCTGCTGGTGGCGTTCGCCCAGCGGCTTCGCGAAACCCAAGATGCCCTGCATGCCGTGGTTTCCGAGCGCGCGAAGACGCGCCTGGCGGCGCTTTTGCTGCGCATCCTGGATCGCGAAGGCGGCATGCCCGGCACCGGGGGGCTCACGCTCAAGACGAAGCTGCCCCACGCCACGCTGTCGCGGATGGTGGGGATCACCTACGAGGAGTGCGTCCGGCTGGTGCGCGAGTGGTGCCACGAGCCCGCCATCCTTCGCTACGAGCGTGGCGGAGTCATCACCGTGCTGGATCGCAAGGGCCTCGAGTCCCTGATCCTGGGCGAGTAAGACGACCAACTCCGGCGAGTATGAGACACCTCAGCGCAGGCAATCGTCAAGCTTGATAGCATGAGAGCCTGAAGTTCTCTTGGTCAAGCGACGCTCGCACGGGGCCCCCTGATGCCCCTGGCGGAATCCCCGGTCCAACCGGTCGGCGATGGAAGGCAGCAAGGCATGACGCGATTCCTGCGCGTGATCCTGATTGTCCTGTCCCTGCTCCTGATGGGAGCACGGGAACTTCCGCGTCCCTGCCTCGGGGACGGGCAGGGCAATGCGTGCGCCGTGAATCAATGCCAGTGCACCGCACTTTGCTCCTGCCGCTCGGTCTGTGGCGACGACGCCGCGGCTCCCGCCGAGGAGATGGCCATGGGCGAATCGTGCCACATGCATGCGTCCGACGCCGCCGCGCAGGCTCCGCGCCACTTCTCGCTGCCCGAGCCCCCGTCCCCGGCCTTGCTGGTCGCTGCCCGGCAGCCCCTCTTACCCCGCGTCGCGCCGCCACGACTGGCCGCCGCGCATGAGCCTCAGCCCTCCCCCAGCCTGAATCCGCCCGTTCCTCCTCCCCGAATCCAGGCCTGATCGCCTGCCCCTAACTGATTCGGAAAGGAGTGAATGGCCATGGCCATTCGATTCGACCACCCCGCCGCATGGCTCGTGGGGATGGTTCCCTGGGTGCTGGCATGCGCCCCGGCGCTTGCCGCCGACTGCTGCGTCACGATGTCGAGCAGCAGCACGGAGTTCACGAGCCTGTCTGGCTCGACCCTGCAGGTCGAAACGCCGGGGAAGTTCCTCGTGCAAACCGGCCTCAACCTGCGCGACGTCACCGGCGGCTTCAACGAGCGAAGCGCCTGGACGCCCAAGCCCAAGGGCAGCAGCCTGACCTCGCTGCAGGGCTCGCTGGGCCTCACCTACTTCCCCACGGAGGGATGGTCGCTGGGACTTCACGTCCCCATGGCGGCCAACCGCCTCAACCACGCCCAGTGGGGTGCGCTCGGCTCGATCATCCCCCTCGACACCGCGAACGGTGCGGAATCGCTCTCCGGGGGCGGACTGGGTGACATGCAGCTCCAGGCCTCCTCGATTGCCTACCGAGGAGACGAGTTCTGGCCATCGCTCGCCGTCTGGGGAGGGCTGATCATGCCTTCCGGCACCAGCGCCGGCAACCCCGAGAACGTCACCGGCAGCGGCGTCTGGAGCGGCCAGCTCGGCCTCAGCCTCCTGAAGGCCATGGGGCCATGGGAGGTCACGGCCAGCCTCGGTTACCAGCGCCCGCTCACCCGGCCGGCTGACGGCACGACCAACCCGTTCTACATCGGGCAAGTCGCCACGGCTCAGGTCCAGACGGCCGTCGAGCTGGTTCCCGGCTGGCGGCTGGGTCTGGGGGCCTCGGGGTACTACGGCACGCTCGCGAGCGCCGACCCCGCCACGGCGGACTCGCTGCTCGGCAAGCTGAAACTGATGCCGAGCGTAGAATGGCGCTTCGCCGCGCAGCAGGGGGTGCGGGCCGCTTACGGCGCGGATCCCGCCGCCGGTCCCCAGATCAACGCCATGACGGACCAGACCCTCTTTCTCGTTTACTACCGCTACTTCTAGGCTCCCGTTCGGTCGAGCCTCGACATCGAAAGGAACACCCTCATGAACGCTACTCTGAAGCGTGTCGCGACCCGGGCGATCGCCCCCACGGTCGTCCTGACCCTCGCCCTCACGCTCTCGGGCTGCCCCAACGTCCTCGGCAACGGCGACTCCCAGGAAATCCCCTCGAACGCCCTGCAAATGAGCGCGAAGTCGACCATCAAGGTCGGCGACCATCCCCACGGCATCGCGCTCGCAGGCGGCATCCTCGTCAACGGCAACACCGGCTCGGGCAACGTCTCGCTGATCGATCCCACGACCGACGCGGTGGTATCGACCCTGGAGTTCGAAGGCGGCAAGGACCACAACAGCCCCAACAACACCGTGGGCACGCCTGACGGCAAGTACGCCATCGCGCTCGATACCAAGGCCAACGTGCTGCGGGTCTTCAAGGGCGAGACTCGCACGGAAGTCGGCACGGTGGCCCTCCCCGCGAAGCCCGGAAGCCTCGCCTGGGCAGACGAATCGACCGCGTACGTCACGCTTCTTCCCTCGGCGAATGGGACGAACACCGGAATGCACACGATGCACGCCACGACCATGGGCCCCAACGACAACGTCGTGAAGGTCTCCTGGCCCAACGGCTTCGAGGGTGACGTCCACAGCGCGTCGTTCCCGTTGAACCGCGAGGGCATGACCTCCTTCACGGCGGGCGTCCTCGCAGCCGGCGGCGGCTTCGTCGCCGTCGCCAATACGCCCGACAACTCGGTCTCGTTCGCCAAGGCCAGCGATCCGCAGGCCGTCACGACCCTGAAGGAAGGCAACGGTCCGGGGGCACTCGGCATCTCAACCCATGGCGGCAAGGCCACCCTGGTCATCGCCAACACCACCTCCAACACGGTGACCCTGTACGACCTCGAGGCCAAGGCCACGCTGAAGACCTTCCAGGTCGGCTCGACCCCGGCGGACATGGTCCTGCGGGGCGACGGGCGCTTCGCGTACGTGACCTGCAAGGGCGCCGACGAGGTCGCGGTCATCGACCTGACCAGCCAGGCCCTGCAGGCGCAGGTCAAGATCGGGCGCAACCTCGCCGATCGCCCAGCCAAGCCTAGCCATGCCTTTGCCGTGGCGAAGCCCGGTGCGACCGCTGCGGCCGTCGCCCAGCAGATCTGGGTCGGTGGCGATGGGGACGACTCGGTGACGGTGCTGGATGCCGAGACCCAGAAGGTGGTCGCCGTGATCACCGTGGGCAAGGGCATGCACAAGATGGCGTTCACCGCGGACAAGGCCTACGTTTCGAACATGCTGGACGGCACCGTCTCGGTGATCGACCGCTCGGTAATCAAGTAAGCAAATCGAAGCGGCCCGGTCGATGACGTCGACCGGGCCGCTTCTTCTTTTGGGTGTGGCTAGGCGCTGCGCGCGTGACGGTAGGAGAAGTAGGCGCTGCCCACCAGCCAGAACCAGCCCAGCAGGCCGAGGATACCCGACAGTCGCAGCCATTCGCCGTGTCCGCCGAGGAGTACGCCGGTTCCCCAGAGGATGGCGAGCTGGAAGAGGACGAAGGCGGTCCACGACCAGGCGGGGGGGGTAACCTCACCGGGGGAGGTCTCGTCCTCGTCCCCGCGCACCATGGTGAGCATCAGGCGGATCCCGATGTGAAGCAGGTAGCCGTTCACCGATTGCCCCATCCAGCCAACCAAGGCAACGAAGGCCAGGGGTGCCTGCCAGTGGGTCATCCCGGCGTTCACGCCGGCTCCCAGAATCACGGCGAGCACGAAGTAGACCAGGGAGGCCGCGATGAAGGCCTGGGGCGGGCGGTTGGGGTTGGGCGCCTTCCAGAGGACCCGGGCGATATCCACCAGGTAAAGGATAGCGGCCAGCCCCGCCAGGGCCACGCCGAGCCAGCGCCAGGCCACATGCGCGATTCCCGGCAGCAGGCCCAGCAAGATCAGGATCAGCCCTCCGAAGAATCCCGCGGAAATGAGCACATGGAAGGGCAGCAGGAAGCGCTTACGCCCGGTGACCGGGAAGACAGTGCGGGCCGACACGCCCAGGATCAGCAGGCTCAGCCAGCCCCCTCCGGCCAGGATGGCGTGCAGGGGAAGCAGAGTGGCGAGCAGTTGGGACCAGGGCGCTCCGGCCAGAGCCCAGGCCATGGTCCCACCGAGGATGGCGGCGAGCAGCAGGGCCGTGAGGACCGAGGTGAAGGCGAAGCGGTAGGGGACCTTGGTGCCCGGAGGCACCTGGTAGCGAATCATGGTGATGAACGCCGGGATCATGAAGCTGACCAGGCTGGCGATGAGCAGGCCCGCCCCCCACTGAAACGCCCAGGGGCCGATGCCCAGGAAGGCTCCGACCAAGAGCAGGGTGCCGATGCCGTAGGGCAGCAGAGCCCAGCGGGCGACGGGCTCGAGTTCCCAGTCGGTATCGAGGAACCCAGGGATCACGTGGACCATGACCGCCAGGGCCGTCATGGTGAGCCAGCCGAGCGATACCATGTGAACCCAGGCCAGGGCCGGGAAGGACATGCCCGGCACGCTCGGCCAGGACGTGAGCGCCAGCAGCAGCCAGGAGAGGCCGTGGCCGGCCATTCCCGCCACCAGGGCGAACGGGGGAATCCAGGGTTTGGTCTCGCTCATCGAGATGCTCCCTTCCCTCTGACGATGTTGAGGCTACGAGTGAGGGTCATGCGGGTTCCTCTTAGGGCATTCTGACATGCATGGGGGCGGGGGGCAACGACGGAGAGGCCGAGGCGGCGCGCTCGGCCACGGGAACGCCCTTGAAGGCCGATACCGCCGCTTGCATCCGCTGGGCGCGCGCCTGGAGATCCCGCGCCGAGCGCGCGATGTCATCGGTGGCCTGGGCGCTCTCCTCGGCGGAGGCCCGGATGGCGTCGACAGCTACCTGGAGATCGCGGCCTCCCTCCTCCTGGGCCTGGCTTGAGCGCGAGACCTCGGGGATGCGCTCGGTCATCATGGCGACCTCCTCGAGCACATGTTCGGAGCGTTGCGCCTGCGTGCGGGTGGCCTCGGAGACCTTCACGGTGAGCTGGTTCATGGAGCCGACGGCGTCGGTGATCTGCGCGGCGGCCAGGGCCTGTTCGTTGGACGCATGCGAGATCTGGGTCATCAGGTCGGAGACCTGCGTGACGGACGTGACGATGACCCCCAGGGACTCGCCCGCCTGGGTGGCGAGCCGGGTGCCGTCGGTGATGGCCTTGCGGCCATCCTGGGTGCTGCTCACCGCCTGGGTGGTCTCACGCTGGATGCCCTGGATGAGCGTCGCGATCTCGCCGGTGGCCTTGGAGGAGCGCTCGGCGAGCTTGCGGACCTCGTCGGCGACGACCGCGAAGCCGCGGCCGTGCTCGCCGGCCCGCGCCGCCTCGATGGCCGCGTTGAGGGCCAGGAGGTTGGTCTGCTCGGCGATGTCGTCGATCACCGCCACGATCTCCCCGATCTCCTCCGAGCGCTTGCCGAGGCCTTCGATGGCCGTGACGATGGCCGCCATCGTCTCTTGAATCCGGGCCATGCCCGCGATGCTCTGCGATACGGCCTCTCGCCCATCCTGGGCAGCCCTGGCCGAGCGCTCCGAGACCTCGTTCGCCTGGCCGACGTGAGAGGCCACCTGCTGGATGCTCGCGGCCATCTGCTCGATCGACGCGGAGGTCTGGCCCACGGCCGCGGCCAGCGCATCGGTGTGGCCAGCGACCTGGCGGATGGCCGAGACCATCTCATGCACCGAGCGCGAGGCGACATCCGCGTTCTCGCTGAGCGCCCGGGCATTGTGTCCGACCTCGCGGCTGCGCTCGGCCATGGCGGTCACGCTGCGATTGGCCGTCACGATGGCGCCGAGCTGGTGATCCGAGGAGCGGGCGGTTTGCTCGGAGGCGCACGAGATGCGGCCCACACCGGCCTCCACGTCCTCTGCGGCGCCCCGCACCTCGGCGACGAGTCCGCGCAGGTTGCCGACCATGCGCTTGACCGTCCGCAGCATCGCAGCCGTCTCGTCCTGGGCCTCGGAAGTGGGCACGTCGCGGCTGAGGTCGCCGTCGCTGACCGCCGAGAGGTTGTCCATCACGGTGTTGACGTCCCGGCGGATCGTCAGCAGCGTCCAGAAATCACCGGCCAGGTCGATCACCAGCAAGGCGACGAAGAAGAGCGCGGTCGCGAGGCTCATCTGGAAGCCGACGAAGAGCTGGAACAATCCAATGAGCGCTCCGACGGAAAGCACATGGAAGACGAGTTTCTGCTGGATGGTCATGGTTACCTTTCAGGTCAGCGAGTAAGGGCGGCCGCGTGGAAGCTGGGAAGCGGAGCGGGCTTGGCGAAAAGGAACCCCTGCGCCAGGTCGGCCCCATGGGCCTGGAACCACTGGAGTTCGGACAAGTCCTCGATCCCTTCGGCTACGCTTCGTATACCCAGAGATCGGCAAAGATCAAGTAGACGCGCCGTTATCGCCGACTTATAGGGGTCCAAATGCACGTGCCGCACCAATTCCCGGTCGATCTTGACGAAGTCGGGCCGCAGCAGGTGCAGCAGGGTGACCGAGGAGAATCCGGCTCCGAAGTCGTCCAGGGCGATGCGCACGCCCTCCTGGCGGCAGTAATCGCGCAGGGCCGTGAGGTCCTGCGGGCTGCGGGCGCGGTCGGTTTCGACGATTTCGAAGACGACCCGCTCGCGCTTGAGGCCAGCCGCGTCGATCTGGCGCAGGGTCGCCTGGAGGCAGGAGGCGGGATCATTGATGGCCGCGGGGTTGAGGTTGAGAAAGAGCGTGTGAGGCAGGCCGGCGCGGCCCGCTTCGGTGATCGCGCTGTGGCGGGCGCGCTGGTCCAGGGCCGTGAGCATGCCGGCCTCTCGGGCGGCGTCGAACATGCGGATCGGGGGAACGATTCCGCCCGCTTCGTCCAGCCCGCGCAAGAGCGCTTCCTGGGCAAAGATCTGCGAAGGGCTTGCCGCCTCCACGATGGGCTGGAAGTAGCTGGTCATGCGCTGTGCTTGCATCATGCCGATCAGCCAGTCGCCGTCACTGCGGGCGATCAGTTCGGCAAGCGTGGTCACCTTCCCCAGATCTGCGATGCCCGGGGTCTCGGCCGATTCCATGAATAGCGCCCTGGCCTGCGTGCGCTCGGTATGGGTCAAGAGGCCACCGAGGCGCTTCAGGAGGGCGCCCAGGCCACCGGGTTGGACCCCGAGGTGGAGGTCCCGGGTTCCTGCGAGCGGATGCTCCGGGAAGCCTTCTCGGACCTTGGCGAGGGCAACCTCGGAGGGCAGGAAGAGATAGAGACGCCCGCCCGCCGGGCTTAGCCTCGGCAGCGTGGAGCAGCTCGTGCAGTGAACACCCAACTTGTCGCAGATTCCCATGGCCAATCCTTCGTCATCGTATTGCCGAATTACTTAACCAGGTTAACTGCTTTCAGGGAGCGAGAAACTGATCTAGCTCAGAGACTGGCGAAAGACGCTAGTACGCCCCACCGACCGAGGATCAGGCGCCGCGGCGGCGGCGCATCTCCGAGCCGAGCTTGGAGAGCTGCTCGGCCGTGAGCAGGTCAGCGGCCCGCGACAGGATATGCTCGTCCTCCTGGCGGATATGGCGCTCGTAGTGGACCCGCAGGTCGGAGGCGAGCGAGCGCAGGGCCTCGACGTCCTCGGCCGTGACGCCGGCGTTGAGGCGGTCGCAGAGCTCCTCGAGCTCGACGTGCATCGCGTCGATGACCCGGTGATCCGTTTCCAGGACGTCGATCAGCTCCTTCAGGGAAGCGTCCGGTGCTTGCCGCAGCATCGGGAAGAGGTTCAGCTCCTCGTCGTCGGTGTGGTGCACTCCGGCGGTGGCGAAGTGGCGCCGGACGTCCTCCAGCACGCGGAGGGCCTCCGCATGGCGCTCGGAGGCAGGTTCCGAGAGGCGATCGGCAATGTGAGAGAGCTGTTCAAGGCGGCGCTCGAGCCGGCGGTGACACGCCGACAGCATCGCCAGCGGGGTATCGAAACCGGGCGCGGGGCCCATCAAGTCGATCATTGGCAGGCTTCTCCTTTCTGGCTCATGGTCTCAGATCCGAAGCGATTTGGCCATGAGCTGCCTCATCGGGCAACCCGTTGCGCAACAGCTTCACGCCCTCGATGAGCAGGAAGGCGGCCAGTGCGATCGCCAGGATCCGCCCCCAGGCGGCAAGCGAGATGGGAGCGCTCTGGAAGAGGCGGTTCATGAGCGGCTGGTAGGTGAACGCCAGTTGCAAGGCGAGCATGGTCAGGGCACCGGCATTGACCCAGCGGTTGCCGAAGAGGCCGATCGCAAAAGCCGGCCGGCTCAGCGAGCGGCAATTGAAGAGGAAGCAGACCTGGATCAAGACCAGCACGTTGACTGCGACGGTGCGGGCCTCGGGCAGGCTCGCTCCGCGCTGCGTCTCCCAGGCGAAGAGCCCGAACGCGCCGGCCAGGATCAGGAGGCCGACGATCCCGATCATGGCGATCACGTCGCGGCTCAGCAGCGGAACGCGCGGATCGCGCGGGGGGCGCCGCATGAGGCCCGCCTCGCGGGGCTCGAAGGCGAGCATGAGGCCCAGCAGGATCGAGGTGGTCATATTGACCCAGAGCAGCTGCGCCGGAAGGATCGGCAGGGTGGTGCCTGCCAGCACGGCAGCCAGGATCACCAGCCCCTCTCCCAGGTTAGCGGGAAGCGTCCAGGCGATGAACTTCTGGAGGTTCTCGTAGACCACCCGCCCCTCCTCGACCGCCGCCTGCAGGGTCGCGAAGTTGTCGTCGGTCAAGAGGGCGTCGGCGGCTTCCTTGGCCACTTCGGTCCCAGTGATGCCCATGGCGATCCCGATGTCGGCCTGCTTGAGAGCCGGGGCGTCGTTGACGCCGTCGCCGGTCATGGCGACGACATGGCCGTTCTTTTGAAGGGCTGAGACGAGCAGCAGCTTCTGGTGCGGGGCCACCCGGGCGAAGACGGAGGTTTCCTCGGCCACCAGGCCCCAGGTGTCCTCATTCAGGGCTTCGAGCTCGGCTCCGGTGACCACCCGCAGGGGCTTGTCGCCGCTCAAGCCAATCTGTGAGGCGATCGCCTTGGCCGTCGCTGGGTGGTCGCCCGTGATCATCTTGACCGTCACTCCGGCCCGATGACAGGCCTCGATGGCGGCGATCGCCTCGGCGCGCGGCGGATCCCGCATCGCCTGCAAGCCGAGGAATTCCAGTCCGCCGGCCAGGCCCTCCAGCGTGAGCGCGTCTGCCTCCGTCCGGGCGAAGGCCAGCAAGCGGTAGCCCTGAGAGGCCAGCTCCTGGACCTTCCGGCGGACCTCATCCAGGTCGACGGGAACCACCCCCTCGGCCGTGAGCGCCGTCGCACAGCGCGCGAGGATCTCCTCGGAGGCTCCCTTGAGGTAGATCGCGCCATCGGCATGGCGGGTGGCCATGAAGGGGCGCCGGGAGTCGAAGGGAATCGCCTCGAGGCGAGGCAGCTGCTCGCGCAGCGCCTCGCTCAATCCCAGCTTGGCGGCCGAGGTGAGCAGGGCCCCTTCCGTGGGATCGCCCTGCACATTGAAGCGCCCCTTCTCCTCGACCAGCCAGGAATCGTTGCAGAGCAGGCCGGCCTTCAGGCACTCGACCAGGGGCAGCGGGGGAGCGCCCTCCAGGACGATCGCACCCTGCGGCGCGTAGCCGAGGCCCGAGACGGGGTAGCTGCGGCCGCCAGCCCAGACCTCCTGCACGGTCATCTGGTTCTCGGTGAGCGTCCCGGTCTTGTCGGAGCAGATCACAGTGGTGCTCCCCAGGGTTTCGACAGCAGTGAGGCGGCGAATGATCGCCTTGCGGCGGGCCATGCGCGAGACCCCGATGGCCAGCGTGACGGTGAAGGCGGCGGGCAGGCCCTCCGGGATGGCGCCGACGGAAAGGGCGACCGCCGCCATGAAGACCTCGAAGGCCGGCTGCCCCCGCGAGAGGCCCACGGCAAAGGCCAGGGCAGCCAGCGCCAGGATCGCGACGAGCAGGCGGTTGCTGAGTTCCGCGACCTTGCGCGTCAGCGGGGTATCGAGCGTCCCGGCTTCGGCGACCAGCTTCGACAGGCCGCCGGTTTCGGTTTGGTCCCCGGTGGCCACCACCACCCCGCTTCCCTGGCCACCCGTGACCAGGGTGCCGGCAAAGACCATGTTGCGGCGGTCGGCGAGGGGCGTGCCTTCGGGAAGGGCATCGGTCGACTTGGCGGCGGGCAGCGACTCGCCGGTCAGGGTGGACTCGTCGATCGCCAGGTCGAAGGCCTGCACCACGCGCAGGTCGGCCGGAACCCGGTCGCCGGCCTGCAGCAGCACGAGGTCTCCGATGACCAGCCCTTCGGAGTCGACGCTCATGGCGACGCCGCCGCGCAAGACCTGGGTGCGGGTGCGCGTGAGCTTGGCGAGGCCCTCGATGGCCTTCTCCGCCTTGGCCTCCTGCACGAAGCCGAAGGTGGCGTTGATGGCCACCACTCCCAGGATGACGAGTGCGTCCACCCACTCGCGCATGACGAGCGTGAGGCCTCCCGAGGCCAGCAAGATCAGGATCAAGGGCTGGTTGAGCTGGGCCAGAAACCGCCTGGCGGGACTGCTGCGGCGAGGAGGCGTGAGGCGGTTGGAGCCGTGGCGGCTCAGGCGCTCGGCGGCTTGCGCGGGTGGCAGGCCGGTATCCAGGTTGGTGGCGGCGCGATCGGCGACGTCGGCGAGGCGGGTGGCATGCCAGGGGGGCGAGGAGGTTTCGGCGACGGACATGAGGCCTCCTGAGAGCAGGGATGCACGGGGTCCATGGTGCCTGCGCGGGAGCTTGCGGACAACCGCAGTTCCTACCCTTTCGACCGGGAATCCGGGCCCTGTGCGGGGGGTCCTCATGCGGGCAGGGGGATTGGGTAGTTTCACCGGATGACGATTGCGGGGAGTTTTGTGAGCATGGGACCAGAAAAGGAGGTGCCGTATGAAGATTCTCGTCGCCGTCGACGGCTCTGGGTTCTCTCGGCTCGCGGTCGAGCAAGCTGCCGATCTCGCGGAGGCCAAAGGAGCCGAGATCCTTCTCTTGACCGTGTCCAGCGTGATCAACATGGGCTCGTACGCCGCGGTCGCCTACATGCCCGACTCCACCTGGGAAGTGCCGACCAAGGATCAGGCCCTGGAGATCCTGGACGAGGCCGCCGCGATCCTGAAGGCACGGGGCCTGCAGGCCCGCTCGCTGCATCGCCTGGGAGGAATCTCTGATACCATCTTGGAGGTGGCCGACCACGAAGCGGTCGACCTCATCGTGGTGGGCTCGCATGGCCGGACCGGCCTGACCCGCTTCCTGCTGGGATCCGTGTCGAGCCAGGTGGCCTCGCATGCCCGCTGCTCGGTGCTGGTCGCCAAGCACCCGGTGACGACCGCGCCGCGCTCGGAATCCGCCGCTCAGGCTCTGGCAGACTGAGAGGGAAAGGGGATGAAGCAGCCCGTGGAACCACAACCCATCGACGTTCCGAACGCAAGTCCGGATGAGCGTCAAAGGCAGCTGCTTCGCCGCTTCATGGTCCTGCAGGAGGACGAGCGCCGTCAGGTGGCCCGCGAACTTCACGAGGGCGCGGGCCAGATGCTCACCTCGCTCTTGTTCGGCATCAAGATGCTGGAAGGAGCCATGAGCCTCGACGAGGTCAACCGCTTCTTGCCGGAGCTCAAGAGCCAGGTCTGGGAGACCCTCGAGACCCTGCGCCAGATCTCCGTCAACCTCCGGCCCTCCCTGCTCGAGGACCTCGGGCTGGTCTCGACGCTTCGCTCCT
This sequence comes from Candidatus Sericytochromatia bacterium, assembly GCA_036676455.1. GTDB lineage: Bacteria > Cyanobacteriota > Sericytochromatia > S15B-MN24 > UBA4093 > UBA4093. The sequence continues at coordinate 61,968 of JAKFCW010000116.1, forward strand.
ACGCGCGGGACTACGGCATCCGCCAGCAAACCGAGGTCTCCTTCACCGTGCACGGAGACGAGGTTCGCCTCGACCCCATGAGCGAGATCACGGTCTTCCGGATCGTCCAGGAGGCCCTGATCAACGCCGGCAAGTACTCCCGGGCCACCCGGGTCACGGTCGCCATGACCTTTGCAGCGGGAGAATTGACGGTTAAGATAGAGGACAACGGAGTCGGGATGGATCCTCGCCTCCTCGAAGAAGGGCCAATCGGCGCTCCCGTCGGCATCTGGGGCATGCAGGAGCGCGCCGCCTTCCTGGGCGGGGCCTGCCGCATCGAGACGGCACCCGGCCGAGGGGTCAGCATTCTCCTCAGCCTGCCGGTTAGATAGCCCCCCTGAAAGGAGCCTGATTCCGGATGTCCGTCGAGTTCACGCAGCCCGTTCGCATCATGTTGGCGGACGATCACGCCATTCTCAGGACCGGCCTTCGCCTGATGCTTTCCGCCGTGCCCAACCTCGAGGTCGTGGGTGAAGCGACGAACGGTCGCGAGGCCCTCGCCAAGGCCGAGGAGCTCAAGCCCGACGTGGTGATCATGGACATCACCATGCCCGAGATGAACGGCATCGAGGCCACCACCGAGCTGAAGAAGCGCCTCCCCAAGACCAAGGTCCTCTTCCTGACCATGCACGAGAACGAGGAGCTGCTGTTCCGGACCGTGCAAGCAGGCGGCTCGGGCTACGTCCTCAAGAAGTCGGCCGACAACGAGCTGGTCGAGGCCATCTACCAGGTGAGCCGCGGCGAGACCTTCCTGCGCCCCGACCTCGCCAAGCAGGTCGTCCAGGACTACCTGGATCGGGTCGATGCCGGCGAAGAGGCCGAATCCTACGAGGATCTCACCGAGCGCGAGCGCGAGGTCCTGCAACTGCTCGCCATGGGCATGACCAACCAGCAGGTCGCCGACAAGCTGGTCCTCAGCGTGCGCACCGTCGAGACCCATCGCGCCCGCATCATGGACAAGCTCGGCATCAAGGGCCGCGCCGCCCTGGTGGCCTACGCGAAGCGCCGCGGCCTGGTGCTCTGATGATTAGCCTGCCGTTGCTGCAGGACAGCTTCGCTGCCTTACGCAACAGCCGCGGGCGCTAGCCTGTCGTTGCCGCAGGCGCGCTATCAGTAGTTTATTCCGTTTGAACCTCCCAGGGGGCTGGCTAAGCTAAAGCCAGCCCCCTGGGAGGTTTTCTATGCCCGAGACAACGCCATTTCCCGCCGCCGCCCCGCGCATGACCATCGGAGTGATGGGCTCCGCCTATGACCTGAAGCCGGAGGCCATCTCCCTCAGCTATGCGCTCGGCCAGGCGATCGCCCGTCACGGCTGCACCCTCGTCAACGGCGCCTGCCCCGGCTTCCCCTACCATGCCGCCCGCGGCGCCAAGGAAGCCGGCGGCCTGACCGTCGGCATCTCGCCCGCGCTCTCCCTGGACCAACACCTCAACCACTACGGCTCGCCCAGCGCCTACCTCGACGTCATCGTCTACACCGGTTCCGGCCTGATGGGCCGCGAGGTCACCAACATCCGCTCCAGCGACATCGTCGTCATCGTCGGCGGCCGCTCCGGCACGCTCGGCGAGTTCGCCATCGCCTACGACGAGGGCAAGCTCATCGGCGTCCTGGAAGGCAGCGGAGGCATCACCCAGGCCCTCCCGGCCATCGTCGAGGTCTGCCACAAGGACTCCGGCGCCCACCTCATCTACGACAACGACCCCGACCGCCTCGTCCAGCGCCTGATCGACTACTACCATCAGCATCACTGCCGGCGCCCCTCTTGCTTCCACCAGTCCCACGGCTCGACGATCACGCCCGCCGCCCTTCAGCCAGATCCGTCGTCCTGACGCCTCGCCCGACAGGAGGTTCCCCATGGCAACCCTGCAATTCCTCGGAGCGGCCGGCGCCGTCACCGGCTCCAAGTTCCTCCTCACCACCCCCTGGGCCAAGGTCCTGATCGACTGCGGGCTCTTCCAGGGCCCCCGCGAGCTCAAGGCGCTCAACTGGCAACCCTTCCCGGCGCCCAGCCAGCTCGACGCGGTGATCCTGACCCATGCCCACCTGGACCATTCCGGCTACCTGCCCAAGCTGATCAAGGACGGCTTCGACCGAAAGATCTTCTGCACCGGCGGCACGGCCGACCTGCTCTCCATCTTGCTTCCGGACGCCGGCTTCCTCCAGGAAGAGGAAGCCCAGCACGCCAACCGCAAGGGCTGGTCCCGTCACCAGCCCGCCTTGCCGCTTTTCACCATGCTTGAAGCCCAGCGGGCGCTCCAGCGGTTGCGTGCGGTCCCGTACGGCAAGCCTCGCGAGGTCGCCGAGGGGATCACGGTGACTTTCCACCCGGCCGGCCATATCATCGGGTCGTCGATCCTCGAGATCACGGTCGAGGAGCCGAGTGGCAAGTCGTGTTTCGTCTTCTCGGGCGACCTCGGGAGGCCGGGCACCCCGCTCCTGAAGGATCCCACGCCCATGGCCCGGGCCGACTACCTGATCGTGGAATCGACCTACGGCGATCGCCTGCACCCCGGCACGCCCCCTTCCCAGGAGCTCGCCCGGGTGGTGAAGGACGCGATCCGGCGCGGCGGCATGCTGGTGATTCCCGCCTTCGCGGTCGGCCGCACGCAGGAGTTGCTCTACCAGCTTCGCGAGCTCGAGGACCAGGGACGAATCCCCGCGCTGGACGTCTTCGTCGACAGCCCCATGGCCATCGACGCCACCGCCATCGCCCTGGACCATCCTGAGGAATTCGACCGCGAGGCCCGCGCCCTGCTCGCGCGGGGCGTGAAGCCCCTGGCACCACGGAAGCTCCACCTGGTGCGCGACGCCGACCAATCGCGCGCCCTCAACCACATCACGGGGCCGGGCATCATCCTGTCGGCCAGCGGCATGTGCACGGGCGGCCGCATCAAGCACCATCTGCGCCAGCGCCTCCCCAACGAGCGAAACACCATTTGCTTCGTCGGCTTCCAGGCAGCAGGCACCAAGGGCCGCGCCATCGTCGAGGGCGCCGAGGAGGTCTGGATTCACGGCGAGCATGTGCCCGTCAAGGCGGTCATCGAACGGATCGACGGCTTCTCGGCCCACGCGGACCAGCGCCACATCCTGCAATGGCTCGAGGGCTTCGAGACACCGCCCCGGCGGACCTTCGTGGTTCACGGCGAGCCAGAAGCCAGCCAGACGCTCGCCGACCTGATCCGTGCCGAGCTGGGCTGGAAGACGGCCATCCCAACCCACGGCGAGCTCGTCACGCTGGTTGCGGCAGGCAAGGCCGGCAAGCAATCGCCAGCCTAAGTGGGGCGAACCGCCGGGCTCAGTGGTACCAGAGCGGAAAGGGAATCCAGCGCTCCGACCAGCGCGGGATGATGGGCAAGCTAGTCTCCCAGTCTCGCTCGAAGACCTCGCTGGCGAAGGTCTCGGCGATCGCCGGATCGTCGATCCCGAGGCCGAGCTCCCGCGAGAAGGCGAAGGACTGGTTGTCGAGGTTCTGCGAGCCCACGTAGATCCACTGGCGATCGACGCAAACGAACTTGGTGTGGTTCTCCTCGCGGACCTGGCCGTTGCTGGAAAAGTCGCGCAGGGCAATCCGCTCGCGCAGGACCGGCGGCAGCTGGGTCCAGAAGGCGACGAAGGACCCGTTGTCGGCGGCATCCAGCTTCGTGGCCAGGCGGTTGTGCTGGAGCAGCGGCAGGCAGATCCGGATGCTCACCCCCCGTGCCGCCGCCTCGATGAGCGCGCGCAGCACGATGTCGGCGTTGAGAGCGGGCGACTGGATCAGGATCTCGCGCTTGGCGGCCCGCAGCGCCGCAATGAAGGCCTGGTCGGAGTCATTGGCATGGTAATCCCCCCACAGCCGCGCCAGTCCCCGCTTGCTAAGGACGGTCATGGGCACGGCTCCGGCTTTCCAGGGGACCTCCGGCGCCGGAGGCAGGGCTTCGCGGCTGAGGGGGCGCGCGGCATGGTCCCACGCGTCCTCGAAATCGTGAAGCAAGGCCTGGATGACCGGCCCCTCGACCACGACCATCAGGTCCTTCTCACGGGGGCTGTCGATGTTGTCGCCCCCCAAGATACCGATCCGGCCGTCGATGATGAAGCACTTGGTATGGTGGCCTCTGCGGCTCCACCACGGCCTTGCAATCGCCACCTGGGCTCGCACACCGGCATGGGAGAGGGCGGAATCCAGCCCAGCGCGGTCCACGACGGCCATGATGCGGAAGTCGGGATCTTGCCGCTGCTTCATGGCCAGGGTGGCGACCAGGTCGCGTCCCGCTGCGGATGCGGGATCGAAGAGGTAGGTCTGAAGGCGGACCTCGTGCACGGCCTCACGGCGGATCAGCTCGCAGGCGTGATGGATGGCCACATCCACGCCGTTCGTGGGGTTTTGCCAGAGCTCGAGCAGGGTGCCGGAGGTCAGGGCCATCGAGGGCGAGACCGAGCCGTTGGCCGTCCCCCAGACGGCCCGGTTGACGGCCGTCCCGATGGGGCTACAGCCCTCCGGAGCGGCGTGGCCTTCTCGCTGGATGCGCTCGGCGCGGCCGGTCTCGAAGGAATCGTCCGCGGCCTGGAGGCGCAGGCGAACCAGTGCCAGGAAGGGCAAGACGAGAGGCGCGGTCAAGGCCAGCGCCAGCAACTCGCCGAGGGCGGCACGGCGGTGGTGGGGGCCTGACGCGGCGAGAAAGAGGAAGGCCCTGGCGGAGTTGCGCCAGGGGTGCATGACCAGGCTCAGGGCCAGCACGAGCATCACGGAGAGGATCCAGCGGGGTCGCTTGCGCAGGGCGCGGCCCTGGCTGGAGAGGAGGCGCAGGCCTCGGCGCCAGCCCAGGAGAAAGGGGGAGGTCGGCTCGTCGCCGTCAGGCCGCGGGGTGGTCCAGGGTGCCATGCGTGCTTTCCCCGTCGAAAGGGTTGAGCATGACGTCGCATGGAGCCTCTTGGACGACCGACTCGGCGACGCTGCTGGGAATCAAGCGCTTGGTGCCCTTGCGGCCATGGGTCCCCAGCACGATCAGGTCGGCTTCGAGATCCTGGGCGGCGGCCACGATGCAGGCGACGGGCTCACCGATCCGGATCATGCCGAAGGCCGTGAAGCCGAGCCGGCCCAAGGCGGCGATCGCCCGGTCGAGGGCCACCAGGGCCTCTTCGGATTGCCAGTGGTAAAGCGTCGAGGTGCTGCGCAGTTCGAGGGGATAGCGGACCGGGGGGATGACCGCCAGGATGAAGACCGTCAGGTCCTCCGCGGCGAACGCGCTGGCGAACTGCTGAATGGCGTCATCGGAGCAGGAAGCCCCTTCCATGGCAATCAGTACGCGGCGCATGATGCTCTCCTGGTTGGCGTGCGAGTCTCTCATAGCGTAGCGATTGGGCATCATGACGACGTCCGTAGTCATTACCGGATCCGTACTTCGCCCCGTGGCGGCAGGGTGCGTTACACGCCATAATGAAGATAACAAAGCAGCGTCGTCGACGAAAGGAGGTACCCCCATGGATGCCCCGATCAAGACCACCCCGATCAAACCGGCCCCGATCAAAGTGGCCCGAGATCCGGAAGACACGCAACCCTCGGACCTGACGGTCGAATCGGCGATCGCCACCTGGCGCAAGAGCCGCGAGCCGCGCTCCTGGCCCGAGCCCCTGCTTGCCGCCGGCGAGCTCCACGGGGTCATGCCGCTCCCGCGCCGCTAAAGCTCGCAGAACCTGGGTCTCGTCCGCTGGACGAGGCCCTTAAGCTTGTGCGGGCTCGATGTGGATGACGATCTCCATTCCCCCGAAGCGCGAAATCAGCTCATGTTCGAGCTGGTCGGCGATCCCGTGGGCATCGGCCACGGAGAGGTCTGCGGGCACCGAGATGGTGAGCTCGGTGAAGGCCGATCCGGGCCGTCCGCGCGTCCGGACGCTGCCACAGTCCACCACGCCCGGGCAAGTCAGGGCGACCCGGCAGATCTCGTCGACGTCCAGGTAGGCCTCGTCGACCAGGTGCGGCAGGTTCACCTGGATGATGCGCAGGCCGCTGAGGAGAATGACGGCAGAGATGCCGAGCGTGAGTACCGGGTCAAGCCAGGGCATGCCGCGGTCGGCGAGGATGATGCCGCCGACCAGGCTGAGGGTGACCAGCAGGTCGCTGCGCGTATGGGAAGCGTCCGCGGCGAGGAGATCGCTGTCGAGGCGCTTGGCCTCCCGGGCCTCGTAGAGCGTGACGCCCAGGTTGACCAGGAAGGTGCTCGCCAGCAGGAGGATTGCCGGGAGGCTGGCGTCGACGACGTGGCCCGTGGGGTGCATGAGGCGCTGGATGGCCTGCTGGACCAGCTCGAAGCCGGTGATCAGCAGGAAGCACGCGATGCCGAAGCCTGCCATGGTCTCGAACTTGCCATGGCCGTAGGGGTGCTCCCGGTCAGGAGGCGAGATGGCGTAGTGCACGCCGACCAGGGCGACGACGTTCGAGAGTCCGTCGGTGGTGGAGTGCAGGGCGTCGCCCAGCACTCCGAGAGAGCCGGTCCAGAAGCCGATCAGGGCCTTGAGCGCCGCGACGGCCAGGTTGAGCCCCAGGACGATCCAGAGGACCTTTCGGACTTCCTGGGGGCGAGTCGAATGGTCCTCGATGGCTGAGGGTGAGGTCACTTGGCCTTGGGGGCCCTGTAGCGGGATCATGTCTCGAGCGGCAGGCGGAGCATGCGCTCCTGGCGGTCGAGCCGCACGCGCGACGCGAGCAGACGGCGAGAGAGGGTGCTGAAGAGGCGCGAGCGGTTGCGCAGCTCGGCTTCCATCCAGCGGGCGCGGGCGAAGGCAGCCCAGGCGGTGCCGACTTCGGGATGCTCGGGGCTGAGGACGTTGCCCCAGGCCTCGCCGGCGAGTTCGATCAGGATTGACGCTAGGGCCCGCGGGCCGTGGCAGGCCTCATGCAGGGTGCCCGCGAGGCGGCTCGCGTCCATCGGCGGGTGGACCGGGCCCGAGAGGGCAAGATGCTCGTCCATGCGGATGCCCAGATCCCAGAGGCTGGCGTGGTCGCGCTCGCGCGCGTGGATGCCGCGCGCCAGCTTGACGGGAACGGCCCGCGCGAAGGGGGTCTCCGCGAGCGGGCCTTGCAGCAAGGCGTAAAGGGCATGCAGCGCCGGGGAGGCGCCGTCGATGAAGATGCGCAGGCGGACGGAAGGGGCTTCCCGGCTGGTGGCCGCGCTGCGCAGCGCCTCGTAGACGACGCTCAGCAGTTCGAAGGCCTTGAGGTAAGCCTGGCGGCGCGCCAGCACCTCGGGGGCGAAGGGGGCGGAATGCTCATCGGTGACGGGCTGAACGGCAGACGAGGCGGAGATCGGGGCCACGCGCGACGACAGCATGGGAGCCAGGGAGGGGATCCCCGTGATCGAGAGGGTAAGTTGCCTGAAGAGCCCCGTGGGGACCGTTTCCATTACGTCCTCCGATTGCATCCGCGGGCGCCGAGCGAGGCCGGGAAGTAGCCTTGGCTGCTGGCGCCATGCTCATGCATACCCCGTTTCATGCGATTTGACCAGGGTCTAGCTCGCTTGTTCGATTGCCGCGGGCGCTTAGGTAGTTTCCTCCGTTGACGTCAGGAAGCCGGAGCGCCATGGTGGAGGGTGCAGGAAGGAGGCGACGCATGACGGTGGAAATCGAATTCTTGCATCCCCTGAAGGGCGAGGTCCCCGCGCCCTCGGAGCGCGAGCAAGAGCGCCTGGACGGGCTCTGTGAGTGCCTGCGGTCTGCGGAGAGCCTGGATGAAGCCTTCGACCTGCTGGGCTCGGAGCTGGCGAAGGACCTGCCGTTCGACCGGCTGGCCCTGGCAGTCCTGACGGACGACGATCAGCAGCTCAGGGCCCTGCGGGTCCAGTCCTCCCACGCCATGCGCTGGGGCGAAGGCGATAGCCGACCGCTACTGGGCTCCAGCCTCGAGCCAATGATCCGCGAGCATGCCGTCCGGATCATCCACGACCTCAAGGGTTATCAGACCCTGCGCCCCTCGTCGCTGAGCACCAAGCGGCTCATCGAGGAGGGCATGCGCAGCAGCCTGACCATTCCCATCTACCGCGACGAGCAGCCACTCGGTGTCCTCTTCGTGACCAGCGCCACGCCGGACGCATTCCACGCCACCCATGCGGGCATCCTGGCCACCCTGAGCCCCGCCCTGAACGAAGCGTTCAGTCGTTTGATGTTTGCCCGGATGCCGGCCGGCTGATTCCGTTCATTGGAGCGATGGATACATTCGGGAGTTCGAATCCCGTTTTGGATACTAACAACAAAGCAGCTTGGTGGGTTATCTGCCAAGCTGCTTTGTTGTTGTGTTCAGCCTTTAGGCGAACTAACCTTCCCCCCAGACTTTTATTCCGGCCATACCTCGCCGGGCTTCTTTTTTCCAGCTTTTCCTCCTGCTACCATTGCGGGAAAACTACGCAAGAAGAATCGCTCCCGGCGGGGAACATTGAGGGTGGCAGAATACGAATCCTGGGCACAGGTCCAGTCCCAGTCGTAGGCCAGAAAGTGGTGCGCTTATGTCTCACATCGCGCATGACTCCAGTGCATCGCCTCCCAAACCGGAGGTCTCGGTCACCCTGAAGCGTGACGGGCTTGAAGCGTGGATCGCCGTCACTCCGCCTACCCCCGTCCCCCTGGCCGAACTCGAGGAGCGGATCCAGCAGTGTGGCGTCAGCCGTGGGCTCGACCGCGACCTGCTCAGACGAATTGCTGGAGATCCTCCTGAAACGCCCGTGCTGATTGCCAAGGGAAGGCTTCCCCAATCCGGGGCTCCCGCTCGTATCGACTACGTTTTCCAAGCACCACCGAGCGTCGGCATCGAAGCCGTCACCGAACTGGCCCGAGTCGATTTCCACGATGGCCATGTCACTCAGGTCCTGCAGGGGCAGGTCTTGGCCCGCAAGACCCCGGCAACTGCAGGGACTCCAGGATACACCGTGACCGGCCAGGTTCTCCCCGCCACCCTTGGCGCCGATGCAAACTTTGACATCGGCAAGAACGTCACCCTGAGCCAAGACAAGCTGGAGGCGCTCGCGGGTATCAGTGGTCTTCCCATGTTCGAGGGGGGCAAACTCACCATCGTTCCCGCCTTCACGGTGGGGAACGTCGACTTCTCCACCGGCAGCATCGTCTTCCAGGGTTCCGTGATCATCAAAGGAAACGTCATGGCAGGCTTCTCGGTGGTCGCCACCGAGAACATCGAGGTGGATGGGTTTGTTGAAGGCGGAACCTTGCGAGCCGTCGGCAGCATTCACGTCAAAGGGGGTGTCCGTCAACACGCAGTGCTGGAGGCCGACCGTATCCATGCGCGCTACGTAGACACGGCCTCCACCTTGAAGGCCCTGGGAGACATCCAGATCGATAAGGATGCCGTGCAGAGCACACTGTCGGCAGGTGGCAAGATCAGCGTTGGCCAGCGCCTCGTCGGTGGCCATGCGAGCGCGGGCTCGCAGATCGAGGCGGGGCAAATCGGCCACCCGAGCGAACCCCCCACCCATGTGGAAATCGTGCTTTTCAAGGCCAGCAAGCAGTCCGAGGAGTTAAACGCCGAGATCAGCAACTTGCAAAGTGTCCTGGCCTTGGTGGAGGAACGTCTCCAACTGGAGCAGACGACCCCGAGCGCAGCCCTGGGAAAGCTACTCCAGCAACGGATCGCGCTGGGCCTCGCGATTAAGCAGCTCGAGCTTCATCAGCAGGAACCCTGTTCCATGCCGCATATCATGGTGAAAGGTGAGATCTACCCCGGGGTCTTGCTGAGCATCCACCACACGACTCAACCGATCATGAGCAAGCTCACCGGCAAGACCTTCAAATGGACGGAAGAAGGGATCACCCACTGAGTCTTGGCTATGCTCGGGCGTGGGCTTCATCACGGCAGGCCTCCTTCTTCAGCTTCCCCCGCCATCCTCACTTGTCTAAGCTCCGAAGTTTACTTCCGAGCTAGAGGTGGCGCACGGATCCCCCATCGGTTAGCTTAGTTAATAGTGTTCGAATACTATCCCGTAAGGGGTACCGATTGGCCTCGACTCGATTGAATTGAGGCGAGGCCTTTGCAAGGGGGCGTTCGAGCATCGGCTGGCTAGATCGTTTCCACGGTCCCATCGAGCAGCTCTTGTGCCTCCCAGAGGCCGACCACATCGAGCGTGCGCCTGAACCATCGCAGGCTCCCCTGGAAGATCGATTGGTAGACGTTCGTCAGGAGGGAGAAGCGATAGTCCCAGAGGCACTGCTCCCAGGCATAGTGCTTGACTCCTCGCGCCAGGAGTCGCTGGTGATAACGCCGTAGCAACGCGAGGTCGCGGCTTCGGCGGTCCGCGGCGTCAACCGACAGCAAGGCGAACATCAGGTCGTGCGGCCCCAGGCCACGTTTGACCTGGCCCCAGTCGATGACTTTGATCGGGCTGAGCGCGTCGGGTTGCCTGGCGATGAAGACGTTGCCGAGGAGATGAAAATCGCCATGCAGCAGCGTCAGGCCACGATCGTCGACGGTACGCTGGATGAAAGCGGCGGCCCATCGAGCGTCCAGTCGCGCGAGGAGTTGAGCTTCGCCCTCTCTGAACTCAGCTCCAAACGCCGAGCGGAACCGCGAGACGGCAGTCCGCGCTGATGCCTCGTTTGTCCGAAGCCCCTGGGGCGGAATCGCCTGCGCCATTCGCATCACGGTGTCCTCCGGCTGGAGGAAGGCCGCGGTGTCAAGCATGGGAGACTCCCACCACTGGGCATGGAAGTCGGCCAGGGTGTCGACGAGGAGGTCAAGCCAAGCATCGGCCATGGGGGACGCGACCGGCTGATAGCAAGTCGCGAGATCCTCGATCAAGAGCACACAGGTTTCAGCGGCGGGATCGTCGATGAGGCCGTAGAGCGAGGGGGCGATGGACAGGCGAAGTGCCGGTGTGATCCGCCGATAAGCCAGGACTTCCTGCAACCCTCCTCGCTGGTACCACTCCGGGCCATAGATCTTGCAAATCATGGTCTCGGGCATGCCCTGCGAGGTCTCGTCGCGATAACGAAGCCGGCACCGGTAGACGGCGGTGGCCAATGCGTGAAACTGTTCGCCCTCTTCCACGGCGATAACTTCGCCAGCATGCAGGAATCCACCCACATGCAGAGCTTTGATGATGGCAGCAGCGGTCGGGAACATGCCGCCATGGTAGCACCCCGTCCGTCACAGTGCTCGACATGCCCCCCGCAGAGGCCGAATCACCCGGGGCCCTTCCCGGGTACAATGCGCTTGGTTGCTTGCCTTCAGCCACGCATCCCACCCGATCGGGCGAATCGGCGCCAAATCTTCAGCAGAACTTAACCAGGATCTAACCCTTGCGAAGGACGTAGCGGCGACAATTCAAGCAGCAAGAGGTGAGGGGAGAGGGAATTTGCGCAAGATCACGGTACTCGTCAACCGCGCGGCCCGCAACGGCTGCGATCGCCGTCGGCTCGACGCGATTCGCCAGGAATTCGCCGATAGCGACCTGACCATCCACACGCCCGACTCCTACGAGGCGCTCATCCAGGCCGCCAAGGACACGACCACCGACGGCACCGACCTCGTCATCGTCGTCGGCGGAGACGGCACCGTCAACGCAGTCGCCAACCAGCTCGCCCACAGCCCCGTCCCCCTGGGCATCGTCCCCGCCGGCACCGCCAACGACCTCGCCACCCTGCTCGGCATCCCCGTCAACCCCCGCAAGGCCTGCCGCGTCATCAGCCAGGGCGCCGCCACCCCCATCGACCTCATCCGCGTCAACGGCCGCTACTTCGCCACCGCCGGCGGTCTCGGCGTCCTCAGCGACACCGCCGTGGGAGTCAACCTCCTGAAAGCCCGCGAAGGCGCCGTCCGCAAGACCACCAAGCTGCTCGGCAGCCTCGTCTACGTGCTTTACAGCTTCATGCTGCTGCTGTTCTCGCGCCGGATCCTCAGCGACTTCACGATCACGCTGGACGGAGAGGACCTCGGCACCATGCGCTCCGTGGCCCTCTTCGTGAACAACCAGCCCACCATCGGCAAACTGGTCGTCTCGTGCCCCGATGCCAAGGTGACCGACGGCAAGCTCGGGCTCTGCGTCATGCGCGAGCGCAACCGCCTCCAGTCCATCTTCACCGTCATCCTGATGAGCCTCAAGGGCACGCATACCCGCCGCAAGGACATCGTGATGCGCGACGGAGCGACCCTGCGGATCGCCTCGCCCGAGCCCAAGGTCTTCATCGGCGACGGAGAAGTGCTGGCCGAGACGACCGACCTGTCGATCAGCGTCGTGCCCCTGGCCCTGCGCGTGATCTCGGGACGGCTACTTGCGGATGACGCCTACCTCGAGGTTCGCGTAAAGGAAGGCGCGGTCCCGCGTCAAGAGCTCGGCGCCGCGTTCCGCTAACCGCTCGAGCTGAGGCACCTCCGAGGGAATCGCCCGCGCCAAGAGCGTGTTCCAGTTGGCCATGCGGGCGCCGTTACGCCCCGTGCGCACGATCTCCTCGTGCAGCCGAACGAAGATCGGGGTCTGGATCCAGTCGAAGAGGTTGGAGACGTTGAACCGCGTGAACGTGTCATCGGGCACGCTCAGGAGGTACTGCTCGATCTCGCCGGTGACGATCTCCACGCGGTCGACCCGCGCGCGCATCGTCTCGAAGTTCTCGCGCGCCAGGTACGCCGGCAGGTTGTCCTCGTCGAGGTAGCGCCCCAGCAGGATCAGCGCCAGGAAGTAGTTGCTGCGCGACGGGATGCGCGTGAAGGCATGCTCGGCTCGGCCCCGGAAGATCTTGCCGAAGTCCCGGAAGTCCACCAGCCGGAAATGCTCCTTGTCCTTGGTCCGCGTCATCACCGTCCGGCTGAAGAAGACGTCGAACATGGTCCGCCAGAGCGGCCCGTCGATCTCACGGTCGTAATACGTGCGCTGCGCGTCCAGCGACTCGCATGCGAAGAAGCGCATGATCCGCTTCTTGCCGTAAAGCAGGCGCATGAGCGATCCGAAGGCCAGAAGGTAACGTTCCAGGCGGCCTGCCACCAGAACCCCTCGGTCGAGCAGCTTCACATTCGCGTCCCAGAACGCCTGAGCCTCCGGCGAAAGGTCACCGCGTAGCTTCTGGTAAAGCGCGTTGCTGCGCTTCGAGGGGCAAACGCCGAGGATCTCGAGCATCTCGCCGTGGTCGAGGGCCTTGAACGCGGCAATCTTGAGGCGCAGCAAGTGGTTCTGGCTGGCGTTGAAGTCGAGGGCGACGACCCTTGCTGGGTCGTGACGCAAGAGGTCGAGGGTATTGCAGCCCCCCGAGGTGATCGAGAAGCAGACATCCCCGGGGCCGACCTGTAAGGCCTCCTGGAGAATCGCCGGATCCTCCCAGCAGTTGCTGTAACCGATGCTCTTGAAGAAGGGACGGTCCGCGACCTCGCTGCGAAGCGTCCGGGTGGCAAACGTGGAAGGCTGGGGGGCTTGCGCAGAAAGGGTATCGGTCACGGTCGCATCTCTCGCTTTTCTACTTTCTAGCCGCCGGCGCTAGTCAGGAGACTTGTACCACGAAGGAAGCCTCCCTTAGCATGCTGACTTCAAGCTTTCATTCAGGCCACCAACCGGGTAAAACTAGGAAGTGACGTCCAGAGAGGAGTTTCAATGGCCACCCAAGCGGTCACCTTGCCCTTCATCAAGCGCTTCAAGCTATACCTCGACGAGCGCTTCCCGCTCGCGACCCACCTGGTGGTCGTCCTCGCCTTCTTCTTCAGCAGCTACCTGCTCTCCGAGCGGCTGCTGCGGCCGGGAGAGTCGCTGTTCGGATTGCAGGCGATCGCCGGCATGGTCACCGTCCTCTTCGCCCTCTTCTTCCTGCGCGTCCTCGACGAGTTCAAGGACTACGAAAAGGACCTCGTCGGACACCCCGACCGCATCGTCTCCCAGGGCATCATGCCGCTCTCCGAGCTCAAGGTCATCGGCCTCGTCGTCGTGGGCGCCATGCTCGCCCTCAACGCCCTGGTCGGCCTGCACGCACTGGCAGCTTGTCTGGTTGTCATCGGCTTCGCGCTGTTGATGTTCAAGGAGTTCTTCGTCGGCGAATGGCTGAACAAGCACCTCGTCGTCTACGCGTTGACGCATCAGCTCATCACTCCACTGATCTGTCTTTATGTTTACATGCTGGTCGCCTTCCCCACCGGCGGGGGCTGGAACCCCTGGTTCTGGCTGCAGCTGGCCATGGGCGCCGGCACCGGCCTCGGCTGGGAGATGTCCCGCAAGATCCGCTTCCCCGAGGAAGAGCATGAGCAGGTCGACACCTACTCCAAGCACTTCGGCTACGAAGCCGCCTCGGCCCTCGCCTTCACCATCCTCATGGCCGGAGCCCTCTGCGCCCTCGCCCTCGCGCTCGTGCTGCGCTTCCCCCCCTACGTCTTCGTGATCTTCGTCCTGGGCCTGACCGCCGCCGAGATCGGCTTCGTGCGCTTCTGGCGCAAGCCCACCGCCAAGGGCGCCCGCAAGCTAGGCGACTGGGCCGCCGTCATGATGCTCACCAGCTACCTCACCATCGCGCTCGGCTCGCTGGCCGGGCAGGCCTTCCACCTCGCGTTCTAGCGCCGCTTTGATAGGAGACCCCTCATGACCCTCTCGCCACAGGCGCTCAGCCCGACGCAATCCCCTACCGAACGCGAGCTCGGCGGCAAGGCCGCCAACCTCACGATCCTCGCCGCCCAGGGCTTCCCCGTCCCGCGCTTCGTGACGGTTCCCGTGTCCACCTTCCGCGCGTTCATGCGCGACGCGGCCCTCTACGACCCCATCCGATCCCTCCTCGCCGAGCTGGACTTCAAGCGCCCCGAGGCCGTATCGACAGCCAGCCGCACCATTCACGGCATGATCACCTCGCAGGCGATCCCCCCGACCCTGCACGCACCGATCCTCCGCGACGCCCAGGACTTCGGCGACGCCTTCGTCGCCGTGCGCTCCTCCGCTCTGGGTGAGGACGGCAGCAAGGACTCGTTCGCCGGTCAGATGGACTCCTTCCTCTTCGTGCGGGGCGAAGACGCCATCCTCGACTCGGTCCGCGCCTGCTGGGCCTCGGCATTCTCAGAGCGCGCGCTGAGCTACCGGCACATGAGGGGCGTGGATGTCCTGGCCATCGACATCGCGGTCGTGATCCAGGAGATGGTCCACCCCGAGGTCTCGGGCGTCATGTTCACCGCCGATCCCCTCACGGGCGATCGCGACCTCATCGTCATCAACGGCACCTATGGCGCCGGCGAGGGCATCGTCTCGGGCGCCCTCGACACCGACTCCTTCAAGGTCTCCAAGACCTCCCGCGAGGTCACCACCGAGCTGGTCTCCAAGCCCACGATGTTCGCCTTCGACTCCCAGCGCGGCCAGGGCACCCTCGAGGTTCCCGTCCCGATCGCCCTCCAGGAGGCCGCCTGCCTGACAAGCGAGCAAGCCCAGGAGCTGGCGCGGCTGGGAGCGGCCATCGAGGCGCACTACGGCGCTCCCCAGGACATCGAGTGGGCACTCAGCGAGGGCCGGCTCTTCATCCTGCAATCCCGCCCCATCACCAACCTCAAGGTCCCGCAGGCCACGATCGGCCGCGAAATCGTCTGGGACAACTCCAACATCACCGAGTCCTACTCGGGCGTCACCTCTCCGCTGACCTTCTCGTTCGCCTCGCAGGCCTACAACATCGTCTACAACCAGGTCTGCCGCGCCCTGGGAATCTCCGACGACGTGATCCGCCAGAACGAGCAGACCTACCGCAACCTCTTGGGACTCGTGCGCGGACGGGTCTTCTACAACCTCGGCAACTGGTACCAGATGACCTCCCTGCTGCCCGGCTTCAACTACAACAAGGGCTTCATGGAGCAGATGATGGGCGTCAAGGAGAAAGGCGTCCATCAGAAGGAAAAGAAGGACTACCGCGAGCTTCCCAAGCTCCTGATGGTCGTCTTCCGGATGCTCGATCACTACCGCAAGATCGACGGCACCGTGGCCGGCTTCCAGGCAAACTTCAACACGGCCTACGGCGAGTACAAGACCTTCGACTGGAAGGCCATGCGCCCCGACGAGATCAAGGTCTGCTACCACGATCTCGAGCAGCGCCTCTTGTGGCGCTGGCAGGCCCCCATCCTCACCGACATCTCGGCGATGGTCTTCTACGGCGTCCTGAAGAAGCTCTGCGTCGCCTGGTGCGGCGACGAGTCCGGCTCGCTGCAAAACGACCTCTTGTGCGGCGAGGGCGAGATCGAGTCCACCGAGCCCACCAAGGCCATCATGCGCATGGCGATCGCCGCCAAGGCCGACCCCAGCCTCAAGGCCTTCTTCGAGCAGACCCCCGACACCGAGATCTGGAGCCAGCTTCGCGGCACGGAGCGCTTCCCCGACATGCGCGCGCAGGTCCAGGACTTCCTCGACAAGTACGGCTACCGCTGCATGAACGAGCTCAAGCTCGAGGAGAAAAACCTCAAGGAAGACCCCAGCTTCGTCTTCGCCATGGTCAAGAACTACCTCAAGATGGAGAAGCTGGACATCGCCGCCATGGAGGCCAACGAGCGCAAGATCCGCGAGCAGGCCGAGCAGCTCGTCAAGGAGAAGCTGGGTGGCAACCCCTTACGCCTGGCGGTCTTCCGCTGGGTGGTCTTCAACGCCCGCCGCCACGTCAAGAACCGCGAGAACATGCGCTTCGCGCGCACCAAGATCTTCGGCATCCTGCGCGACATGTTCCAGTCCATCGGCGCCACCTTCGCGGCCTGGGACGTCCTCGACGACTCGCAGGACATCTTCTACCTGAACCTCGAGGAAATCTGGGGCTACATCCAGGGCACGGCCACCAGCACCAACCTCAAGGGCCTGGCCGCCCTGCGCAAGGCCGAGTTCGACCGCTACCGCCAGGAAGACGTCGACGACCGCTTCAAGACCTTTGGAACGGTCCACCACGCCAACCACTTCGAGGGCGATCGCTCCAGCGAACCCGACGACCCGAACCTCCTCAAGGGCATCAGCTGCTGCCCCGGCGTCGTCAAGACGACCGTGCGCGTCATCCGCTCGCCGGAAGACGACATGAGCCTCAACGGCCAGATCCTGGTCGCCGAGCGCACCGATCCCGGCTGGGTGCCGCTTTACCCCGCAGCTTCCGGGTTGCTCATCGAGCGCGGCAGCATCCTCAGCCACTCGGCCATCGTCGCCCGAGAGCTGGGCCTTCCCACCATCGTGGGCATCAAGAACCTGACCAAGCGCGTCAAGGACGGCCAGCTCGTCGAGATGGACGCCCGCCTGGGCATCGTCCGCCTCAACCCGGAGCCCTGATGCACGTCGCGCACAGCACGGACCTCCGGGACTCCGCCTTCCGGGAAGCCTTCATCGGGCTTCCCTACCGGCTGCACCGGGGGGATCGCGCATGGATCCCCCCGTTCCGGAACGCCATGCGCGCGCAACTAGCCCCCGACGCCGCCTTCACCCGGCACGGCGACTGGGGCCACTTCCTCGCCTACGACGGCAAGACCCCCGTCGCCCGCTGCTCGGCCATGATCAACCCGCGCTACGAACAGGGCCTCGGCTTCGTGGGCTACTTCGAGGCTGCGGACGACTTCAAGGCCTCGGAAGCCGTCCTCTCGGCGGCCGTCGACTGGCTGCGCGAGCGCGGCGTCACGACCATCCGCGGCCCCATCAACACCAGCACCTACTTCCCGTATCGCTTCATGACCGAGGGCTTCGAGCATGGGGCCTTCTTCCTGGAGCCCTACAACCCCCGCCACTACCCCGAGCACTGGCTGCGCTTCGGCTTCACGGCCTGCTGCGGCTACTCCTCGTCCATCGTCGACTCGGCCCGCTTCGCGGCCGGGACCAAGCGCCACCACGAACGGGCCGTGGCCGCGGGCTACCAGGCGCGCCCCTTCGACCCGTCGCGCTTCGACTCCGAGCTGCGGCTCATGTACGACCTGTCCACGGCCATCTTCCAGGGCTCCTGGATGTGGCGGCCGGTGGAGTTCTCGGAGTTCAAGCTCCTCTACGCCGGCATGCGCGGCATCATGGACCCCGACCTCTGCTACTTCCTCTTCCAGGCTGAGACGCCCGTCGGCTTCGTCTTCGGGCTGCCGGACTTCGCCCCGGCCATCCGGAGCATGAACGGCAGTCAATCGCTCTGGGCGAAGGCCCGCTTCGTGATGAAGCGCCGCGAGACGCCCGCGGCCCTCTTGAAAACGTTCGGAGTGCTTCCCGACCACCGCAACGGCTCGCTGGCCCTGTCGCTCTCGCACCTCATGCACGACGCGGCCGCCCGCAAGGGCTACGCCAGGACCGTTCACTCCCTGATGCGAGACGACAACACCAGCCTCCGGATGTCTCAGCGCTTCGGCGGCGAGACCTTCAAGCGCTACGCCCTCTACGAGCTGGAGGCCTGAGCCCATGCAACGCCTTTTCACCCACTCGAACGTCATCGGCTACCTCGACCACTGGGCCGCCGTGACCCCCGACCAGCCCGCCGTCGTCTTCCCGAAACAGTCGCGCCCGGACGCTCAGCACCCCCTGGGCGTCGCGCTCGACTACGACACGGTCAGTTTCGCCGAGCTGAGCCGCCGCGTGAACCGCCTCGCGGCCTCGCTGAGCACCCGCGGCTTGTCCCAAGGCGATCGCGTGGTCGTCATGATCCCCATGAGCCTCGAGCTCTACACCCTGCTCCTGGCCCTCTTGAAGCTGGGCGTGATCATCGTCTTCATCGACCCGTGGGTGGGCCTGCCTCAGATCAAGCGCTGCATCGCGCTCACCGAGCCCAAGGCCTTTGCCGGCATCCCCATGATCCAGTTGCTGGGCCGCCTCACCGGAGTGCTCTCCCCCATCCCCCTGCGCCTGACCGCCCGCGGTCCCGCCCGGCTCGGCGAGCTCCAGCTGGAACGCCTACTAAACGAGGATCACCCTCCCGTGAGCACCCGGGAAGTCTCGCCGGAGGATACCGCCCTGGTCACCTTCACCACGGGCAGCACGGGCATCCCCAAGGGCTCCAACCGCACCCACGGGTTCTTGATGGCCCAGCACCGGGCGCTGGCGCGGGAGATGGGCTTGCGGGCGGGGGAAAAGGACCTCACGACCCTGCCCATCTTCGTGCTGAACAACCTGGCCGCCGGGGTGACCAGCGTGCTGCCGATGATGAAGTCGTCCAAGCCCTCGGAGGTCGATCCCCGGGTCATCCTGAGGCAGATCCAGGATCACGGGATCGCCACTGCCGTGGGCTCACCCGCCTACTGGAAGCCCATCGCCGACTACTGCCAGGCCAACGGCCTGCAGCTTCCCACCTTGCGCACGCTCTTCACGGGCGGAGGACCGGTGCCCCCGGGCCTGCTCGAAACCCTTCGCCCCCTGATGCCTAACGGCGAGGCCTTCATCGGCTACGGTTCCACCGAGGCCGAACCCGTCGCCCTGATCTCGGCCACGGAGGTCTGCGAGGAAACCGGCGCCCTGACCCGCGAGGGGCTCGGCAACTGCGTCGGCAAGCCCGCCCATGGCATCCGCCTCAAGGTCATCCGGATCGTCGACGGTCCCGTCACCGTGGGCCCTGACGGCCTCTCCGCCCTCGAGCTGCCCGCAGGGGAAAACGGCGAGCTGGTCGTGACCGGCGATCACGTCGGCAAGGACTACTACCGCAACCCCGAGGCCGTGCGCGAGAACAAGATCACGGACGCCGACGGCACCATCTGGCACCGCCTGGGCGACGTGGGCTACCTCGACACCACGGGGCGCATCTGGCTGACGGGACGCGTGAACAACCTGATCGCGCACGGCACGCGCACGCTCTACCCGATCCAGGTGGAGGCCCTCGTCCACCAGCTCGACTTCGTGGGCAAGGCCGCCGTCCTGAACCACCGGGACAAGCTCTTGCTGGCGCTCAGCCCGGTGGAATGGGGCGATCGCCGGCAGCGCCGAACCTGGGAGGAAGCCCTGCACGCGCACATGCTCCTCAACGGGATCCCCCTGGACCGGGTCGTCTTCCTCCGGAAGATGCCCGTGGATCCCCGCCACAACGTCAAGATCGATTACGCGAAGCTGAAACGGCGCTTGAGCCGAGAATTCTAGGAGGAGCCCCCATGCTCAAAGGTCGCTTCGCCAGGCTGGGCGCCTGGCTCTACCGCCGAAGGCTCGCCGTCATCGGCTTCTGGGTGATCGCCGTCATCGTCGCGAGCCTGGGCTCCGCGCGCATCACCGAGGTGCTTTCGGGAGGCACCGGAGGCATCGCCGGCAGCCAGTCGGATCGCGTCGAGCGCATCCTCGGCACCGAGTTCGAGAATCCCTACTCCCAGGTGCTGGTGCTGGTGGCCAAGAGCGACCGCCAGACCGTGGACGATCCGACCTTCAAGCAGTTCCTGGCCGACGCCACCTCCCGCCTGAAGGCGCACCCGGCGGTCTCGGACGTCACCGCCTACCCGGAGGCCGACGACGTCCGCTTGCTATCCGACGACCGGCGCGAGACCTTCGCCTTCGTGGGCCTGAAGGCCCGCGACGTACGCGGCTCCGAGAGGGCCGTGCAGCCCATCCGCGAGGCCGTCCGGGCCGCCGGCGAGGCCGCCCGCAAGCAGGATCCCAGCTTCGAGTGGCACGTCACCGGCCGCGGCGCCCTGACCTACGACATCAACCAGTTCAGCACCGAGGACACCACCCGGGCCGAGACCCGGAGCATGCCCCTGACCATGTTGGTGCTGCTGCTGGCCTTCGGCACCCTGATGGCCGCGGGCGTGCCCCTGATCATGGGGGCCTTCGCCATCGTGATCACCCAGGGCCTGCTTTACCTGGTGGCCGGCAACATCGAGCTGACGGCCTTCGCCCAGAGCGTGTCGACCATGCTCGGCCTCGCCATGGGCATCGACTACTCGCTGTTGATGGTCAACCGCTTCCGCGACGCGCTCGCCCGGGGGCTGGAGACGGCCCAGGCGGTGGAGGAGACGGTGGCAACGGCGGGCGTGGCCGTGCTCTTCTCGGGGCTGACCGTGCTGATCGGCTTCACCGGCCTGGTCGCCACGCCCATCCTCGACACCCGCTCCATCGGCTGGGGCGGCTTCATCGTCGTGATCGGCTCGGTGACCCTCGCCCTCACCCTGCTTCCGGCCATCCTGGGAGTGCTCGGGCCGCGCGTGGACTCGCCCCGCTGGCTGAAGCTGCCGACGCTTGCCAGCCAGCAAGCCACCTGGCGCGCCTGGGCGCAGCGGATCATGAAGCGCCCCGTGCCCTACGGACTCACGGCAATGGTCCTGCTCTTGGCGCTGAGCTGGCCGGCGGCAACCATCAAGCTCGGCTTCCCCGAGGGCCGCTGGCTGCCGGAACGCCTTGAGTACCAGCAGGGCTTCGACGCCCTGATCGCCATGGACAAGGGGGGCGTGGTCGCGCCCATCCACTTGATCCTGAAGACCGACCAGGAGGCCCTGAGCCTGAAGACCCTGCCGGCCCTGATGGCCTACTCGCGCGACCTCGCCCGGGACCCGCGGGTGGCCGAGGTGGCGGGCCCCGTCGACCTGCGCCGGGACCTGGGGGCGGCCCAGTACTTCATGCTCTACCGCGACCTGGACGAAGCCATCCGGCAGTACCCCTTGCTCGGGCAGCTCTTCCTGAGCCGCGATCGCCAGACGACCTACATGTACCTCACCCTCAAGGACGACGTGGCCTTCGAGGAGACCAAGCGTTTCGCCAGGGAGCTGGAGAGCAAGGCTCCGGCGGGCTTCACGGTGCTGGTGGGCGGGCAGGCGTCCTTCTACAACGACTTCGACGCGGCGATGCTGGGGATCTACCCCTGGGTGATCGGCTTCGTCCTGCTCGCCACCTTGGTGGTGATGGCCGTGGCGTTCCGGTCCTACCTGGTTCCCGTCAAGGCGGTCCTGATGAATCTCCTCTCGGTCGGAGCCGGGTACGGCGCGGTCGTGGCGGTCTTCCAGTACGGCTGGGGGGCGGGAATCTTCGGGCTGGACGCTCCGTCGGGGGCGATTCCCCTGAGCATCCCGTTGATGCTCTTCTGCATCATCTTCGGCCTGTCCATGGACTACGAGGTTTTCCTGCTGCATCGCATCAAGGAGGTCTACGAGGAAACCGGGGACAATACCCATGCAACCGTGGAGGGCGTGGCCTCGACGGCCGGCATCATCACGTCGGCGGCGCTCATCATGGTCGTGGTCTTCGGGGCCTTCGCCTGGGCCGAGATGGTGATCGTGCAGATGCTGGGGCTGGGGCTGGCCGTGGCGGTGCTGGTGGACGCCACCATCATCCGCGTGCTACTGGTGCCGGCGTTCATGCGGCTGGCCGGGGACTGGAACTGGCGGGGCTTCGGACGAAAGGGACGTCATGTCGCTTAGAAATCTCGATTGGAAGCGCTGGGTCGACCGAGCGCTGAGCGTGGCGGCCGTGGTCATGATCGCGGTGGTGCTGGGGAAGTACTTCTGGCCGCGGGCCGGCGAGGCGGTGGACGGGGAGGCGATCGCCTTCATGACGAGCGGCCAGCCGGCCCTGGTCGAGTTCAGCCAGACCCATTGTCCCGCGTGCGTCGTGTCGCGGCCGATGGTGGCCGGCATCCGCAAGGACTACGAGGGCCGAGCCGTCGTCAAGGTCTACGAGCTCGACCGGCTGGGGGATTACCCGGAAGGCGAGGCCGTGAGGCAGCTGGCCCCAAGGCTCGGAGTGCGGGCCACGCCGACCTTCGTGGTGCTGGACGCGGCGGGCAAGCCCGTCAAGCGCTTCGTGGGGCCGACCTCGGGCCCCAGCTTGCGGCAAGCGCTCGACGAGGCCCTCGCGGCTAGGTGAGCGGCCGCACCTCTGCTATCATGGGGATTCAACCAAGTGACTAAGAGCGCCTAACAAAACTGTTCCTTCGAGCCGCCCCCGGCGGCCACCGGTCGTAACATGCCTGGTTTTGTTAGATGCTCAGAGAGATTCGGAGCATCGCCACCGTGAACACCGTCATCTACCACAACCCCCGCTGCAGCAAGAGCCGCCAGGCCCTTGCCCTGCTCGAAGCGGCCGGCGCGGACGCGCAGGTCGTCAAGTACCTGGAGACCCCGCCCTCGGCCGAAGAGCTCGACGTGCTGCTGAGCAAGCTGAGCATGGAGCCCGTCGAGGTCATGCGCAAGCAGGACGACCTCTTCAAGGAGCTCGGCTTGGTGGGCAAGAGCCTGAGTCGCGAGGAAGGCATCCGGCTGCTGGTGGAGCATCCCGCCCTGCTGGAGCGGCCGATCGTCGTCAAGGGCGACAAGGCCGTCGTGGCGCGCCCGCCCGAGCGCGTGAGCGAGATCCTGTGAAGATCCTCTCCGCGGACTTCGTCTGCTCGGCCGTCAAGCCGGAACAACACCCGCGCCAGCGCTTCCCCGGCGTGGCCTTCGCGGGCCGCTCGAACGTGGGCAAGAGCTCGCTGATCAACAAGCTGGTGAACCGCAAGGCCCTGGCGAAGATCTCGGCCAAGCCCGGCAAGACGGCGACGCTCAACTTCTTCGTCGTCAACAACCAGATGTACCTGGTGGATCTGCCCGGCTACGGCTACGCCAAGGTCTCCAAGGCCGAGAAGGCCGCATGGGGCCAGATGATCGAGCATTTCCTGAACACCTACGAGGACCTGAAGGGGCTGGTGCTGATCGTCGATCTGCGGCATCCGCCCTCGCCGGACGATCTCCAGATGTACCAGTGGGCGAAGGCCGCCGGGATGCCGGTGGTGGTAGCCGCCACCAAGGCGGACAAGCTGAAGCGCTCGGAGCTGGACAAGCACATCGCGCACGTCTGGGAGGGGCTGGGGATGGAGCACTTCCCCGAGGACGAGGTCATCGCGGTCTCGGCCGAGAGCGGTCTCAACCGGGACCGGCTCTGGACGGCGATCGCCGGCTTGATGTCCCGCTAGCCGAACCCCCCGCCAGTCGGGAAACGCCGGGGCGTTTCCATCGAATTCCTTGGCCCTTCGGACCAAGGCCCCCTCGCGCCGGGATCCCTATCATGGGGCGAGGGGGGACCGCATGGAGGCGTTGCGCCGCAAATGGAAAGAGCTCAGCCTGGGGACCCAGTTTCGGGTCCTCTTCCTGCTGGCGTACGTCCCGGTACTGCTTTCCGGCAGCGCGCTGATGGTCTGGCTGTACGTGGAGGCCCGGCAGAGCTACTTCGAGCAGGCGGATCGGCACGCGCAGCTCGCCTACACCAGTCTGGATCGCTGGTACGGCCAGCAGAAAGCCTTCCTGGAGCTTCTGTCGAGTGCTCCCGAGATCCGGGCGGGACCCCGTCGCGAGGCCTATGACTTCCTGACCTGGATCGACCGAGGAACCGAGGGGTGGCAAGGGCTCACGTTGCTCGACGCGTCCGGCCGCGCCGTCTTGTCCACCTTCCAGCCGTACGGGAGTCCTCCGGTCGACATGAGCGACTTGCCGTTCGTGCAGCGCGCGCTGCAGACCGGCGAGCCGGCCATGTCCGGCTACTTCACGTCGCCGCTCAGCCACACGCCGTCGCTCGTCCTGGCGTACCCGTTCGGGCAGGGAACCTCCCGGCAGGTCCTCATGCTCAACTACAATCCGCGCTACATCGCGGAGTTCTTCTCGGCGCCGATCTTCGAGGGACGGGTCGTGGTGACCATGGTGGACTCCACCGGCCGGCGGCTGGCCCGCCCGCAGATCGCAGGCCCACTGGGCGAGAAGCTCGTTTCTCCCGCCATGAGCTACATGCTCAGCCATTCCCAGGGCGAGCGGATCCTGCGCTGGAGCGACGGAACCAACCGGATCACGGCTTTCTACCGCTACGCGCCCACGGGCTGGACCGTCGTCGCGGGGATCCCCGTGGAGGCCTCCCTGGGGATGATCCGACGCATGCTGCTCGCCATCCTGGCCATCGGCATCGTCGGCTTCGGGTTCGTCTTCTGGCTGCTACAGGTCGGCATTCGCAAGGCGAGCCATCCCATCGCCCTCCTCGTGAACAACGCCCAGCGGATCGGCACCGGCGACCTGGGAGTGCGCGTCCCGCCCCTGCCCTCCCAGGAGCTCGACACGCTCGGCCGCACCTTCAACCAGATGGCCGAAGAGATCGAACGCTCCCACACCTCGCTCGAAGCGGACGTCGCGGCGCGCACCCAGGAACTGACCCAGGCCCTCTCGAAGCTCAAGACCCTCGACCAGCTCAAGGACACCTTTCTCTCGACCATCTCGCACGAGATGAAGACCCCCTTGTCGCTCATCATCGGCTACACCGAGTTGCTCCAGGACAAGTATCCCTCCGAGGAGCTGCTCAAAGGCCTATTGGACGGCAGCCGGAGGCTGAGCACGCATATCAACAACATGCTCGACTACAGCGCATTGCTGGGAGATAGCCTGCCGCTCTACAAGACCGAGGTTTCGATCCCCGAGGTCGCCCGCAATGCCCTCGACATCATGGAAACCGAGTTCACCCTCGCGAACCTGCAGGTCGAGGCGCACCTGGACCCGGAGACGCCGCCGGTCTACGGGGACTCGCGGCGGATCACCCAGATCTTCATGGAGCTGCTCGACAACGCGCGCAAGTACACTCCCGCCGGAGGGCGCGTCGGGGTGAACGTCGCGCCCCATGACGGCGGCGTGCGGATCGAGGTCTGGGACACGGGCATGGGGATCCAGGAGGAGGATCGCGAGAGGATCTGGGAGGCGTTCGATCAACTCGCAAGCGGCGACGCGCTGCGGAAATGCGGGCTGGGGCTGGGACTCACGATCGTCAAGAAGCTCACCGAACTCCACCACGGCCGCGTCAGCGTGGACAGCCAACCCGGCCAGGGGAGTCGTTTCACCATCGACCTGCCGGCCGAAAGGCAAAGCTGAGACTCAGGCGATTTCGCAGAGGGCGTCGAGCGGCACCATGGTGGGCTCCGAACCGCTCAGCGGCGAGAGGCGGGCCTCTCGCTCGCTGACGATGGTCACCGCCAATCGACAGGCCTCACAACAATAACCGAGCCACTTGGACGCCCGCGTAAGCTTCCCCTTGCATTGCGGGCAGGCATAGGTGCGAATCATAGTCTCCACCCTCCCGGAACAACCCTATCAGATCCTGCACCTCCTATGCCCGAGAAATATTACGTCAAGATGACGAAATATTCTCCCCCCCGTGAAAGCTCGGCGAGGCCGAGGCTCAGGGACGAACCTGCAAGCGGAAGTCCAGCGGGGCGGAGGTTCCGTTGGGTTGCATGGCCGTGAACTGGTAGGATCCGGGCGTCTTGGGGGTGAACGAACCGGTGGCGGTGAAGGGCGCGAGCATGTCGGCGTAGGCCTTGTCCTTCTCGCCGGTGGCGATCGCCTTGACCATGATGGTCTTGGTGTCGGCATGCTCGACGAACTCGACCCCGCGGAAGGTCAGGCCGGCCTGGGGAAACGCCCCCGAGACCGTGAGAACCAGCCTCTGGCCGACCTTGGCCGAGGCCGGGACGTCGAGATGATCGACGTAGCCGTAGGTCGTGAAGGTCTTGTCCTGGCTCGGGCTCATCCAGCCTCCCATGGCGACGAGGAAGGTCGCGATCGTTGCGGTGACAGTGTTGAAAAACATGCCTGGCTCCTTGAATGAAGAGGGCGGGGCCCCTCTATGGTACCTGAAATCCCGGCAGTCGACAGCTTGCTCCGCGCATGCTAGGATCCCCCCCCATGACGACCTCACCCCCGACGCCGGTTCCCTGGCGACACGAAGACTTCATGCGCCTCGCCCTCGACGAGGCGGCGCGCGCCGCGGCGCTCGGCGAGATCCCCGTCGGAGCCGTGCTGGTCCACGAAGGCGAAGTCGTGGCGCGCGCCCATAACACGCGCGAAACCCAGCACGATCCGCTCGGGCACGCCGAGTTGACCGCCCTGCGCGAGGGCGCCCGACGCCTCGGACGCTGGCGCCTCAGCGGCTGCACCCTCTACGTCACCCTCGAACCCTGCCCCATGTGCGCGCCAGCCCTGGTGCAAGCCCGGGTGGACCGGATCGTCTTCGCCGCCATGGACCCCAAGCTGGGCGCCGCGGGCACCGTCTTAAACCTGGTCGACCGCCCGGAGTTCAACCACCGCCCCGACGTCATCGCCGGCATCTGCGAGGAAGAGGCCCAAAGCGCCTTGAAACGCTTCTTCGGGCGAAGGCGGGCCGGAGAAATCCCCGGGTGGGCCGAATAGGGGCTTGCGCTTAAGAAGGGCTTATGCTAATGTAAACCCTTGCGCGGTCGAAACACGACCCCGTTTGGAGGGTATCCGAATGGTGAGGAGGCGCACTCGAAATGCGTTGCCCCGTAAGGGGTTGGGGGTTCGAGTCCCCTGCCCTCCGCTCCCACCAACACTAGATTTGAGCCCCTTGACCGATTCGGTCAGGGGGCTCAAATCTTGGCGGTTGCAAACATTCTGCAAACATTCTCGTTTTCACCCGCTCCGGGAATTAGTTCTGACGGCCTGGTAAGCGGCATCCAATAACTCCATGGCTTGCTCTTGCGCCCCCGGCATGAGGTGCCCGTAGACATCCATGGTCGTGGAAACCTTGGAGTGCCCGAGACGCTTGCTAACGGTGAGGGGATCGATCTTCAGGTTGATGAGCTGCGAGGCATGAGTGTGCCGGAGTTCATGAAGCCGGAGCGGCGGAAGGCCCGCCTTCTTGAGCAATGGCTTCAAGCACTTGGTGAGGGCCATGGGGTTACACGGCGTACCGTCTGAGCTAGCGAGGACCAAGCCATGGTCTTGGTAGCCTGGACCGAACATGAGCCTTTGGCGGGCTTGCTCGGCCCGGTGCTGCTTTAGTGCCTCGACGGCCATGGCGGGAAGCGAGATTGTCCGGCGACTCCCGGCGGTCTTTGGCTCCTTGAAGCGAAACCCTCCGGCCTTCGTGACCTCCACCGCCTGATGAACGGTGAGATACCGGCGAGTAAGGTCTAGGTCTTGCCAGCGAAGCGCCGCAAGTTCGCCCCTGCGGAGCCCCGTCGTGACCGCCAAGACGATCGCGGTGTAGTGGGGGGACTCCTTGGCGACCTCCAGGAGCTTGTCCGCGTCCTCCTGACTCAGTGCCCGCATTTCACGTTCAGAGGCCCGTGGCGGCGTCACATCATCGGCCGGGTTCCGAGGTAGCAAGCGCCACGTGACCGCTTGCTGTAGAGCGCAACGGAGGACCCTGTGATGATACAGGACCGTACTGGAGGAGAGCCCTCCCTTGCCATCCCGGCGACCGGTCTTTAACGCCTCCGCATAGTATTTCTGAATGTGCGCTGGGCGGAGTTTCTCCATTCTCAATTGACCGAGTTGCGGTATGAGATGGGTGTGGACGATCTCAGCATATCGCTCATAAGTCTTGGGTTGGACGTTCAGTGCCGCGCAATCCCGAAGCCATCGAGTCAAGAAATCACCAAGAGTCTCCCGGCCAGGCTCTACGAATTGCCCTGTATGAAGTTCATGGAGAAGCCGTGCAAGTTCGCGTTCGGCGTCTCGCTTTGTCCCATCAAACTTGACCGTTACTTGATTTCGGCCGCCATCCGCCTTCCGCTCCCCGTCATAAATGATATGCCATTTGTTTTTGTTGTTCTTACCTCTGCGCTGTCTGATATGTCCCTTCATGTCTCCTCCTTGCCGAGCGCCTCATTTCCAGCCTTTGATTTTCGCCAATTCGATTGGGCCACCGTCTTGGCGCAACGTCGGCTGCAATACTTCGCCCGCCATGCACTGGATGCAAACGGCAACTGACAACGCGCACAGCGGTAGACCCGGTTGTTTTCCGAAAAATCCTGGAGCGCCATGTAGGCGTAGTTTGATAGAAGCGAAGGGCCCCAAAGATACTGCTTTAACGTGCCATCGGGTTCTTCCTTAAGGACCGGCGACACGCTAGCAGCCCATCGATTCATGTGTTCAAGGCCTCTCCTACCGAGAATGCTTGCCTGTGCTAACTCCGGGGAATCAGTAGGTTCTCCCGAGGTTTGTAAATGCATCCACTTGGTGAGGGCATCATAGGCAACATAGAAGGCTTCTACGGCCTCCAGGAAGGCGCTCAGGGGCTCCCGATACGAGCGAGCGATCGGATCCTCGGCGGTAGGGACTCTCGTAGGTCGAACATCTGCTGCGAAAAATGGATCCCACTTCTCTTCCAGGCTGTACAGGACGATCTCTCCGCTGTCCAGGTACTCCCAGTGAACGCCGTGGGGGCGACCGCCTAGCATGCCTTCCCCTAGCATCTCTTGGAAATCAACAGGCACGGCAGTGTTGATCCGAACCTGACCGTGAAGAACCCGAAGGTTGTCTTTCCGCCTCGGGTAGACAAGGCTTTGCGTAACGCGGCCGAGGGAGTATTCCGGCATCAACGCATGGAGAGGATACGTTGGATGAATCTTGTCCTCGCCCCCGATGCTGGAACTCGCGTCCATGACGACAGGGAAACAGACTTCAAGGGCCGACTGATGAAGTAGACCAAGAAGTCCGTTCTGGGAGCACCACTGGATGATCCGTGTTTCGGCCCCTTGTCTCTTCACATCCCGGAAAAGTTCAAGGAGTGATTGGTAGGACGGCGCAATCGACGCATTGGCTTTCTTGCTTAGCCCGTCTTCCCTTGCTCCCCGGCGGGACCAAGTCTTGTCATAGTCTTGCCACGGATCATACACACTCAGTTCAGCGTCCGGGGCCGGCCGGATATATCCTCCCTCGATGCAATAGCGGTCAAACTTCCACCAAGTCCCTTGCCAAAGTCGATTACTCATTCTCGTCCTCAACTATGTAGATATCAATTAGCTAGTTGAACGATCTACAAAGCAACCTTACCATTACCGTTGTAAAGGAACAAGCCCTACTTAAAGGAGGCATGTGGAAATGGCAGGGGAAACGTTGAAAGGCTGGAGGGCAAAGCGGGGATGGTCTCAATCCAAACTGGCAAAAGAATCCGGCCTGCACACGACAACAATCAGCTTGCTGGAGTCCGGGCGCCTGAAGCCTTACCGAGTTCAGGCACAGAAACTTGCGGTAGCCTTTGGCGTCACGGAGGAGGAGGTGACGGCACTGCTCGGGGGAGTTCAAGCCAACGGGAGGTCTTCATGAACAAGGCACCGGCGGTCCTGACCGTGGCGGAAGTCGCACAACGCCTCCGGCTTGGGCGAAACAGTGTCTACGAGGCCATCCGTCGCGGAGTGATCCCTTCTCTCCGTGTCGGCCGACGAATTGTTATCCCCGCGATCGCCTTTGACCGTTTTCTCGAAGGCGCCGCCTGGGTGGACGTTTATAGGGCCACCGAGCTTGACCGAAAAGGAGGTCCCGCATCAGTCCCCCTTTATGGGCGCCGAACCCTTGGCGGCTGAGCGCTTAACATTTACACCCCCTCCGCATTAACCCCGTAGATTACGTGAGCATGCCCGCCTAGCCCTGTGCCTGGCGGGCTGACTCCAACCGCTCTTCCTGGGCCTAGCAAGGCAGGGGAAGAGAAGTGCCCGGGTGTCGGCTACTGCACTTTACAAACCTATCTCGCGGCGGAGTGCCTCATCATCCTGCGGGTCCCGGCGATCGATCCCGGGCATACGCCCAACGTGCCAACGGAGACCTCGACCATGGCCCTAGACGATTCGTCGCTCAGCAGATCGGCGATCGCCAAGATAGTGGATGATCTGGAAGTCCCCCCGGATCTCGAAGAAGGCTGCCGTCTACTTGCTGGCTTGCTTGCCAAGCGTCATGCCGGCAAAGTCACTTGGCAGAGTTATGTTGGTTTCCAGGGTCCGGGTCTCCCATGTTACGTTAATGCCTTCGTCCAAGGCCCAGCCGGAGTTGTGTTGTCCGCGCTCCGCTCAGAGGATTCGAGCAACGACCACCAAGCACATCTCCAGAGTCAGTTTTTCGCCCTCCGGCATGCCGCGGTTGGCGAACGTGCGGTTTGCGGCAAGTTGCTGGACATGAACGGAGTCGTTGCAATTCTCAAACCACCCTCTGAGGGCGATGTATACGACCTCCAGATCCTGGTAGGACCCCGGCAAGGGTCCCCATTACAAACAAGCGCCGATGGAGTATACCGCCTGAAAGTTCGCCTGGAGTCCGCTCGAACCAACGGCCGGACGCGATACCTCCGGGTGTCCGGTGTACATGCCTATCCGGATCTCGCCAACCTTCTCAGGTCCCGGATGAAAATCGACAACGGCAACCCGATCCGACTCCATCGAGTAATCGCCGCTTTGGCCGGCGCAAACCTACATGCTCGTGGCAACCATGGGCAGGAACAGCAAATCCATGTCCATCATCTGAACGGGGTCGGATTCGATTGTCGCTGGGAAAATTTGACGCCGCTACCAAGTACGCGACACCGCCAGCAGCACAGGGCCTGGGCGATCGAGGTCGGCCTTCCGCTCGAATCTCAACTTGGGCCGCATGCGCCCGACCTGGGCCCGGGGGGTGGATCGCTGTACTGGGGTGAGTGGAATGACACATGGTTTAGGGACACGACGCATGCGCGTCACATCGACCGCCAAAGGGTTACGACGAAGCCGGCTTCATGGGGGTTCTTTGGATCCGCGAGCCGAAAAGACCGGCGCCGCAGCCTTGATCGGCTGGCGATCGCCATACATGCCCATGGCGGGTGCATGGCGGTGGACGACTTGGTTCATGCACTTTTGCTTTCGCCATGCGATTCCAAGTCCGGAATCAGAAAGGTAATCATCCAGGCGGTCTCGGCCGAACTTGTCGAGAGCTTCTTTGAGGGGCGACGCCAAACCCTTTTCTTGCGGGCCACCCTAGTCACAAGGTTTCGGCGTAGAGTCATTCTGAACCGGATGCTACGGATCAGGCAGTTGCGCCTCGCAAACGACCTGGAAAACGTGTCTCGGTGGTTCCATGGGAAATACTCCCGCCGAAAGATAGCTCCCTACCTTAGACGGGTATGGGCTGGCTTCAGGCCAGCCCAGTCGGTTACTCGAAGTTACGAATAGTTACAGGCTACTCGTTGAATTCTCTGATCAAGTCCGCCACAGCGTCAGGCACCGAGACACTCCGGTTCTTTGGGTTCCGATAGAACTTATCAAGTCGCCCGGAGAACGCCTTGCCCAGAGCCAGGATGTTTTGCTGGGTATTCTCATCCGACAGATCGATATCCAGTCCACCTGCACCGGCGATGAGCGCGACGAAGGCCCCCGCACACTGCGGGCGATCCGCGGCCTTCATCCTGACCCAGTCCTTGCCGTCAATCCGGGAGTTCTTGTCTAAATCAAACTGGCGGTTCATTTCATCGGCAAGAGGATTTGCCAAAGCGGGGCCAGAGAGGCCGCTAATGACGATCGCCGTCGCAACCACAAGGGACAGGTATGTTGGTCGAAGCACCTTTCCTCCTAGTAATTAAAGTTTGCGGAAGCCGGGTTTGCGGTTTGCCAATACATGGACCTTTCATCAAAACCCGACTTGCCCCCTTGGCGGTGGTAAACGTAGTTCCCCGCCCAAGTCTCCCACCCGACCCCCGGGACGTAGCCTAGCCACTGGCCGTCATTGTCCGAGTCCTCCCAGGCGAACAGGATCAACCCCAAGCACTCCTCCCCGGTATCCGGGATGGTGATCGAGTAGCGGCCGTTTTCATCCACCCTGGCGGTCGCTATGAGCGACGGCCGGGCAGGAGGAACGTTGTTGATGAAGTCATTCACCCGGGTCTCGAAGTTGAGACAGCCACTGATCTTGTAGACCCCGATCATGGGGTGGGTCGTGCTGCCGGACACCTGCCCCTTGAAGGAAAAAGGAGGTCGCACTCCACCGGTGGAACCGGAGTCATCTCCGGAGTCTCCGCCTGAGTTCGAGGGTGGGACTATCGGTGTCGGCGTAGGAGTCGTACACGGCTCCGGAGTCGGCATCGAACTGGTTGCCTCCAGCGGAAGCAGGGGTACTCCATCTCCGCCGGCATTGAAGTTCAGGGCGCCGCTTGCTGCTCCTCCACGACCGTCTGAGACGATGGCCTGGACGGTGACCACGTAGGCGGCGCTCCGGGTAGCCGTCGCACTCCAGACGACCTCATTCCCGATCGTTGAAGAAAGGATCCCTTGATTCACGGACCAGCTAACCCGGAGCGGGTCACAGTCAGGATCACTGGCAAGGAGGCGCAGGGTAGCGGATCCGGAGGCCGTTTCGAACCGATGGGCCGAAAGGGAATGCAGGATGGGATCCCGGTTCGATAGGGGGGATTCAGATCCTTGGCCGGGGGGAGTAGTGGTTCCCCCATGGTTAACGATTGTCGTACCTACGCAGCCCCCCAGGACCGCCACTGAGGCCGCTAGGACCCATGGAAGGCCTCGCATTTCGGACGCCTACTGTGCGCCGACTTGGGCGGTTCCATCGGCCTTTACGACGAGGTTCTGGGATCCCTCTGCCGTCCCGCCCTTTTGGTCAGAGATCGAGACCTGGACGATGTAGGTCCCGGCGGTGGACGGAGGCGTCCAGTTGACCACCCGGCCGGTATTCGTGCTTAAGGTCCCACCGGTGGCGGTCCATGTGTACTTCAGAATGTCGTTGTCCGGATCCACGGCGTCAATCGAGAAAGTAATCGCTTGGCCGGGGGACGTGGTGTTGGTCGGGTTCGCCGTGAATGACATGATCGTCGGCTGGCGGTTGGTCCCGGCTGCCGAGCCACCGATTCCGGTAGCGTTGGTGATCTGGGTCTTGATGTCGCAGCCGGCGAGGGCCGGAAGAGCGATCATGGAGACGATGAGTGCGGCGGAGAGACGACGAGCCATCGTGCGGA
Organism: Candidatus Sericytochromatia bacterium; assembly: GCA_036676455.1. Lineage (GTDB taxonomy): Bacteria > Cyanobacteriota > Sericytochromatia > S15B-MN24 > UBA4093 > UBA4093. Next base: position 95,552 of record JAKFCW010000116.1, read on the forward strand.
TCCTTTCTGCATCCAAGCAATGATCCGGGACCGGTATCATCGAGTCCCGGAAGGGATAGCGAACCCTCGCTTGTTCCTCTGTGGTGAATTAAACCACCAATCCATATGAACGAAACCTTAGCTACCATCCGGAGTGGAGGACGTTCATGGACCTGCCCCCTTTCAGCAAAGCCATCAAAGCCCGGCGGAGCGAACTAAATTACTCCTTGAAGGAGGCTTCCCGGCGAACGGGGATCCAGCCGAGCCGCCTCCATGACCTGGAGCAGGGCCGCAGTTCGACTACCGGGAAACCCACCGGGCCCTCCCGGGAGAACATCAAGAAGATCGCCAAGGGCTACCTCCTAGATGAAGCCTACCTACTCGACCTTTCCGGCCAGCCCAAACTCGACGCATCCACCTCCTCCGAGCGGCGGCTCCTAAGTCACTTCCGGGGACTGATTCCCGGTCACCAGGAGGCCATCCTTGCCCTGGTAGACCACCTTTACCGACTGGACCAGTCCCCATAGATCCAAAGCGCCGTCTCAGGCCTCCAGGGCCCTCCTGACGGTCTCCTCGCTGACCACCGCATAGCGCTGGGTGGTTTGGAGGTTCCGGTGCCCAAGGACCTTCTGGACGACTTCCACCGGCTTCCCCTCGTTGATCAGCCGGGTCGCGTAGGTGTGCCGGAGCTGATGAATGGTCGCCTCGACCCCGGCCGCCCGGCAGTAGCGTTGCCAAGCTTTCTGGATGACCGAGTAGTGGATCGGAGCGCCGGCAGTTCCGTTCCGGCGTTTGCTCTCGTTCGGCCGGAACAAGAGTCCCCGGCCGGTGATCGTCTCGCCGTCGCCGGCAAGCCAACCTTGCGAGCGGAGGTAGCGCCGGAGCATGCTGTAGCTTTCAGTCTTGATGAGGTAGATGGTCCTCTCCCGGCCACCCTTTCCGATGATCGTGATCTCCTGGGCCGCCATCCGGATCTGCTCCAGGCGGACGGAAAGGATCTCCGAGACCCGAGCACCGGTATCCGCCAGGAGCTGAAAGATCAGGCGGTCCCGCTTGTCCTTGATGATCCGGAGAACTGCCTGGACCTCCCCGGATCGCATGGCTCGGGGTTGGGCCTCCGGGACATTGATCCGGGGAAGGCGCTCAACCGGATTGGCCGGCAGGAGGTCTCCCTGGACGCACCACCGGAGAAAGGCAGACAAGGCTGAGCGATGCCGGGCCATGGTTGCCGGCGATCGACCTTGTAAAGACCGAAGGTAGTCGCGGACCACTTGGACAGAGAGCGCCCCGATTTCGCCCTTGTAGAAGGTCATGAAGGTCTGGAGGTTGCTTTGGTAGCCCCGGAGGGTCTCCGGTCTGTTTCCCTCCACCCGGAGGTCGGCCAGGAAGTCGTTAAGTAGAGTCTCCAGGGAGGCTCGCCGGCAACCCGGCAGACCCGTATGCAGGATCCTTGGCATGTGGTCCTCCTCGTTGTGCGTGGTAACGATAAGAAGGGGATCCGGGTTGTGGGACCGGAAGGCTTGGTGCCATCTCGCGGGTCCTCCGGAGTGTGCGCGGCAATGTTCATTACCGCGCACATTGCCCAGATTGTGTGGCCTACCTCATGGCATATTGGGGACGAAGGCCTGGAGATGGCTTCACCCACACGCGCCCATGCAAGGCAAGGAGACCCCCTATGAGCCCCTCGTACCAAGAATTGCTTGCGCAGAACGTCGCCCTTAAGCAGGAACTTCAGCGTGCCACCGAGATCATCAACCGGCTGAGAGCCGAAAATGACGAACTCCGGAGGCGCCAGGGCGGCGATGGACTGGACGGTTTGCTTGGCCGGCTAGGGCGTTAATACCTTCAAGGCCTCTGCGAGCCGTCAGTTCTCGCGGAGGCCTTGTGGTCCTTGCTATCGCCCTTGCGCTGGTTGGCCTCGAACCTTGCCATCCGTCGCTCGATCTCCTGGAGCAATTCATCGAGTTCTACGGAGATTGCTTCCAAGTCGATGGGAACTTCAACCTCCTGGAGACTCTCCTCCGACTCCTTCAGGGGACCTCCGCTATGACTGCCGGATCTGATCCCCAGGCTCCGTCTTGGGACCGAATACGGCGAACCCCCTGCCCATGGCCACCCCTGCAACAAAGGACCGCTCAGCGATCGTCCGACTCCGCTCTAGGTGAAGCTGATGAAGTTGCTCGATCTCCTTCTGGTAGTCCGGCGACAGCACCTCTCGGAGGCAGTCCAGGCGGCCCGCAATGTCTACGATGAACCGATCGTTCACTTCGGCAAGCATGTCTTCGATGACCTCAAGACACATATTGATCCTCCCTCAATAGTTGCAAGGCAGACGGGACACCCGGCCGGAGGCCATCCGGCGTGTGAGAGACGGGACATGGCAAACCACCCCCTTGGTTATCCAATATCGACGGTATTGCCACTAGGTAGAAAACATTCAAGCGTGCCGTTACAGGCACTCGACAGGGTCGTACTTTTGAGATGACTCGTTAGGCAGCATTGGGAACCATCGTTTTGATGGCAGAAGAGGCGGGTAAGTAATCAAGGGTTATCAGACCTTATGCAAGGACAATGCAATGAATCGACGAAATGCGACGGCTGTCTCCCTGATCGCTCTTACCTTAGGTATTGGCATCATTGCCGGGTGCGCCGACTTACAAGGTGTATTGACCGGCTCGACGCAGGATCAATCCCAAGGCTCTTTTGGAAAGGTACTTTTCCAAATTGCTTTGCCCAGCAGCGAACGACAGATTGCGGGCGTGCTGGATGTAGTCGATCGAATCGAATTGTCTCTGTCAGGTTCAGCCCTAAGCACTCCGTTATCTTCGACGATTAGCAAGTCCGAGATTTCTAGTGGTGGAGCTTCGGCAACAATCGAACGAGTTCCCCCCGGACAGCTGTTACTTTCGGCGTCCGTACTGGACGGTATAGGGAACGTACTAGCAACCGGTTCGGCACCAGTAACCGTCGTAGCAGGGCGTCAAGCCACAGCCAACATGACGTTAACAATTCCAACCACAGGATCGGTCGGTTCAACGATCACGTTGGAGGAAGGCTCGCCAGTTCCAGGGGCTAGTCCAAGTCCTTCATCATTTAGCTTTAGCCCCACGGCACAGCTCACTGGCAAGATCACGTATGACGGTTCCCCCCTTGAGTTTGCGGACGATAACTACGATCCGGTAATGAAGATCAAGGAGCCAGGCTTGACCCTATTGGGTCATTCCTCAGCAGTGTTTGAGAATCAGTACTTTCAGTATGTTGGCTTAACCGAGAGTAAGCCATATCAGGTTGTTTGGGACTATCAAGGACAGCCCCCGGCTAGTGCAGCGGCAATTAATACTATTAGGCTATTTGTCTCGGACCCTATTACCGCTTCCGCCGTCGCAGTAGACCCCATGGTCGCCATGGACATCATGTGGGAAACGAAGGCTTCACCGAACTATGGAGCATACATCCATCCAACGACCGATAACCCTGTCAGCTTCAGCTTTAGCAAAGTCCCTCATTTAGACGCCGAGTATCAGGTAGATGTCTTTGACGTGAACGGTGCTAGGCAGTGGTCGTCAGCTTGGCTTACAAGTTCTTCCGTGTCTTGGAATGGGCGCAAAGGAACGGAAACGAACACCCCTACTGGAGCAGAGATTTCGCCTGGTTCCTATTCCTACTCGATCAAGTTCCGTAAGGTGGGTGGGACATTTGGTGGAGCAAATTATTACGGGGAGTCTTTCAGAATTCCGCTCCAGAAGTCGCTCAGTGGGCCTGTAATAAATGATTGAGTGGCGTATTACTAGCAAACCGTTTGCAAACGAACTCTTTGGCACGAGGGAGCAACTAGCGGGATTATTTGGGACTCAGGTTCCGCCAAATCGAGATTAGACGGGACTCACGAAACCGTCTTGGGAATAGGGGGGATAGGGGCCATCAGACTCGAAATGCGTTGCCCCGTAAGGGGTTGGGGGTTCGAGTCCCCTGCCCTCCGCTCCCACCAGTAATCGCTTAGAGCCCCCGGCCGAATCGGCCGGGGGCTCTAAGCCTATTGGCCCTACCCGGGCTGACCCGGGAGGCGAGCGACCGTGCTAGTGGCCGGCGTGATCGCTGCTGCCCACGCGTGCGGCCTCCTCCCCATGCGGGATGAGCCAGTTGATGAAGTGGTAGTGGGGCTCGGGCACGCCGGGATGGCCGGGATTGTACGCGATATCGGTATGGTCGATCGATAGGCCCGCCGCCGCGCCGCCGACATTGGTCCAGTTCTTGCGCTCATTGAGCTGCGAGAGCGGAAGCATGTAGGTGATGTTGGTCAACTTCCCCTTGCGATCGTAGCCCAGAAACGGGCCAGCAGGCAGGGTCTTGGGATCGACGTACAAGGTGCCGTAGCCGGGCAGGAATTCCGGAAGCTGGACGAGCGTGCTCACCTTCTTGAAGTTCGCAGGCGGCTTGGTCATCACGTCGCTCTTGGCGAGGGCTTGGCTCGCGCCGGTCGCGAGAAGCGCTCCGGTGACCAGCAATGCAGGCAGGATGGTTCTCATCACAATTCTCCTAAGCATGAGCAGGGAAGGCGATGGAAAGCCGGCGCCTGGAGATCCAGGCAGCAAGAACCCATCTTGAATGTTCATTAAAATACATAACATACTCTTGCTCGCTTCAGCAAGGAACGGAGGGGGCAGCGTCAAACCGACGAAGAAGGCTGCCATCGCTGGACGGGCTGGACGCTGCCCAGGGTTTCTCAAAGCGGCTATGGTTCGGTGAGTGCAGCGAGCTCCGAGGGGGACATCCCGCCTGGAGCGTGACGCCAGCAAGACCAAAGGAGGCGAGGAGATGCAGAGCGTGTTGGAGCGGCGAGCGGAGACAGCGACGGCCCTGCCGCAGCTGTCGACGGAAGCATCCCCATGGAATTGGCTAGAGGCGAGGCGGATCGGCGGGGCTGTGATCGCCTTGCAAGGCGCCCGCTGGCTCGCGACCCGACTTAACCAGCGCTCGGTGCCGCCGACGCGTACCGGCGGCATGCTCGGAGACCTCGCCGGAGGGCTGGGCCGTGGGCTCGTCGCGGGAGCCGTGGGCACGGTGATCATCACCGCGGCTGCGGCGGCCCATCAGCAGATCAAGAGCCGCCTGAAGGCCAAGCCCGGCGAAGCGAAGCCCCCCACCGATCTCTTCCAGGTCCTCATCGGTCCCTGGCTCTTTTCCGCCGATGCCGTCAGCAAGGTTATGGGCGGCCTCACGCCCAAGGACGAGGCCGCGAAACGGCGCCTGGCCCTGGCTGCCCACGTGGGTTACGGCAGCGCTTGGGGGATGAGCCTGGCCGCCCTGTCGCTCGCGGGCATCCGGGGACCCGCGGCCATGGGAGTCCTGCTCGGGGGGGTCCTGGGCGCCGAGATGGCCTTGATGCCCCGGGCCGGGTTCTTTCCGCCGGTCGGGCAGTGGGGGACCGAGGCCGTGATCAGTAGCACCTACCAGCACGCCCTCTACGCGATCGCCGCGGGGCTCACCTTCGACCTGCTGGAGCGGTGAGGTCCTGCCTTGGCACTACCACCGACGCCTGATCTCCGAATGCCTAGTCGCCAAGGGCCACGAGGTCTATGACATCGTCAGCGAGGCCCCGCCCCGCCTGCACCGGCTCTCGCCCTTTGCTGTCAAGGCGGGCCCCTGCGTGATCTACCCCGAAGAGCGCGACTCCTGAGGGCCGTTCCGGCTCCGGCTCGATGGTTAACTATTGGTTAATCTTTACTTAGATTGAGATTAAAATTCGCGGCTATTCGGCTCGCCGAGCGCCCTTGAGGGGAGATGCCCCCTTAAGCAAGTGACAACGTATTCATCACGACCTGTTAATCAGCATCATCCCTCCTTAACAAAAAGAAGTGAGCATGAAGAAGAGCATTCCTTTCCTCCTGGCGGCGCTGCTGGCCGGTTGCGCGGCCCCGGGAACCATGGGCGGGCTCTCGCTGACCGGGCCCGGATCCTTCACGGCGGACGACGTCCTCCTGGACGCCCAGTACATGAAGTGGTGGGTCGATCGCCCCGTCACGCAGGCGGATGTCGAGTTCCTGGCCCGCGCGATCTCCGCCGAGGCGCGCGGCGAGGTGACCCGCTACAAGAAATCCGGCGACGCCTCCGTCAAGAAATCCGTGCAGGGAGTGGCCTACGTCATCGCCCGCACGGCCGCGGTCCGCAAGCAGAGCGTCGAGGGCCTGATCAAGGGTCAGTCCGACTTCCTCTCCTCCTGGCACCTCCAGAACCGGGCCGGAAACGCGGAGAATTACCGCCAGTTCTTCCTGCCGACCCAGAAGATCGTCTACTGGGACGAGCTCTGCGGGATCGCCCGGACCGCCCTGGAGGGCCAGGATCCCACGGGCATCGATCCCAACCACTTCTACGACGTCTCCATCGCCCATCGGCCGCCCCGCTGGGCCGTCGGTTCCGGCGTCTCGAAGCGCCAGCTCGGCCGGATGATCTTCGTCTACACGCCGAAGGACATCTAGCCCCCGCCTGAAGACCCGGCATGGCCCTACACAGAAAGGACCGAGAAATCTCCATGAAACGGTTACTGAGCCTCTCGCTGCTGGCGCTGACGCTGGCAGGCTGCGGGCAGCAGCCCCTGGCCCCGGCTACCGTCACGACCTCCACCACGGAGACCGTGAGCGCGCAGGACGTCAACCTGGTCAAGAGCCAGATCAAGCAGCTGGTAAAGGTCTACTTCCGCTACCTCGATGACAACAACGACGGCCGGGTGAGCAAGAAGGAGCTCGCGAAGAACGCGCCGGGTCCCTTCTTCATGCGCCCCTACTTCGACAAGAACAACGACGGCTACCTCAGCTACGACGAGTTGCTCCAGATGATGGGGACCACGGTGCACACCGCGGCGAAGCTGCTCTACACCGTCTGCGACACCGACTTCGACGGCCGCGTCACGCGCGACGACATCAAGCTGGTGCCCTTCGCCAAGTACTTCTTCACCCTGGCCGACAAGAACGACGACGGCGTCATTTCGCTGACCGAGTTCGAGAAGCTTGTGACCAGCATCGGTCTCGTCAAGAACCCCTTCTAGCAAAATCGCCCGCTAAAGCCCGAGGGGCGCCGCAGATGCGGCGCCCCTCGGGTTTTACTCATCGGGAGTCGACTCAGCGCTTGAAGGCTGTGAGGGCGAGCAAGACCCAGCCCACGATGAAGAGCACGCCTCCGATGGGCGTGATGGCACCGAGCCAGCGGATGCCGGTGAAGGCCAGCGTATAGAGGCTTCCCGAGAAGATCAGGATCCCGAAGAGGAAGCACCAACCGGCTGCGACACTCAGCCCTCCCGGGAAACGCTGGATGGCCCAGGAGGCGGCGATCAGGGCAAGGGCATGAATGAGGTGATAATGGGCTCCGGTCTCCCAGATCTGGAGCAAATCGGGAGTGACGCGGGCCTTCAGGCCGTGCGCTCCGAAGGCGCCGAAGGCGACCCCGAGCGCGCCCATCAAGGCACCGATGGCGAAGAAGAGACGATCCATGGACTTACCCCTTTCCGTGGTCTTCCGGCGTTTGCCGGATAGCAGGCTGCGTGATTGGCGATGGTGGCGATGACGTGAGCGGCAGGGTGAACCAGAAGGTGGAGCCCATGCCCGGTTCGCTTCGCACTCCGATCCGTCCTCCGTGGGATTCTACCAGAGCTTTGCTGATGCTCAGCCCCAGGCCCGTCCCTCCCTTGGGCCGGGTGCTGCTCATGTCGAGCTGTCCGAAGCGCCGGAAGATCCGATTCAGGTCTTCCGGCGCGATGCCGGGACCGGTGTCGCTCACCTCGACGAGCAACTCCGTTTCGGTCCGCGTGGTCCGCAGGCTGATCGTTCCGCCAGCGGGAGTGAACTTGACGGCATTCCCAAGCAGGTTGGTAAGCACCTGGACGATGCGCGGTTCATCTACCGCCACGAGGCCGGAGGCGTCGCCCTCGACCCGCAGTTCCTGCCCGTGCTCCCTGGCCAGCGGCCGCATGGACTCCATGACCTCCTCGATAATAGGCGAGAAGGGCATCTCCTGGGGAAAGACCTGGAACTTGCCGGCGGCCATGCGGCTCATGTCGAGCAAGTTGTTGACCAGGAGCAACATGCGATCCGCCCCGCTGAGGATCTTGGCGAGCTGCTGATGCTGGGCTGCGTTGAGGGGGCCGGAGACCTCGTCATCCAGAATACTGGCGAATCCCATGATGAAGTTGAGGGGTGTGCGCAGCTCGTGGCTGATCATGGAGAGGAACTCGTCCTTGTAGTGGTCAGCCTTCTGAAGCTGCTGATTGGCGTGCTCCAGCTCCTCGGTGCGCTGCGCCAGCTGCCGGGTCCGCTCGGCCACCAAGGCCTCCAGATCCTTGAGAAATGCCTGCTCAGCATGCCGTTCGATCTCGAGGCGGGTCGCTTGCTCGGCGCGGAGGCGCTCCGAGATGTCCCGGATCATGAGGGAGATGCCGACGATCTGGCCGCGCCAGTCGCTGACCGGAGCGAGCGATTGCTCTACCGGCACCCGCCGACCGTCACGCGTCAGGTGTTCGATCTGGATCAGGAAGTCACCATGGCGCGCAAGGACCTCGCCGATCAACCGGCGGTGCTCGCTGAGCCACTCGGGTGGCAGGCGATCCTCGAAGCTCCAGCCCGACGGGGTGGCGGCATCGAAGCCGTAAAGCTCCTCGGCCGCTTGGTTCCAGTAGCTGACATGGCCTTTCAAATCCAGGAAGAAGATGGCTTCGTGGGCATGCTGGAGAATGCTCGCAAGGTAGGGGGCGTCGAGGCTACGAGGAGGCGGCTTGGAAGGGCTGAGGGCCGCGGAAATGCCGCCGGTCTGCTTGAGCGCCTGACGGCGCTCGGTCTGGGCTCGGGCTTGCGCGAGGAGCGTGGGCCAGCGTTCGGGGTGCTCGGTCGGCAAGAAGGTCCATTGCCCGCCGGCGACTCCCACCAGAATGAGCTTCTGGCGAAGCGACGCGAGCTCGGAAGCCGAGCCGAGGAAGGCAAGTTCGGCGTAGGGATAATGGGCCCTCAGCTTCTGGATCAGGGGAAGCGGACTGCCCTGGAGAGCGGAGGCGGCGATGAGGACGCCGTGAACCTCGCTGAGCTCGGGAAGCGCGACGTCGTCCGGCGCCGGGGTGATGAGGGCGTCCGGTCCGGCGGCACCCCGGATCGCGTCCCGCATCGGCGAGGCAGCCGCCAGGACGAGCAAGGAAAGCGGCGTGCTCACGGGCTCAAAATCGGCAGGCCGAGGAGCGACCTGGCCGTCCAGGAGCGCAGGACGTCGGTGGTCGGGGCCATGACCTCGGCCGCGCGCGCGTCGCGTAGCAAGGTCCAGAGCATGGAGTTCTCGCGGTAGCCGATCCCTCCGACGCAGGTCATCGCCTCGTTCGTGACCTGGATGGCGGTTTCGGCGGCCGACATCTTGGCGGCACAGACGAGGGTCAGGGCATCGGGCGCATCGAGATCCCCGCGCTCGGCGGCATGAATCAGAAGCAGGCGCGCTTGTTGCACGGCGGTCCACATGCGGGCGATCCGGTCCTGGATGGCCGGGACCTCGGCCAGGGAACGCCCGGTGCGGGCGTGAACGCGCTCGCGCACGTGGGCGATCGCGAAGTCCACCGCGCTCTGGGCGACGCCCACGTAGGTGGCGGCCATGCCAATCAGGAAGTAGGGAGCCACCACGTGGAAGATGTACCAGGTCTGATCGCCTGACTGGCCGAGCAGGTTCCGGACGGGAACGCGAGCACCTTTCAGGCACATGCCGATCGAGGAGTTGCCCCTCATGCCGAGGCCTTGCCATGTCCCTTGCCAGGCGAGTCCGGGAGTCGTGGCGTCCACGACCAGGCAGTTGAACGCGCCGGGGAGATCCTGTCCATGCTCGGTCATCGTCGAGATCACGTAGGAATCGGCGTGGCCGCCGTTGGTGACGAAGCTCTTGTGGGCCGTGACCCGGAAGTCGTCGCCGTCGCGCTCGAGGCGCGAGTTCGGCTCGTAGAAGTGCACGCCGGTTTCGGGCTCGCTGAGGGCCAGGGTGGTGAGGTGAACCCCCCGAGCGATGGGGATCAGGTAGCGCTCGGCCTGATCGTCGGTGACCTTGGCGGCGATGACGGCGGATCCGACGACGTGCATGCAGTAGCAAAGGGAAACCGAGGCGGAGATGCGTCCCAGCTCCTCGCCGGCGATCGCCAGGCCGGTCATCCCCATGCCCAGACCGCCGAAGCGCTCCGGTACGGCCAGACCGAAGAGGCCGGCCTCGGCGAGGGCGCGCATGCTGCGCGCGGGCCACTGATAAGTCTCGACGGCCGGCACGTCATCCAGGACCGTCGTTCGGGCCACCTCGGCGAAGCGCCCTCGAAGTTCTGGGAGGCCTGCGGTCGTCATGGCTCTTCCTTTCGTTCGCCCCGGCGCGCCTACAGTTTAGCAAAGCCGTTCCCCATTCGGGGAGGGTCCCTGCCCAGGCATAAGGGCTGCCTGGAGCTTTGGCCTCGCGGGGCGCGCGCCTATACTGAGGCCGGAATGGCGACAAGGAGGTGCGAGATGGATCGCGACATGTACGGAATCGCCCGGGAAGACGCCGAAAGCCAGCTCAACCGGTTCCTTCATGACACGCTGCAAGAGCCCCAGGCGCAGCTCGAGGATCTCTACCTCGAGGACGGGCGCTGGCAGAGCCGGGTACAGGGCAGCCAGCGTGGAATCTCGGCGGTCTTCCTGCTGGAGCATGACGGAGTGATCGCACCGGGGCACATGACCGAGGATTACCACTTCGACACCCCGAACAAATGGTAGGAGGCAGGCGTGGCCAGGCCCCGAAGCGCTCCACGGATATCCCTGCACTTCGTCGAGGACCTGATCGCGCGTCACCTCGAGCTGGAACGCCAGCTCGAGGTGCTTAAAAGCGAGCAGTCCCGGCTCGACGAGCAGTTGCGCAGCGCCCTCGATCTGAGTCCCGGGAAGCGGGCGGAAACAGAGGAGGGAGAGGCCATGCTGGTTGAGTCGGACGTCATGACGTACGACCTCGACGCGCTCAGGGAAAGCGTGAGCCCGGAGCTGCTGGAGCGCATGACCACCCGGGTTTTGGACAAGGCGCGGGTGGAGGCGGCGATCGCCATGGGCCTGCTCGCACCGGAAGTCGCGGACACCGCCCGCCGGCGAGTCAAGCGCAAGCCCCAGCTTCGCGTCTCCCGGCGCTGAACGTCTGCTAGAATGGTGTCATGACGCAGCTTCACACCGAGCTCCTGGCCGTACGTCCCGACGCTCCCGACGCCGCCGCCCTGGAAAAGGCCGCATCCGTCCTCCGGCGCGGAGGCCTCGTGGCCCTGCCGACCGAGACCGTCTACGGCCTGGGCGCCAACGCCCTGGACCCACAGGCGGTCTTGCGCATCTTCGTGGCCAAGGACCGGCCTGCCGACAACCCCTTGATCGTCCACGTGAACGGGCTTGAGATGGCCCGTTCGCTGGTGGCGGACTGGCCGGAGCTGGCGGATCGGCTGGCCCAGGCCTTCTGGCCGGGGCCGCTTACCTTGATCCTGCCGAAATCCGAACGGGTGCCGGACGCGGTCACGGCGGGCTTGCCGGCCGTCGCGCTACGCATGCCGGCCCATCCAGTGGCCCTCGCGCTCATCACCCGCTCCGGGACGCCGATCGCCGCACCGAGCGCCAACCGTTCCGGGCGGCCGTCTCCCACCGACGCCTCCCACGTGCTTACCGACATGGACGGCCGCATCGACCTCATCCTGGACGGGGGACCGGCGACGGTAGGGATCGAGTCCACTGTGCTCTCCCTGTTGAGCGATCCCCCGATGGTGCTGCGGCCGGGAGGCGTCAGCCTCGACCAGTTGCGCGCGCTCGATCCCCGCATCGCTTACGGGGCCGATCACGGCAAGGTCTCTCCCGGCACGCGCTACCGCCACTACGCCCCGAAGGCCCCAGTCTCGCGGCTCTCCGGCGCGGCGGAGCTATCGGCCGAAGCTGGCCGCCAGCACTCCGAGGGACGGCGCATCGGCGTGCTCACGCACCTCCCGCTGATCCTGCCCGAAGGCATGGCCGTCGAGACCTTGCCGGCGGATCCGGATGGCTACGCGGCGGAATTCTACCGGGCCATGCGGGCGCTAGATGCCCATGGCCTCGACCGGATCTTGCTGCTGGACCCGCCGAGCGGCGGACGCTGGGATGCCGTGCGAGACCGGGTCCTGCGCGCCTCGAGCTAGCACATTCCGGGCCGTTCTGCCGCCCGCGGCGCGCGGCCGTGATTCCGGCCTCGCGTCGTGGGCGGATTACGGTATAATGGGACCGATCTGCCCCTGGGACCCTAGTGCCGTGGCAGTTTCGGAAGGCAACGAGCGTCGACGCTCGCCCCCCACGACGAGGGACGACCCATCGCTCGCTATCTTGAAGAAACGTCGCGGATTCTAGCGCTTCCCGGCTATTCAAGGATACGGTGATTCAATGGCGAATACCCTCGAAGCCGCGGCCCTCAAGACCACCCCCCTGCACGCGCAGCATATCGCCCTGAAGGCCCGCATGGTGCCGTTCGGCGGCTGGGACATGCCGGTGCAGTACTCGGGCATCCTCGAGGAGCACCAGGCGGTACGCCAGGCGGTCGGCCTCTTCGACGTCTCCCACATGGGCGAGTTCGTCGTGAAGGGCGAAGGCGCAGCCCGCTTTCTCGCCCGGATGGTTCCCGGCGACATCCTCAACCTGCCCATCGGCAAGTGCCTCTACACCCAGTTCACCCGGCCCAGCGGCGGGGTGGTGGATGACACCATCATCTGCCGCCAGAGCGATCGCTATCTCCTGGTGGTGAACGCCTCCAACATCGACAAGGACTGGGCCTGGCTCAGCGAGCACCGCCCCGCCGACGTCGACATGCAGAACCTCTCGGACGTCACCGCCATGATCGCGGTGCAGGGCCCCCAGGCCGACGCCCTCATGCGCCGGATCGCCACCTCCGACATCACCGACCTGCCCTTCTTCGGCGTGGCCGACGGCGAGGTGCTGGGCGTTCGGATGACCGCATCGCGCACCGGCTACACCGGCGAGGACGGCTTCGAGCTGTACATGCCCAACGAGCAGGCCGAGAAAATCTGGAACGGCCTGCTGGAAGCCGGCAAGGACTTCGGCATCCAGCCCTGCGGCCTCGGCGCCCGCGACACGCTGCGCCTGGAGGCGGGGCTTCCCCTTTACGGCCACGAGCTGAACGACGAGACCACTCCCATCGAGTCTTCCCTGGGATGGACCGTCAAGAGCGAGGCAGACTACCTCGGTCACGAGGAGATCGCGCGCCAGAAGGCCGAAGGCGCCGGCAAGAAGCTGGTCGGCCTGAAGCTGCTGGGCAAGCAGATCGCCCGCGAGGGTTACGCCGTCTACGTTGGTGACGCGCCGGTGGGCAAGGTCGCCTCGGGCGCCCCCTCGCCGACCCTGGGCTACCCCATCGCCACGGCCTTCGTGGATGCCAAGCAGGTCAAGGCCGGCGACCAAGTCGAGGTCGAGATCCGCGGCAAGCGCTTCCCGGCCGAGGTCGTGAAGACCGTCTTCTACCGTCGTTCCAAGTAGTCTCCGTCGCACCCGCACGCAACACATTTGGAGGAAATTCTTCGCCATGATTCCCCAGGACCTGAAGTACGCCAAGTCCCACGAGTACGCCCGGATCGCGGGTGACGAAGCGACCATCGGCATCACGGACTACGCGGCCGAGCAGCTCGGAGACGTGGTCTTCGTCGAGCTTCCCGAGGTCGGCCGCGAGCTGTCGAAGGGCGACTCCTTCGGCGTCGTGGAGTCGGTCAAGGCCGTCTCCGACCTCTATGCCCCCCTTTCGGGCAAGGTGGTCGCGGTCAACGAGCGCCTCAACGACGAGTCGTCCCTGATCAACGATGACCCGTTCGGCGAGGGCTGGATCATCAAGATCGCTCCGAGCAACCCTGCTGAGGCCAACGAGATCCTCGACGCCAAGCAGTACGAGGAGCTGATCGGAGGGTAGAAGGCCGAAGGCCCACACCCTGCCATGTCCCCCAGCGCCTGCGGCTAACTGCAGGTACGGGGGACTGGCGAAGCCAGGCGAGCGCCAGCGGCTAAAAACCCTGAATCACTGCTCCGAGGTTCCTTGGAACGCCTTGGCTTCGCCGGCTACCCCCCCTGTAGTCCCCCCGTCGAGGGGGGACGTGGATAGGTAAGAAACATGAACTTCAACTACCTGCCCCATACCGACGCCGACCGCCAGGAGATGTTCCGGACGATCGGGGTTTCCGATAGTGACGCGCTCTACCACGCCGTCCCGGCCTCGCTGCGGAACTTCCAGCTGGAGATTCCCGAGGGCCGCAGCGAGTGGGAAGTCCAGCAGCACGTCACCTCCCTGGCTGCCAAGAACCGCTCAACCTCGCAGTTCGCGTCGTTCCTCGGGGCAGGCAGCTACCGGCGCTACTTGCCGACGGCGGTGGACTGGATCCTCCACCGCTCGGAGTTCCTGACCGCTTACACCCCCTACCAGCCCGAGGTCAGCCAGGGCACCCTGCAGGCCATCTTCGAGTTCCAGACGATGATCTGCGAGCTGACCGGCATGGACGTGGCCAACGCCTCCATGTACGACGGCTCCACCGCCACGCCCGAGGCCGCGTTCATGGCCTGCCGGGTGACCCGGCGCGAGAAGGTCATCGTGGCCTCCACGGTGCACCCCGAGTACCGCGAAGTGCTCGACACCTACGCCAAGGGCCCAGGCATATCGGTCGTGACGGCTCCTCAGAAGGACGGCAAGATCGACCTCGACGCCCTGAAGGACCTGGTCGACACCCAGACCGCCTGCGTCATCCTCCAGATGCCCAACTTCCTGGGTACGCTCGAGGAGGCGCATGCCATCGGCGAGCTGATCCACGCCTCGGGCGGCCTGCTGGTCGTCGTGGCCGACCCCGTCTCGCTGGGCCTCTTGGAGGCTCCCGGCCGCTACGGCGCGGACATCGTGATCGGCGAGGCCCATCAGCTGGGCAACGGCGCCTCTTTCGGCGGCCCGTACGTCGGCTTCATGGCCTGCAAGGACAAGTTCGTCCGCCAACTGCCCGGCCGCATCGCCGGTGAGACCAAAGATGTCAACGGCCAGCGGGTCTTCACCCTGACGCTGCAGACCCGCGAGCAGCACATCCGGCGCGAGAAGGCCACCAGCAACATCTGCACCAACCAGGCGCTCAACGCCCTGGCCTCCACGGTGTACATGACGGTGGTCGGCAAGCGCGGCCTCTACGAGGTGGCGCATACCAGCCTCCAGCGGGCGCATGCGCTGGCGCGGGCGATCGCCAAGATCCCCGGCTTCGCCGTCCCCTTCGGCCCCCACTTCAACGAGTTCGTCGTGAAGAGCCCCGTGCCCGTCTCCGAGCTGCTCGATAGCCTGAAGGAGCAGGGCATCCTGGGTGGCGTGGCCCTCGGCCGCTGGTACCCCGAGCTCGCGGACTGCCTCCTGGTCTCGGTCACCGAGATCAACGATCCTGCCGAGCTGGATGCCTACGCCAAGGCCCTGTCGGCCATCGCGACCAAGTCTGCCGAGCGCCCCTCGGCCACCCACGCCTAGGAGGAGACCCGAAATGGAAGCTTTGATCTTCGAAAAGAGCGTGGAAGGCCGTCGCGGCGTCACCCTTCCCGCATCCGGCGTCGAGGAGCGGCCCCTCTCGGAGCTGCTCCCCTCGGATCTCCTGCGCAAGGAGCTCGCCGAGCTGCCCCAGGTCACCGAGCTGGATGCCATGAGGCACTTCAACCGCCTCTCCCAGCTCAACTACTCCATCGACACCCAGTTCTACCCCCTGGGCTCGTGCACGATGAAGTACAACCCCAAGGTCAACGAGATGGCCGCCCGCCTGGACGGCTTCGCGAACCTGCACCCCTACCAGCCCGACGACACCACCCAGGGCGCGCTCGAAATGATGCACACCCTCGAGAAGTGGCTGGCGTCGGTCACCGGCATGCACCGGGTCACCCTGCAGCCCGCCGCGGGCGCGCACGGTGAGTTCACCGGCATCCACCTGATCCGCGCCTACCACGAGTCGCGCGGCGAAGGCCACCGGACCAAGATGCTGGTCCCCAACTCGGCGCACGGCACCAACCCCGCCACGGCGGCGCTGGCCGGCTACGAGGTGGTCACCGTCGACAGCAACGACCGCGGCATGGTCGACCTCGACTCGCTATCGAGCATGTTGTCGAACGACATCGCGGGCATCATGCTCACCAACCCCAACACCCTCGGCCTCTTCGAGGAGGACATCCTCGAGATCGCCCAGCTGGTGCACGATGCGGGCGGCTTGCTGTACTACGACGGAGCCAACACCAACGCCATCATGGGCACGGTCCGCCCCGGCGACATGGGCTTCGACGTGGTGCACCTGAACCTCCACAAGACCTTCTCGACTCCCCATGGCGGCGGAGGCCCCGGCGCCGGCCCGGTGGGCGTCTCGAAGGCCCTGGAGCCCTTCCTCCCGACTCCGACCGTCGAGTTCGCGGACGGCCAGTACTTCCTGAATTTCGATCGGCCCCAGACGATCGGCCGGGTCCGGGCGTTCTACGGCAACTTCGGGGTGCTGGTGCGGGCCTACACCTACATCGCCAGCATGGGCCGCGACGGCCTGACCCAGGCGAGCAAGGACGCGGTCCTCAACGCCAACTACCTCAAGGCCCGCCTGCAGGACCTCTACGAGGTGCCGCACCAGCAGCACTGCATGCACGAGTTCGTCATCTCGGGCGATCGCCAGAAGGAACAGGGCGCCAACACCCTGGCCATGGCCAAGCGCCTCCTGGACTTCGGCTACCACGCCCCGACGATCTACTTCCCGCTGATCGTTCACGAGGCGATGATGATCGAGCCCACCGAGACCGAGAGCAAGGACACGCTCGACGGCTTCGTGGAGGCCATGCGGAAAATCGCCGAGGAAGTGAAGACCAACCCCGAGTGGGTCAACTCGGCGCCACATGACACCCCGGTGGGACGGGTCGACGAGACCACCGCCGCGCGCAAGCCGGTCCTGCGCTGGCATAAAGCGGACTAGCACCGAAACGCGAAAAGGCCGCCCCGAGCAACTGGCTCGGGGCGGCCTTTCCCTTCTCCGACCCGTTCACGCCGACAACCTGGCGCCAACCTGACGAAAACCTCACTAAGCTCACAAAAAGCTTATGCCGAAAACGCTTAACTCCCTTGCCAAGGCGTCGATGTTGATATTTGTAACATCAGTAGTTTTCCGATCCATTCTGTTAACTTCCATCACGCCGTTACCGCCCTCCACCGGAGGTAAGCTCCTCCGGTCCACTCGCAGCAAGGAAGAAATCACGCGCATGAAGAACGTTTCGATGGCTAGCTTGCTGGCCGCGTCCCTGATGATGACGGGATGCACCATGGCCGACCTCGCCCTCATCCCCTCCGCCACCCTGACCCCGGCCGCCCGGGGTCAACTCGTCCTGACCCCCCAGTTCGTGAACGGCGGCTATGCCGCCGCTTCGATCGTGAATCCGCGCACGGTCGCCAGCATCCACCACCTGGTCGTCCGGCTCTTCATCCTCGACGGCGACGCGGAGATCCCCGCCACCAACGCCGCCGGCAGCCCCGTCCAGGTGGACGTCGTGCGCGCCGAGCTGAGCAACCCCATCACCCTGTCGCCCCTGCGCGCCAACACGAAATACCGGGTCCGTGCCTTCGCCTATCGGGCTGCTGGCACCGCCGAGGCCGATCTCATCAGCACGACCGACGAGGGCTCGTACGTGGACGTGAACGTGACCAACGATGACGCGCCGATCGCGGCCACCCTCAAGGTCACCCTCACGGACGTGGCCTTCGCCGGGGTCGCGACCTCGAACGGCGTGACGGTGCACAACGGCGGCTATGCCCCGGTCGCCCCCGAGAGCATCTTCGTAGGCACGACCGGCTCGCTGATGTCCAGAACCTCGACGGCGTCCATCACGAACACCACGGGCGGCTACCTGGAGCTGGTGCGCATCGGCAACCGGATCTACGTCCTCGGCGGGGCCGACTCCAACACCCTCGTCATGAAAGCGGATGTGCAGCCTGACGGCAGCCTCTCGGCGTTCGCGTCCGCGGGCGTGAACATCAGCTCCCCGCGCCGCGGTTACCGGAGCGCCGTCATCGGCAATTTCCTCTACCTCTTCGGCGGTCATGATCCCGTCGCCAACGTGTACGTGAACACCATCGAGCGCGCGCCCATCCAGCCGGACGGCACGCTTGGCGCGTTCGAGGTCGTGCAGACCACGCTGCCCACGACGCTCGGCAGCCACGGGGTTTACGTGGGAGGCGGCAAGGTCCATATCTTCGGCGGTTCGCCCGCGTACACCCAACAAACCGCAGCCGCCTACACGGCTCCGATCCATCCGGATGGCAGCATCGGCGCCTTCAGTGCCGCGCCCCATCTCGACCTACCTCAGCCCTCGAGCTCGTTCGCGACGGTGCGCGTCAAGGACCGGCTCTACGTTATCGGAGGGGACCTCGGGATGCGGAACACCGTCCTCGCGGCCCCCATCCTGCCGGACGGATCTCTGGGCGCTTTCGCGGATAGCGGCGTGACCCTGGAAACCGGACGCGGCACGCTGTCTGCCGCCTTCATCGGCGGAAAGATCTACGCGATCGGCGGCTTCAGCCCGTCGAACCCCATGAACACGATCGAGGCGGCCACGGTCAACCCGGACGGCTCCCTGGGCGCGTTCTCCGTGGTCGAGGGCGTCACCCTTAACGCCGGCGAGTGGGGTCACGAGAGCGTCATCGCGGGCAACTCGCTGTACGTCTACGCGAATACCGAGATCCAGCGCTTCCCCATTCAATAGGCCCACCAAGGATGCCGGGACTGCGCGTTCCGGCATCCCCCCTCATCAAGCGAAGGTTCCGATGGATAATTTTCGATACTTTGCCGTCCTGGCGCTCGTCTTGGCCGGATGTGCGCAAGGGCAGCCCTTGCCTCAGCCCCATGCGGGCGGTTTTGCGCTGACGGTCTTGCCCAGCTTCCAGGCGGGAGGCTTCCGCTCCCAAGCCGTCATCCCGGAGATCGAACGTGACGACGTGCACCACCTCGTGCTCAAGCTGCACCACCTCACAGGGGACGTCGAGACCCCCGTCCTGACCACCGGCGGCGCTGCCGTCATGGCGGACCTCAGCCGCTCGGAACTCGAGTCGCCGATCACCTTCTCTCAGCTCGCCCCCAACCACTCTTACCGCATCCGGGCTTACGCCTACAAAGCTCCGGGAATGGCCGCCGAGGACCTGATCAGCGTCAGCGACGCGGCCTCGTTCACGGACATCACCGTGGAAAACGACGATCGTCCCGCGCTAACGCCGCTGGCGGTCAAGCTGATCGCCACCCCCTTCGCCGCGACCACCTCGGTGGCGCTCAGTACGGGCGGCTCCGTGCTTTTCGATTCGATGGAGCTGACCCTCTACGGCCTCGCGAACGAGACCGAGGTGCTGGTCGCGACCCGCAGTCTGCGCGCGCAGGACATCCCGACCACAGCCCTCTTCGGCAACCTGCAAGCCATGACGACCTACCGGATAGCGGCAATCGCGAAGGACTTCAACGGCCTCGACATCCCGGGGGCAAAGGCCCATGTCGATCTGGCGGTCACGAACGACACCGCAGCTC
The DNA here is from genome assembly GCA_036676455.1 of Candidatus Sericytochromatia bacterium. GTDB lineage: Bacteria > Cyanobacteriota > Sericytochromatia > S15B-MN24 > UBA4093 > UBA4093. The sequence goes on from JAKFCW010000116.1 coordinate 115,098, forward strand.
CAACGGCCAGCGTGCAAATCATCGTCCCCTGAGCCAAGCACGTCGCGCATTGGACCGAGGCCCCGCACCCGAAATTGGGTGCGGGGCCTCGGTCTTGAGCAGGCCTGCCTTGAACTACGCTTGACAGCCCGACCATGATGGCGCAAACTGGCTTTGACCGCTGGTCAAACCAGTCGTCAAACTTCCGGTCAAACCAGTCAGCGAACCCAGGAGCACCCGATGCCCAGCACCCGATACAAGCGGATGGACCCCGAGACCCAGCGCAGGATACTGGAAGCGGCCCGCGCCGAGTTCGTCGAGCACGGCTACGAGGCCTCCTCGATCAACCGAATCATCCAGGCTGCGGGCATCAACAAGGGCTCGCTCTACTACTACTTCGAGGACAAGGCCGACCTCTTCGTGCGGGTGATCCAGGATGCCCAGGAATCGATGATCCGCGCGATCGCGGACCTCGACCTCGACCAGATCATGCGGCACCCGCCCCAGGATTTCTGGGGCTACCTGGAGAGCGCCAGCTTTCAGAAGATCGCCTTCGCCAGGCAGCACCCCGAGCTCACCCGCCTCACGACCGACTTCATGCGCCAGGCCAGCAAACCGGGGGCTCCTTCCCGCTTCACGACCTTCATGAAGCAGACGCTGTCGCAGTGGTCCGCCCTGCTGCAGATGGGGCAAGCCCAGGGGGCCGTTCGCGACGACCTTCCGCTCGACGTCCTGATGAACCTGACCATGGCCGTCAGCGAGATCATGAACCGTCCGCTGATGGACGACCCCTCGGTGCTCGAAGGCATGGGCCCCGACGACATGCGCCGGTACGCCGAGCCTCAGCTCGACATGCTGCGCCGCATCCTCTCCGTTCCGAAAGGAGGGACCTCCCGATGATTCATCCCCGCTCCAAGTGGCTCATGAGCGGCCTCCTGGCCATCGGGCTCGCGTTCGCCGCTCCCCCGAGCGCCGATGCCCGCCCGGACGCCAAGACCCTGATCCGTCAGGTCGAAACCCAGTACCAGAGCGCGACCTCTCACTCGGTCTTCCGCATGAAGGTGGTGACCCAGTCGTGGACCCGCGAGATGACGCTCGAAGCCTGGGGCGAAGGCCGCGACAAGATGCTCTCCAAGATCCTGACCCCCAAGAAGGACGCCGGGACCGCCACCCTCAAGGTGGGCGACGAGATGTGGAACTACCTGCCCAAGATCGATCGGCTCATGAAGATCCCGTCGAGCCTGATGGGCGATCGCTGGATGGGCAGCCATCTGACCAACGACGACCTCGTCAAGGAGAACAAGGTCGACGAGCTCTACACCTTCAAGGTCGCCTCCGAGACCGCCCGGGAGGCCAGCATCGTGGCCACGCCCAGGCCGGACGCGGCCGTCGTCTGGGGCTCGATCACCTACCGCATCGACCTTTCGCGCCAGGTCCCCCTCGACGTGGCGTACTTCGACGAGGACGGCGAGTTGGTCCGCACCATCACCTTCGACCAGCTCCGCACGGTCAACGGCCGCACGATTCCCACCCGCATGCGCTACGTGCCGGCCGACGAGCCGGGTGAGTACACCGAGATGGTCTACGAGACGATCGAGTTCGATCGCCCGCTGCCCAAGGGCCTTTTCTCGGTGCGCTCCCTGAGGAGGTAGCCATGGCCTTCATGACGCGGATGGGATTTCGCAACCTCTGGCGAAACAAGCGCCGAACCCTGCTCACCATGTCGGCGATGGCGATCGCCACCGCCCTGCTGATCGTGACCCTGGGCATCACCGAGAGCGTCATGGTCGACTCCGTGGACAACGCCACCGGCCTCTACCACGGCCACGCCAAGGTCACGGCGCCGGGCTACCTCGACGGCCGTGACATGGATCTCACGCTCGACGCCGGGGCCAAGCCGCCGGCACTCGAAAGCGACCCAAGCGTCCTCGGCGCGGCCGGACGCGTGCGAGGCTTCGCCCTCCTGAGCGCGGGCCACGACTCCGACTCCCTCAGCCAGCCCGCCGAACTGCTGGGCGTCTCGCCCCGCGAGGAAGAAGCCGTGAGCGCGCTCAGCACGCGCCTCGCCGCGGGATCCAACCTGGCCGAGGGCCGGCTCAACGATATCCTCTTGGGCACGACCCTCGCCAAGCGCCTCGGCGCATCCCTGGGATCCGAGGTCGTGGCCATGGGGCAAGCCGCCGACGGGTCGGTGGCCGCCGAGGTCTTCACGGTCGCGGGCCTCTTGAACTCGGGAGACGCCATGCTCGACGGCTCGCTGGCCCTGGCCCCGCGCGCCACGCTGCAACGCATGTTCGCGCTGGACGGCCGCCTTCACGAATGGGTCGTCAAGCTATCCAACCCCAAGGCCAGCCGCGACTGGGCCAAGCAGACTCAGGCGCGCGTCACCGACGCCGAGGTCACCTCCTGGGAGCGCATGCTGCCCCAGATGGCCGCGATGATGCGGCAATCTGGGACGAGCAAGGTCATGACGTCCGTGATCTTCTACTTCGCGGTGGTGCTCGTGACCATCAACACCATGTACATGGCGCAGCTCGAACGGCTGCGCGAGTTCGCGGTGATGGGCGCCATCGGCCTGAAGCCCCGGCGGCTCATGGCGCTCATAGTCCTCGAAGGCCTCATGATGAGCGCGATCGCCGCCGTCGTCGGCGGGCTCGCCGGCACGGGCCTCAGCTTCTACCTGATGGAGCACCCCATCGTCATGTCCTCGAGCGCCGAGTCCCTCACCATGGCCGGCACCACCTTGAGCACCTCCATGCGCAGCGAGCCCAGCTGGGACAGCATCCTCTTCCCGGTCCTGCTCATGATGAGCCTGGGGGGCGTGCTCTCGCTCTTCCCGGCCTGGAAGCTCGGGCGCTTGCGTCCCGTCGACGCGCTCAGGGAGGTTTGAGATGATCTGGTTCCGAATCGCCTGGCGCAACCTCTGGCGCAACCGGCGGCGCACGTCCATCCAGCTCGCCGCCATCGCCGGAAGCTTGTTCCTGGCTCTCTTCTACCATCACATCGCCGTCGGGATGTACGCCGACATGATCGACGACGGAGTCCGCTCCGGCTCCGGTCACGTCGGGCTCTACCACAAACGCTACCTCGATGACCGCCAGGTCTCCGACACCATCCCCGCCGATACCCTCGTTCCCCTTCTCTCGCAGGAACCGGGCGTCGAGGCAGTCTACGCTCGCCTCAACGTCCCCGGCCTCCTGCGATCCAGCCGGAACTCCCGGCCCGCTTTGGGCATGGGCCTCGACATCGCGCGCGAGGCCGCTCACAACATCCTGCTGGATCCGAAGAACCTGGTCGCCGGCTCGCTTCCCGACAGTCCCGCTGAGGTCGCGATCGGCGAGGTGCTGGCCCAGGAGCTGCAGGTGAAGGTCGGCAAGAAGGTCGTCTGGATGGCCCAGGACGCCCAGGGTGAGATGGCGAGCAAGCTATTCAAGGTCTCGGGCATCCTCAAGACCGGCGTGAAGGCCGTCGACTCCGGCACCGTGCTGGCCTCTCGCGAGGCCTTGGCCGCGCTCATCGGGCGCGAGGGGCACGCCCATGAGATCGCCGTCATGCTCGAGGGCCCCGAGGCCATTCCCGGGATGCTGCCGCGCCTGAAGGCGATCGCCTCCCAGGCTGAAGCGACCGACGCCTATCCCTGGCAGAAAGCCATGCCCAACCTTGCCGCCATCATCGAGTGGGGGAACTCCGAGACCCGGATGATCGTGAGCATCCTCTTCGTGCTGGTCGGCATCGGCACCCTCAACACGATGCTCATGAGCGTCATGGAGCGCACCCGCGAGTTCGGAGTGATCCGGGCGCTGGGCGTCCACCGGGGATCCATCCGCGTGATGGTCATGGCGGAAGCCCTGGTGCTGGGCCTCGCTGGCTCGGTCGTCGGCGTGGCCCTGACAGGCCTTTTGGGGCTCTACACCTCGACGGTCGGCATGGACTTCTCGGCCATGTACCAGGACATGGACATGGGCGGCGTCGCCCTGGACCCGGTGATCCGCACCGGCTGGGACTGGACCATGGTGCTCGGGCTCTCGCTAGGCATGATTCTGCTCTCGGTACTGGCTTCACTCTACCCGGCACAGCGGGCGCTCGCCATCCGGCCCGCCGACGCCATCCGCAAGTGAGCCGTGAAAAGGATTGACTGAGATGAACGCGATTGAACTACACGGTGTGAAGAAGCACTACGCGCAAGCCGACAACGTCGTGCGGGCAGTGGATGGGATCGATCTGACGCTGGCTCCCGGGGAATTCGCCTCCCTGGCGGGAACCTCCGGCTCCGGCAAGACCACCCTGCTGAACCTGATCGGCGGGCTCGACCGGCCCAAGGAGGGCACGCTCGCGATCGACGGAGTCGACACCCGCGACAAGTCGGACGACGAACTGGCCGAGCTGCGCCTGCGCCGGATCGGCTTCGTCTTCCAGGCCTACAACCTGATCCCGGTGCTGACGGCCTACGAGAACGTTCAGTTCGTCCTGCAGGCGCAGGGCGTCCCCGAGCGCCTGCATAAAGCCCGGATCATGCCGATCCTCGAAGAGCTGGGACTCGCCGAGCTGGCGACGCGCTTCCCGACGCAGCTCTCGGGAGGCCAGCAGCAGCGCGTGGCGGTGGCCCGGGCCATCGTGGGAAATCCCGCCATCGTGCTCGCCGACGAGCCGACCGCCAACCTCGACTCCGAGACGGCGGCCTCGCTGCTCGGCATGATGCGGCGGCTGAACCAGGAGCACGGCATCACCTTCCTCTTCAGCTCGCATGACCCGGCGGTCATCGCGATCGCCGAACGGGTAATCCGGCTCAAGGACGGCAAGGTCATCGCTGATGAACGCAAGGACGCTTAGCGCCGCCCTCGCGGCCTCCGTTCTCCTCGGAGCGACCCCATCCTGGGCCGAGACCGAGTCGGGGGTGGCCCTGCGGCATAACGTGCTAACCGCCGACTGGTTGAGCCGACCGGCGGGCATCCCGCTTCCTGCCGGCGGCGTCGGCACGAGCGAGACCCGTGCGCGGGTCTGGTTCCATCAGCCCCTGGGTGAAGCCCGGCTCAACACTGCCTTCGAACTGACGACGGGCTTTGGATCCACGGGTGCCAGCGGCATTGCGCTCATCGGAAACGGCACGCCCCAGCAAAGCCGGCCCTTCGAGGTCATGGACCTCGGTTGGTCGCAAGGGACCGGGACGACCACCCGAGGCCGGATCGAACGGCTGGACGCGACCTGGAGCCTGGGGGCTTTCGACTTCGACCTCGGCCGCCAGCCCGTCAGCCTCGGCACCAGCCACTTCGTGGGCGTGCTGGACGTGCTCGCGCCCTTCGCGCCGGGAGCCTTGGACTCCTCGTACAAGCCGGGCATCGATGCACTGCGCGCTCGCACGGCCCTCGCAGAGAAGGGTGAGGCCGAGGTGATCCTGGCTGGAAGCGATCCCTGGAATGTCGGGGGCTCGCTCGCAAGGCTTCGAACCTCGCTCCACGGCATGGACGTCGAGGTCCTGGGTGGGCGGTTCCGCAACCGGGGCTTCGGCGGTCTCGGCTGGGAAGGCGAACTTGGGCCAGCCGGCATCTGGGGAGAGCTGGCGCTCTTCGAGCGGCGGCCGGACGCCGAGCAGATCCGCGGAGGCTGGCCCCATGCGGCCTTCTCGGGAGTGATCGGGGCGGACTTCAACCTCCCCTTCGAGACCCGCGGTGGGGCCGCCCTGATGCTTCAGGACTTCGGTGCCCGCCGCCCCGAAGATCTCGCCTCCGTCCACACCGATGCCCCCTTTCGCGAAGGCTGGGCCTTTCTGGGATCGGCCGGCTACGGCGTGGTCACGGCCTCCAAGCAGTTGCACCCGCTGGTCAACGGCTCCTTGGCAGGACTCCTGAACCTGGTCGACGGCTCCACCCTGTGGCAGCCACGGCTGACGTTAAGCATCAGCGACAACTCGGATCTGGGGGCTTACGCCTGGGTCGGGCTGGGATCGCCGCCGCGCCTCGACGGCGAGTCCGTCTCGCTCGGCTCGGAGTTCGGAGGGATCCCGACCGGCGTCGGCCTCTACTCGCGCTGGTACTTCTAGCCACCGACGCGCGTGCGTTTTTTGTGCAAGTAGTATCCCCGGCTCACCGGGCCCGCCGGATCCGCATGATTGCATGCGTCCATGAGGGGTGATTTAATTGAGTTAACATGACAATCAGAGCAATAAACCGGACTTTCCGGGCCAAGCTCCTCTCACGCGAGGATGACGCGAATGATGCTACCGTTTCTGATGACCTTGCTCGATGCCTCCCCCGACTTCTTCTGCTTCACGGACGGCGACGGGCACTGGTTGCTGGCAAACGATGCATTCCTCAAGCTCTTTCAGCTGGACGGAGCCGCCTACCAGGGCAAGACCAACTACGAGCTCGCGCAGCTGAGGCCCTTCTTCCGCGAAGCTTTTCTGACCTGCGAAGCGACCAATGAGCGCACCTGGGCCTCCGGAAAGCGCTGCAAGGCCGAGGAGATCATCCCGCAACCGTCTGCTCCGGCAGTCATCCTGGAGACCATCAAGGTCCCCGTCTTCAACGACGACGGCACCCGCATGGGGCTGGTCATCATCGGACGGGACGTCACCGAACGCAAGCAATCCGAGCGGGCGCTTCACCAGCTCACCATGGAACTCCAGCGCCGCAAGGATCAAGTGGAGGCAGAGGTCGCCGAGCGCACCCGCGAACTTCAACGGGCCAATGAGAAGCTACGCGAACTCGATCGCCTCAAGAGCGACTTCATCAACTCGGCCTCCCACGAGCTCCGCACTCCCCTGACCTCCATCATGGGCTACGCGGAGTTCCTCGAGGACGGCATCGGGGGCGACCTGACCGCGCAGCAGCTTGCGTTCGTCTCCCAGATTCAGCAAAGCACGGACCGGCTCCAGTTCCTCGTCGAGGATCTCCTCGATTTCGCGCGGCTCGAGGCCGGGACGTTCCGCCTCAGCCCTCAAGAAACGGACTTGAGCCACGTCGTGCGCAACGGTTTGTCGAGCCTTTTGCCGCAGGCGCATGAGTCTCAGCTCAGCCTGGAGGCCGAGGTGCCTTTCGAGCCCATGCGGCTGCGCATGGACGTGAAGCGAATCGAACAGGTCCTCTTCAACCTGGTCGGAAACGCGATCAAGTTCACGCCCGCAGGCGGCCGGATCAATATTTCGGTCGACTCCTTGGGCCACGCGTACAAGCTCTCGATTCAGGATTCCGGAGTCGGCATCTCCGCCGACCACCTGCCGCGGCTTTTCGAGAAGTTCTACCAGGTGGACCCCTCCGACACGCGCGAACACAGCGGCGCCGGCCTCGGACTCGCCATCTCGAAGTCGATCATCGAGGCCCACGGAGGGTGCATCGGAGTCGAAAGCCGGCTGGGGGAAGGAAGCACCTTCTGGTTCACCCTCCCGTGCCAGCCGCAAAAGGCTGACTAGCACCGAATCAACGACTATCGCGCTTCGTGCATTCCGCTAGCCAGCGGTATGTGCCTGGATGAGTGCATCGGCCATGCGCTTGACTCGAGATCCGGGTCCCAAGGGCCCCACGCTCTGCGCGCTGACCCGGGCGCCCTCGATGAGCAGGAAGAGCTCATCGGCGAGCAGCTCGGGATGACGAGCGCCGAGCGCACGACAAAGTTCGAGGATCTGGTTGCGACAGGCCTGTTTTTGCTCCTCGATGACCACGCGGGCCGGATGATCCTTCTCGGAAAGCTCGACCGCCGCGTTGGAAAGCGGACAGCCCCGGGAGTTCCCCACCCCCGTCACAACGACGTCCAGCCAGGCGTCCAGCTGGGCGCGCGGCTCGCCGGGGTGCGCCGCGGCCACCTGTTTCCAGAACGCCTCCTCGGCGGCTGCGATCTCGCGGAGGTACTCGGCAACCAGGACGTCCTTGGACTCGAAATGCCGGTAAAGGGTCATCTTGTTGGAGCCCGCCGCCTCGGCGATGCTTTCCACTCCTACCGCCCGGATGCCGTGTTCTGCAAAAAGCAGGCGCGCCGCGGCCAGGATGCGCTGGCGCGGGGGGAGCTGCATGTCGATGACGCCCGTGATCAGGCTGGCAAGATTTTTCTTCACGACCCTTGACTTCTTAGTTACCGATCAGTAACATCAGGACCTGTTACCGATCGGTATCATAGCAAAGATCCCCCTTTGTGTCTCGCTTCCACTTGCTTCCGAGGAACAGCCCCTATGTCCACCAACCTTCTCACCCTTTCCAGGTCCTCCAAGGCCTGGAGCATCGGCCTCTGGGCCGTCCAGGTGCTCGTCGCCTGGGGGCGCCTTTCGACGGCCCCCATCGCCCCGCGCAAGTAAGCGAGTTCTCGCCAGGGGACGCGCGGGCGTCACCCCTGGCGCCACGAGGGTTCCCCGTCGGGTAGACTGAATCAGGGCAAGCCCTCGCCAACGACCATGAGGAGACGTGATGAAAGTCGAAATCTATTCGGATATTCAGTGCCCCTGGTGCTACATCGGCAAGGCCCGCTTCGAGAAGGCGCTCGAAGCCTTCCCCCAGCGGGATCAGGTGGAGGTCGTCTACAAGGCCTACCAGCTCAACGCCGACCTTCCCACCGACCCCCAGCAGGCCATGCTGCATGACGAGTACCTGACCGAGCGCTACGGCCCCGGCTTCAAGCAGATGAGCCAGAACGTCAAAGCCGTTGCCGCCAAGGAAGGCCTGGAGTTCCACACGGAGAAGGCCCTGATCGTCAACACGTTCAACGGCCACCGGCTACTCGCCCTGGCCGAGCGCGAAGGCGGAGCGGACCTCAAGCAGAAGCTCGCCACCCGGCTCTTCAAGGCGCAGTTCACCGATGGGGACAACCTGGCGGACACGGCGCGGCTGGCCGAGATTGCCGGCGAGCTGGGCATGTCGCCGGAGCGCGTCCGGGACTACCTGGCCTCCGATGACGGAGCCGACGTGGTCAGCGCCGAGATCAACCAGGCTCGCGAGATGGGTATCACGGGAGTTCCCACCTTCGTCTTCGAAGGCAAGTGGGGAGTGTCGGGCGCTCAGGAGGCCGAGACCTTCTTGAAGATTCTCGAGCAGGTTTCGGCCGAGATCGGCGAAACGCCGACCGAGGGCGACGCCCCGGCCTGCGAAGGAGATTCCTGCGTGGTCTAGCCGACAGGCTAATTAGTTGAGCTTGGGAGCCGCTCCGAGCATGCCGCTCGGGGCGGCTTTCTTGCTGGCAGTCGGGGTCGCGGCAGGGGCAGCGCCGGTGAGCTTGTCTCCGAGCTTGGTGAACATCGTCGTGACCTGCTTGGCAATGCCGCGGGCCGCCTCGGAAATCACGCCACCGAAGGCCTTCGCGCCCTCGACGGGATTGGCGAGGTACGAGAGCATCTGGCGGTCGGTATTGCCCGCTTCGAGGTCGCGCTTGCGGGTGGCAATCAATCCGAGCTCGGTGGCGACGCCGAAGGCGGCCGCCGCAGGCACCAGGGCCGCCCCACCGGTGATGACGGAGGCCCCGAAGAGGACCGCGCCGCTCGCGATGGAGCCGGCGACCAGGCCCTTGGAGGTGTTGGAGCTGCGGGGGTCGCGCCAGATGTCGATGGCGATCCGGATCGAATTGGCGAGCGCGGCCAGGTTCAGGACGGGCATGAGCTTGCCCAGCTTGCGGACCAAGACGCCGAGCGGGCTGGCGGAGACCGTGGCGGCCAGGCGGCCGATTCCTGCGGTCATGCCCTTGAAGGCGGGGAACTTGCCGAGCCACTTGCCGATGCCGGTGGCCGCGCCACTTAGCTGCTGAGCGAGCACCACGCCGTTCTGGGTATGCTGCGCGAGCTTGAGGCCGGACTTCACGCGATCGCCTCGGGTGGTCAGGGGCGAAACCACCTTCTTGACTTCCTTCGAGACCTGTTCCACCGTCTCGGAGACCTTCGCCTCACCGGTGGCGATCATGACGGCATCCGCCACCACGGAGAGCTTCGAAAGGCTGGGAGAGTTCTTGAGCACGGCCTTGGCCGTCATCGCGGCGGCGAAGTGATCTCCCTTGGCAGCAGCGACGGCTCCCGAGACCACGGTGGCGCCCTTGGCGATTCCCTCGGCGACCTCCGGGCTGGCCGACATGGTCTTGGCGGCGACCTTTGCGGCCTCCACGGCGGCGGCGGCGGCATCCCCGCTGGCGACGTTCGACGTGAGCGTCGTGCCCCCCACCAGCTTGCCAACGAAGACGTCCGTCTTGTTCGCGACGCTCGACTTGAGCGCTTCCTCGGTCTGATCGCCCTCCTGAGCCTCCGGCGCCGCGGGGCGCGAAGTGCGGACGAACATGTCGTGGATTCTCGATTGGCCGTTGATGGTGCTCATGGGAAAGGCTCCGTTAAAAGGGTGTTAGGAGTCTTATCCCCTCGAGGAGCCCGGAAGTTGCGTTAAGAAGTCGGTAAGTTCCGATTACTTCCAAAACTCCCACCAGCGCTTGCGTTGCTGGGTCGCGAGCACCTGAATCGCCGATGCCAACTCATCGAGCATCCCCCCCTCCGGGTCGGGATGGTCCATCTGCGCCGCGATCGTGCCTTCCAGCTCCAGCAAGCGGCGCTGCAGGCGACGGATGACCTCATCCTTGCTCGCCTCGGCCATGGCCGTCTCGGCCTGGGACTCCAGCCCCGCGACGCGCTCGCGCAGCGCCGAAAGCTCTTCGTTCGGCACGGAAGGCTGGGCCAAGAGCCCTCCGAGCTGCTCATGCCGCGCCAGCAGCTTCTGGTTCTCTCCCAAGAGCGCCTCGATCCGCTCCTGGTGCGCCTTGAGCTGGGCTTGCTGCGCGGTGACGACGCTCTCGAGCTCGTCTTGCCGCCGGACCAGCGCGGAGAGCACCTCGCGGATCTCCGGGCCCTCGACGTGGGTCTCCGCCGAAACCAGCTCGACGCCTTCTTGCGGACGAAGCTGCTCCTTGATCGCATCGAACGCCATTCCCTGTTGCCGGAACGAACGAATGATGCGAAGGTTGGTCAGGTCCCGATCCGTGAGCATGCAACGCCCTTGCTCGGTACGGGCGAAGTTCAGCTCGAACTCCTTTTCGTACCGCCGGATCAGCGAGGTGGATACTCCGAGTTGCTTCGCGGCCTCGGAAAGGCTATGGGTCACGGTTCTCCTCCCGGTTTCTGCTCTGCCCATTATAACGGCTCGCATGCCGGGAAGACCATCCTCGTTCCCGGGTATACCTGCCAAAGTAACCCTCGCTCCCTTCGAGACGGAGGAAATTCGATGCTGAAGCGACTCGCCGCCGCCCTCGCGGCGCTCTGGATCACCACCAGCTCTCCCGCTCAGGCCTTCGGTGGCACCGGCCTTCCGAGCGTCTTGCCAGGACTGGACAACGCCCCGCCCTTCACCGCGGACGTCGTGATCACCTCGCCGGCGATGCCCACCCCCACCACGTTCCGGATCGCCTACATGCCCCAGCGCGTGCGCCTGGAATCGAAGGGAGAGGCGGGCATGACCGCCATCATCCGCATGGACGAAGGGTCGGCGTACATGTACCAGGGAGATTCCACCTGGCTGCGCCTCAGCCTCTCCTCGCTCGGCGCCATGGGGCTCAACCCCGGCGCCCGCCATTCGCTGAAGAAGCTGGCCAACCAGACGGTCGACGGCCGCAACTGCGAGGTCTACCAGAGCACCTCGGAAGACGGCAGCGTCTCCACCAACTACGTCGCGAGCGGCGTGCCGTTCAAGTCGATCGTCCGGACGCCCGCCAGTGGCGACACCGTGGTCCGCTACCTCAATGTCTCGCGCGGGGGCGTCAACGCCGCACTCTTCACCCTGCCTGCCGACGCCGAGGTGATGGACATGGCAAACTTGTTGAACGGCCTCAAAGGCCGAAAGGGCGCCGACTTCGGCCTCGAGGAGCCCTAGCTCGCATCGAGCGAGTCGTTAAGTTTCGTCTTGCCATGGGAACGAGGGAGCAAGGGAGCGTTTGACTCCCCACTCGAAGGGAGGTTGGCATGTCAACAGGACCGCTGGGCCTGACCTGGGTCACCCAAACGCCAAACGTTCGGCCTCGCGGCGATGCCTCTTCTGCCACCCCTCCCGAGCCTCCGACGCAGACGCCTCCGGCCGGGTCGACGCCCCCCGCCGATCAGTCCTCGGTAGCGGGCGGAAAAGGCCTGCTCCTCGAATGGGCGGGAAGCGCTCCCGCGCCCGGATCGGCCGGTACGCCAAGCGGTCTGGGCATCGAATGGGCCTCTGCCAGCAAGCCATCGGCCCCACCTCCGGCCGGTGGACCGCTGGGAGGTGGTTCGCCCGCGAGCAAGCCCTCCACCGGCAGCGCGCTCGGCATCGAGTGGCGCAGCGGAGCCAGCACCTCCACCCCGGCCGCCCCGCCACCGGCGGGCGGATCCCCCTCGACCAACCAGGGACTCGGCCTCGAATGGCGCAGCGGCTCGACCTCTTCCGCTCCCGCAGGCGGCAAGCCTGCCGGAAGCACTTCCTCGCCCCCTCCTTCCGGCAACTCGCTCGGCCTGACCTGGGCCGGCGGCTCCAGCAGCGTCGCCCCGGCCGTGCCGCTCGACCCGGAAGCCCAGCGGCTCGCACAGCTGAAGACGCAGCTTACCGGCCCTCTACCCAAGCTTCCTGGGCCTGCCCAGGGCACCAGCTGGAAGCAGAACGACCTGATCAACCGGTCCAACCTCATCAAGGGCATCCGCGCCGACGCAGCCCTGCAGAGCGCGTTCGCCGACTGGGGCAAGCTGCCCGCCGACACCAAACTCGCGGCGGGTAACCGCATCGCGGCGATGGAAGGAGCGATCTACGGCTTCGCGCCCGCCGCCATCCAGATCGATGCCTTCCTGAAGAAGCCGTCCTACGGGTACTACCACCCGACCGAGGACAAGGTCCATGTCTCGCCCGACACCCTGACGAACCTGCGCGAATTCGTGAACACCGTGACCCACGAGCAGGCACATGCCTATCAGTGGGAAAAGGGCGTCGACGCGAAGAAGGGGAGGATGGACCCGGCCGATCCCCTCTACGACACGGCGATCAGCTGGTATGGGAACTTCTTCGATTACGCTCAGCCCACCAACGGGTATGAAGCCTACCGCACGCAACCCATCGAAGCCCACGCCTTCGCCACCGGCGACAGCGTCTCGGCCGGAGTCTTCGCATGAAAACCTTGACCTTCTACCTCTGGAAACTGGATGCCTCGACGGACTTCCTACCTCAGCTCGCGGGCCAGGTGACCGTCGAGGGCGATCGCGCCTCGGCCACCCCTTCCTCCGACGCCCGAATCCGGGATCTGGTGGCGGCACTCGGCAAGAAGCCGCTGCCCCTACGCTCGGAGACCATGGAGGGGCAGGGAGCCGGCATGAAGCTCAAGCTACGCGAGGTCGAGCTGCGGCCCGGCGAAGCGGACTGGGGCTATGCCCTCAGCGAGGCCATCGGCCGAGAGGGTGGCTACTCGGTCACCTTCACCCCCGAGCCACAATAGCGAAAAAGGCCCGCCTACTGGCGGGCCTTCGTCTTGGGTTTGGCCTTGGCTTTCGCCTGAGGCTTCTGGAAGAGCATGACGTACTCGTGCTTGAAGACGTAGTAGCCGTCCTTGAGGGCGCGGTACTTCCAGAGGTTGGCGTTCTTGCCCTTGCCCTTCTCGTTCCCGTTGATGTCCTTCACGACGATGCTCTTGAGCAGATAGCCGGCGTTCATGCACTCCTGCATGCACTGGAAGCCCAGGGGCACCCACTCACCCTTGGCGTACTTGTCCCCGATGACCAGGGCCATGAAGCGGCCCGGGGCGAGCAGGTCGAAGCTGGCACGGGCCACCTCACCGAAGCGCTCCACGAACTCGTCGTCGCTGTCGACGGTGGAGAGGTCGTCGGGGTTCTCGCCGTTGGAGAAGCGGATGATGTCCGAGTAAGGGGGGTGCAGGAAGACCAGGTCCGCCGCGTCCTTCTCAAGCGACTCGAAGGCCTCGCGGACCTTGACGTGGGTGACGGAGTCGGCGGAGCTGCCGTTCACCACGATCGTGCGCACGTCGTGGGGGTTCTCGGTGGCCTCGATGCGGGCCTGCGAGCGCTCCGCGATGGCCGGCAGCAGCTCGATGCCGACGCCGTTGCGCCCCAGCCGGCGGCACTCGATGAGGCTGGTGCCCATCCCCAGGAACATGTCCAGGACCGTGTCGCCCTGCTTGGAGTAGCGCAACATGATCTGCTCGGCGACCTGGGGGATGAAGTTGCCGTGGTAATCCCCGACGTGGGTCCCGGTGTTCTTGCGGGACGGAAACTGCCAGAGGCTGTCCGTCAGGATGTCGGGATAGTCCTTCCAGTTCGAAAGGTCGATATCCGAGTACGAGGGGGACTTGGGCTGGCGCGGGGACATGGATTTTGGCCTCAACATGGGTGCGGAGATACCGAACTATTGTACTATATCGAGCCCCACCCCTGAACCCAAAGAAGCGTCCGAGCTATGCTACGAGTCGTGAAGCATGGCGGGCTGGCCGTGGGACGGGCGTCTAGGCGAGGGGGTGGGATTCAAGCCGGGATGCGGCAAGGCTTGCGAGCGATCGCCGGTCGACCTTGCCGTTGGCGAGCAAGGGCAACGCCTCGATGAAGCGGTACTCGGCAGGCAGCTTGTACCTGGCAAGCCTGCTGGCCAGGAAGTCTGACAGCAAGTCGGTCTCCAGGGGCTCGCGACGCACCACGAAGGCCAGGGGCGCCTGTCCCCAGCGCGGGTGGGCGATGGCGACCACCGCGGCGTCCCGGACCGCCGGATGGGCGCGCAGGGCGGCCTCGATCTCGGCCGGATAGACGTTCTCTCCCCCCGAGAGGATCAGGTCGGTGCGGCGGGTCAACACCGTCAGGCGTCCCTGCGCATCGAGCATGCCGAAGTCGCCGGTGTCCAGCCAGCCGTCATGCAGGGCCTTGGCCGTCGCCGCGGGGTCGAGGTAGCCGCCGATGACCATGGGGCCGCGCACCGTGATGGTGCCCGCCATGCCGGGGGGCAGCAAAGTGCCGTCCTCGGAGCGGATCTGGATCTCGACGCCGGCCATCGGCCTGCCTGCCGTGGCCCGGTCCGCATCCGTCGCCCCCAGGCCCACCAAGGTCACACCCGAGCAGGTTTCGGTCAAACCGTAGGTCGGCAGCGCGATCGCACAGCGAGCGATGAGGTCCGGCGGGACCGGCCCCCCGCCGATCAGGACCGCGCGTACGTGCGGCGGCAGGGGTGTCTGGCGGGCGTCGAGCGTACGGGTCAGGGTCGAGGCCACCAGCGAGATCACGGTCCCCCCGTCCCGATCGAAGGCGAGGTTCACGGCGTCGGCATCGAAGCGCTCATGCAGGATGGCGGCCGCTCCGGCCATGGCGCAGCGGTAGAGGATGTTGAGCCCCCCCACGTGAAAGAGCGGCATGCAATCGATCCAGCGGTCGGAAGGCGCAAGCGGAATCACGCTGGAGGAGGCCTCGGCGCTGGCGAACTGGTTGCCCCAGGTGATGACCGCGCCCTTCGGGATGCCGCTGGTCCCCGAGGTGAAGAGGATCGCCTGCGGGGCCGACAGGTCCAGCGTCTCCGGGACGGGTGCGGCATCGGGCGCGATGTCCCAGAAGGACTCAAGGCCTGGATACGTGCCGTCGAAGGTCAAGACCGGCAAGCCGACAGGCAGGGCCTGGCGCGCCCGCGCGGCCAGCTCGGGACTGGCCAGCAAGAGCTCCGCGTGGGAGGCCTGGTAAAGCAGCTCGTGGTCCGTCAGGCGGGTGTTGAGGGGCAGCAAGACGCCTCCGGCACGTCCCACCGCATGAGCGAGGAGCGCCCAGTCCGGAGAGTTTCCCGCCCAGACGGCCACCCGGGTTCCGGACGCCACGCCCCGCGCATGCAGGCGCCGGGCCGCCTGCTGGATGCGCTCCTCGAATGTGCGGTAAGTCCAGACCTCTCCCCGGCAGATCAGGGCCGGGTGATCGGGGAAACGGCGGGAAGCATCGAGGGTGGGCGCGGTTCTAAGCATCATGAGCGACCTCGCGGGAAAGAACGATCGAGCGGGGCACGCCGTGTCCCGGACCGCGGACCTCCAGCCAGCCACTGACGGGGGAGGGGCCCACGAAGTGCTCCGGATCCATGTGGGTATTCGACAGACCGCAGGCCGATTCCAGGCCAAGAGCGGCGGCCAGGTGCATGGCCCCAGCCGTGCCGATGCCCCGGTCCAGCACCGAGGTGAGAGTCACGCCGATTCCCGCCGCGCGCGCCTCGCGAGCCAGGTCGCGCGTGTAGAGCAAGCCACCGAGTGCCATGGGCTTCAAGACGAGCCAATCGACCGACCGCTGCGCGATCAACGCGTTCACCGCGTTCGGATCGGTGGCGGATTCGTCGGCGGCGATGGGCAGGATGCCTCGCTCGTGCAGACGAGTGAGCGCGGCGGCGTCCGGTAGGGGCTGCTCGAGGTATTCCAGGTCGTACGGCCGAAGCTGGCGCAAGGCATCCTCGGCCGTAGCCGGGTCCCAGGCGGCGTTGGCGTCCGCCCGCAGGCGAATCTCCGGCCCCACGGCCTCGCGCACGGCGCGCACGCGCTCGACGTCCTGGGCGATCGCCCCCAGCCCCACCTTCACCTTGAGCGTCCGGAACCCCTCCGCGACCCGCAAGCGGGCGTCAGCAGCCAGCTCCTCGGGGTCGCGGCCATTCAGCAGCGCGTTGACTGAGAGGCGTGACAGCGGTTGCTCTGCGAGCAGCGAGGCCAGAGAGAGTCCTTGCATGCGGGCCTCCAGGTCGAGGCAGGCCAACTCGACGCCTGCGGTGGTGGCCGGCAGCGACGCGCGGTCCAGGCCGATGGAGGCCAGGCGATCGCCAAGCGCGTCGAGCGTGGTGGGAAGGTCGAATTCAGGCAGGGAGGCCAGGGCGTGCCGGGCCGAATCCAGGGTCTCGGTGCCCCACTCGGGAAGCGGGGACACCTCGCCGATGCCCGTGACGGCGACGCCGTCAGCCGACGCGCCCTCGGCGAGCACCCAGAAACCCTGGCGGGTCGTCAGGGTGCCGTGGGCCGTCTGGATGGGTCTCCGGTAGGGGACCTCATAGGGGACGGCCCTCAACTTCACAGCACCAATCCCAGGGAGAAGAGCAGGCTGAAGACAAGCAGCAGCTTGCCGGTGCCGCCCAGCACGGGGTTGAGGGCAGGCCCCTGGACCGTGTGAACCTTGCGAATCAGCGAGACGGCCATCGGGAGGCTCAGCAGAGGCAGGAGCGCCCAGAGCGAGAGCTTGCCCATGGCGATCAGGATCATCGGCGCCAGGTACGAGAGCGCGAGCAGCGCCACGTACTCGTAGCGTGCGAAGCCCTTGCCGAACATGACGGCCAGGGTGCGCTTGCCGGCCACGACGTCGGTGTCCGCGTCGCGCAGGTTGTTCACCACGATGATGGCCGTCGACAGCAGGCCCACGGGGACTGCCACCGCCAGCACGATCGGGCTGAAGCCCATGGCCTGGACGTAGTAAGTCCCCCCGACGGCGACCAGCCCGAAGAACACGAAGACGAACAGGTCTCCCAGGCCGTTATAGCCCAGGGGGAAGGGGCCTCCGGTGTAGGCGATGCCCGAGAGAATGGACAGCAAGCCGATCACGACGATCGGCCAGCCGCCCACCCAGGTCAGGTAGAGGCCGCAGAGGGTGGCGAGGCCGAAGGCGATCGCCGTGGCGGCCTTGATCTGAGCGGGCGTGACCAGGCCCGCCTGGGTGACCCGCAGGGGGCCCATCCGATCGGCGGTATCGGCCCCCGACTTGAAGTCGAAGTAATCGTTGGCGAAGTTGGTCCCGATCTGGATGAAGCAGGCCCCCAGCATGGCGGCGAGGGCCGGCCCCCAGGCAAAGACGCCGTGGGCGATGGCGAGTGCCATGCCC
>JAKFCW010000117.1:0-79180 GCA_036676455.1 Candidatus Sericytochromatia bacterium
GGGTGTCGGTCGGCACGATGAAGCTCGAGATGCCCTTGTTGCCCTTGCTCTTGTCGGTCATCGCCATGACGATGACGTAGCGGGCGTAGGGGGCGTTGGTGATGAAGGTCTTGCGGCCGTTGATCACCCAGTGGTCCCCGTCGCGCACGGCGGTCGTCTGCTGGCGCGAGGCATCGGAGCCGGCCTGCGGCTCGGTCAGGGCCCAGGAGCCCATGAACTCGCCGGAGGTCACGTAGGGCAGCCACTTGCTCTTCTGCTCCTCGGTGCCGAAGTAAACCAGGGGCATCGAGCCGAGCGAGATGTGCGCGGCGAAGGAAAGGCCGGTGGAGCCGCAGGCCTTGGCGATCTCCTCGACGGCGAGCACGTAGGAAAGGGTGTCCGAGCCCGCGCCGCCGTACTCGGCCGGGACGGGAATGCCCATCAGGCCAAGCTCGCCGAGCTTCTTGAAGGTCTCGACGGGGAAGCGCTCGGATTCGTCGATCTCGGCGGCCTTGGGCGCCACCTCGCGCTTGACGAACTCGCGCACCATCTCCTGGAGCTGGAGCTGCTCGTCGGTCAAGCCGTATAGATTGCCCGCTGCGTAAGGGCTCTTGGTCATCGTCGGCATGGGATTCCTCTCTGAAAACGGGATGCTGTAACGATTATAGTCCTGCCCCGCCCCGCGGGCAACTTACCCCACGCGCGAGGCCTTCCTGAACCGGTGGGAGAGATCGCTCCCCAGGCGCCGAAACGCGCCTGGCATGCCCTTCTTTAATATTGGAATATTGGGGCCACGGCGCCGGGGATTGGGTGGGGGAGTACGGATGGCTTGCTCTCCGGCCGGGGCTATACTCGGGGTGAATCGGGAGGAGGGGCTCGGTGCCGTTCGACGCGAGACCTTGAGGAGGCCATGATGTGCGTGCACGATCCCCATCACGACCGCGTCGCCGATGCCTTGTTTCGTTCCGCGCTGTACCACGTCCTCGCGCTAGGCTACGATCGGCCGCATGCGACCATGAAGAACCGCATCCGGATCCGCTGGGGCCATCTGCTCGACGCGCCGATGCCATGGCCGGTCGGCGTGAAGTACCCCCTGGCAAGAGCCGCCGAGCACCTGCTCGCCACGTCCGCGGAGGAGCTCGAGCAGGAGTACGAGCGTCTCTTCGAGCCAGGAGCCGGCTGCTCGCTTCACGAGACCGATGACATGGATCTCGACCGCGAGGCCTGCCTTGCGGAACTTTCCGAGTATTACGAGGCCTTCGGCCTCAACGGGGCCACGCAGCTCGAGGCGTCGTCACGCCTGTCCGAGTCCCAGGACTACGTCGGCAGGGAGCTGGACTTCATGGGGGTGCTGGCCCTCAAGGAAGCCTTCGCCCTGTCGCGCGAATGGTACGAGAACCTCGACGTCATGCTCGACGCGCAGGCCGCTTTCATGCGCCACCACCTGGGGGCATGGTTCACGCGGCGCCTCAGGGCCATGCGCGATCGCTCATCTCATCCCTTCTACCTCTACCTGGGAGAGGCGACGCTGTTTACGCTGGAGGACGCGACTGCCCGGCTCAACCTTGCCCGCGGCCGTGACTTGAGTCAGTAAGGACTGGCTGAAAAACAGTCATATTGCAGATTTGACGGGCAGTCGTGTTATAATAGCGCTCGCACAGGGGCTGCACGGGATAACCGAAGCGGATTTGCCGAAACCATCGCTCCCCACCATGCCATTCGAAGGAGATTGGTTTCATGCCTGAGCAAGCTGGTTTCATTTCTCAAACGTCAGTGGCCCTGGTTCTTTCGCTGTCCATCGGACTCGCGTGCCGGCTCTTGAACCTGCCGCTTCCCGCGCCTCCGACCTTCATCGGGGTGCTGATGATCGCGGGCCTCGCGCTGGGCTATTTCCTCGGCGGCTACATGCCGGGACGTTAACCCCACCGAACGCTATTAAACCAGGAAGGCCGTCTCTCGCTGAGGAGACGGCCTTCCTCCATGTCTGGGTACCCGATTAGCGAGCGGCCAGCTGCGTCTTCTGCACGAGCTTGCGCGCCAGGCGGTTATGCTGCCGGACGGCGTCCGCAAGCTCCAGCGTGGTCAGGCGTCCGTCCTGAACCACGGGCCGGCCGTTGACGAAGACGTGCTTGGGGCGGGTCGTCTGGCAGAGGGCAAGCGCGGCCAGGGGGTCGTGCTCGGCAGCGCCGGCGTACGCCACGTCCGTGAGGTCGTAGATGGCGAGATCGGCCCGCATGCCGGGGGCGATGCTACCGATCTCGGGCCGATTCAGAACCTCGGCGCCTCCGCGGGTCGCCAGGCGCATCGCCTGATGCGCGGAATAGCCGACGCCGTAGCGCATGCGTCCCAGCAGCAGGGCCTGTCGCGCCTCCGCGAGCATCGACCCACCGTCGTTGCTCGACGAGCCGTCGACGGCCAGCCCCACGCGCGCTCCGGCCTCGACCAGCTCGAGCACCCGGGCGATGCCGGATCCCAGCCGCATGTTGGAGCTGGGGCAGTGGGCGATGCCCGTCCGGGTGCGGCCGAGCAGGGCGACTTCCTCGTCGTCGAAGTGGATGCCGTGGGCCAGGTAGACGTCCGGGCCAAGCCAGCCGAGCTCCTCGAGGAGCCTCAGCGGGCGCATGCCGAAGCGCTCGAGACAGAACTGCTCTTCGTCCAGGGTCTCGGCCAGGTGAGTGTGCAGCAGCAGGCCATGCCGGCGCGCGAAGTCGCGCATCGCCGCCATCAGCTCCGGGGTCACGGAGAAGGGCGAGCACGGCATGAGGTCGATGCGCAGCATCGCACCCTCGCTCGGATCGTGATGCAATGCCACCAGGCGCTCGACGTCCGCCATGATGGCGTCGGGAGTCTGCACGACCGAGTCCGGAGGCAGGCCTCCGTCGCGTTTGCCCAGCGACATGGCGCCACGACCGGCGTGCATCCGAACTCCCACGTCCTTGGCCGCCTGGATGACCGCGTCGAGCGTGACATCGGAGCCCTCGGGGAAGACGTAGAACATGTCGCTGACGGTCGTGCAGCCGGAGAGCACGAGCTCGGACAGGCCGCAGACGGCGCTCCAGTAAACCATCTCCGCGTCGAGTCCCGCCCAGATGGGATACTGGGTGGTCAGCCACTCGAAAAGCTCGGCGTTCTGGGCCTCGGGTAGCCCGCGGGTGAGCGTCTGGTAGAGGTGGTGGTGCGTGTTCACCAACCCGGGAACGGCGATGCAGCCGCTCATGTCCATGATCTGAGCGGGGGCGGAGGCGCTCTCGGTGACGATGCGCCCGTCCTCGATCAGCAGATCCCCCCCATGGAAAGCCGGTTCGCCCTCCTGCATCGGGGCGATCGTCAGGTTCTTCAACAGGGTGGTTGACATGAGGCCTCCTATGATAAGCAAGGGATGGCATCCTATCTTACGCGATCCGAGGTAAGATTGGGACATGCTTCCCCTCAGCAACAGGAGGACCCATGTCGACCCAGATCCATGCCACGACGTCCTTGCCCCCATCTGCCCTGACGCCGGTTCTTTCGAAGCTCCAGGCCGCCAACACCGCCTTCGCCAGGTCGTACCCGGGAGATTCGACCTCCCGCCAGCCGGTTCACACGGTCTACGGCGGAGCCCAGATCTTCAAGGCCGATACCGCCCCGAAGATGGGCTCCCTGGCGCTTCGTTCCCTCGATGAGTACGCGAGCAACTTCGTCTCCTTCGCCAAGGCCATCGGCCTCAGGGGCTCGGAGACGCTGCCCGACACCCTGGATGAGATCGACGCGCTCGGCGTGCAGCTTGCCCAGGATGCCGAGGCCGTGCGCCGGGCGTTCCCCGCTGCGTGGCTGGCGTTCACCGTCTTCAGCCGGGTCGTCTCCAAGCTGAGCCGCGAGGCGGTGGAGGACTTCCGGATCGACTTCGAGGACGGCTACGGCAACCGCCCCGACGTCGAGGAGGATCATCATGCCGTCCTGGCCGCCGAGGAGGTCGCCAAGGGCGTGAAGGCCGGAACGCTGCCTCCCTACATCGGCATCCGCATCAAGCCCTTCAACGAGGAGCTGCGCGCCCGTAGCGTGCGGACGCTCGACATCTTCGTGACCAAGCTGGTCGGGCTGCTGGGCCGCCTGCCCGAGAACTTCGTGGTGACCTTGCCGAAGGTGACCCTTCCCGAGCAGATCACGGCGCTCGTCGAGATCCTCGGGATCCTGGAGCGTCAGAACGGCCTGTCCGAGGGAGTGCTGAAGTTCGAGGTGATGGTCGAGACCCCGCAGGTGATCCTCAACCGGAACGGGCAGTCCACGCTGCCGCTGCTGATTTCGGCTTCGGAGGGACGCTGCGTGGGGGCTCACTTCGGCACCTACGACTACACGGCGGGCTGCAACATCACCGCGGCGTACCAGCAGATGACGCACCCGGCCTGCGACTTCGCCCGCCACGTGATGCAGGTGGCCTTCGCCGGCTCGGGCATCATGCTCTCCGATGGCGCCACCAACGTCATGCCGGTGGCGCCTCACCGCGCCAGCGCGAGCAAGGCGTTGACCATGGAGCAGCTCCACGAGAACCGGACCGTGGTGCACCGCGCCTGGAAGCTGCACTTCGACGACATCAACCACTCGCTCAGGCATGCCTACTACCAGGGCTGGGACCTCCATCCGGCCCAGCTGCCGACACGGTACGCGGCGGTCTACGCGTTCTTCCTGGAAGGGCTGGAGCCCGCTTCGGCCCGGCTCTCGAACTTCATCGCCAAGGCGGCGCAGGCCACCCTGGTGGGCGACGTCTTCGACGATGCGGCCACCGGTCAGGGGCTGCTCAACTTCTTCCTGCGGGGCATCAACTGCGGGGCCATCACCGAGGAGGAAGCGCTGGTGACGGGGCTGACCCTCGACGAGCTGCGCACGCGCTCGTTCGTCAAGATCCTCAACGGTCGCACCGGCAAGTAGGCCGGACGGGCAAAAAAAGGGGGCCGCCGGATTGGCGGCCCCCTTTTTTATTGGATTCCTGCGCCTTGCGCGATCCAGCGACCCAGGAGCGCGCGTTCTTCCGGGGTCATTCCGGTCTTGTTTCCCAGCGGCATGCTGTGGTTGAGGACGGCGCGCATCTTGATCCGCTCGGCTAGGCGGGCGATCTGATCCGGGGTGTCGAACGTGACTCCCGCGGGCGCCTGCGGGAAGCCCGGATCGCTGGGCGTCGCGGAGTGACAGGTCGTGCAGCGCTGTGCGATCACCGCGCGCGCGTCGGCGAAGGCGACGGGATCGTTCGAAACCTCCGCGAGGTGCGCAGGCGGCGCGTTGAATTGCTGCAGAGCGGGGTTCATAAGCACGATGAGCAGCGCGATCGCGACCACGAGGGTGGTGCCCAGGGCCGGCCGCCAGTTCGGGAAGACGAAGCGGATGTTCAGCCAGTGGCGAGCCGTCGCGCCCGCGACCATCACCACCCCCAGGATCAGCCAGTTGAGTTCCTGGGCGAAGGTACCCGGGAAGTGGTTGCTGACCATGATGAAGAGCAGGGGGAAGGTCATGTAGTTGTTGTGGATGGAGCGCTTCTTGGCTTGCAGGGCAAGGGCGGGATCGGGCTTCTCGCCGCGCTCGGTGGCGGCGACCAGCTGGCGCTGGGAGGGGATGATGTGGAAGAAGACGTTGCCGGCCATGAGGGTGCCGAGCAAGGCGCCGACGTGGATGTAGGCCGCCCGTCCGCTCAGGAGCTGGGTGAGCATGAAGACGATCCCCCCGGCCAGGACGAGCGAGATGGCGATCGCCGAGCGCCCCTTGCCCAGTGGCGAACGCCAGAGCAGGTCGTAGAGCAGCCAGCCGGCCGCGAGGGTGCCGAGTCCGACGGCGATCGCCATGCCCGGCGTGATGGCCGCGACCGACGGATCGACCATGAAGGCGCCGTCTCCCAGGTAGTAGACGATGGCGAGCAGGAACATCCCGCTGATCCAGGTGCTGTACGACTGCCACTTGAACCAGTGGAGGATCGCGGGCATCCGATCCGGCGAGAGCTGCTGCTTGACGACGTGGTAGAAGCCTCCGCTGTGGAGCATCCAGATCTCGCCATCGACCTCCGGCTTGGCGCCGGCGGGCTTGGTCAAGTTGCGGTCGAGCCAGTTGAAGAGCATCGAGTTGCCGACCCACATGATGCCGGCGATGAGGTGCACCCATCGCACGAGTAGGTCGAGCAACTCCCGGACGTGTGGATCCATGCGGGCCTCCATGCAAATCGGGTGGGGGAGTTGGCAGGGGCGGGCCGTGTCGATGACCGGAGGGCTAGCTGCCGCGGTAGGTCGAGTATCCGTACGGGTTCAGCAGCAGCGGTACGTGGTAGTGCTGGCCCGGGTTGGCGAGCCGGAAGAGGATGGGCACGTGGGGGTAGAACCCTTCGGTCCCCATCCTCTCGAAGTAGGACTCGGTCTCGAACGTGAGCCGGTAGGTGCCTGCCGAAAGGGGAGTTCCGGCGGGTAGCAGGTCGCGGATCCGGCCGTCGACGTCGGTGTCGCCCTTGCCGAGCATGCGCCAGGTGCCGGGGGCGCTCTCGAACTCGAGGGTGACGGGGACGCCCACGGCGGGTCGGCCCAGGGTGGTGTCGAGGACGTGGGTGGTGATGGGACTGCTCATGCGTGAATCAGCTTCTCCAGTCGGATGCGGGTGATCTTGCGCTGCTCCTCGGCGGCGATGCGCAGTTCGCGATCGGGGTGGTTCTGCAGGCGGGTTCGAAGCAGGCCGAGCATCTCCTCGGCGGTCTTGCCGGTGGCGCAGACGATGAAGAGGTGGCCGAAGGCGGCCTCGTACTTCCGGTTTCCTTCCGCCAGCGCCTGCAGGACCTCCTCGGAGGCCTGGGCGGCCCCTGATTGCTCGCCTTCCGCCCAGTGCCGGGTGGCGGCGTACTTGGCCTTCAGCGAGTCGAGGTCGCCGATTCGCGGGTGGTGGTCGAAGGCCTCCCGCCAGTCCTCAGCCGCCAGGCCGTGCCAGATGCGGTCCGCCGTCTCGTAGAGCAAGCTGTGATCCGCGTAGGGACGGGCGTTGACCATGGCGTCGGCCCAGCTTTCGGCCCCGCAGCATGTGAGGAAGGCTTCCTTGGCGGCGGAAGGGGGAAGGTGATTGAGGGCATCGAGGCTCACTGGGCGGTCTCCGGGATGCCGTGGAGGCGCAGGCGGCTGATGCCCCCGTCGGGGAAGATGTTGAGGCGCACGTGCGTGAAGGCCTTCCGGGCGACGATCTCCTCCTCGAAGACGTGGCGGGTATGGGCCGAAAGCGGCATGCGCGGCAGGATTTCCTCCCAGTGCAGGCTGCGGCTGGTGAGGAAGCTGTCGGGGGCATCCTTGGCGACGCAACCCTCGAGCGAGCAGGACTCGGGGTAGTTGCCCTTGAAGTGGTTGGTGTCCACCTCGATGCGGGTGAGCAGGCCCGGCGCGCCGAGCCGGACGATCACCCAGTCATGACCGGGGCCGCGCTTGCGCTTGGTCTCCCAGCCATCGCCCATGTTGGCCGCGCGGCCGGGCATGAGCAGGTTGTTCCGGTGGCTGAAGAACATGTCGTTGGCAAGGACGGCCAGCCCGCCATGCTCCACAGCGGCCAGGTCGATGGGCTGCGCGACCCGGAACACCTGGGGATCGGGCTTCACCTCGCCGTAGGCCCGGAAGCGAGCGACGCCGCCGTCCGGGAAGATGTTGAGGCGTAGGTGGCTATAGCGATGGGGGTCGCTGATCGCGAAGAGGTTATGGGTTCCGCCCTGCAACTCTGAGACGGGCAGGATTTCCGTCCAGACGGTCGATTCGTCGGGGGTTCCCGAGACCCGGCAGGCCTCCACCGAGGCGTGTTCGGGGTAGTTGCCCAGGAAGAAGCTGGTGTCGATGTCGACGCCGCGGATCACGCCGGTGTGCCCCAGCTTGATGATGCACCAGTCGTGGCCGGGCTCGCGTTTCCGGCGGCTCTCCCAGCCGTCCATCCACTTGCCGTTCTCGGTGAACTTGTCGGCGATGAAGACGGGCGCAGCAGGCAGCAGGAGGTTCTCGGCGGCGGCGAAGAACTCGTCGCTGACGGCGAGGGCCTGGCCGCCCAGGCGGGCAGAGGCGAGGTCGATCAGATCGGTGAAGTCGTTCATGCAATCGTCTCCTGGAGCGTTGGGGGCGTGAGCAAGGATTCTCCCATGGGGGTCGGATCGAGGACTCCGTGAACGTGGATGGGGTTGCCGCGCAGGTAGGTGCGCTCGACGACTCCCACCAGGGCGCGTCCGAGGTACGGGGTCACGGCATGGCGGTGGCGAATCTGGTCGGGGTCGACGAGGAAGACGGCGTCGGGGTTCCAGACGACGAGGTCGGCGTCGAGGCCGGGGGCGATCGCCCCCTTTTTCCCGTCCAGCCCCGCGAAGGCCGCAGGCCGCTGGCAGAGCCAGCGCGCGAGATCGTCAAGCGCGAAGCCGCGGGCGCGGGCCTGGGTCCACAAGACCGGCAGGCTGAACTGCAGGGATGAGATGCCGCCCCATGCGCGCAGGAAGTCCCCGGACTCCGGGAGCTTGAGGCCCGGCGTGCAAGGGGAGTGGTCGCAGGCCACGAAGTCGAGGGTTCCTGAACGCAGGCCGTCCCAGAGGCGCTTGCGGTTCTCCGCCTCTCGAATGGGCGGTGCGCACTTGAAGGCGGTCGCGCCGTCGGGAATGTCCTCAGCGGCGAAGACCAGGTAATGCGGGCAGGTTTCGGCCGTGATGGGGAGGCCCTCGCGCTTGGCCGCTTCGAGGTCGGGCAGCGTGTCAGCGGCCGAGAGGTGGACGATGTGCACGCGGCAGCCCGTCTCGCGGCAGAGACGAATCATCAGGCGAACCGCCTCGACCTCCCAGCTCGCGGGCCGCGAGGCGAGGAACGTCCCGTAGGAACGCGCGGACATGCCCGCGAGATCGGGCCCCTCGCCCTCGAGCTCGGCATGTACAAGCAGCGGGATCCCATGGCGGGCCAGGATCGGCATGGCGATCCGGAGATCCGCTTCGGTGACGTTGGGGAAATCGTCGATCCCCGAGTGCGTCAGGAAGGCCTTGAAGCCCTTCACCCCCGAGGCAATCATCCCTTCGAGCTCCGATGCGTTGCCCGGCACCACGCCCCCCCAGAACCCGACGTCGATCCAGCAATGCCCGTACGCAGCCTCCCGCTTGGCTTTCAAGGCTGCGAGCGTCGTGGTGACCGGAATGCTGTTGAGCGGCATGTCGATGAGCGTCGTGATCCCACCCACGGCGGCAGCCTGGGTAGCGGTCTCGTAGCCTTCCCACTCGGTCCGGCCAGGCTCGTTGACGTGAACATGGGTATCGACCACCCCGGCCATCAGGGCCGAGGCGCCGACATCCACGACCGGAACGTCGGGTGGCAAGTCATGTGGCGGCAGGACGGAGGCAATGCGTCCGTCCGTCACGCGAACGGCGGCACGTTGCGTACCGCCGGGAAGGATGACCCGTTGGCTGAGAATGACGAAATCCATGACGCAGGCTCCGTAATCGGCGGGGGGTCCATCGGGACTAAACCAGGAAACCTTAGGTTTCGGATTGTATCATAACCTCCGCATGTCAAAAATGACACGTTCCGCTCGCGGGGAACCCTGCCGCCCGAGGGGGGTGGCCTCCCCCGCAGTAACGGTGATGATTGGAACGTAGTAACGTCATGTCGCTGTCTTGACAAGCGATGATATACTTCGATGTTAAGTTGCTCTAAGGACGAGGATGCCTACGGCCGTTCGTCCGTGACGAGTGCAGGACCGGATCCACTTCAACGACGAAGGATACGCGCATGTTCTATCAACCGAAGACGGTCGAAGAGGCGCTGGAGCTGAAGGCGCGCCTGGGAACGGCGGCTCGCTTCCTCGCCGGCGGCACGGACCTCGTGGTCATGATGAAGAAGGGACGTCTCACCCTCGAGGACGTCGTCGACCTCAGCCGACTCAGCGAGCTCTCCGGGACTCGCGACGAGGGCGAAACCCTCTACGTCGGGGCGCTCTGCCCCCATCGCACGCTTGAATCCTGGCCGATCCAGGTCCTGGCCTCGGCTGCCCGCCAGGTCGGAGGGCCCCAGATCCGCAACCGCGGGACCGTCGGCGGCAACGTCGGGACGGCCAGCCCCGCCGGGGACGTCTCGGTGGCCCTGCTTGCCCTGGATGCCTCGGTCGAGCTGATCAGCCTGCGAGGGACGCGCATGCTGCCCCTTCGGGAGTTCTTCCTGGGCGTCGGCAAGACGGCGATCGCCGTGGACGAGCTGATCGCCGGGTTCCGCTTCCGGCGCCCCTCCAGGAGCGCCTTCTACAAGAACGGCAAGCGCAACTCCGTGGCCATCTCGGTGGTCTGCGCCGGGGTTTCCCTCGACACCGACGGCTACCCCGCCATCGCCCTGGGCTCGGTCGCCAGCACTCCGCTGCGACTGCTCAAGACCGAGGCCTTCCTGCGCGAGCGCGGCCTCGACCCCGAAACCGCTCTCGAAGCCGGCCGCCTGGCCTCCGAGGAGGTTCGCCCCATCACCGACCACCGCGCCTCGGCCGAGTACCGCCGGGCCGTGGCCGGAGTCGCCGTCACTCGCTTGCTGACTCAGCTCATGCCGGGAGGTGCCCATGTCGCCCATGTCTAGCTCGCTGCCCCCGCGCGGTTCCCAGGCCAACGACGACGAACGGCTGCCGCTCGCCTTCGCGCTGAACGGCGAAGCCGTCGACACCCGGGTCCATCCGCTCGACACCTTGCTCGAGGTGCTGCGCGAGAAGCTGCGCCTCACCGGCACCAAGGGGGCCTGCCACGAAGGGGAATGTGGCTCGTGCACCGTCCTGGTGGACGGCGTGCCCATGAACTCATGCCTGATCCTGGCCCCCCAGGTGCACGGCGCGGAGATCGTGACGGTCGAAGGCCTCGCCGACGGAGAGACGCTTTCTGCCGTGCAGAAGGCCTTCATCGACTGCGGGGCCGTCCAGTGCGGCTACTGCACTCCCGGCCTGCTCATCGCCGCCAAGTCCTTCCTCGAGACCTGCCCGAACCCCACCCCCGAGGAGGTGCGACAAGGCATGGAAGGCAACATCTGCCGCTGCACGGGCTACATGAAGGTCATCGATGCCGTCGTCGAGGCAGCCAAGGCCATGCCGAACCCCAAGGGAGGTCGCCATGACCGGGCCTGATTTTTCGCCCGTCGGCGCGAGCGTCCGCCGCAACGACGCCAGGGGCAAGGTGACCGGCGAGACCCGCTACGGCGGAGACCTGGCCGGTGAGGACGCCCTGCACGTCGCAGTATTACGTAGTGAGCTGCCGCATGCCGAGATCCGCGGCATCGATACCGCCAAGGCCAAGGCTCTGCCGGGTGTCGTTGCGGTCCTCACCGCCGCGGACGTCCCGGGCACCAACCGCCATGGCCTGATCCGGCGCGACCAGGAGCTGATTGCCAGCCGCTTTGTGCGCTACACCGGAGATGCCGTGGCCGTGGTCGTCGCCGAGACGGCCAAGATCGCCCGGCGGGCCCTCGGCCTGATAGATGTCGACTACTTCCCGCTGCCGGGAGTCTTCACCCTCGACGAGGCGCTCGCCCCGGACGCTCCCCAGATTCACCCCATCGGAAACCTCCTGACCCGCAAGCCGATCCTGCGCGGGGACGCGGAGACGGCCATGCGCGAGGCCTTCGTCACCGTCGAGGAGACCTACCTCACCCAGGCCGTCGATCACGCCTTCCTCGATCTCGAGGCCGGCATGGCCTACATGGACGGCGACGTGCTGACCCTCCATGCCTCCGGGCAGTGGGTGCATGAAGAGCGGCGGCTCCTGTCCCTGGCACTAGGCCTTCCTCAGGAGCGCATGAGGATCATTCAACCCGCCACAGGAGGCGCTTTCGGCGGCCGCGAGGACCTGGGCATCCAGATATACCTCGCGTTGGCGGCCTTGAAGACCGGACGAACGGTCCGTCAGGACTATGATCGCGCCGAGTCGATGACCGCGCGACACAAGCGCCACCCCCTGCGGATTCGCTACCAGCTGGGAGCCGACCGCGAAGGCAACCTGGTCGCGGCCAAGGTCACGGTACATGCCGACACGGGCGCCTACGCGTCGACGGGAGACGCCGTCATGCGCAAGTCGGCCAGCCATGCGACCGGACCTTACCGGGTGCCCAACGTGCAGGTGGACGTCTTCGGGGTCTTCACCAACCTGAGCCCCTGCGGCGCCATGCGCGGCTTCGGCGCGGCCCAGATGGCCGTGGGCTACGAGCTGGCACTGGACAAGCTCGCCGAGGCCCTCGGCATGGACCGCCTGGAGATCCGGCGCCGGAACCTCATCCGCAACGGCGAGTCCGTCACCACGACCCAGGTCATCCCGGTGGCTACCGGCCTGCAATGCCTGGAGGAGGCCCAGCGCCGGATCGGCTGGGAGCGGCGTGACTACGAGACGGGGAGCCCGACCCTCAAGCGGGGTTACGGCATCTCGACGTTCTGCTTCGGCCTCGGATACGGGGATGGCTTTCCCGATGCCTCGCGGGCGCGGGTGCGCTTCGCCGAGGACGGCGTGCTCGAGGTCTACACGGGGGCCGTCGAGGTCGGTCAGGGCCTGACCACGGTCATGGCGCAGATCGCCGCGCAAGAGTGCGGGGTGGACCCGGAGTCGGTGCGCGTGATCTGGGCCGATACCCACCGCACGCCGGAGTCGGGCTCCAGCTCGGCGACCCGGCAAACGTACTTCACCGGCTCGGCCGTGCAGATCGCCGCCTCCGAGCTGCGACTGCAGCTCATGGACATCGGTGCGGCCATGCTGCCCGTGCACTGGGACGACCTCACGCTTGCGGGCGGCGAACTGCGCGATCGCCACGAGGCCTCGCTCTCGCTGCCGATCGCCAGGGTCCTGGAAGAAGGCCGGCGCCGGGGCTTCTCGCTGGAGGCCTCCGGCATCTTCAAGCCGCCCACGCTGCCGAGCGACCCCGAGGGCCTGTCGCCTCGCTCGTTCATCACCTACCTCTTCGGCAGCCATGCCTGCTCGCTACTGGTCGACGTCGAGACGGGCGAGGTCAAGGTAGAGCGGATCGTCGCGGTCCACGACGTCGGCAAGGCCCTCAACCCCAGGCTGGTCACCGGCCAGATCGAGGGGGGCGTCACCCAGGGGCTCGGCATGGCCCTCATGGAGGAAGTGATCCGGCGGGAGGGCAAGATCCTCAACCCCGGTTTCACCGACTACATCTTGCCGACCATGGTGGACGTGCCGCCCATCGAGGCGGTCTTCCTCGAGAACGCCGACGTCGGAGGTCCCTACGGGGCCCGCGGCATCGGCGAGCCGCCCTTGATCGGGACGCCGCCGGCCATCCTGTCGGCGATCGCCGACGCCATCGGCACCCAGGTGACCGAGACCCCCGCCACCCCGGAGCGCGTCTGGCGCGCCATACAGGAGAAACCCCACCGTGAGCGCGCGCGAGACCTTGGAATGCCTGCTTCGGTTCATTCAGGAGAATAGGCCGGTCGCCCTGGTCACGCTGGTCGGTTCCAGCGGCTCGATTCCCAATGCGGTCGGCGCCAAGATGGTCGTCGGATCCGAGGGGGAGCGGCTCGCCGGAACCGTCGGCGGCGGCGAGATCGAGCTCATGTCGCTGAGCATGGCCGCCGAGGCCATCGCCCAGCGCAAGAGCCGCCTGGGCAGCTACCACCTGACCGAGAAGCATGCCCACGGGATCGGCATGATGTGCGGAGGAACGGTGCAAGTCTTCATCGAGGTCCACGTCCCGGCCCCCCGCGTCGTCCTCGTCGGGGCGGGCCACGTCAACATCGAGATCGCGCGGCTCGCCAGGGCCCTGGACTTTCCGGTCATCGTCATCGACGAGCGGCCTGAATGGGCCAACGGCATGAACTACCCCGACTGCACGATCATCCCCGAGCGGGCCTCGGCGGGCATGGCGCAGGTGAACTGGCTGGAGTCCGACTACCTGCTCATCGCGACGGCAGACGCCGACACGGAATCGCTGCGCGCAGCCCTGAGCGTGCCATGCCGCTACGTCGGGCTGGTGGCGAGCAAGCGCAAGACCATCCAGATCCTCAAGAACCTCGCCGCCGAGGGCCATGACCTCTCGGGCCTGACGCCCCGCCTGCGCGCGCCGGTCGGCCTCGACCTGGGGGGCAAGGAGCCCGTTGAGATTGCCCTCTCGGTCATGGCCGAGATCCAGGCGCATCGCAACGGACGCGATGCCCGCCCGCTTTCCTACGTGGAGCGCATCCCCGCCTCCGCCAAGCTGCCCCTGTGATCGATCGCCGTCGCTCGGCAGCCGTCGTCACGGCGGCCGGTTTCTCGTCCCGGATGGGCCTGCCCAAGGCCATGCTCGACTGGAACGGCATGACGCTCTTGCAGCACCAGCTCTCGCTTCTTGCCAGCTGGGGGACCGTCTGCCTGGTGCTGGGCCACGAGGCGGTGCGCCTGCAAAAGGGTCTACGCCTCCCGAGCAACTTCCGGGTCGTCGTCAACCCCGACTATGCCACCGGGCGAGCCTCCTCGCTGAGAGCCGGCTTCGCGGCTCTCGAAGCCGAGCCGGAGGTCGTGCTGGTGGTCGGCGTCGATCAGCCTATGGAGGCTGGGGCCCTCGACTTGCTGGTCAGTGCGATGACGCCCGAGGATGCGATCGCCATGCCCGTCTCGGGCGGCAAGCGCGGCCATCCCGTGCTCTTTGCGGGAAGACTGCTTACCGAGTTGCTCGCCATCCAGGAGGAAACGGAGGGCCTGCGTGCGGTCGTGCGCCGCCACCCCGCGCGCTTCGTCGAGGTCCCGGGGCCCTTCTGGGATCTCAATCGCCCCGAGGACTACGAGCAGGCGCGAGCCACCTTGAATTTAATCGCTTACTAGCCCCCGATGCGGGACATGGTGCGGTGAATCGGCAGGCCTGCGCCCCATTCGTGATGCTGGGGCTTGGCTCCCAGTGAATTGCGAACGAGCGCTTGCATGGCTTCGGGGCTGCCACCCTCGCGCAAGAGGCCCAAGAGATCCTGCTCTTCGGGCCGCATCAGGCAGGCCTTGATCTGGCCGTCCGCGGTCAGGCGAATCCGGTTGCAGGCGTCGCAGAAGGTATGGCTCATCGGGCTGATGAAGCCGATCGTGCCCAGTGCCCCGGGGATCTCGAAGATCCGGGCGGGCCCGTTCCCGGTCACGGACTGGGCCGCGGGCAATAGGGGATGGCGCTCGCGGATGGCGGCGATGAGATCCTCCACGGGGACGTAGCGCCGCTCCTCGAAGAAGTCGCGATCGCCGACGTGCATCATCTCGATGAAGCGAACGTGGACCTTGGAGCGCAGGGTCCACTCGGCGAAGTCGAGCACCTCGTCGTCGTTGGTGCCCGGGATGATCACGACGTTCACCTTGACCGGGTCGAGTCCGACCTCCACGGCGCGCTCAATCCCGGCCATCACCTTGGCGATGTCTCCACCCCGCGTAATCGTGGCGAAGCGGTCGGCCCTGAGGCTGTCGAGGCTGACGTTGATGCGCGAGAGCCCCGCGGTGCGCAGGCGCTCGGCAAGGCTTGCCAGGAAGATGCCGTTGGTCGTCAGGGCGAGATCCTCGAGGCCGGGAAGCGCGGAGATGCGGGCGACGAGTTCGGGCAGGCCCTTGCGCAGCAGGGGCTCTCCTCCCGTGAGGCGAAGCTTGCGCAGGCCCAACGGTAGGAAGACCTTTGATAGCAACTGGATGATCTCGTCGTCCTGGAGGATCGCCTCATGCGGGATCCAGTTGAGGCCCTCGGGAGGCATGCAGTACTGGCAGCGCAGGTTGCAGCGGTCGGTCAGCGAGAGCCTGAGGTAAGAGATGCGCCGGTCGTGAGCGTCGATCAGCATGAGACCTCCTCCCAGGCATCATCGAGCATGAGGGCATCCACCCGCTCTCCGGCCTCGAGGCCGGAGGTCTCGGCAGGGACCCAGAGCAAGGCGTTGGCGCGCGCCATCGAGCCCAGCATGGCCGAGCCCTGCGCTCCGGCGAGCGACGCCTCGGGCCCGTTCTCGCCAGCCGTGACCACCGCGCGCAGGAACGTGGTGAGACCCTGGCGCTTGGAACAGCGCTCGGTCATCGTGACCGTCATGCGCCGCCCCTGCGGCTGCGCATGGCCCATCAGCCGCCGCAAGGCGGGGCGCACGTAGACCTCGAAGCAGACCCGGGTCGAGACGGGATTTCCCGGCAGGCCGAAGGCGGGCTTGCCCGCGAGGGTGGCATAGGTCAGCGGCTTGCCCGGCTGCTGGGCGACCCGCTCGAAGTGAACCGTGCCCAGGTCGCGCAGGGCCTCGCTGACGTAGTCGTAGGCGCCCATCGAGACGCCGCCGGAGGTCATGATCACGTCGCAGGCGGTTGCCTCATCGAGGAGGCGGCGGGTCGACTCGCGGTCGTCACGTACGACCCCCAGCATGACGGGGATGGCACCGGTCTCGGCGACCATGGCCGCCATGGCGATTGCGTTGCTGTCGTAGATCTGGCCATGCTGCAAGGGCTGGCCAGGCGCGACCAGCTCGTTGCCGGTGGTCAGGATGGCGACCCGCGGCGCGGCGTAGACCGTGACCTCGGCGCGGCCGATCGCCGCCAGCAGCGCGAGCCGCGAAGGGGTCAGGCGGGCGCCGGGTTCGAGCAGGCGATCTCCTGCTCGCAAATCCTCGCCCCGCAGGCGGACGTGGTCCCCGGAGGCGGGGGGCCTCACGAACATCACCCGTCCGTCCACCAGCTCGGTCTCCTCGATCTTGACGACGGCATCCGCCCCCGGCGGCATCGGCGCCCCCGTCATGATCCGGCCGCATGTCCCGGGTCGCAGGGGGGCCAGCTGCCCCGACCCCGCCGCGGACTCCAGGGCCACGGGCAAGAGGACGGGTGAGGCCGCGCTCGCGCCCTGCAAGTCCGCCGAATGAACGGCGTAGCCATCCATGGCCGAGTTGTCGAAGGACGGCAAATCCAAGCCGGCCGTCACGTCCTCGGCAAGAATCCGCCCGCGGGCTTCGAGCAGCGGCAAGCTGACTTTGGGGCCGGGACGCAGGGTTTCAGCGATCCGCTCGCGGGCCTCGATTACGGAAATCAACGGGTCAAACCTCCCTGGCAGCTCGTCGGGGAGTCAGGCAAACGCCATTCTACCTTATAATGGGAACGGTATGGCGGAAAACGTGCAGTTTAATTTGATGAGGGATCCGGATGGCACAGCAGACCCCACTCTCCGCCTCGGAGATCGAACGATATGCCCGTCAACTCTCGCTTCCCGAGCTGGGCGTCGCGGGTCAGCAAGCACTGAAGCGATCCCGCGTCCTGATCGTCGGGGTGGGGGGGCTGGGCACGCCTTTGGCGGCTTATCTGGCCGCAGCCGGGGTCGGAACCCTGGGACTGGTCGATGACGACGCCGTCTCGCTTTCCAACCTGCAGCGCCAGATCCTGTACACGACCCAGGACGCCGATTGCCCCAAGGTCTGGGCCGCGAAGGCCCGCCTGGAGGCATTGAACCCAGAGGTGAGGATCGTGGGCCATGAAGAAGCCCTCGACGCCTCCAATGCCGACCGCCTCCTGGCCGGCTATGACCTGGTCGCGGATGCCACCGACAACTTCGCCGCGCGCTATGCCCTCACGGATGCGGCCTGGCGGCTGGGAATCCCCGTCGTGCACGCCAGCGTCTATCGCCATGAAGGTCAGCTGTCGGTCTTCGCGCCAAGTGAAAGTCCGTGCTACCGCTGCCTATGCCCCATTCCTCCCGAGACGACCCTGCGCTGCGGCGACGCAGGCGTCCTGGGCGTCCTGCCCGGTCTGCTGGGCGTCATGCAGGCCACCGAGGTCCTGAAGCGCCTGCTTGGAATCGGCCGTTCCCTTGCAGGGCGCCTGCTCATCGTGGAGGCGCTGGGGATGCGCTTCACCGAGATCGGCATGGCCTCCGATCCCGCCTGCTCCCTTTGCGGCGAGGGGACCGGTGAGCCGGCTTCCCATGCGCTGCCGGATCGCTCGGAATCGGAGGATCTGGAGATCACGCCGGAAGAGCTGGCCCAGCTCGCGGAGGTCACCTTCATCGACGTGCGCGACGTCGGCGCCGACGCGGCGTTGTCAGGGACCCGCCACCTTCCGATGGCGCGCCTGCTCGATGGGCTGCAAAGCTTGCCGACGGCGATGCGCTTCGTCCTGGTTTGCGAGTACGGCGAGCAGAGCCGCCACGCAGCACGCTTGCTGCGCGGAGCAGGGTTGCCGCATGTCTGGAGCTTGCGAGGCGGTGTGCGGGTCTTCGAGCGCTTGAGCCGCTAGCACTTCGAGCTGGCCTCGCTGATAGCAAAGCCGTATAATCGGAATGAGTCACGATCATCGCCTTGTCATGGTAGGGCGATTGCACAGGAGGGGGCATGCTGCTGGAAGTTCGCCTATTTGCCATGCTGAGAGAAGCCGGTGGAGCCGAGCGCATCCAGGTTCGCCTGGAGCCGGGCGCGTCGGTCGCGGCGCTGCGGACGGCGATCGCCCGCGAGTTTCCCGCGCTGGCGACCCATCTCGGCGCGACGCGCGTGGCCGCGAATCTGCAATTCGTCTCGGACGCGCACATCCTGAGCGCCGAGCAGGAGATCGCGCTGATTCCCCCCGTGAGCGGAGGCTAGCATGATTGCCGTCACCGCCGATCCCATCGATCTCGCCGCCGTCGAGGCCCTGCTGCACCATCCGGAGGCGGGAGGCATCGTGACCTTCGCCGGAACGGTGCGCAACCACAACCATGGCCGCCAGGTCGTCTCGCTGAGCTACGAGGCCTATGCCGAGATGGCACAGGCACGCATGGAGGCCCTGGCCCGCGAGATGCACGCGCGCTGGCCGCTCTACCGGGTGGTGCTCATTCACCGCGTGGGAACCCTGGCCATCGGGGATGCGGCGGTCTTCGTCGGGGTCTCCTCCGCGCATCGCGACGTGGCCTTCGATGCCTGCCGCCACGGGATCGAGGTCATCAAGTTCGACGTGCCCATCTGGAAGAAGGAGACCTTCATCGGGGGAGAGGATTGGGTCGAGGGCTGCGCCGTCCATGGGTGAGCGCTCCGCTTTCGTGTTTCGTCCCCTTGGTCTCGCCCTTCTGACGACGATCGGCCTGCTCGCCCCGCTGCCAGCTTTCGCCGCCGAACTGCGGGTCGCGGCCGCCTCCAGCACCCAGGATGCCCTGGCAGAGCTGGCCCGAACCTTCGAACGCCGGACCGGGGTTCGGGTCGTCTCGACCTTCGGCTCTTCCGCCCGCCTCTACCACCAGATCCGGAACGGGGCTCCGTATGACGTCTTCATGTCGGCCGACGCCGTCTTCCCGGCGAAGCTGGAGCACGAAGGCAAAGGCCAGGGGTGCCGCCGCTATGCGAAGGGGCGGATCGTCCTATGGGCGCCGCAGCAATCGCCCGTCGACCCCTCTCGGGGGTTTGACGGATTGGCGGACACGCGGGTGCGGCGGGTGGCGATCGCCAACCCGAAGCTGGCTCCGTACGGCCTGGCCGCTGAGCAGGCGCTTCGCACGTCCAAGGCCGCTTCGCTGATCACTCCCAAGCTCGTCTACGGGGAGAACGTGGCGCAGGCGGCGCATTTCGCGGCGACCGGGGGGGCCGAGGCGGGCGTGTTCTCGTTCAGTCTCGCGCGCTCGCCGCGCCTTACGGGGCAAGGGCGGCACTGGCTGGTTCCCGAATCGTTGCATGCACCCCTGTTTGCGGAGGCCTTGGTCCTCGCTCAGGCAAAGGATCCACAGGTGGCGAGGAAATTCCTCGACGCCTGCGTCTCGCCTTCCGGCCAGGCCATCCTGGCCCGGTACGGCCTGGGGCTCTCGCCGTAATGGAGTCGCTCTGGCTGTCGCTCAAGCTCTCGGCGCTCACCACGCTGCTCTTGGTGCCGCTGGCGCTGCCCCTGGCCTACTGGCTCTCGTTTACGCGCGGGAGGCTGCGCGCATGGGTGGAGGCGCTGGTGGCCTTGCCTCTGGTGCTGCCGCCGACGGTGCTCGGCTTCTATCTCCTGCAAGGCCTGGGGCCTGAGTCATGGCTCGGGGCGACCTGGGAGTCGCTCTTCAGGGAGCGGCTTTTGTTCAGCTTCCCGGCTCTCGTGATGGGGTCGCTGGTCTACAGCCTGCCGTTTGCCGTTCAGCCCTTGCAGGCCTCGTTTCGGGGGCTCAATCCCCGCCTCCTGGAGGCCTCGTGGACCCTGGGCGCGTCGCGCCTTGCGACGTTCTTCCGGGTGCTGCTGCCGACATGTCGGCCTGGCCTGATCGCGGCGATCATCCTCACCTTCGCTCACACGCTCGGCGAGTTTGGGGTCGTCCTGATGGTCGGAGGCAGCATCCCCGGCGAAACCCGGACCGTGAGCATCGCCATCTACGACCTGGTCGAGGCGCTCGATTACGGCGAGGCGGGACGGCTGGCGCTGATCCTCCTCAGCTTATCCTATGCCGTGCTGGCGATGCTCTACGTCTTCGATGCCCGGAGTCCGCGATGGCGCTGAGAGCTACGTTTCGCAAGTCCCTCGCGCCTGCCAGCGGCGGCCCGGCCTTCGCGCTGGAGGTTGACTTCACCCTGCTTCCTGGTTGCACGGTCCTGCTGGGGCCGTCGGGCTCCGGCAAGACCACCCTGCTGCGCTGCCTGGCCGGCCTGGAGCGCCCGGACGACGGGCGCCTGGCGATCGGCTCCGAGGTCTGGTTCGACGCTGCCCGCCGGATCCACTTCTCCCCGCAGCGTCGCCGGGTGGGGCTGGTCTTCAGCGATTACGCCCTCTTTCCTCGGATGACCGTGCGAGCGAACGTGGCCTATGCGTCGCAGGACCCCCGGCGGGTCGCGGAGATGCTCGAGCGCTTCGAGCTGACTGAGCTTGCGGATCGCTTGCCTGCCCAGCTTTCGGCTGGCCAGCAGCAGCGAGTGGCGCTGGCGCGAGCCCTGGCGAGCGACCCGCGCTTGCTTTTACTCGACGAGCCGTTCTCGGCCCTGGACGCTCCCTTGCGCGACCGGCTTCAGGAGTTTCTGATGCCGTTGCTGGCCGAGCTGGGACTCCCCGTGCTCTGGGTGACGCATGATCGCGACGAGGCGTGCCGGGTGGGCGATCGCCTCATGCTCCTGGACCAGGGGCGCGTGATCCGGACGGGACGCCCGCGCGACCTGCTCTCACAGCCCGGCACCATGCGCGCCGCCGAGTTGCTCGGCCTGCGAAATCGCTACCGCGCCAGCGACCCGGAGCCGGGATGCGTGCGCTGGGGCCCATGGACGCTGGAGGTGCCGTCAGAGGCGACCTACACCGCCTGGGGCATCGCGGCCGAGCGCGTCCACCTGACCGAGCCTGGCGGACATGGCCCCAACCATGTGGATGCCTTCGTGACGGCCGTTCGGCCGACCTTGCAGGGGCTCTGGCTACGTGCCGAGGTGCCGGGTGCCGGAACGATCGAGGTCAACCACGGCTTCAGGGAAGGCGAGTGGCGGGAGCTGAGCGCGGGCATGGCCATCGGCCTGCGACTCCCCAAGGCCGCAATCTATCCGCTCGACGCGACGAACGCCTGAGCAGGAGGATCAGCCGCGCTTCCAGGTTCCGCTCTTGCCGCCGGTCTTGGACAGCAGCCGGATGTCGCTGAGGGTCATGCCGCGATCGGCGGCCTTGCACATGTCGTAGACGGTCAAGGCGGCGGCCGTCACCCCCGTGAGGGCTTCCATCTCCACTCCGGTCCGGCCCTCGACCCGCACGGTCACCTGGATATCCACCCGCGGAGGGTCCTCGGCCAGCGTCATCTCGACCTCGACGCCGTCGATCCCCAGCGGATGGCACATGGGGATCAGATCGGCGGTCTTCTTGGTGCCCATGATCGCCGCCACCTGGGCTACCGCCAGGACGTCGCCCTTTGAGTTGCGCCCCAGACGAATGGTCTCCAGGGTTTCGGGGCTCATGAGGACCGTTCCGGCGGCGATCGCCTCCCGGGCGGTCGTTGCCTTGCCGCTGACATCCACCATGCGCGGGGTTCCGGTCTCGTCGAAATGGGTCAATCGGGTCATGGGCTCAACCTTTCGTAGGGGCCTGCGCGGCGTCGGCTTCGAGACGGTGCTGGCCTGTTCGGCCCCGGATCAGGTCGAGCGCATGGGGTAGGACGGGCAGGAGGGCCGACAGGCTCTCGCGCACGCCTTTGGGACTTCCCGGCAGGTTGACGATCAGGCTCTGGCCGCGAACCCCGACGACACCGCGGCTCAGCATGGCCATCGGGGTCTTGGTCATCCCCGCGGAGCGCATGGCTTCGGCCATGCCGGGGACCTCGTAGCGGAGCACGCGCCGGGTGGCTTCGGGCGTGACGTCCCGGGGGCCGATGCCGGTTCCCCCGGTGGTGACGATCAGGGCCAGGTCGTCCTTGTCGGCCCAGAGGGCGAGCGTCTCGGCGATGGTGTCCGCCTCGTCGGGGAGAACCGCGTAGCGAACGCGTTCGGCGCCCAGCGGGGCGAGCAGCTGGAAGATGGCCTCTCCGCTCTGGTCCTGGGTCGAGTCTCGGGTGTCGCTAAGAGTCAGCACTCCGATTCGCATGGGGTCACCTCCTGATCCGCGCGCACATGGGGTTTCCACAAACTACCATGCGGGCGTTGCGCTGAGAAGGGACCTGTCATTCACAAATCGGAAGGATCACTCGCCGCCGGTGATGCGGATTTTCTCGGCGGCGCGCAGCAGCAGGAAGATGGTCTCGTTGACCGGCGTGGGGATGCCGTGCTTCTGGCCGAGCCGGATGACCGCTCCGTTGAGGTAGCGGGCCTCGGTGCGGTTGCCGCGGCGGATGTCCTGGAGCGTGGAGTTGATGTTGTGGCGGGTGGTGGCAATCAGGTCCCCGACGGCTCTAAGGTCGGCCTCCTTCAGGGTGACTCCCTCGGCGGCGGCGACCTGACGGGCCTCCTCGAGCACCATGCGCGAGACCTTGGAGAGTTCGGCATGCTCGAGGATGACTCCATTGGGGGCTTCCATCAGGGCGCCGATCAGGTTGATGCCGATGTTGGAGAGGGTCTTGCGCCACTCGGTCTCGGGGACGCTGTTGCCGAGCTTGACCGGGATGGAGGCGGCCTCGATGAGGCCCTTCAGGGGGCCGAGTTCCGCGCGCTCGGGCTCGCGGGAGGCCAGCTCGATGTGGCCGACGCCGGTCACGCGCGCCCGGGTGGGTCCCTCGCGGGTGACGCCCAGCCAGCAGGCCGCCCGCAGGAGGGGTTGCTCGGGAAGGACCTCGCGGGCCAGTTCCTCGATGCCCAGGCCGTTCTGGCAGAGCACGACGCGATGCTCGGGGTGGAGGTAGCCCTTCAGGAGCCCGAGAACCTCCTTGAGGTGGTAGGCCTTGACCGTCACGAAGACGTAGCCGGAGGCGGGAAGCTCGAGATCCGGCGACCAGGTGCCCACCCGGGGCATGAAGTGGCCGGGCATGTAGCCCCGCAGCTCCAGACCCTGATCGGCGAGCTGGTGCACCCACTGGGGGCGGGTGATCACCAGGACGTCGGTGAGGGTGCTGAAGCGGGCGGCGAGGAAGGCCCCAATGGCCCCGGCGCCGACCACGACGACAGGAGGCCAGGCGGGGCGATCCGCGTTCGGCATGTTACTTGGCTACGAGCGCGAGCTGGTGGGTGGGCATCTCGCGATTGTTGTGGGTGCCGGTGCCTTCGCGCGAGACGGCGATCAGGCCGACCGGGATCTCGTCGGGGAAGAGCGCGATGCCGCGCTCGCAGGCTTCCTGCGGGTGCGTGCCGGCGGCGATCCAGTCGTAGACCGTCTTGGAGAGCATCTTCATGATGATGGCCTCGCCGATGCCGGTGGCGACCACGGCGCCCTCGCTGCCGGCGTAGTAGCCGCAGCCGGGAAGCGGCGAGTCGCCGACCCGGCCCTTTAGCATGGGAGCGGAGCCGCCGGTGGAAACCGCCGCGGCAAACCGGCCCTGCGCGTCCATGGCGACCGCGCCGATGGTGTCGCACATGGCGAAGACATCGTCGTAGGGGCGCTCGAAGTTCCAGTCGGCCTTGAGGTCGTACGTGCGCCAGAAGGCGGGGATGTCGGAGTAATCGTGCTCGCGCATGGCGGTCATGACTTCGGCGTAGCGCTCATGCGCCAGCTTGCCGGGACCGGGGTGCGGCGCGAACCCCCGCTTCGTGGCGAACTCGCGAGCGCCTTCGCCGACCAGCATGAGGTGCGGGGTTGTGGTGACGGCCTCGGCGACCCGGACCGGGTTCTTGAAGCCTTGCAAGGCCGCAACCGCCCCGAGCTTGCCGGTGGAGTCCATGACCGCAGCATCGGTTTCGAGGGTGACGCCATCGATGCGCAGGCTGGAGCCGGAGCCGGCGTTGAAGCGGCCGTCGTCCTCGAGCGTTTCCGCGGCGGCGATCGCCGCCGCCAGGGCCTCCTGCCCGTCGCGCAGCAACTCCATGCCCCGAGCGGTCGCCGCCTCGCAACCGTCCGAGAAGGCCCTGGGGGCTCCCACGCCGCCGTGTACCGCGATGAAGGGGGTGAACGTCATCTTGCCTCCTGGTAATGGCTGAAACCGGATTGTCGTGCGAGATAGCCGCTGTCGCTCGCCGAACCTTTCCCATCAAACCAGGAAGCGGGCCGCTTGTGAAGAGGCCGGACCACGCCGCGCTTGTCGCGCTGGCTCCCGACGCCCGAATCGGGTGAAAAAATCTGGCGATAGGCTTGTCGCCTGATTGCCGTGAGAGGCGGTGGGTAAAAGAAGCTTGGTCCGTCGCGGACCCGAAGGAGCTTGCCGTGTCAGACGACTGGTCTATCCGGCGTGGAAACCCGGCACCCGGGTCTTCCCCCTTGCGACCGGCAGCACCCCCTGTCCGGCCGGAAGCTTCTGCTGCGCCCGATGCTCCGGCGGAATCTTCGTCGATGGCCCCCAGCCAGGCCAGCCTTTCCGCGGCAAGCCGCAATCGGTTGCTGGACCTTCCCAGCGTCGAAGCGGCGGCCAAGGCACTCGACGAGGCCCTTGCCACGAGCATGGTCGATCCGCTGGTCCGCCGCCTGGAGTTCCTGGCCAGCCCCGGCGTCCCGGTTCGCGTGCAGGCGGGAGAAGCGACGGTCGACCTCTTCTGGCCGTACGCTCCGGGCTCGCGGAACGGAGGGCCCGACGAGCTCGCTTCCAAGGGCCCCTCGGAAAGCTTCCGCGATCACATGGCGCCGTTTGCCGCTTATTTCGGCGCGGGCACGCGCGGCCCGATGATGGCCTGGCTCGGGGATCAGGCCTCACGAGGCCAGCTTGCCGCAGGGAGTCCGGCCAGCCAGGGACTTCAGGCGATCGCCAACACCCTCTTCTGGGACATCCCCATGCAGCAAACGTCGGATGACCGCCTGATCGTTCGCGGCATGCCGGTCGACCTCTCGACTCCCGAGGCGATGGCCACCTACTTGCGTCATCAACGCAACGCCATCGCGGCGCTGGTCCCGCGGCAGATCCCCGAGGCGGACGGCTCCGCTTATATCCGGGCGGGCCGCGAGCTGCTCGGCATGGTGGACGCCGCGCTGTCACGGGTCGAGGCCTTCAAGGCGGGTGAACACTTACCTGTCATGGCCACTCCGCTGGGACCTTACGGCTGGTATAACCAAGCTGCCGAGCCCTCCGCCGCTGCTCCGCTGCCGGCGACGATCGATCCGGCGGCGACGCCTGCCGACGTCCGCGAGACCGCCCACCGTCTCGAACAGGACGCTTTTCGCTAGTCCTGAGCCCGTTTTCTCCGGCAATGCCTGCTTTTTGAGCGTTAAGAGTTGCGAAGCAACACGGATCTTTACGGTTTTCGGGGGTATAGAAGCGTTGCTGAACGGCAAGTCCTAGGGGTGACCAAAGTCCTGCTGAACC
The DNA here is from genome assembly GCA_036676455.1 of Candidatus Sericytochromatia bacterium. Taxonomy (GTDB): domain Bacteria; phylum Cyanobacteriota; class Sericytochromatia; order S15B-MN24; family UBA4093; genus UBA4093. The sequence continues at coordinate 25,677 of JAKFCW010000117.1, forward strand.
AGAACCCCGCTTTTTCCCGTCATATCTGATACGGGGACCCTTTCAGAAAGGAAACCCTCCTGTTCATGCAACGCAAGACCCTGCCTCTACTCTCGTCCGCCGTGTTGATCTCCATGGTGGCCGGCTGTGGCGAGGCATCGCTCCCCAACCTTCCCGGCACTGGCCCCATCAGCATTCCGCTTCCCGGCAACGTCGGGACCATCAACTTCCCTGGCTTCGGCGGCACGACGCCCGGCACCAACCCCGGGACCTCGCAGCCCGCTCCCAACGTTCCCCCCGTGGCCGCGCAGCCTCCCAGCCTTCCTTCGGGCTCCAGCGGCATCAAGGTCTTCGTCAACGAGGCGATGCACCCGGCGAGCAGCTTCGTGCTGGCCACCAACCGCAACCACGTCGAGGATTACTTCCCCAACGGCGCCGCCAAGCTGGAGAAGCTGAAGGAGCTCCGCCCGGATTGGGGAGGAGCGCGCTACATGTACCGGATCGGCCACGGGCCGACCGACGGCCGGCATGACTACGACTACATGAAGGGCTACCACTTCGAGCAGCACTGGAACAAGAACGGCGGCTACCCGTACGACGACCTCCGCAACGCCCTAAAGGAAGCCAACACGCTGGACGCCGAGCAGCTCCACGTGATCAACTTCGGCACGGGCAGCGCCGAGGAGGCTGCGCGGTACGTCTCGTACCTCAACAACCCCAGCGACGCCAACCGCGCGAAGTACCCCTACCCGGTGCAGAACGCCAAGTTCTTCGAGATCGGCAACGAGATCTCGTGGTCCAAGGTGCGCGGCCACAAGGAGTACGCCTCGACCGAGACCAAGTACGCCCAGCGGGCCAAGGAGTTCGCGCAGGCGATGCGCAAGGCCTCGCCGGTGCCGATCCAGATCGGGGCCGTCGCCTCGACCAACTCGAACTGGATGGGCGAGGGATGGGCCCAGAAGGGAGAGGGCGTCAAGCGGATCCTCCAGACCATGGGATCGGACGTGGACTTCCTGATCTACCACGGGTACCCGAGCTGGCCAATGGCCAACAAGGGCGGCGACAAGATGACCATCATGGCCCAGAACGCCTGGAATGATCGCCTTCTCACCAACGAGATCGTCCCGGCGATCGAGAAGTACGCCTCGAAGGATGTCTACATTGCCAACACGGAGTTCTTCACCGAGATGTACAACGACGTGAAGTCGGCCCGCGGCATGTTCGGAGCGCTCTACTCGGCGGACACGCTGACCCTGGCGTTCAAGCATGACATCCGGATTGCCAACCAGTTCTGCATCGACCACCAGGACATGGCGGATGCCTCGTTCTTCGTGGGCAACGACCCCAACACGGTCACCCCGATCTTCATGTTCAACAAGATGCTCGCCAAGACCTGGGGAGACACCGTGGTCAAGGTGGAAGGACAAGCCATCCCGACCGTTCATGTGAAGGGGCCCTCGGATTCCATCGACATGCCCAAGTTGGCCTTCACCGCCTCCAAGGGACGTGACGGCAAGGTCTACCTGATGGTCACCAACCGCACGAACGACTCCGACGTCATCACCAACGTCGCCCTGGGCTTCTCCCCCAAGGCCGTCACCGCCCATGTCCTCAAGGGGTCGAACGGCTGGGCGTCCGACCACACCAACACCTCGGTCCAGACGCAGTCGGCCAACCTCAACTCGGCCTACACGTTCCCCAAGGCGTCGGTCACGATCTTCGAGATCACTCCCTAACACGAGCCACCAGCTTTACGCTCATCGCAAGGGCCTCCCCAGTCGGGGGGGCCCTTCGGCTTTCACGCCAGGGCCATTTGGCGGATCTTGCCCCCACTGATTCGGCAACGCGTGCTCTGCCAATCGGCGGATTTCCAAGCGTTGCTCACCCGGTTACGATGAGGCACACCGACCTGGCTTCAAATAACTTTAGAGAGGTATTGCCGTATGTTGTCGCGTAAGCCCGTTGCCATTTTGCTGTTGTCGGCCACGCTCTCGCTGGCCGGATGCCCCATGGGGAGCCCCCAGCTAGAGGTTGCCGCAAGCGGCACCGTGAATGGACAGGTCTCGGAGCGGACGTCGGATGAAACTCCCAGCCAGGGTGGCGCCGAGCCGGCCCCCGCCCCTCCGTCTGAGGATCGGGTCTCCGGAGCGACGGTCATGGCCTTTCGGCTGGAATCCGATGGCTCCCTGAGCGCGCTGGGGGGATCCGCTACGACGGATGCAAACGGCTCCTTCAGCCTGCGCGTGCCTGCCAATACGCCCAACCTTGTGCTCAAAGCGACCAAGGGTACCCTGACGCGCTTCGTCGTGATGAGTCAGTCGGTGGCGGCCGAAGGACAGACCACGGTGAAGCCGATGACGACGGAATCGTCGGTGGAAGCACAGGTGTTCGCGAAGATGGTGGCCGATGGGGCTCAGGCCACGGCGGTGGATACGGTGACCCTGATGGAGCGCATCAGCTCTGAGGCCGCCGAGCAGGCCAATGAGAACGCAGCGGCCATCGCTACACTGGCCACGTCGCTGCGCCACTCGCAGGAAGCCCGCCTGAACGCCCTGAAGGCCCAAGGTGAGACCGACGCTGAGCTCGCGGTGGCGTATTCGGCCCAAGTCTCGGCCTACGCCGCGTGGAGCGCGCGGGTGCAGGCGGCCACCACCATCCAATCCGCCCAAGAAGCCTACGCCGAGTATCGCGGCCGCTTGATTTCGGCATACACGGAGGCCGGCGTAACGCTCGAGAGCCAGATGAAGGCGAACGAAGCGGCCGCGGCGGCGATGGTGCGCTTCGCTGGTAACTCGGGTTCGGCGCTGAAGCTGGCCATCGCCAAGGAAGCCGCTCGTCAAAAAGCGCAGTTGCGACAACAGGCCGCGGAGATCGCCCTGGCGGCCTTGAGTGCGTCCCAGGCGCGTCTCGCGGCCGCGGCCGACGCATCGGTTCAGGTCTCGTTGAGCCTCGATGCCGCCTCCGACCTCACTGCCATCAACCAGGCCTTCCATGCGTATCATGACGCGATGCTCGCGGTGCTCAGCGGGGTGGTCAGCGATGCGCACGGCTCGGTGGCGGTCTCCGCGCTCATGGAGGCGGATGCGTCGATCAACGGCGCGTCGAGTCCCTCGGCCACGGCGGTCCTCGGTGGAGCGCTGGGGCTCAGCCTCACCCCCAGTGCGGTGGTTGTTGCTTACCAGACCTTCTATGCTTCCGTTCAAGCGCAGGTGCAGGAGAAGTTGGCGTCCATTCCCGGCCTCGATGTCGCGGCCGTCGCCTCGATAAAATCGGCGATCTCGCTGAGTACCGGCTTCTAGGCGGCTTCAGCGGAGTCACAGGCCCGTCTATACCAGGCAACTGACGCAGTTAGACGGACCCAGCAGCCCCCGAGGATCCCGGGGGCTGCTTTGTTTGATCCGACTAGATCCTTCTGGACGCCTTGGACAAGGTGTCGATGCGAGGGGAGACTCTGGCCCCTAGCATGAGGGAGTGGCATGGGTTCGAGGAGGATCGTCATGTGCGCGAGAGCAGCAATGGCGTGGCGTATTCGCGCCCTCGTGGGGATTGCGACCATGGGCCTCATCGGCGGAGTGATCAGCTGCGGTAGCAGCACACCCTCCGGCGGTGGCGGTGGCGGTCAGCCAGGGTCTGGCCAGCCGACGGCACAGCCGAGTTTACAACCGAGCGTGCCTCCCGGAGGAGGCGGGGGAGTCCCCCCGGCGACTCCCTACCCGTCCCCCGGTCCCTCGTTGAATCCCCAGCCGGGGGACGATGGGACGCCTGGGCCCGGTCCCGCCCCGGGCGGCGGTCCCTGACCGTCGGACATGGCCTGCAATCAAGCAAAAGGACGCGGGGGTGGCTGATGCCACCCCCGCGTCCTTTTCCGGTCGGATTAGACCGGCAGCACCGACCGGCGCTTGGGCGCCGGAGGAACGACCTTGGACTCATAAGCAGCGAAGCGCTTGATCAGCTCGTCGCGCAGCTTGTCGGGATCGATCACGTCGTCGATCACCATCTCGGAGGCGAGGTGGTAGAGGTTGATGTCGGCCTCGTACTCGGCGCGCTTCTCGGCGATGAAGGCCGCCCGCGCTTCCTCGGGAAGCTCGGCGATCTTGTTGGCGTAGACCGCGTTGACCGCCGCCTCGGGGCCCATGACCGCGATCTTGGCGGTGGGCAGGGCGATGCAGGCATCAGGCTCGAAGGCGGGGCCGCCCATGGCGTAGAGACCCGCGCCGTAGGCCTTGCGGACGATGACCGAGACCTTGGGCACGGTGGCGTCCGAGACCGCGGAGACCATCTTGGCGCCGTGGCGGATGATGCCCTCGCGTTCGACCTTGGAGCCGATCATGAAGCCCGGCACGTCCATCAGGAACAAGAGGGGGATGTTGAAGGCGTCGCAGAGCCAGATGAAGCGCGTGGCCTTGTCGGCGGTATCGGTGAAGAGCACGCCGCCCTTGACCCGGGGCTGGTTGGCGAGGATGCCGACCGCTCGTCCGCCTATCCGCGCAAAGCCCGTGATCATCTCCTGGGCGAAGAGCTTCTTGATCTCGACGAAGGAGTTCTCATCGATCACGCGGTTGATGAGATCCATCATGTTGAAAGGCTGGTTCTGGTTGGCGGGGACGATCTCGGAGATCGGCTTGCCGGCCTTCGGCTCGACCGAGGGAATCACGGGAGCCTTGCCGAGGTAGTTCTGGGGGAAGACCTCGAGATACTTCTTGAGGAAGTCGATGGCTTCCTCCTCGGTCTTGGCGAGCACGTCGCCGACGCCCGAGGTGGAGCAGTGCATGCGGGCGCCGCCCATCTCCTCGAGGGTGACCTTCTCGCCGATGACCATCTCGGCCATGCGCGGGCTGCCGAGGTAGGCCGAGGCGTTGCCCTCGACCATCACGACGATGTCGCAGAAGGCCGGGATGTAGGCGCCACCGGCGGCCGAGGGCCCGAAGAGCAGGCAGACCTGGGGCACCGTGCCGGACATCTTGACCTGGTTGTAGAAGATCCGGCCCGCGCCGCGGCGGCCGGGGAACATCTCGACCTGGTCGGTGATGCGGGCGCCCGCCGAGTCCACCAGATAGAGCATGGGGACTTGCAGCTTGGCGGCGGTCTCCTGGATGCGCAGGATCTTCTCGACGGTCCGCGAGCCCCACGATCCGGCCTTCACGGTCGAGTCGTTGGCCATCACGGCGACGGTACGGCCGTTGATCTTGCCCAGGCCGGTGTAGACGCCGTCAGCGGGAAGATCGCCGGCCATGCAGTTGGCGAACATGGCGTCTTCGAGTTCGAAGCCTTCGTCGAAGAGAAGCCGCAGGCGCTCGCGAACGAAGAGCTTGCCTTGCTTCTTGGCGCTTTCGTGGTACTTGGCGGCACCCCCCTGCCGGATCTGATCGCGCATGGCGCTCAGCGACTGGGAGTCATGGGTTTGGGTCCCAGAGGTCATCGTTGTCTCCTCGGTAAATGTGCGAGTGGCGATTCGTGGAGCAGCTGTGCTGCCGTTGAAACCGGTGGGCTCCATTCTACCAGAAACGCCTTCTTGAGCGCTCGTAGAGAAGCGAGACGGCGTTGCCCGGGCTCGGGAGCCCGGTAGCATGGAGGAATCGAGGCCGGTGGCAAAAGGAAGCGCCTGCGGCTAGAGGATGCGCCTGCGGCTAGAGGAAGCGCCTGCGGCTAGAGAAGAGGAGAAACTCACCATGAACGAGGTGGAACTGATCTCCCGGTTGACGCGCGAGCACCCCGAGGTGGCGGTCGAGTTGCTGGACCCGGGGGGCATGGTGCGGTTCGTGATCTTCGACGGGGCGAGCCACCCCGAGTACCTGCCGGATATCCTTCCCACGGATAGCGCGCCGCTCGTGAGGGGCTCGGTCTATCCCAAGGAGCCGTATATCCGGCATGCGCATGCCGACTACGAGCCGATCGCCAAGGACGTGCCCCTGGAGGAGTTGCCGGACATGATCAGCCGGCCGTGACGGGCTGGGTCGTGAAGCCGACCTCGGCGCCCGGGGGCAGGTCGACGAGCGACTGGAGGAACTCTTCCATCAGCTGGACGTAGGAGGGGTCCATCTCAAGGGGATCGCCGGCCCAGGCGGAGAGCCAGACCTCGGTGGCCCATTCATGGGCGGTCTTGGCGCTTTCTTGGCTGACACGGGCGCGGCTGGCCGGAAGTAGCGTCTTTGATCCAACCAGCTCGGGGCCGAAGACGCTGGGAACGACGAGGTCATGATCATGGGCGGTCCCGAGGCCGTCATGGACGGCGCGGAGGACGATGGAAAAACGTTGCATGGATTGGGCCTGTGGAGAGGAAGGGTCTGCAGTCCTTTCATGCCCTCGATGGGCCGTTCCGTAACGCCCCGGGCGGGCGATCGCTCGTCGGATCCCGCGTTGCCCTTCCCGGTCGCTTGGGGATCTGGTACAACGGAGACCAGATCTCATTTACAAGGAGGGGCAACGTGTTCCAAGCTCGCCGCGACAAGTTCATGCAGGCCATCGGCAACGCCGTGGCCATCATTCCGTCCGCACCCATCCGAAACCGGACCGCCGATCTCGATTTCGAGTACCGCCAAGACTCTGATTTCTACTACCTGACCGGCTTCAAGGAGCCCGAATCCGTGCTCCTTCTCGCCCCCAACCACCCCGAGCACAAGGTCATCCTCTTCGTGAGGCCGCGCGATCCCGAGCGTGAGACCTGGGACGGCCGCCGGGCGGGCACCGAGGGCGCGGTCCGCGACTTCGGCGCCGACGCCGCTTACCCGATCTCCGAGATCGACAAGATCCTGCCGCTTTACCTCGAGAACCAGGAGCGCCTCTACGTCCGACTGGGGAAGGACGCCGACTTCGACGCCCGGGTAATGGACTGGCTGGCTGCCGTTCGCGCCAAGGCGCGGGCCGGAGTCACGGCCCCCACGACCCTGGTCGATCCCAGCGAGCTCCTGCACGAGTCCCGGCTCTTCAAGGGTCCCGAGGAGGCCGAGCTGATGCGCAAGGCCGCGACCATTGCGGCGGAAGCGCACCGCCGGGCCATGGAGGTCTCGCGCCCCGGCATGTACGAGTACGAGCTGCAGGCCGAGATCGAGTACGTCTTCAAGAAGCGCGGCGCGATGGGCCCTTCCTACGGCTCGATCGTCGGAGCGGGCAACAACGGCTGCATCCTTCACTACGTCGAGAACGACGCCCGGATGAAGGACGGGGACCTGGTCCTGATCGACGCTGGCGCCGAGGTTGCGTTCTACGCGTCGGACATCACGCGCACCTTCCCGGTGAACGGGCGCTTCTCGCCGGCCCAGCGTGAGATCTACGAGATCGTGCTGCAGGCGAACCTCGAGGCGATCGCCCAGGTCAAGCCCGGCAACTCCTACCAGAGCGTGCACGACAAGGCCGTCCGGGTCATGACCGAAGGCCTGGTCCGCCTGGGCATCCTCAACGGCAACGTCGACGAGCTGATCGAGGCCGGGGCTTTCCGTCCCTTCTTCATGCACAAGACCAGCCACTGGATCGGCATCGACGTGCATGACGTGGGTCGCTATAAGATCAACGGAGAGTGGCGTCTGCTCGAACCTGGCATGGTGCTGACCGTCGAGCCCGGCCTGTACATCGCCGAGGGCACGGAAGGCGTTGATTCCAAGTACTGGGGCATCGGCATCCGGGTCGAGGACGACGTCATGGTCACTCCGTCGGGCCATGAGGTGCTCACGCATGAAGTCCCGAAGGACGTCGAATCGATCGAGCGCCTGATGGCCAAGAGCCAGGCAGCCGCCGTCTAAACGGTATCCAGAATCGAACGAGGGGCCCGGCAATTGCCGGGCCCCTCGTTCTTGGTTGTGATTGGCTTAGTTGCCGGCGATCCACTTGCCGAAGCGCTCGAACGCGCCGCCCAGGCCCTTCCGGGCCTTGTCGAAGGAATCGGTGACGGCCTTGACGGTGCTGTCGACGGCATTGTCCACCGCCTTGACGGTCGCTTTGGCCGCGTCGGTCACGCCGTCGACGACCGCCTCGCCGGCATCAACGATGGCTTCGCCCGTCGCCACGACTCCGTCGACCACGGCCTCGCCGGCGTCGACGATGGCCTCTCCGGTCGCCTGGATGGCATTACTTGCGCCTTCGTAGATGGCCGTCGAGACGTCCTTGACGCCCTGCCAGGCCTTGCCGGGAAGTTCGAGGATCTCTTGCTTGGCCTCGGCCATCTCCTCGCGGACGATCTCGCGGGCTTGATCCTTCCACTTGCCTTCGGGATCCATGGGCAGGTCCATGATGCGCTGGTTGGCCTGCGCGATGTGGTTGCCGATGATCACGCCGCTGGGAGCGGCGCCCAGGGGGTTGGCCATGATGGCGAGCACGGCGGCGTCCCGGCCGAGTTCCTTGGCGGCCTTGGGAACCTCGGTCTTGGCGAACTCCCAGACAGCCTCGGCCGTGTCGGTGACGCCGCCCCAGACTTGCTCGGCGGTCTCAACGGCGCCGTCGACGACCTTGTCCACGGCATCCACGGCGCCGTCGACCACCTTGCCGGGCAGGGCGATGATCTCGTCCTCAGCCGCCTCGTGGTGCTTGTTGACGATGTCGCGGGCCTTGTCCTTCCACTTGCCCTCGGGATCCATCGGGAGCTGGGCGATCTCCTTGCGGGCCTCGTTCATGTGGCGGGTGTAGACCACGCCGGCCGCCACGTTGACGCCGGGGATCGCCATGACGCCCGCGATCTTGGCGCTCTCGAAGAACTCGTTCTTGGCTTCGCTGAGCGTGTTCTCGATGTGCTCGCCGACGGTGGGGTACTGGGTCTGGTTGACGTCACCCTTGGGCTTGGGCTCGGCCGTGGGCTTGGCCTCAGCCTTGGCCTCGGCCTTCTGGGGGACCTTGGACTCGATGTACTGCTGGGCCTCCGGACGGGTCACCTTGCCGTCTTTGTTCAAGTCAGCCGGATGGAAGCCCTTGCGAACGGAGCCACCGCCATCAATCGTGTGAACCATCTGAGGTCCCCTTTCTCGTGGCCCGAAGGCCCTTAGTCCTGCCGCTCTCGCGGTGAAGTTCCTGTCGAAAGCGCCTTGATTACTTGGGCTTAACGCCCGTTAAAGGGCTTATCGTTCAATCAAGGCTTACAGTTGCTTATCGGTCTGTCAAACCTTCTTTTGGATTCTGTTAAATCCGTGGAGGCTTTAGCCCGGCATAACCGTTGCCGACTCACGCCTACTATACCCTCGGATGGCTGTCTTTCCTCCATGCCCCGGCCCGAGACCCTCTCGAAGGGAGGGTTTCGGACGGCCTCACGCGGCAGAAGCGCGGGGCAGGGGCTGCGGGAAGGCCTGTCTTTCGTGTATGATCACCAGGTGACCACCGCTCGGGGCCGTCCGGAGATTCACGTGCCGGATGCCACCTGAAGCGGGAATTAGCCTCCCCGGAGAGAACTGCGTTGCTCCCGACCAAGCGTTCCAAGCTTTCCCTGGCGTCCATCCTCTTGCTGGGATCGGTGCTGCTGGTCGCATGCGGGGAAGCGCTTCCCAATGTGCCCAATGGGCCTGCGATCCCCGAGCGTCAGGTCATCGCCAAGAGCACCGAGCTGCCGGGACGGGTCATCCGCGACCGTGGCGTCCTCATCCTCGAGACACGTGGCACCCTCTTCCAGGCGGGAGTCCAGCAGGGCACCCTCATGCGCGAAAAGCTCCGCGACCTCTTGCGCGACTACCACGAGCGCCGGGCCTTCTCGGCCTTCTTGTTGACTCCCGGCTTCGCCCACCGCTTCTACGCGGGTCGCCAGCAGCAGCATCTCACCCCCGACGAGCGGGACTTCCTGCGGGGCCTCGCCATGGGATCCGGATTCTCGCTCGACGATCTGCTCTTGCTTTCCGCGGAACCGCCTTACGCGGCCTTTTCGAAGCAGCTTTCCGCGATCTTGCCGGGAGGCGGATCCTTCATCGCCCGCGGCAAGGCTAGCCGGGACGGCAACGCCCTCGTCGGGCGCGTTTCGGACGACCTTGCCTTCGGGATCCGGCAGCGCTACGCCATGCTCTGGGTCCATCACCCGGAGTCAGGTCCTGCCTGGGTGGCCTTGACGAAGGTCGGCTCTTTGGCGGCCGAGGCCGCCTGGAGCGAGAACGGCCTCTTCGCCTCCATCGACCCCGTGCCGGGTATGCCCCGCGCTGCGGGCCTGCCGCCACGCTGGCTCACCTTGCGCCTGATGAATGCCCAGAACCCGGATGCCGCGGAGGCCGAGCTGCGCAAGGCCGCAGGCAAGACCAGCCAGGCATTCGTCGGAACCTTGGCCCTTGGTGAGAGCGCGCGCCTCGTCGAAGCCGCCGGAGGCCGCGTGGCCGTGCGCGCGTACGGCTCGGGAGCCGCCTTGTCCGACCTCGCCCAGAGCATCGGTGCCTTGAAAGCCAAGGAGCTCGCCTCCTCGAAGTCGACTCCGCGAGATGAGCGCTTTGGCAAGCTGCTGGCCTCCCAGTACGGCCAGCTGGATCCCGAGCGCGCCATGAGCGTGCTCTCGGACCTCATCGACCCGGCTTCCGGAAAGAGGGGACCGACTGCCGACTCGATTTCCCGCACGGTGCCGGTTCGGATGGCTCTGGGGCCTCTTGTCCTGGGGGACTGGGGCAGCCTCAAGTCCTCGGCGGCACTGGTTTACCAGCCCCGGACCTCGCGCGTCTGGGTGGCCCTGGGACGCGACCAGATCGAGAACACCTCGCAGTTCGTGCCCTTCAGCCTCGACTCCCTGCTTTCGGGGGAGAGCTCCGCCTCGGTCGATCCTCTTTAAGGATTGATTAAAATCCGTTTATCCCTTATCCTCGTTCTGACACGGAAACGAGGGAGGGTCGGATGAAGAAGTTTGGAAGCCTGGCTTTGGTCATCGTGCTGGCCGCCTGCGGGGGGCCGTCGCCGTCCCTTCGATCCGAGCTTGGCGCGTCGCTGTCGGGAGCAGCTGCGAGCAATCCCCTGGATGCCGGCCGCGCGATCGCGCATGTCGCCTACCTGACGGAGCCCACTTTGGCCGGTCGCATGACGGCCTCGGAGGGGGACGCGCTCGCCAACACGTACCTGGTGGAGCAGTTCCGCAAGCTGGGTCTGTCGGTCATGCTTCAGCCGTTCACCCATTCGCGTTTCAGCGGGACGGCCTACAACGTCATCGCCGTCTTGCCGGGCTCGGAGCAGCCCGATCGCTTCGTCGTCGTCGGCGCACACAAGGATCACCTGGGCAAGCGCGGCAACACCATTTACTTCGGGGCCAACGACAACGCCGGTGGCACGGCTGCCGTGCTCGAGATCGCGCGGGTCATGGTCGAGCGGGCCAAGGCCGGCCAGGGGCCCAAGTCCAGCGTCATGTTCATGGCCTTCTCGGGGGAAGAGCTGGGGCTGATCGGCTCGACGCATTACACCCGCAACCCGGTCGTGCCGAGCGCGGATGGCTCCCAGCCGATCGCCCTCAAGCAGATTGCCGGAATGGTCAACCTGGACTGCATCGCGGTGGGCAAGTCCGATTCGCTCGGAACGGACTGGATCTCGACGGGGGCGAAGTCGGTGAGCGCCATCGAGGCGATCGCCCATCGCCGGGGCATGACGCCCCGTTACGGTGAGTTCAAGGTGCCTCACGGCGAGCGGGATCATGCCCATGAGGCGCTGCCGCCTGGAGCCTCCAGCGACCATGCTGCCTTCCGTAAGGCCGGCGTCCGTGCCATCTGCTACTATGCTGAACCGGTCTTCAGCAAGTACCTTCACACTCCGGACGACACGCTTCCCGAGCGGGACCGGATTCCCAAGGCGGAAGCCGATCGCTTCAACCCGGCCAACCTGGTCCGGATCGGGGCCATCGGCTTGGACACCGCGACGCTCTGGGCCAACGAGTAAGACTCCTCCCGGCTCAGCGGGGTTTTCGCCGTCGCGGGGGGATCTCGTCGCCGCGGACCTTGAGGCGGATCGCGTCGTCGATGCTCTCCACCCAGTCGATGGGGGCCTCCAGCTCGCGGGCGAAGAAGAACCCTTTGCGGATGATCATGCCCGTGGCGCGACCGGAGGCCTCGTCATAGACCACCTCGTCGAGGTGGCCCACCTTGCCGTCGCGGCCATGCACCTCGGTGCCCGATTTGAGCCCATGCGCGCCGGGGGGCAGGTTGGCATGCGGGTTGCCTGGCGTGCTGCTCGGGTGGGACGGCAGGTACCAGCCCAGCACGTTGGACGGCCAGAGCAGGCCGACCGGGTGAAGATCCCCCAGGGGCGCGTCCGTGGGCATCGCCGGAGCCGAAGCCGTCCCCGTGTAGGCCAGGTAGTCGGGAAGCGCCTCTGCATCCTTCAGGTGGAGGTCGGTCCATACCCGGTCGCCCTCCACGCGCGTGAGGTGCGCGGTCGGGACCAGCTTCTCCCAGGGGTGCAGCCCGCCGCGCTCCACCACGAGGTGCGTGACCCGCTCGCCCAGCGGCTCGATCACGATCTGGGTCAGCGTCCCGAGCTTGCCGTCGGGACCCAGGACCTCCGCTCCGATTTCAAGGTTCATGCCGCTTCCCCCTGCTTCTTGCTTGGTCGTATCCCCCCATGTTCAGTGATTGTTAAGATAGTTTAAGCATGCTCCGGGCGCCCGGTCAAGGTTCATGCCGACGGGTACGGGACCGTGCAAACCCCGCTCAGCTCAGGTGGGTCCGGATGATCGTGACGACCAGGTAAATTCCCAGCACGAACGACATGATGAACCCCAAGAGACCGAGGACCGGATGCCCGAGCCAATGCGGCCCCGCCCCGCTGGCGATGATCATGGCCGAGGCGATCGCCAGCGCAGCGAAGACGATCCCCAGCACCAGCCGGTTCATCCAGACGCCGAACGGCTCGAGGGCCTCTTTCAGCGCGATGTGCTCGAACTGGATGCGGATGCGGTTGTCGGCGTTGATCTTGTCGAGCAGGATGCTGATCTTGCGCGGCAGGTCGAGCGCGACCTCCGTGGCCTCGATGCCCGTGTGCATGAGGTTCATCGAGCTGACCAGCTCTCCCACCTGGTCGGCCACCACGCGGGGCAGGTACGGCCGCAGGATGTCCAGCAGATCGGCGTCGGGGTCCAGTGCCCGGGCGATCCCGTCGATCTGGGTCAGGGCCTTCACCAGCAGCATCAGCTGCGACTGGAAGCGCAGGCGGCTCTTGAAGCCGATCCGCACCGCTTCGGTCATGACCTCGCCGACGTTCAGCTCCGACAGGGAAGTGTTATGGAACCGCGCGACCAGCCTGCCGATCTCGAGCCGGTACGTGTTGAGCTCGAAGTCCCGCATCGGCTCGCCCAGCTCGACCAGCACCTCCGCCGCGGTGTCGCCCCGCCGCCCCATCATCGCCAGCAGGAACTTGGTCACGCCGCGCCGGGTCCGCGAGTCTAGGTAGCCCACCATGCCGAGGTCGATCAGGTAGAGGTCGTGCTCCTCGGTGATCAGCACGTTCCCCGGATGGGGATCGGCGTGGAAGAAGCCGTCCTCGGCGAACTGCTGAAGGAACGCCCGCAGGAACTCGGTGGCGAGCGCCGTGTCGTGGATGCCCCCGTTGGGCTTCTTGCCGAAGACCCGCTCCATGACCACCACGCGCTGGCTGGAGTAGCCGGGATAGACCCTGGGGACCTTGATCCGGGGAAAGGCGGCCATGTTGCGGGCCATGGTCTCGAGGTTGTAGCACTCGCGCTGGAAGTTCAGCTCCAGGTGAAGATTGCGTTCGAGCTCCTTGACGATGCCGGTCACGTCGTAAAGCTTGCCCCATTCCGTGCGCGCCTCGACGAGCTGGGCGAGCCCCCGCAGGGCGGGGATGTCCCGCTTCACTCGCTCGGCGGCGTCCGGCCGCTGCACCTTGACGATCACCTGGGTGCCGTCGGGCAGGATGGCTTCATGGGCCTGGGAAAGCGATGCCGAGGCCAGCGGCGTGTCGTAGAAGACCATGAAGAGGTCCGCGATGCTCGCGCCCAGCTCAGCCTCGATCAGGGCCTTCGCTTGCTCGGAAGGAAAGGGCGGAATCCGGTCCTGCAGGTTTTCCAGCTCTTTGATGTACGGCGTCGGCAGCAGATCCGGCCGGGTGGAGAGCACCTGCCCCAGCTTGATGTACGTGGGGCCCAGCTCCTGAAGCGCCAAGCGAAGGTTGAGCGCGCGCATCGCATCCGGATCCGCGTCCAGGTGCGGCCGGCGCCAGGAACGCGGAATCAGGCCCTCGTGGCCCAGCTCCGCGGCGAGATCCGCGAAGCCGTAGCGCGCCATGACGGCGAAGATCTGCCGGTAGCGCCTGATCGGCGGGAGGCCCAACGGGAAGCCCAACGCGATCCCCCTTGCTCAACCTTCACGCCGGTCATTCTAGGCGCTCAGCGAAGAGGTGGACAACGATCGCTCGTGCGCGGGCTGCTAGGTCCTCTGGCTCAGCTGCGCACTCAACAGCGAGAACCGATGCTCCGGAGCGAGGGCCGCCGCGGCGCTCAGCAGGCGCTCGGTGAACTTGGACTGGCTCCTTGCCTCCGACTGCTTCTGCGCGAGCACGCTGGCCTCGATCTTGGCCATGGCCTCGAGGTTCGACAGGTAGCGCTCGAGCGACTGGTAGAAGATCTGCCACTGCATGTCCACCGCGGCCCGAATGACGCGCTGCTCTTGCTGCCCCTTGTCCACCAGTTCCTTGAACTTGGCGAGCACCGACTTGAGCTTGTCGCGGAACTCCGAAAACGTCTCGCCCGCCGCAGGCTCGCGCTCCAGCATCTTGAGCATCCGCTGTGCCATCACCTGATCGACCATGTTCATTCCGCCGATCAGTTGCCGGGCCTCGAACCGCATGGCCTCCAGCGGATCTTGCTGCCGGGCGAAGGCCTGAAGGTGCCGGCTCCCCGAGATTCCCTGCGCGCGGTCTCCGGAGAGCTGCAAGCCACCCGTCCCGAGTGGTGCCTCGGCCTTCAGCAGGGGCTGGGTCCCACGCAAGGTAGCCGACTGGGAGCGAATCGGAGTCTTGCCAATTGCTTCGGTCATACCGGATCCCTCCACGCGAAAGCTCGTCTTCGAAGTTATCCGCCGCTTCCTTGGATCCTTGTCCGATTCAATCTTTCTTTGACGGTCTTTTAACGAAGCGCAAAAACCGCCGCTCGAGCATCCCCCTGCTTGATTATGCTAGAATAGGGCGCGAACGTCATGATATCTCACGGACGAACAGGATGGCCCGCTTGATTCGACGCAGCTTCTTGATTTTGGCCCTCTGGGCGGGGATGGCGGCGCCCACCGACGCGCATGCCTACCGGCTCGGCATGGTCTGCAAGAGCCTCGAAGGCGAGTACTGGGGGGCCGTTTCCCGCGCCGCCAAGCGCCAGGCCAAGGCCCAGGGCGTGGAGATTCTCCTGAAG
The DNA here is from genome assembly GCA_036676455.1 of Candidatus Sericytochromatia bacterium. Lineage (GTDB taxonomy): Bacteria > Cyanobacteriota > Sericytochromatia > S15B-MN24 > UBA4093 > UBA4093. The sequence goes on from JAKFCW010000117.1 coordinate 40,939, forward strand.
GCTCCGCCGAGCGAATCCGACACCGCCGCCCAGATCCGGGCCGTCGAGCAGCTCATCGCACAAGGAGTCGACGGGATCGCCGTCGCCCCCGTCGACTCGAAGGCGCTGGGCCCGGTCGTCCGCCGGGCCATTCGTGCTGGCATCAAGGTCGTCACCTTGGATACCGATACCGTGGACAAGGATCGCCTCGCCTACATCGGCACCGACAACCTCATGGCGGGACGTAAGGCCGGCGAGGCCCTGCTTCAGCTCACGTCCTCAGGCAAGGTGGCCATCATCACCGGAGTGCCCACCGCTCAGAACCTTCGACAGCGCGTCGAGGGCTTCCGGCGCGCCATGCTGGGAACGCACATCCGCCTGCTCAGCGAGCAAGCGGACGACGGGAGCCGGGAGAAGGCCCTCCGCATCGCCCAGGAGACCTTGGCGGCGCATCCGGATCTCAGCGCCATCTTCACCGACAATGCCATCGCCGGCCCCGCCGTCGGCGACGTGGTCCGCCGTTCGGGACGCAAGATCACCGTGGTCTCCTTCGATGCGACCCCGGCCATGCTCAAGCTGGTCCGCAACGGGACCGTGCAGGTCGTCATCGCTCAGAAACCCAATCACATGGGAAAGCTGGGAGTCCAGACGCTGGTCTCGGCGCTGGATGGCAAGCCCGTTCCACCGCTCATCGCAACCGAGGTGGACGTGATCAGCGCGCCGTCGCTCAAGCGGTAGGCGCGAGCCTGACGTACGGGCAGAGATGGGCGATCGCCGACATGCTCACCTTCTGCCAGGACACGCCCTCCGAGTACTGCAAGACGATCGCGTAGCGCGAGGACGCGTCCAGATCCGCCTGGCGCATCGCCCACTTGATCACGGCCTTCACCGCCGACGGTTCCAGCGCCTCCAGCCGGCAAAGATCCAGCGTCACTCCGGCATGCCGGCGTGCCAGCGCCTCCTGATGCAACTGCTCCAGCACGCGTGTCAGAAAGTCCGCGTCGGCCTTCCCGCTCAACGCCGCGATCACGCCCTCCGGCCCCTGGGCCAGAATCAGGCGGTCGTCGCGTCCCGAGACCAGATCCATCCTCATGCCTCGGCCCTCCCGGCCATCCGGACCTGATTCCGGCCTCCGTGCTTGGCCTGATACAACGCGCGATCGGCCGCCGCCACGAGCCCCTTGACGTCCATTCCCTCGCTCAGCTCGGCGATTCCCAGGCTGGCGGTCACGTGCACGTTCCCTTCGCTCAGGATGACGGTCCACTCCTGGATGGCTTGCCGCAGCCGGTCGGCCAGAATCCAGGCCCCCTCCGCGTCCGTGAACGGCAGGATCAGGGCGAACTCCTCGCCGCCGTAGCGCGCGGCCACATCCGAAAGCCGGACCGAGCCCCTCAAGAGCATCCCGATGCCCGCGAGCACCTGGTCCCCTGCCGGGTGGCCGTAGGTGTCGTTGATGGACTTGAAGTGGTCGACGTCCACCATGACCAGGGTCAAGGGGTGCCGGTAGCGCCGCGCGTGGTCCAGCTGCTCCGAGAGGCGCTGGTCGAAGTAGGTCCGCGAGCCCACCCCCGTGAGGCGGTCGGTCATGGCTTCCCCGATGGCCGCGTGGTAGAGGTCGTAGAGTCCCAGGGCCATGTCCAGCTTCTCCTCGAAGGCCTCGTGGGTCTTCTTCAGAACCCGGCGGGCGTTGGCTTCGTAGAGCAGCTGCGCCATGTAGGGTGCGTAGGTCTCCAGCAGCTCCAGACCCAAACCGCTTGGCGCCTCTTCCGCTTGCAGGTAGAGCTGAGCGATGACATCGGTGCCGACGTGAAGCGGCAGGGCGACGCCCCATGCGCCGCCTTCCACGGGCCGGGAGGCGAGCCCGCGCTCGAGCATGGCCTCGGCGAGCAGGTCCCGCGGCAGGTCCAGCGGGCTTTCGGTCCCGAGCAAGGCCGCCTGATCGAGGGTGTTGCCCAGCATGAGGGTGCCCATGGAGGCTCCGGCGAGCTGGGCGGCTTGATTCAAGAGGCGTTTGGTGCGGGATTCGGGCTGGCGATCGCGTGCGGCCTCGGCGGAAAGCCGCCGGATCAAGGCCAGGGCGCCTGAGGCATCATGGGGAGATAGGGATGTCGGAGTGGAGGTCACGCGGGTTCCTCAATTACCAGCCGCAGGCGGTACGCGAAACGGCGATCCGCTCGGATCATACCCCAAGCAAGCAGCGGTAAACGTTCACGCTCCGGCGAGCGCCTGGCGGATCTCGTCGCGCACCTCGGCATCGTCTTCGCGCTCCTGGGCGGCCTCCAGCACCTGGCGTGCCTCGGGGGTCGCGATCTGGCCGAGCGCCCACGCGACGGCCCCCCGGACGAGGGGCTCGGCATCGGTTTCCATGGCCTGCTTCAGGGCGGGAACGGTGGCGGGGTCCTTGGCGTTGCCGAGGGCGATCGCCGCGTTGCGAGCCAGCCCGCGGCGCTTTGTCCGCTTGATGGCCGAGCCCTTGAAGGTGGCCGAGAATTGCTCCTGGGTCATGAGCAGGAGGTCGACCAGTGGCGGGAAGACTCGCTCGGCCCTGGGCTGGAAGGCGGGCTCTTCGGTCGTGGGGGCCTTGTTGTTCCAGGGGCAGACCTCCTGGCAGAGGTCGCAGCCGTAGACCCAGTCGCCCATGAGGGGCCTGAGCTCGTGGGGGATGGGGCCGCGGTGCTCGATGGTCAGGTAGGAGATGCAGCGGCGCGAGTCGACGATGCCGGGGGCCACCAGCGCGCCGGTAGGGCAGACGTCCAGGCAGCGCGTGCAGGTGCCGCAGCGATCCGGGTGGGGAGTTTCCGCCACGGGAAGCTCGTGGGTCGTGAGGATCTCCGCGAGGAAGCCGTAGGTGCCGAGCTTGGGGTTGATCAGCAGCCCCGATTTCCCGGTCCAGCCCAGTTGCGCCCGGCTCGCCACGGAGCGCTCCAGCAGAGGGCCGGTATCGGTGTAGACACGGGCCTCCGGGTCCTCGAGGACCCGCGACAGCGCGCGCAGCTTCGAGACCACCACGTCATGGTAGTCGTCGCCCAGCGCGTAGCGGGCGAACCGGCCTCTCGGTTGGTCTGCGAGGGGCGTGCCGAGGGGACCCGGATGGTAGGAGTGGTAGAGGGCGAGCACGGTGCGGGCCTGCGGCAGGACCATGCGCGGGTCGGTGCGGCGCGTGGGATCCTTGGCCATCCAGGCCATGTCGCCGTGCATGCCGTCGTCCAGCCAGCGCTCGAGGACGGGCCTCTGCGGGTCCGGATGGGCCGCTACCGCCCCCATGGCGCCGAAACCCAGCTCGCTGGCCGTCTCGAATAAGCGATTCCACAAGCCTTGCGCGTTCGTCATTCCCTGATCCTACCACCGGGACGCCCGGATCGGCCAGGTCGCGAATGAGATTAAGAAACTTCTAAGAAAGTTTTAAGTCACAGGGGCGATAAGGTTAAAACCACCGCTTCACTCTTCCACCCTTCAAGGAGGCAAAATGGCCGTTCAGACCCGCTCGTCGCAGCTTCAGAACCTCGGTAAGGTCAAGCGCCTCAGCGATACGGCCGCCAACCGCAACCTGTTGCAAGCCGAAGCGGCCCGGGACGGCCTGCCCAGCGTGGTCGCCCGCCAGGGGGGAGACGTCTTGCTGCTCAGTGGCGCCGCGCGCACCGAGAGCCGCATCGCGCGCCTCAACGCCGCCGACAGCGTGAGCAAAGGCGATCGCCTGACGATCGACGGCGCGGAGGCCTCGGTCCTCTTCACCGACGACGGCTTCAAGGAGATCCCGCAGGCCAAGGTGGTGGTCGCGGTGATCGACTCGGGCGTGGACATGGATCACCCCGCCCTGAAGGGCCGCCTGCTGCCCGGTTACAACGTCGAGACCAAGGGCCGCGACGTCAACGACGAGATGGGCCACGGCACCCACGTCGCCGGCATCATCGCCGGATCCGCGCCTGCGCAGGGCCTCGAGGGCGTGGCGCAGGGCGTCTCCATCCTGCCCATCAAGATCCCCAACCTCTCGACCAGCAACTCCAAGTTCATGCCGCAGCTCGCCGAGTCCATCCGCTACGCGGTCGATCATGGCGCCAAGGTCATGAACATCAGCCTCGGCATCGAGCTGGACGGCTGGATGATGAAACTGATGCACGGCCGCAAGGTCAAGCAGGTCGAGGAGGCCATCCGCTACGCCGAGTCCAAGGGCGTCCTGGTGGTGGTCGCAGCCGGCAACAATGGCAAGGACAAGGCCGACACCGTCGGCTACCCCGGCAACTCCCCCAACGTCGTCTCGGTGGCCAACCTCGACGACAGCAAGAACGTCTCCAACCCCCGGAGCGGGGATCGCGTGCTCGCCACCCTGGCGGACCTGCTGACCCACCCCAGCTCCAGCCAGGGCCCCGCGGTCGACATCGCCGCGCCGGGCACCAACATCCGCTCGTCGGTGCCCGACGACTCGTTCGCCGACTACACCGGCACCTCCATGGCGGCTCCGTACGTCGCCGGCGTGGCGGCGCTGCTCGCGGCGAAGAATCCCGACTGGACCCCGGCGCAGATTCGCGAGCGCCTGTACAAGACCGCCGACGACATGGGCAAGAAGGGCCGCGACGACGTCTATGGCCACGGCGCCGTCGATCCTTACGAGGCTCTCTTCGGCCTGTAAATCCTTCACCACTCGAACGTTGCTTCAGGTCAGCTTCGCTGCCTTACGCAACCGCCGCGGGCGCTACGAAGCGCTCTTCGGCCTCTAGTCCCGCGACGCTTCCACCCGCCCGCTGCCCGAAATGGGTGCGGGCGGGCTTTTGCTTGGAAGGCTGCTGGCAGGCTGCTAACATGAGAGGTCTGATCGGGATTGTGTAGAAAGGATGCGGCATGGAGCTGGGTTTCGCGGGCAAGGTCGTCCTGGTGACGGGAGCGAGCCATGGGATTGGCCGGGGGATTGCACGGGCCTTCGCGCGCGAGGGCGCGCGGGTGGCCGTGAATTATGCCCATGACGAGGCGGCGGCGCAGGCGGTCGTGGACGAGATCGCATCGCAGGGAGGGCGGGCGATCGCCGTGAAGGCGCACGTCACGTCGGGTGCAGAGGTCCGGGCCATGGTCGAGCGGGTAGAGCACGAGCTGGGCCCTCTCGACGTCCTGGTCAACAACGCGGGCGTCGTGCGGCGCGGAGGGCTGTTTGCCATCACCGAGGAGATGTGGGACGAGGTCCTGGACGTGAACCTGAAGGGGACCTTCCTCTGTGCGCAGGCCGTGGCTAAGGGGATGGTCGCGCGCGGGAGCGGGGTGATCGTGAACATTGCCTCGATGCGGGGCGTCGAGGGGGCGGCCTCATCGATGCATTACGCGGCGGCGAAGGCCGGAGTCATCGCCTTGACCAAGAGCCTCGCCAAGGAGCTGGCTCCGCGGGTGCGGGCCGTGGGGGTGGCCCCGGGCTACGTCGACACCCGGATCCAGGCGGGCCTGTCCGCCGAGCAGCGGCAGGCCGTGGAGGCCGGCACTCCCTTGGGGCGCTTCGGGACGGAGGAGGACATCGCCGGGGCGGTGCTCTTCCTGGCTTCCGAGCGTGCTGCGTACGTGACCGGGCAGACCTTGCTGGTGGACGGCGGCCGGGTGACCTGCTAGCTCCCCGACGGATAACGTTTCTTGGACGCTCCTCACTACCTGCTTGCTGCCCCTTGCGATAGGGTCTTGGCGTTACCGCCCAGCAGAAGGGAGCGTCGACGTGGCGAATTCGGACGCTGTTTCGCGCCGCAGTTTCATCTACCGGATCATCGGGGCGATCGGCGCGTTCATCGCGATGCTCCTGGGGCTGCCCGTCATTGGGTACCTGCTCTCGCCGCTGATCCGGCGCCCGCAGACTCCCGCATGGGTCAAGCTGGGGCCGTTGAGCGACTTTCCGGTGGGCAAGCCGACCCTGGTGGGCTTCGAGGTTCCGGTCAAGGGTGAGGCGCCCTACAAGCAGGGCGCCTGGGTCGTGAACTGGGGAGACGGCCGCTACTCGGCCTACGATTCCAACTGCACGCACCTGGGCTGTCCGTACGACTGGAACCCGAACGCTGAGCTCTTCCTCTGTCCGTGCCATGGCGGGGCCTTCAGCAAGAACGGCGAGGTTGTAGGAGGCCCGCCGCCCCACGGCCTAGATACCTATGCCGTGCGCGTGGAGAACGGCTCGCTCTTCATCGGCCAGGCACCCGAGGGTCATGCCGGGCGGGGCGCCTAGTCATGCGCGGCCTGATCGATTGGCTGGACTTCCGGGCCAGCATCCGGACGATGGCCCACAACTTCCTCGACCGCTTCATCCCGCCTGGCGTGAACTGGGCCTACACGCTCGGCAGCGCCACGACGGTGACCTTCATCATCATGGTCCTGAGCGGCATGCTCCTGATGATCTACTACCAGCCCTCGCCGCAGGTTGCCTACGAGTCGGTCGTCTTCATCCAGAAAGAGGTCTTCCTCGGCGGCTTCATCCGCAACCTCCATCACTGGGCCGCCTCGGCCATGGTGATCCTGGTCCTGCTGCACATGCTGCGGACCTTCTACTGGGGGGCCTACAAGTTTCCCCGAGAGCTCACCTGGCTCTCGGGCGCCTTTCTCTTGCTGCTGGTGCTGGCCTTCGCGTTCACGGGGTACCTCTTGCCCTGGGACCAGACGGCTTACTGGACCACGGTGCTCTTCGGCAAGATGTCGGCAGTTGTGCCGGTCGTCGGCGACACGATTCGCGAGTGGATCCTGGGCGGCCGGGACGTGGGCTCGTACACGCTCACCCGCTGGTACGCGTTCCACGTCATTCTCTTGCCGCTCGCCACCATGGCTCTGATCGTCTTTCACATCTCGCTGGTCGTCCGCCAGGGCATCTCGAACCCGCCTAGCCGCGTTGAGCCTTACGCGACGGCCCCCGATCCCCAGCGGGCCTACCTCGACTACTACGAGCAGCTAAAAAAGAAGGGCCAGCCCTTCTACCACAACGTCCTGGAGGACGCGATCGTCAGCCTCGTCGTGGTGGTGGCGCTGGTCATCATGGCCATGCTTTTTCCGGCCAAGCTCGGAGAGCCGGCCGATCCGGTCAGCACGGGCTTCGTGCCGCGGCCCGAGTGGTACTTCTTCTGGCTTTTCCAGGCCCTCTGGTACTTCCCGGGCCGCTGGGAGCTGGTCGGAGTGGTGGGCATCCCCACGCTAATCGGCATCTTGCTGTTGATCCTGCCCTTCGTGGATCACAACCCTCGCCGTCATCCCCTGTCGCGCCCCTTCACCGTGATCCCGGCGACGGTCCTGCTCGCCGTCGTGGTCTGGCTCAACGTGCAGGGCGCCAATGCCCCCAACACCGCGGGCCTGGACCCGACCGCGAGGACCAGCGTCCCCAAAGGCTACGAGAACCTGAACGAAGCCCAGAAGGTGGGCTGGAGCGTATTCCAGGATCAAGGTTGCATCAGTTGCCACGCCATCAAAGGAGCCGGTGGCCAGCTGGGCCCCGACCTCGCGGGAATCGCCGGCCGCCGCGACGAGGACTACCTGAGGCGCTGGATACGCAACCCGCAGGCCATCAAGCCGGGCGTGGCGATGCCTCCCTACCCCAACATCCCGGAGGATCGCTTCAATTCCCTGATCGAGTTCATCAAGGCCCTCGAATAGCCCGATGCGGGCCGCTCCCCTGTCGGGGACCGGCCGCTCGCGCTATACTGGGGCTATGGTTATGTGGATCGTCGCGGGAATCGTCCTCTTCGGGGCCCTGCTGCTCGGCTTCCTGGTGACGCGGGACCCCGAAGCGGGCTTCGTCACGGACCTCGACCCGCAGTTGCAAGTCAGAGCCGAGTTTCTCGAGCCGCTGCCGTTCGCGCTCTTTCAGTCCCTGCGCGAGCCGCTGGCCACGCAAGGCCTCCTGATCTTCCCCAAGATGCGGCTCGCCGACGTCTTCGAGCGCGGGCGCCTCACGCCCACCGGCTGGCACCGTCTCAGCCGCTCGCAGGCCGACTTCGTCATCGTCGACCAGACCTTCCTGACTCCCATGGCGCTCATCCTCCTCGAGGCCGACCTGCCCAAGGACTACCTCGACAAGGAAAACACCGACCTCAAGGGGGCCGCCATCGCGGATGCCGGCCTGCCCTTGCTGCGGGTCAATGCCGAACCCACCGACGCCCCCTCCGAGATCGCCCAGGACGTCCTGGACTGGGTCGACGCGGTGGTCATCCCCTACGCGGATCAGCATCGCCCCCGCGCGCTCTGAACCCGATCCAGCTGAAAGAAGCGTCCCGCTCGATGGCCGAGCGGGACGCTTCTTTAGGCTGGGAGGCTGCGAGTCGTCGCTAGATGGGGCGGGCGAAGTGAATGCCGGCGCGCTGCCCGGCGCCGCTGGCCTTAGCGGTCTTGGCGGGCGCCGCGGCCGGGGTTTCCTCGACAGGGGGAAGGATGGGGTCGAGCACCTTGCCGGTGAAGGCGATACCGACGGCGGTGCCACCGGCCATCGTGAGGACCTCGGGGGCGATCGCCTTGGCAGCCTTGGGGAAGAGCAGCGCCAGACCGCCCAGGGTGGCGCCGGCGGTGACCTTGTTCTGCATGGCCCAGCGGAAGACGGGGCTCAGGGTCTCGGTGAGGGGCTTCCAGACGGCATCGTAGAGGGGGTTGGCGATCGCCTTGGTGAAGACCTCGGCGGCCGTCTCGGCCAGGCCTTCGGGAATCACCGATTCAAGGGTCTTGGTGACGTGCTGGCCGATGGTCCGGTTCCAGATCTCGGTGGCGACCATGCCGGTGGCGAACCCCGCGATGCCCACCGCGAGGGCCGGCAGGCCGACCGGAGCGAGAAGGGCGCCCATCAGCGCGCCACCGCCCGTCCAGGCAATCGAGCTGATCGACGTGCTGAGGGTCTTGGCCACGTACTCCTTGGCGGTCACTTCGCCACGGCGGTACTCCTGGCTGGTGAAGAGGGCGTCGAAGGGAATCGAGGCGACCACGTCGGCCTTGATGTCCTGGGCCAGCACCTTCGGCGAGAGGCTGGTCGGAACGTGGATGCCCATCGCGCGAGAGACGGTCGAGGGGGGGCGCTGGGGCTGGAGGCGCTGCACCTGGCCGGCCTTGGCGTAGGTTGCATTCGAAATGGCCATCCGGACCTCCTGCCTGTAATTAACGACCCATTAACGGTATCGGTATCAGGTGGACCGGCCTTGCGTCACATGGAGAAGCTTAACCGAAGCTTACACCCCGCTCTGGGGCGTGGGGCCGTTGAGGGCCCGGTCGATGACCTGGACGGTGTGTAGCAGCTCGGGTTTGCCGGGCAATTTGGCGAGCCCCGAGCCAATCTGCATGAGGCACGAGGGGTTGCCGGTCACGATCATGCCGGCGCCGGTCTCGGCGATCGCCGAAAGCTTCCGTTCCAGCAGCGACCGCGACATGTCGGGTTGCAGGAGGGCGTAAGAGCCGGCTCCGCCGCAGCACCAGTCGGACTCGCGCAGATCCACCCACTCGAGGCCGGGCACCCGCTTCAGGACCTCGCGCGGCTCGCGGCGCACCTTCTGGCCGTGCACCAGGTGGCAGGCGTCGTGATAGGTGGCCCTGCCAGGCAGCTCATGCGTCAGGGGCGCGAGCTCGATCATGTTCAGGACTTCCGAGATGTCCTTCACCTTGGCGGCGTAGGCTGCCACGCGGGCGTGCGCGGGGTGAGCCTCGGGGAGCAAGTGCGGGTAGTCCTTCATGGCCGCCCCGCAGCCGGCGGAGGTGACGGCGATCGCCAGGACCTCGTCGACGGGGAAGGCGTCGACGTTGCGCAGCATCATCGTTCGGGCGGTCGCGGCGTCCCCGTCGTGGGCATGCAGCGCCCCGCAGCAGCCCTGGGCGCGCGGCACCAGCACGTCATAGCCGGAGGCCGTCAGCACGCGCACCGTGGCGCGGTTGACCTCGCCGTAGAGGGCCTCCATGGCGCAGCCGGTCAGGAGGGCGATCGCCCCCTTGCGGATTCCCTTGGCGGGAATCCGCTCGGGAAGCTGCGGCAAGACGGGAGCCTCCGGCGTGAGCTCGGCCAGGCGGCGCAATCCGCCCGGCAAGTAAGCCTCAACGCGGGGTGCCCAGCGGCGCATGAGGCGCAGGGGAGTGGTGGCGAGCTGCAGGCGGTGGGTTCGGGTGAGCACCTGGTCCAGCAAGAGCTTCCAGGTGCGCTTTCCCTGCGGAGGCAGCACCTCGGAGCGGACGTGCTCGAGCAGCCGGCCGTAAGGCACAGCCGAGGGGCAGGCGGTTTCGCAGGCCCGGCAGCCGAGGCAGCGGTCGAGGGGGGCCGAGAGCTCGGCTATGGTCGATTCGCTGGGCGGGGGAAGGCCTTCTTCGAGTAGCTGGCGCATCAGGTAGATGCGGCCGCGGGGCGAGTCTACCTCCGAGCCGGTCAGGGCGTAGGTGGGACAAGCCGCCAGGCAGAGGCCGCAGTGGATGCAGTCGCGGGTGTCGATCATGCTAGAGTCCTCCCACAAAGCGGCCCGGCGCCAGGGTGCGATGGGGGTCGAAAGCATGCTTGACGGCCTTCATCAAGGGAAAGTCGGGCCGTGTCGGTCCCCAGACGTCCCAGCCTTCTTTCCAGGCGTGCGGCGCGCGCAGGACGACCAGGTGCCCACGGCGCTCGGCGGCCATCTGCCGGAGCGAGGCGACCAGCGCGCGGCCGGCCGGCACTTCCCAGGCTTCCGCGGCAGGGAAGCTGCCATAGAGGATGCCGTTTCCCGCGTGCCCCGTCCAGGTGCCGTCCCTCCCGACCCCGTCCAAGGCGTCACGCAGGTACGGGAGCGCCTCGGCGGGAGGCAAGCCGATTTTAATCAGCAGGGGATAGCCCCCGGCGTGGGTGCGCTCGGCGAGTTCCCGGCGCAGCGAATCGTCAGGGCGCTCGCAGGGAGCGTGGACAGTGCGCTCGAAAGCTTCCTGCTGCCATGTCACCGCCTCGGGTTCTCCCTCGAAGCCCATTGCGAGGAAGGCTCCCACCGGAGTGGCTCCCACCTCGAAGAAGGTCGGCTCCAACGGGGCTTGCCTCAAGGCTTTCCAGGCCGCATCCAGCGCCTCGGGCGACTCCCAGCGCGCGATGACCGCGCCTGAGGCGGTCGGCAGGGGGCGGACGCGCAGGGTGACCTGGGTGATGGCTCCCAGGGTGCCGTAGGATCCGGTGAATAGCTTGGGCAGGTCGTAGCCGGCGACGCTCTTGACGACGCGGCTGCCCGATTTGAACAAGGTGCCGTCAGGGGCGGCAAGCGTGAGGCCTAGCAGCTGGTCGCGCACGGTCCCGAAGGCGGCCCGCCACGGGCCGTCCGGGTTGGCGGCGACCAGGCCTCCCAGCGTGGTGAGCTCCGGGTGGGCGGGATCGAGGGCGAGGCGCTGGCCGTGAGCCGAAAGGATAGCCTGAAGTTCCGCCAGGGTCATGCCGGCTTCGGCGGTCACGGTCAGGTCGTCGGGTTGGTAATCGATGAGCCGGTTGAGGTTCGTCGTCCGGAGGAGCAAATCCGCAGCGACCGGGTTGCCGATGTCCATGCGAAGGCCGCGACCGGCGATGATGACGCGCTGTCCCTCTGACTGTGCGGCTGAAAAGGCTTCCGCGAGGTCCTCGGGACGGCGCGGCTCCACCACGGGGAGGGACGTAAGTTCCGAATTGAGCGTCACTGAGGGGTACCCGTGGATGGCCGATGCCGAGAACGTGAGGGGGGATCCGGTCTCGATTATACCGGATCGGCCACCACGGTGCCCTTGGCCAGATGGGTGATGGCCTTGAGGCTCGTCTGCTGCCACGTCACCTTGCTGGAGTAGACGAAGCGGATCGGATAACGACGGTCTTCCGCAAGGGCGTTCTGCTTCATCACCCATTTGATGAGGGACTTGATGCCGCTCGAGTTGAGGAAGCCGAGCTCGGTGAAGTCCGCTTCGACCTTGGGGAGCCGCTTCTCGAGGACCTGCGAGTGGACCTGGTCGAGCAGGGGATCGAGGAACTCTCCCGGATTGAGGTGATCGATGGTGCCGCTGAACTTGAGGACCAAGCCTCCATCGCGACCGTCCACGACCTTGATGGCCGTTTTGTCCGTGTTGTAGGATTCGATGTTCAGCCGGTTCATGACTTATCCTTTCAACTCCGGAAGCGCAAATAGCGCTTCCATGATGACGGTATCGTTTTCCACCGCCAAGCCGAGGGTGGCGGCCCCTTCGTAGCGGATGCGCGCCAGCCCCAGTTGGCTCTTTTCGCTCGTCACGCTCCGTTGCATGCGCTGGATATAGACCTCCAGGGGGTCTCCCTGGGTCACCTCGAGGAAGTCCTCCTGCAGAATCGGCAGGTGCTCGTGATGCGCATGGTTCTGGACCTCGACGCGAACGAAGTGGTCTTGCACCGAAAAGGAGCAGCGGATGGGAGCGTCCATGGAACTCGAATACTTCGCGGCGTTTTCCAGCAATTCGTGGGCCGCCATGGCGACCCGATCCGAGAAATCCTCATCTCCGTAGGAGTGGCCGAAGAAGCTGGCCACGAAGATGCGGGTGCTGCTGATGAAGGTCCACCAGCGGGGACTGAAGACGACTTCCGCTCCGAGCCGGGTCTCATTGAGGATCATGCTTCCTCCTTGCGGGCTACCATCCGGGTTGCGTGGGGGCTGCGGGGGGCATGGCCAGGGGGCGCTTCCGAGAAAACGGGGGGCTTCAGGACGGAGAGTTCGCGGACGAGCGTCATGGTGGCCTCCACTTGCTGCGAGCAAGCCTGATCGACAGCCAAGGCTTGCTGCGAGTTGTCAGCTACCTGGTTTGCGAGACTGAGCAACGTCTCGACCAGGAGATCGGATTTGGCCTTGATTTCGGAGACCGAGCCCATGATCCGGTCGACCTGAGCGCGGTTCTCGGTCATGGTACTCAGGGCCAGGTTGATGGCGCTGCCGGCTTGATTGGCGGCCATCACTCCTTCCTGCACCTGGCGCGCGCCTTGGTCCATGGTGAGGACGACCTCGCGGGATCGCCGTTGGACCCCTTCGAGCATCGAGCGGATGCTTTCCAGGGCGTTGGAGGTCTGAGCGGCCAGTTGGCGGATTTCCAGCGCGATCACCGCGAAGCCCTGCCCGCGATCCCCGGCCTGAGCGGCGACGATGCCGGCATTGATCGCCAGCATGTTGGTTCGGCGGGCAATCGTGTTGATGGTTCCCACGATTTCCCCGATCCCCAGCGCCTGCTTGGAAAGCTCTTCGACCGCCAGGGACGAGCGGTGCACGGCCTGATCCATTCCCGTCATCATCTGCAGCAGTTGCTCGATCTGCTGCATCCCATCCGACGTCGTCTGGTAACCGGATTCGCAGGACGACGATGCTTGCGAGGCCGTTTGTGCCATGGTCGCGAGATCGTCGTCTACCCCGATGACCATCAGGACCGCTTCACCGACCACGTCGTTCTGCCCCTGGAGCTGGGTGCATAGCTGGTTCGAAAGTGCTGCCGCCGCCTGGGAGGAGACTGACGACGCCTCGGCTTGGGTGAAGATCTCCTCGCTCGGCACGGGAAGCCCGCTCTGCTTCGGTTCCTCAGGCACGGCGAGGGGACGGACGGGGGCGAGCGCGGGCGGGTTTTCGGAACGCGTCATGGTGCCCCACGCGAGAGCGACCAGCAGGTTGCCCAGAATCACGCTGCCGACGATCGGCCAATCGATGCCGCGCACGGTGACCGCCAGCAGGGAAAGCTGGGTTAGCAGGACGAGGTACAACCAGGCCCCCCATTTTCTGGGCGGCTCGCGGGTGGCCTGGGGTGATGGTGCTGGTCGGTTCATGCGTTGGCGCTCCCCCTTGGATGCCTATTGAGCCGGAACATTCAAGACGGCCCGTACCCCGCTCGTTTGTGGATGGCGTTTCAGGACAATCAGGGAGATGTCGTCGAGCTGCTCGTGGATCCAGGAGCGGATCTCGGCCAGGATGTGCACCTTGATCGACTCGGCCGAGTGCTCGCCGATGCGCCTGAGCGTTTCTTCGAGGCGGTGCATGTCGAACTGCTCTCCGTTTTGGTTCATGGCCTCGATCAAGCCGTCGGAGTAGAGCAGTAGGACATCCTCGGGGCCGAGCTGGAACGCGTGATCCGTGGTCAAGTCCGAAACATCCGGCAGCAAGCCGGTCCAGAAGCCTGGGACCTCGACGCGTTCGACGCTGCGGGTCTGCGCACGATAGATCAGCAGGTCGAGGTGCATGCCGGCGGCGACGAACTGGCCGTCACCGGCATGGTGGATCAGTTGCAGGGTCATGTAGTTGTCGTTGCCCAGCCGATACTTGACGTTTTGATGGAGCACCTGGTTCAGGCGGACGAGGTGCTCACGCGGCGAGGCCTCTGGATTCTCGGCCACGAGGCTGCTCAGCATGCTCTGGGCCATCATCATCACCAGGCCCGGGGTCAGGCCGTGGCCGGTGACGTCCCCGACGGCGAGCCAGAAACGGCCATCCGGCTGAGGCAGGTAGTCGATCAGGTCGCCACCGACCTCCGTGGCCGTCTGGAGCTCCATCGCCAGGTCGTAGTTGGAGATGTCCAGGTCCGTCGGCAGCAGGGCCGTCTGGATCCGGGTGGCGATCTCCATCTCTTGCCCCATCCGGTGCAACTCGGCTTGGCGAAGTTGCTTCTCGACCTCGATGGGATCCGCGATCCGCTTGGAGAGGGCCCAGCTGGCCCCAAGCCCCAGGGCGACGGCCGCCATCAGGATACCCAGGCCGACGACCAAGGTGGTCTGGCGCGAACGTTCGAGCGCGGCTTCGGCTTCCGGAAGCATCTTCTTGGTCGCCTCCAAGCTCGCCGCCTGGATTTGGGGCGTCAACTGGTCTTTGATCTCGTCCACGGCTTGCTGGGCCTGGGGCGTCATGGTCTCGACGGCCTGGCTGGCCGACCGCTTCCCGATGGGGGCCATCTCGGCCAGGGCGCGTTCGGCGATGGCGCGGGCATTCGATTGCATCCGGCCTGCCGCCTCGGTCGCGAGGTTGTTCGCTTGGAGGGTCATGTCGTCGGCGTAGCTGCGCGAGATCTGGGTCGCACGCTGGGACATCTTCTCGGCGGATTGCTGGCTCAGGCGCTCGGACTCTCCCTTGATGGTGCGAATCGCCTCCTGGGAGAGCTGGGTGGTCTCCGCCTTGATGCGGGGAGTACTGGTCTCGAAGGCCTTGCGGGTGCCGGAGGTCGTGATGGTGACCAGGTTTTCGAAGGAGCCGTTGACCATATTCCCCAGGACATCGAGATCGTCCTGGGCCTTCGAGCGGTTGTAGCTGACGATGACCGCGCCGCCGTCCGGCCTGCGGGCATAAACCCCGAGGTAGGAGTCACTGCCGTCCTGATAGGTGATGAGCGGCATACCGGCGGCCACCTCGGGAGGGTCCTGAAGCGCGCGCTTGACGATGTCGAGGTGCTTGAGGGTGGCTTTCTTCTTGTACCGGGTGCTGGCGAGCACATCGCCCTTGCGGTTGACGATGGTGATGTAGGCCTCCTTCCGGTCGGTGATCTTTCCGCCGGCGAAGGTCTGGGCCATGATTTGCGCGAGCAGCTTGAAGTTGACCAGCGGCTCGCGTTCCAGCTCGGCGAGGAGGCGGGTCGAAACTTCCGTGGCGGCTTGCTCGTTGGTGGTCGCGAGGTAGCTGCTCAGCTCGTCCGAAAGGCGCTCGTTGATCTGGATGAGGCGCTCGGCATTCTGCTGAACCGCGCGCTCGGCGATTTGCGAGGTGGTCCTCGCGAGATCCTGGTTTGCCGAGCGACTCAGGTCGATGAGCTCGCTGCTGAGCTTCTCCGAGGCTTCCTTGTTCAAGGTCACCATGCCCCGGCTGACCTGTTCGTTCGACTCCCGGCTCAAGCCGATGATGTCCTGGGTCGAGCCTTCGAGCTTGTCCTGGCTGATGCCGATGAGCGTGTTGCTGGTTTGATTGATCGACGTTTCGCTCAGTGAGATCAAGCGATCGCTCGTCTTGGTGAGCGTGTTCAGCGTGGAGTCGGCAATCCGATTGCTCGAGTCTTCGATGGAGCTGCTGGCGAGGTTCGTCACGCTGACGACGGTCTGGCCGAGATTCCGTTCGCTCGCCTGGATGAGCACCGCCATGACGACCAGGGCCGGCAAGACGGCCAGGGTGCAAAAGGCCAGCATCAGCTGGGTCTTGAGGCCGATGAGGCCTTTCAGCTTGGTTATGAGCGAGCTTGTGCGCGATGGTTTCTGCATGCGACGTATCCTGCCTCGATCAGTCGACGATCATGAACTCATGACGTCGTAGCTTGTACCCTGTCGGTTTGTCCGCCAAACAAGCGGCCCTTCGAGCGCTTGTCTTTCTTGGACGATGCGGCCATGGACTCAGAAGTGCTGAACGAAGCGGACGATGACGGCGCGTCCCTCGCCGGGGATGTCGATTCCGCTGAAGCCCGGGTAGATCACCGGTGCGTCGAGAAGATTGGTGACCTTCAGGGATAGGTCGGCAGGCCGGTCGAAGATCGTGAGATCCTGGCTGAGGAGCCCCACGTCCACGGCGAGGGAGGCGGGAATGTCGTAGACCGTCCGGCTCTTGCGCAGGATGTTGGACTCGGAGGCCTTCATGTCGCCCACAAAGCGGGTCTCGAGGTTCAGGGCGGCCGGCAGCCCCGGCAAAGGGACGTTGACTCCGGCATTCACCGTCACGGCGGGAAAGAGCTCGGAGCGGGAATCCTGGGAATCAAACGTCGTGTGCGCATGGTCCTGGATGAGCGAGGTGTTCTGGAGCGATCCGTTGAGATAGCTTTTCACCGAGTCGAACTGCCAGCGGAGAGTTCCCTCGATGCCTACTGTGCTGGCCTGGCCCATGTTCATGGCGCGGTAGTTGGCGCCCGATTGCATGATCTTGACCTGGTCCCGCACCTGGGTGAAGTAGGCGTTCGTCGAAGCCAGCAGGTGCTTCGAGAGGATCCATGAGAGCTCGGTCTCGACGGTCTGGGCGGTCTCGGGCTTGAGGGCCTCGTTGCCGATGATGTCGCCGAAGACGATGGGCGCACTATAGAGCTGGTTGGGGGAAGGGGCCTTGAAGGAGGACCCGTAGAGCAGCTTCGTGCTGATCGCGTCGTTCCAGAGGTAGACCAAGCCGGTACGCGAGTTGAGGACGTTGCCGTAGACGTTGTGGGTGTCATGTCGCACGCCCAAGGTGATTCCGAGTTGTTCCGTGGGGTAGAGGATGCCTTGCGCGAAGGTTCCGACGTTCGAGAAGGTCTTGCTTCCCTTTTCGGTCTCGGGCGCCACCGTTCCCGCGCTCTTGCTGCCAAAATCCCGCGTGAAGAGGTTGTACGTCGATTGCAACTGCTGGTCCGTCGTGGAGTAGTCGCCTCCTACCGTCAGCGAGTTGCGCTCGGAGAGCTGGTAGCGGAATTCACCGTTGACGTCGATTCCAGAATAGCCGGACTTCCGGAGCTGGAGGTAATTGGGGTTGTTGATGTCCAGCTGGTCCTCGCTAGTGGGTCCTCCGTTCACGAGGGCGGCTCCGAGGTTGACCGCGAGGCTCTCGCCCAGAGCGCGCTCGTAGGTCGCCCGCAGGAACTGGTTGTTGACCACCAGACGGTTTTTGCTGTCCAGCAGTTTCTGATCGATGCTCCAGTCGAGGAACTTCCCCGCGCTGTCTCCTTGCTGGTAGTTGCCGGTGAGCGCCAGCTTTCCGTCGGTCGCGTCTCCCATGGCCATCGAGAGGAAGAGCGAGCGGGGACGCGTGAGGTCGCCGGTGGTCATGGCGGGATCGCCGGTTGCCTTGTCCTGGAAGGTCGTCTGCCTTGGCGAGGTGCTGGCGACGCTCATGCCCGAGCGATCGGCCTGCGCGCCGGACGCCGCCACGGCAAGGTCGAGGTTCTGCCCGAGCAACTCGGTTTGCTGGCCGAAGGCGAAAGCGGCTTCGACGCTGCCCTTGGCGAACGAGCCGACCCCCGTCGAGACTTGCCCCCCCGCGAGGTCTTCCCCTCGCTTGGTGACGAGGTTGATGACCCCCAGAAAGGCATCCGCGCCATAGAGGGCCGATCCGGGACCGCGGATGATCTCGATGCGCTTGACCACCTCCATGGGGATGAGCTCCGGGCCCAGGAAGTTCGAGGAGTCCATCCGCAGGGCGACGGGCTGGTTATCGATCATCACCTTGACGATCCGGCTCCACGCCCGCATTCCCCCGTTGATGCCGCGAACTCCGACGTTGTAGTTGGTGTAGTCGTACAGGACCGAGAACCCGGGAACGGTCCGCAGGGCTTCGGCTACCGAGCGGTAGCCGCGCTCCCGGATATCGCGGTCGGTGATGACCTCGAGGATGGCCGGGGCTTCGCGCAGCTTCTGGGTATTCTTGGTCGCTGAGACGACGTCCATGTTGAAGAGGAGCTCGAGGTCGAGGTCGCTGCCATCCGCGTTGAGGTTGAAGGGGTCGAAATCGTAGTCCTCGGCCCGTGCCGGCGGTGCCAGCACGAGCGAGGTCGCCAAGAGCCCAAGGACGAGCCGCTTCATGCGCTACTCCATCACGGGGCCCGTCTTGACCATTTTTCCGTCCTGCCATTGCCAGACGATGTTCTTGGCATCGATGCGATCGCCCGTGGCGTCCAGGTCGCAGTGCCCGGAGACGCCGTCGTAATCGAGGTCGATGCCGGCCTTGAGCTTGGCGACGGCATCCTGGAAGCCCGCTTGCCCCCAGCCCTCCTGCTTCGTGCCGGTCACGGAGACATCCACCAGGTGCGTGGTGACGGCCTCCTTGTGAGTGACTCCCCCCTTCACCAGCGCCAAGGCGATCAGCATGGTCGCATCGTAGGCGGCCTCCGCGCCGGAGGAGTACTCGACGCTGGACTTCGCTTTCAAGGCTTCCTTGAAGTCGCTCAGGTAGGGGCTATCCATGATCTGGGTCACGCCCTTGCTCCCCTCGAAGCGCGGTTTCTCCACGTCCGTCATCCGGGAGGCGTAGTCGGTCATCGAGTCGGCGTAGTACCACGTCAGCCCGATCGCCTGGTTGTCGCCGGCCTTGTAGTAATCGTTGAACAAGACCCCGCCGTCTCCGGGGTAGGAGACCATCGCCACCGCGTCGCGACCGACCATTGCCGAGCGGACGGCATTGTAATCGGGATCATCCGTATCCGGGTAGGCGATCCGGGTGACCGTGACCCCCTCGGCTTGGCCCGCGGCGATGAAGGCATCCGCGAACGACGTGCCATAGGCGTTGCTACGGTAGAGGACGGCGAGCTTTTCTTTGCCGTCGTCCCGCATGAGCCGGAAGAGGTTCTTGGCATCCAGGGCGACCGTCGCCACCGTCCGGAAGAAGACCCCGCCGTCGTCCACCTGGGAGAACGCCGTGGTCGCGGCCGACGGGGAGACGGCGGCCACGTTCGCGGCCTTCAAGACATCCTGGACCACCTTCAAGGCCACGCCGCTGTATCCGGGACCCACGATGGCGACGCTGCCCTTTGCGAGCAGGTCCTTGGCAATCGTGACGCCGGTGTCCGGATCCCCCTGATCGTCTCCGATCAGCAACTCGAGAGCCTTGCCGTTCACTCCCCCGGCGGCGTTGACATGCTGGACCGCCAGGCGCGCAGCATCGAGGTAGGACTGACCGTAGGCGGCATCATCGCCCGTGAGCGGGTTCATGTAGCCGATCTTGATCGTGTCGTTGCTGGAGACTCCCTGCGGGGCAGGCGCGGGGCAACCCGCCAGAAGCAGGCTGAGGGCGACGATGCTGGCTAGGTGATGGCGTTTCATGGGGTCTCCTGCTTAGAAGCTCAAGGTCTTGTCGGTGTTGACGGGCTGGCCGCCCTGCCACTTCCAGACGACATAGCTCGCCGCCATGACGTCGCCGTTCTCGTCAAGGTCCACCGTACCGGAGGCCCCTTCATAGTCGAAGTCGGTTCCGGCCTTGATCTTGGCGACGGAGTCCTTGAACCCGTCCGCGCCGAAGCCGTTCTGCTGGGTGCCCCCCTTCGAGACGGCAATCAAGTTTTGTTGGACCGCCGCGGAGGTGTTGGCGCCTCCCTGGACCATGGCGAGGGCGAGCAGCATGGTGGCGTCGTAAGTGTTCTCCGTGAAGTAGCCCGCATCCTCGCCGAACCGCTGCTTGTAAGCTGCATGGAAGGCGGCGAGGTGGGCTCCGTCGGAGACCGGGTAGGTGCCGGTCATGGCCTCGAGTTTGGTCGCGTCGCTGATATTCTCCGCGAAAGTCGCATCCTTGAAGGATTCCGAGAAGTACCAGGGCAGGCTTCCGAACTGGTCCTGGGCTTTGGCCCAGTCACCGAAGAGTTTGGCTCCGTCGACCGTATAGCCGATCACGGCGATGGCCGTGGCGTCGCCGATCTGAGACTTGAATGCGCTGTAATCCGGGGCGTCGGAGTCTCCGTAGTTGATCTTCACCGCCGTGTGCCCGGCGTGGGAGGCGAAGTCGGCGGCGAGGACCTCGGCGAAGGGGCTGCCGTAGGTGTTGTCCCGGTAGAAGATCGCGAGTTTGCTCTTGCCGTCCTGACGGATCAGCTTCGAGAGGGCCTTGCCCTGGATGGCGTCCGAGGCGATCGTGCGGAAAAACTGGCCCCCGTCGTCAAACGTCGTGAGGGCCGACGAGGTCGTCGAGGGCCCGATGGCCGGAATGCCCGCCGCCTTGAAGACCTGCTCGACGGCCGCCTTGGCAATCCCGCTGTAAAAGGGGCCGATCACCGCCACGACGCCCTTGCCCTTCAGTTCCTGGGCTGCCGCGACGCCACTTGCGATTTCTCCGGCATCGTCCTTGACCAGGAGTTCCAGTTGCTTGCCATTGACTCCCCCGGCGGCGTTGATCTGCTCGATTGCCAGCTTGGCGCTGTTCAAGCCCCCCTGTCCGAGGCTGGCGTCTCCGCCGGTCAGCGGAGCGATGAAGCCGATCTTGATCGTGTCGGTCGCCGAAACGTCTTTCCCGGGGGTGGGACAGCCCACCAGCAACAGGCTCATGGCTCCGGGGACGAGATAGCGAAGTCTTTTCATTCCGGGCTCCTTGGTTTGAGGGCAGCGGTCGTGACAGGTAAACGGAAAGGCAAGCAAGCGTAGGTCACGTCGCTGGACCAAAGGCTTGCTTGCCATTCTGTTCCCGGATTACCGGAATAATATCAAGTGAAACGGGGTTCGCTTACTGGGAGCCTCCGAGGATGCCCAGCCGCGGGGTCTCGCGGCAACTCGACGGGGTGGGCAGCAGTTTGCCGGGATTCATCCGCTCGGCCGGGTCCAGGGCCATGCGCACGCGGCGCATGGCGGCGAGGTCCTCGGGGGCGAACATGCGGGCCATGTGTTCCTGCTTCTCGACGCCGATGCCGTGTTCGCCGCTCAGCGAGCCTCCGGCTTCCAGGCAGACGTCCAGGATGGCGGATCCGGCGGCCAGCACGCGCTGGACCTGCTCGGGGTCGCGTTCGTCGAAGAGGATGACGGGGTGGAGGTTGCCGTCTCCGGCGTGGAAGACGTTGGCGATGCGCAGGCCGAAGCGGTCCGCGATCTCGGAGATGCGGGAGAGCACGCGGGGCAGCTGGGTCCGGGGGATGACGCCGTCCTGGGTGACCTTGGAGGGGGCGAGGCGGCCGACGGCTCCGATGGCTTTCTTGCGGGCGGTCCAGAGTCGCTCGCGCTCGGCGTCGTCCTTGGCAATGCGGAGGTCGCGGGCGCCGGCGGCGCGGCAGAGAGCGATCGCTCGTTCGGCTTGCGTGTCGAGTCCGGCCTCCAGGCCGTCGAGTTCGAGGATGAGCACGGCGCCGGCGTCCTGGGGGAAGCCGAAGGCGAAGGCGGCTTCGACGGCGGCGACGATGGTCTGGTCCATCATCTCGAGGGCGGCCGGGATGATGCCCGAGGCGATCAGGCTGGAGACGGCGCGGGAGGCCTCCTCGACCGTCTCGAAGGCGGCGAGCATGGTGCGGACCGCCGGAGGGTTCGGGGTCAGCCTGAGGAGCATGCGGGTGACGATGCCGAGGGTGCCCTCCGAGCCGACGAAGAGGCCCATGAGGTCGTAGCCTGGGGCGTCCTCGGCGGGGCCTCCCAGCCAGACGGTCTCGCCGTCGGGGGTGACGACCTCGAGGCCGAGCACGTGGTTGGTGGTGACGCCGTACTTGAGGGTATGCGGGCCGCCGGCGTTCTCGGCGACGTTGCCGCCCAGCGTGCATGCGGACTGGCTGGACGGGTCGGGGGCGAAGTGGAGGGCGTGCGGCTTGGCGGCCTGGCTGAGCTTGAGGTTGACGACGCCGGCCTCGACCAGGGCGGAGCGGTTGAGGGGATCGATGGCGAGGATGCGGGTCATGCGGGTGAGGGCGATCATGATGCCGCCTTCGGGCGCCATGCAGCCGCCGGAGAGGCCGGTGCCGGCGCCGCGCGGGATGACGGGCATGCCGTGCTTGGCGGCGATGCGCATGAGGGCGGCGACGTCCTCGGTGTGGCGGGGCAGGACGACGACGTCGGGGCGTCCGCGCGCGATGGTGAAGGCGTCGGCGTCGTAGACCAAGCGTTCATGTGGCTTCGCGAGGACGCCCTCCGCGCCCAGCGCGGAACGGAGGTCGGCGAGGAGGTCAGGGACGTTCACGTCGGTTCTTTTGGGGGTCTTTGACCAGGCGATAGCCGACGTAGACCATGGCTCCCAGCGAGACGGGCGCGATGACGTACGAGAGTCCGATCAAGACGGTGAGTAGCTGATCCATTTACTTGCGCAGGCAGTCGAGGTGGGTGTTTCCCTCGAGTCCTTTCGCCGACTTCTGGGTCGCCAGGATCGCCTGGCGGCAACGTGTGCAGATGGTCATGAGATCCTCCTTTCCGCCTCTCGCCCTATTCTACCCTATTTGAGAATAATTCTCTGCATGGCCTCGGAGGATTCCAAAGGAGGTCCCGCGTCAGCGGCGGGGCAGGCTGGCTTCGCGCAGGGGGCGGATCAGGGCGCCGATTTGCTCGCGAAAGCCGCGGGGTTCGACGTCGAAGCGGCGGCGCATCTCGGTGTTGTCGCAGGTCTGGGACTGCGTCAGCAAGAAGAGCTGGTCCGGCGTGACGGGCAGGTCGGGCAGCGCGCGCGACACCCATGGCAAAAGCCATTCGACGGCCTGGGCGGGGACGTGGATCCGGAAGCGGTCGGTGCCGAGTGCCTGGGTCAGGGCCTTGAGCATGTCGTCGAAGGTGAGGCGATCGCTGCCCGCGAGGCAAATCGTGTCGTTGCGCACGTCCTCCCTCACGACGGCCTGATAGAGGCATGTGGTGAAGTCCTCGACGTACAGCGGCTGGTAGAGATTGCGGCCGCCGCCGACCACCGGGGTCACGGGCGTGTTGATGATGAGGTCCGTGAGCATGCGCGTGAACTCGTCGCCGCGCCCGAAGATGACGGCGGGCCTCAGGATCACGTAGGGGACGCCCGAGGCCTTCACGAGCAGCTCGGCTTCGGCCTTGGTGCTCAGGTACCGGCTGCGGGCGCGCAGGCTGGCGCCGAGCGCGCTCGTGAGCACGAGCTTGGAGAGGGCGTGGCGTTCGGCTTCCTTCAGGATCCGGCGCGTGCTTTCGACGTGCACCCGCTCGAAGGATTGGCCGGGACGCTCGCGCAGGATGCTGACGAGGGGCACCACGTGGGTTGCGCCTCGCATGGCGCGTCGCAGGTCGGCTTCCCGGAAGAGGTCGCCCTCGACGATCTCGACGCCCGGCATGTCAACCGCCTTGTCCCGGGAGGCGACCATCCAGCGCGTCGCAACCCCGTCCTCCGAGAGCCGCTTTACCAGGCTCTTTCCGATGAACCCCGCGGAGCCGATCACGAGCGTCTGCATGTGCGCTCCTTTCTCTTTGCGAACATCATAGGTGTCGTTTCGTCGGCAGAGCAACGAACGAGCGCCAACCGTCACCCCAATTAACCCCTTCTCGACGCTCGGATCCGGGCCGGACTTGGGCTAGGATGATCTCGCGCGCGCTCGGGCCGTGTCCCGAGCGCGACCTGCTCTTCATAGGAGGTGTCGGATGATCATGCACCGCCTCTCGGTGACGGATCTGAAGCGCAAGCTGGACGCAGGCCAGGCGTTGCTCATCATCGACGTCCGCGAAGGCTTCTGTGACAGCGACCGGATGATTCCCGGGGCCATTCACATCGATGCTCGGGACATCAACCCCCATCTCTTCAACCTGGGTCATGACGTCGAGGTCGTGGTCTACGGCAACCGGGACCAGGGCGACGCCACCCTCAAGGTCGCTGACGCACTGCAGGCGGCCGGCTTCTGCGCCGAGTCGCTCCAGGGGGGCTGGCATGCCTGGCTTGACGCGGGCTTCCCGACCGAGGACCGGCACGAGCGCGCACTGCCGCGGCACTCGGGCGAGCTGAAAGCGCAGGTCAAGGCGGCAGCGCCCCAGGCGGCCTCGGAGAGCGCGGCGACCCCCGGGCCGACGTCGAGCGCCAGCAGCGCGCGCAGCGCCGGCGGACCCAGGGAAGAAGCCCGCGAGCGGATCAAGGAAACGGCACAAGGAGCGTCACATTCGCTGGGGGATCTGGCCGGCCGGGCGCTGCGGCTCGTACAAACCTTGATCCGCCGCTAGTGAGAGGAGGAGGTGTTCATGGCGATCCGATTCAACCGGCAACGGACTCCGCTCGACAGGCTAAGCTCGGTGGGGCTGCTGCCCGGCACGCTCGTCGCCCTTCTGGGGAACGACACCGTGGCCCGGGGGGCGATGCAGGCCCGTGTCTGGCTGCTCGACAACTGGTCGCGCGGGGTCAAGGAGACGCGAAGCAGCGTCAGGCCCTTGCGCAGGGTCGCCCGGCGCGAGATGCGGAAGTCCGAGAAGCTGCGCGGGATGATACCCTTCTATCCGGCCCTGCCGTTCATCCCCATCGCGCTCGTCGCGGGCCTCGCGACCTTCTCGACGATCATGGCCGTGCGGGGCTCGCGGCGCGACCGTGAGATCATCGACCGGCTCGACGCCATCGAGTCCGACCTCGCGCGCTTGCGCCAGCAGCGCGAGCAGCAGGTGGAGGAGGCCGCGAGCGAGGGCCAAATCCTTGGTTCGCAGCCTGCGCGCTTGCCCTGGAGCTAAAACTCAGGGGCTGCCTCGATTTCCGAGACAGCCCCTGAGCGCGAAGGATCAACCGCTTACATGTGGATGGGTTGACCGACGGCGGCCAAGGCCGCTTCTTTAAATACCTCGGAGAGGGTCGGGTGCGC
Organism: Candidatus Sericytochromatia bacterium; assembly: GCA_036676455.1. Lineage (GTDB taxonomy): Bacteria > Cyanobacteriota > Sericytochromatia > S15B-MN24 > UBA4093 > UBA4093. The sequence goes on from JAKFCW010000117.1 coordinate 65,953, forward strand.
GTGCACCGTGACGTCCACCTCTTCGGCCGTGGCTTCGAGGTTCATCGCGAGCGAGGCCTCGCCCAGGATCTCGGTCACCTCGGGCCCCACCATGTGGATGCCCAGGATCTCGCCGTACTTGGCGTCGACGACGAACTTGATGAACCCGTCAATCTCTCCGATGCCCTGAGCCTTGCCGTTGGGCCGGAAGGGGAACTTGCCGACCTTCACGTCATAGCCCTTGGCCTTGGCGTCGGGCTCGGTGAGGCCGATCGACGCCACCTGCGGCTCGCAGTAGGTCGCCGACGGCATCTTGCCGTAGTCGAGCGGCTGCGGGTGATGGCCCGCAATCTTCTCGATGCAGGCGATGCCCTGCGCGGAGGCCACGTGGGCCAGCGGGAACTTGCCCGTCACGTCGCCGATGGCGTAGATGCCCGTGACCGAGGTCCTCATCCACTCGTCAACCTCGACGAAGCCCTGGGGCGACGTCTTCACGCCCGTCTCCTCGAGACCGAGGTTCTGGGAGTTGGGAGTGATGCCGGTGGCCGACAGCAGGCGCGGAGCCTCGAAGGTCTGCTTCGAACCGTCGGCCATGGTGACGTGCACCGTGACGCCGTCGGCCTTCTGGTCGACCTTTTCCACCTTGCACTGGGTGTGGAACTTCACGCCCAGCTTCTTGAAGGCCTTTTCGATCTCCGCCGAGATCTCGGGGTCCTCCTTGGGCAGCAGCCGGTCGGCCATCTCGATGATGGTGACCTGGCAGCCGTAGTTCTGGAGCACGTAGGCGAACTCCATGCCGATGGCGCCGGCACCCAGCACGATCATGCTGGCGGGGAGGTCGCGCATCGACAGGAACTCCTTGGCGGTGAAGACCACCTTGCCATCGGCCTTCATGTCGAAGAAGACGCGCGGGCGCGAGCCCGTGGCCAGGATGATGTGCTTGGCCGTGATCTCCTTGCCGGAGGGCTCGAGCTTGATCTTGCCCTTGCCGGCGAGGCGGCCGCGCTCCTCGATGAGGTCGATCTTGTTCTTGCGGAACAGGAACCCGACGCCCTTGGCCTGGGTATCGACGATCTTCTTGGAGCGGTCGATGGCCTTCGAGTAGTCCGCGGTCACGCCCTCCACCGCGATGCCGAACTTGTCGGCATGCTTGATGGTGTGGAGCACGGTGGCGTTCTTGAGGACCGCCTTGGAGGGAATGCAGCCCCACTGGTTGCAGACGCCTCCGAGGCCGGCGATCTTGGAGTCCTCGATCACCGCGGTCTTGAGGCCGAGCTGGGCGGCGCGGATGGCGGTGACGTACCCGCCGGGGCCCGCGCCGATGACGACGACGTCGTACTGGCTCATGGCTACACCACCAGCAGCAGGGGCGACTCGAGGAGGCGCTTGACCTCGCCGAGGAACTGGGCCGCCAGGGCGCCGTCGATGACGCGGTGGTCGCTGGAGATGGTGATGCGCATCATCGAGCGCACGACCACTTCATCGTTGCGGACCACGGGCTCCTTGATGGTCGAGCCGACCGCCAGGATCGCCGACTCGGGCGGGTTGATGATGGCGGTGAAGGACTCGACGTCGAACATGCCCAGGTTGCTGACCGTGCAGGTACCGCCCGAGAACTCGTCGGGACGCAGGCGGTTCTCCTTGGCGCGGCTGGCGAGGTCCTTGGCGGTCTCGGCGATCTGCGACAGGGTCTTGCCGTAGGCGTCGTTGATGACGGGAACGACCAGGCCCTCGGGGAGCGCGACCGCCATGCCCACGCTGATGCGGTCATGCTGGACGATCTTGTCCTCGGCCCAGGAGGCGTTGACGTTGGGGAAGGCCTTGAGGGCCTTGGCGACGGCCTTGATGACCATGTCGTTGACTGAGACCTTCTGAGCACCGGTCAGCGTCTGGTTGACCTGGGCGCGGAAGGCGAGGGCCTCGGTCATGTCGATGGCCTTGGTGACGTAGAAGTGCGGGGCGGTCTGCTTGCTCTCGGAGAGCCTGCGGGCGATTGCCTGGCGCATGCGGGTAAGGGGCACCTCGGTGACGGCAGCCGTCGGCACGAAGGCCGCGGGCTGGGCCACCGGCTTGTAGCCTTCGACGTCGCGCTTGACGATGCGTCCGCCAGGACCGGTGCCCGGCACTTCGGCCAGGGGCACGCCCTGATCGGCGGCGATTTTCTTGGCCAAAGGCGACGCCTTCACGCGCTCGCCCTCGCCGCGAACCGGAGCCTGCGCCCCGGCTGCCGCCTGGCGGGCATCCGCGTTGGCCTGCGCCACCCGGCTGGGCTCCTCGATGCAGGCTCCCGGAGCGACCGTGGCATGGGCCTTGGCACCCGAACCAGCGCCCGCTTCGAAGGCGACGGCTTCGCCGCCCTCACCCGAGCCGGCCTCGTTCATGGTGCCGCCGATGACGCCCGTCTCGGCGGCGGTGCGCTTGCCTGCCGAGCCGGCGGGTACTTCCACCTTCTCGCCGGGCTCGGCGATGATTCCGATGACTTCACCGACCGGCACGTCCTCGTCCGCTCCGTGAAGGATCCTGGCGAGCACGCCCCCGGCGAAGGCTTCGATCTCGATGTTCACCTTGTCGGTCTGGATCTCGGCGATCGGCTCGCCTTTGGTGACGGCGTCACCCTCCTGCTTGAGCCAGCGGAGGATCTTGCCCTCGGTCATGTCGTAGCCCATCTTGGGCATGAGCACGTTCGTAGCCATGATTTACCTCTTTACTGCGACGGGTCTACTTGAGAACTTCGCGCACGGCCTTGATGATGTCCGCCTTGTGCGGGAAGGCCTGGTACTCGAGGTGCTTGTTGTAGGGATCGGGAATCTCGATGCCGGCGACGCGCTTGACGGGGGCGTCGAGGTCGTCGAAGCCCTCCTCCATGATGCGCGCCGAGATCTCGGCGCCGATGCCATGGGACTTCCAGCCCTCCTCGGCCACGACGACCCGGTTGGTCTTCTTGATGGATTCCAGGACCGGGCCCATGTCGAGGGGACGCAGGCTACGAAGATCGATGATCTCGCAGTCGATGCCTTCCTTGGCCAGTTCCTCGGCCGCGGCCACCGATTCCAGCGCCATGCGCGAGAAGGAGACGATGGTGACGTCCTTGCCGGGGCGACGGACGACCGATTTGCCGATGGGAATGATGTATTCTTCCTCGGGAACCTCGCCCTTGGTGGCGTAGATCAGGGCGTGCTCGATGAAGAGCACGGGGTCGTTGTCCCGGATGGCGGCCTTCAAGAGGCCCTTGGCGTCATAGGGGGTCGAGGGCATGACGACCTTGAGGCCGGGGATGTAGGCGAACAAGGGCTCCAGCGTCTGCGAGTGGGTCGCCGAGAGCTGGCTCCAGCCGGCGGGCGTGCGGATGACCATGGGCACCTGCATCTGGCCGCCGAACATGTAGTGGATCTTCGCCGAGTGGTTGACGATCTGATCCATCGCCTGGAGGATGAAGTTGAAGCTCATGATCTCGGCCACGGGGCGCAGGCCGGTCATGGCAGCGCCGGTGGCGGCGCCGATGATGGCGGTCTCCGAAATCGGGGTGTCCTTGATGCGCTTCTCGCCGAACTCCTCAACGAATCCCTTGGTCACGCCGTAGGAGCCGCCGTAGTAGGCGATGTCCTCGCCCAGGATGAACACGTTTTCGTCGCGGAGCATTTCCTCGCGCAGGGCCTGGCGAAGGGCTTCACGGTAAGTAATGACGGGCATGGCGAGGCTCTCCTATCGGACGTAGTCAGGCTTTTCGGCCTGCTGTTGACGGCAGAGGTCGCCGTTCTCCACGGGGGTTGCGTAAAGGTGGTCGCAGAGCGTGGATAGCGCCGGATCGGGGCTCTCGTCCGCGAAGCGGGCCGATTCGGTGGCCTCACGCTCGGCCGACTCGTCGATGGCAGCCAGTTCGGCTTCCGTGGCGATGCCCTCGTCGATCAGCTTCTGCTTCCAGTTGCTGATGGGATCGCGCTGACGCCAGAAATCGACCTCTTCCTTGGTGCGGTAGTACTCGGGGTCGGCCATGGAGTGGCCGCGGAAGCGGTAGGTCTTGGCCTCGAGGAGGACGGGGCCTTCGCCGCGGCGGCAGCGCTCGGCCGCGCGCTGGGTGGCCTCGTACATGGCCAGGGGGTCCATGCCGTCGACTGCCTCGCCGTGGATGCCGTAGCCGACGGCGCGCTTGTGGAGATCCTCGATCGCCGAGTCGCGGTGAATCGCCAGGCCCATCGAGTAAAGGTTGTTCTCGATCAGGAAGATGACGGGAAGCTTGAAGACGGCCGCCATGTTGAGCGACTCGTGGAAGCCGCCGTTGTTGGTGCTGCCATCGCCGAAGATGGCCATGGAGACCTGCTGGCTACCGACGTACTGGTGCCGCATCGCCATGCCGACGGCCATCGGGAGGTGGGCGCCGACGAGGGCGTAGCCGCCCCAGAAGTGCTTGGACGGATCGGCGAGGTGCATCGAGCCGCCGCGGCCCTTGCTGCAACCGGTCTCTTTGCCGTACAGCTCAGCCATCAGGGAGTTGGTGTCCAGCCCCCGGGCGATCGCATGCCCGTGGTCGCGGTAGTGAGTGACGATGTCGTCGTCCTCGTTGAGGGCGTTGATGGCGCCCACCGCGACGGCCTCCTGGCCGATGTACAGGTGAAGGAAGCCGCCAATCTTAGCGTAGGCGTATCCCTCGGCGCACTTCTCCTCGAAGTGCCGGATCAGCACCATCTGCCGGTACCAATCCAGGGCGGTCTGCTTATCCACCATGGGGAAAGCTCCTTTGACGTCATGAGGCCCGAAGGCCCCGTACTGTGGTCCTTGCGACGATTCCTGTCTTCCGAGGGATCGTAACACGCTTTGAAGACGTTCGGCAAAGCGCTAGCCCAGGAGTCGTCGACTTCCCGAGCCCTCGGAATCCCACCGGAAGATGGCGCCGTTGCCTGAGTAGAGGATAACAGAGAAAACTACTTAGTGCATCCTTACCCGTTGGCTCACCTTTCGTTAGAGCGTCATCCCCCTGGCGGCAAGCGCTTCTCCCCCCACCGAGCGCCCTCGCCTTCTTGGCGCGCGAGGATGGCCCGCCTCGGCATTTTTACCTCGAACGCATGATCGGGGCGCTGCTGGGGATAAGGGGGATAGACGTCCTCGGACGGTCGAAAGAGTTGCGGTAACGTCTCATGTCAATCAAAGGAGCCTGCATGCCCCGCATTCGTCCCCTCGGCATCGATGAGGCCGGCCCCGAGTCCCGGGCCGTCTTCGATGCGTTCTACGCCCAGCGCGGCAATGTGCCCAACATGTTCCGCACGCTGGCCCTGGTCCCCGAGATCATGACCACGGCCGCCGCCCACATGCGCGCGGTATTCAACTCTGGAACCTTGCCGTTGAAGCTCAAGGAGCTGGTCACGGTCCGCGTGAGCCAGGTCAACGCCTGCGCCTACTGCCTGGCGTCGCATACCGCCTTGCTCAAGCAGCTGGGAGCGACCGAAGAAACCATCGCCGAGTTGGAGGCCTGGGAAGCGTCAGGTGACTTCACGCCCGCCGAGAAGGCGGCCTTGGCGCTGGCCGAGCAGATGACCCGGGATGCCAAGCGCGTCGACGACGCGCTCTGGAACGACCTCAAGGAGCACTACACCGACTCCGAGATCGTGGAGCTGGCAGCCGTCATCGGCCTGTTCAATTACTTCAACCGCTTCAACGACGCGCTTCACGTCGAGATCACCCGCTAGTCGAGACGCGCGCCCCCCGTTCCCGCTGCCGGGAACGGGGGGCGTTGACATGCGCGTCCTGCCCGAGGGGCGCTCGGCGTTTGCCCGAGGGGCCTAGTCGCCGTAGTTCGGCAAGTCCTCGTTGTCGTGGATGCCGACGTGCGAGGTGACATCCGGGTTGGGATCGAGGTCGAGGCAGAGTACGGGGACGATGCTCGGGTTGACGTAGCTGCGCCCGGTGTTGCCGCTGTAGAAGACGCGGTCCGAGGCGTCGAAGTTGAGGGTCTCGACGTCGCGGCCGATGACGACGCCGTTCTTGATGGCGACGGCGTAGAGCTTGTAGTTGCCGTCGGGGATGTTGTAGAAGGTGGTGTTCTGGTAGACGGTGGGCGAGGTGAAGCCGCCGCCCGCCTTGGTCAGGTGACGGACCATGTAGCGGCCGTTCTGAAGCTGGTAGGAGGGGTCGTCGATGTCCTGGCCGACGAGGTAGCGGACGGTATCGAAGCAAGGCAGCGGATACTCGGTGTTGTTGAGCTGGTAAGCGGCTGCGGCGTCCGTCTTCCACCAACCGCCGAGCGAGAAGGCCCAGGGGTTGGGGCTGTCGGGGTCGACGGGGTTGCCGGGGTTGGTGTCGTAGATGCCGATCAGGATCTCCTCGATGTCGCCGCTGACGTACTGCGTCGCGAAGCGGGTGCCTTCGAGGCTGACCTTGAGGTCGGTTCCCGTTTGCGTGGTGGCTGAGGCCACCGGCTCGATGCCGGGCATGCGATTGCTGGTGGTGGCGGTGTTGGGAGTGAACGCGCAGGCCTGGAGGACGAGGGTGCCGGCAAGGGCGGCGAGGAGCATCGGAACGCGAGTCGTCATGGCTTTCTCCTTCTCTGGTACGGCGATACAGCGGTTTTGCGCCAACCATTGCTTGGCTGGTGCAACCAATCTAACCTGCTGCCGATGGCTCCGTATTCGGTCTAAGTTTGGAGAAAGCTTGGTGGATCTGTCCAATTGTGAAAGCGCCCGGATTGCGCGTGAGGGCGCGCCCTGGGCGCTTTCGGAGCGAGCTTGAGGCTGCGGCGCTTAGCGCGCGGCCCTCTCGCGCGAGAGCTGGAAGCTCTCGCCGGGAGTGAGTGCGTGTACCCGCACTCCGCGCTCGCGGGTCAGCTCGGCGAGCACGGTGGGGGTCCCTTGCAGAACGGGAAACGTGCCGTGGTGCATCGGGATGACGTCCTTGACGCCGAGCAGCTCGATGGCCTTGGCGGCTTCGCGCGGCCCCATGGTGAAGTGTCCGCCGATGGGCAAGAGAGCGATATCAGGGCGGTAAAGCTCGCCTATCAGGGCCATGTCGCCAAAGACGTTGGTGTCACCCGCATGGTAGAGGGTAAAGCCGTTGCTCAGCTCGATGATGTAGCCGGCGGCTTCGCCGCCGTAGATGATCTGGTCGCCGTCGAGGATGCCGCAGGAGTGATCGGCCGAGACCATGGTGACGCGGACGTCGGCAACCTCCTGGCTGCCACCCTTGTTCATGCCGCGGGTATCGTCGACGCCCTGCTTCTCGAGCCAGTGAGCGGTCTCGAAGATGGCGACCGCGGCGCATCCCGTTTGCTTGCCGAGGGCGACGGCGTCGCCGATGTGATCGAAGTGCCCGTGGGTGATGAGCATCGCGTCGAGCGCATCCACCTGCTTGAGGTTCTCCGGGCAGGTCGGGTTGCTCCTGACCCAGGGGTCGATGAGCAAGGTCTTACCGGACGGGGTGGTGAGCTTGAAGGCGGAGTGGCCGAGCCAGGTCAGCTGTGACGTGCCGTTGCGGGTCATGCGGCCTCCTTGGAGATGGCGAGGGGGGCGATCGCCTGCCATTCTACCAGCCCCCTCCATGCCCCGCCATGGAGACCATGACTCGCCTGTTGGTGCCATGCGCCCCATCGCCTATCATCGCATGCGTATCGACAGGAGGCGCGTATGTCACGCTTGAACGTCCAGATGGTGGGAGAAGCGGAGTTCCTGAGCTTCCCCGAGATTCGCGACCGCCGGGGCTACTACCTCAACGTGCTCACCGGAGACCTCTTCCGCAACGCGGGGCATTTCACCGAGGCCAACCAGCGAATCCTCGAGGCATGCGCCTGCGAGGAGGGAGATCCCTTGATGCGCAGGCCCTTCCTGCTCATCTCGGAGAACCTCGACCTCAGCCAGCTCGAGGCCAAGGAGCTGGCCGCCCGCAAGTTCTCCGTGCCCATCGCAGACCTGGGCAAGCTGGTCCACTCGACGGAGTGAGACCGCGAGGGCATGCCCCCGCGGTCTCTCAGGCTTGGCTTTGGCTGGGCCGCGCGTCGCGGAGCCGGGACTAGGCGTCGCCGTCGTCTCCGATGGCTCCGACCGGACAGCCTTCCATGGCCTCGCGGCAAGCGTCCTCTTCGGCCTCGTCGACGGGCTGCTTGAAGACCACGTCGTGGCTGCCGTCGTCGGAGAGCTTGAAATTGTCGGGAGCGGCGGCCTCGCAGGCGCCACAGACGATGCAGGTGTCATCGACGTAGTACTTGCCAGGAACGTTATCGGGAAATGCTTGTAGTTTGTCGGCCATGGTGAATCGATCCCCTTGTTTCTCAATGCTGGGTTCCCGCCGGGGGAACATGAGGATTCTACGCCAACCCCTCCTCCCATTCAAGCAAGTCTCGTCGTTTCGGCCGCTCAGTCGCAAGAAAAGCTTTCGGCGGCAGTGCGGGTGGTAAACTGAAGGGCCCCCCTTCATCGGAAAGGAGAAGCTGATGGCACTTGCCCTCGACAACGACGTTAAAGCCCTCGCCGATCAGATGAGCCAGGACCGGCGCGACTTCCACATGCATCCGGAGCTCGGCTTCGAGGAGCATCGCACGGCCGGGCGCATCGTCGATTCGCTCCGGGCCATCGGCATCGACGAGATCCAGACCGGCGTCGCCAAGACCGGCGTCGTGGCCCTCATCCGAGGCCGCAGCCCGGGCAAGACCGTTCTCCTGCGCGCCGATATCGACGCCCTTCCGGTTACCGAGCGCAACGAGGTGCCTTACCGCTCCGTCCATGACGGCAAGATGCATGCCTGCGGCCACGACGCCCATGCGGCCATGCTGCTGGCCACTGCCCGGATCCTCCACGCGCGCCGCGCGGAGTTCGACGGCATCGTCAAGCTCGTCTTCCAGCCGGCCGAAGAGGGGCCCGGAGGCGCCCTGCCGATGATCGAGCAAGGGGTCATGGAGAACCCCCATGTCGATGCCGCCCTGGGCCTTCACGTCTGGAACCTCATGGAGGTCGGCAAGATCGGCGTGAGGTCCGGTCCGGTCATGGCCAACACCGACGAGTTCTCGCTCACCATCCGCGGCCGAGGCGGCCACGGGGCCATGCCTCACCTCTCGGTCGACGCCATCACGGCCGCGGCCCAGGTCGTCTCGGCCCTGCAGAACGTCGTCTCGCGCCAGGTCTCGCCCCTGGAGGCCGCGGTCATCACCATCGGCACCATCCACGGAGGTGAGCGCCACAACATCATCGCCCACGAGGTCACCATGACCGGCACCGTCAGGACGTTCAACGCCGAGCTGGGCGAGGCCGTGCCCGGCATGATCGAGCGCGTCATCCGAGGCGTCACCAACGCCATGGGAGCGGACTATCAGCTCGAGTACCACCGCGTCTACCCGGCCACCGTCAACGACCCCAAGATCTCCGATCTCGTCCGCGATGCGGCCGCCAGGGTGGTCGGTTGGGAGAACGTCGTCGATTCCGAGGCCACCATGGGCGGCGAGGACATGGCCTACTTCCTCCAGAAAGTGCCGGGCTGCTTCTTCTTCGTCGGCACCGCCAACGCGGCGAAGGGCCTCGTCAATCCGCACCACCATCCGGCCTTCGACATCGACGAGGGCGGCATGCCCGTCGGCGTGCAGGTCATGGTCCAGGCCGCCATGGACGTGCTCGCTTCCTAGAGCTACCAAGCGAAAGCGCCCCGGCCGTCGGCCGGGGCGCTTTCGCAAACGGGAAAATCAAAGCGCCGAATCTTCGAGCGTCATGGGCAGGCCCGCCTTCTCCCAGGCTCTCAGGCCTCCCTTGAGAATGGCCACGTTCGACAGGGCGTACTGCTCCTGGACCATGCGCGCCGTCGCCGAGCTGGAATGATCGTCGGGGCAGCTGCAATAGAAGACGACCAGGTCGTTGCGCGGCAACTTCGGGCCCCAGGTCTCCATCTCGGAGGCCGGCATGGAGCGGGCCCCGGTGAGGTGCCGGGCCCCGAAGGAGCTCGCGCCCCGCACGTCGGCGAGGATCAGCGGCTCGCCGCGATCCTGCATGGCCTTGACCTCGACAGGCGTCAGCTCTTTCAGCGGAGTCTCGGGCGCCACCACGACGGCCTCGGGGCTCGTCCCATCCGGAGCGGTGCCGGCCAGCGAGAAGACCTGCGGGTTCGTGAACGCCAGGGTGAAGACCGCCCCCAGGAGCAGGACGGTCCCGGCGGCGAGCGCGATGCGGCGACGACTCATGAAGCCTCCTATTGAGAGATGAAGCTATCGATCTCGGCCAGCAGCGCCTGCTGCTGCGCGATCTCTTGCTCCGTCCAGTCCCGGTCGACGTTGGGAAGTCGGATGGGCACGTGCAGCTTGGAGTGGAGCATGCGCAGCGCGACGTCTCCCTTGAGGCCGGCGAGCACCATCTTGGCGCTTTCGGGATCCACCGTGGGGTCCTGGTCCGACTGGATGATGAGCGCCTTGGTGCTGCCATCCAGCGTGATGCCCGTGCGCAGCTGCCCCTTGACCACCTCGGTCAAGTCGACCAGCGACCTCAGAGTCGAGACGGGGCGATTGCGGTACCAGTTGCCGACGGCGTTCTGCCCCAGGTTGTTGGGCGAGCTCTTGGCACCGAACCATTCGAGCACTCCCGAGAAGGCGATCGCCTTCTCCCTGAACATGACCAGTGGCGCCACCAGCACCACCCGCTTGGGGGCCGGCGTCAGCTGCTGCGAACCCAGCAGCTCGATGAAGAGCGAGCTGCCGGTGGAGGCGCCCACGATGGAGACGTTCTGGAAGCCCATGTCACGAAGCTTCTTGTACTCGGCGGCCAGCGGGCTGCCCCAGTCCTTCCAGGTGGTCTTCTCGAAGTCGGTCACGCTGGTGCCATGACCGCCCAGCAGGACGTTGGAGACCAGGTAACCCTTGCCCTCCAGGTAGTCCTCGAGGGCCTGCATTTCGTACGTGCTGGCAGAGTAGCCGTGGGCGAGGATCGCGACCTTGCCGGCCTTCTGGACGTCCGTGGGCGACGGGACCAGCTGCGAGACCAGGACCGACTGCTTGGCCATGGAGCCGTCGTCGAGGTCCCCGGCGTTGATGACGTACCCGGTGCTGCAGCCCGACAGGACGATGGCGAGACTCAGGATGATGCGGCGCATGCGGGCCTCCTAGAACGTGTAGCCGACTTCGGCCGAGACCCGGGGCAAGGAGGCCGAGGTCTGGCTGAAGAGCGTGCCGGTGCTGGCGGCCATCGGGTTGGGGCCGACCGAGAGCATCGACATGAAGCGACCGAGGTCGAAGCGCCAGCCCACGCCCACGTAGGCCAACAGGTCGGAGGTTTCCGGGGTCCGATCGGACTGCGAGGAGAGCCTAAGCCACGTCCCCCCCGCCTCGACGAAGGCGCCGTCGTTCCAGGGGTGGAAGCGGCCACTCAGGTTGAGGGTCTGGGCCATGCCGAGGGTGCCGACGGTGACCTTGGCGCCGAAGCGATCGAGCTTTCCGTCCAGGCCGGCGTGCACCCAGTCGGAGTTGCCGACGCCCGCGACGACGGCGAAGGCCGGGCGCGGGGCGGGGTCATGGTGAAGCGGGGGAGTGACGTCCATCGGCAGGCTCCTCGGGCGTTGGGTGGAAACGAGCAACCCGCAGATTATACCAGACCGCTACCGTCGTCGACAGTTAACGACTGACCCAGACCGGGCTGGTCCAAGCCCAGGCGGTGCGCTCGCCGTAGACGAGCTTGGCGAAGTAGTAGGCCTCGCCCTGAGGAGCCGGGATCTTGAACTCCCACGTCGCGGCCTGCTTGCCCACGGCCACCTTGCTGATCAAGGCGGCGGGACGGCCGCCGATGCCGTCCGTGTCGCCGTAGAGCTCGATGCGCTCGAAGGCCGTGTCGGGATCGCTCGCCTGGATGGAGACGGCCAGCTCGGAGGTGGCCCGGATCTCGGAGCCCATCGGCTTGCCGTCGATGGTGAACCAGAACTGGAGGTTGGGGTCGAAGGTCGCGTAGGTGCGTCGGGCCTGGAAGGCCGCCACGAGGTCCTGCTTGGTCAGCGAGGGAGCCCAGACTCCGGTCCGGGTGGGCGCGGCGAGGCCCCAGTTCTTGACATGGTTGTCCTGGTCCCCGACCGCACCGATACGCCAGCCGCGGTTGAGGAACTCCTTGTATTCCTCTTCGTAGTTGAGGCCGTTCACGCCGCGGTCCCACTCGTCGGGCTGGCCCTTCATGTCCTCACCCTCGTACTTGCCAGGCCCGTTGAGCAGGGCCATGCCCGCGAACTTGTGAAGTGCCGAGACGGCGGCAGGACCGGGGGCGACCGGTGAGAAGGCCTCACCGCCGAATTCCAGCTTGTTGGACGGATGCGGATGGTTGAACTGAACCCAGGCCACCTCGGGATGGGCCGGCAGCCACTGGGTGTAGAAGGCGCTCCACTCCCCGTTGGGAACCGGGCAGCGCTCGTTCGCCTCGAAGATGTTGACGTGGCCGCCCTTCGAGATCGAGCTCCACTCCTGGGCGAGCAACGCCACGAACCTTCCCGACTGGGTATGCTGCTGGGCCGCCTGCTTCATCTTGGCGTAACCCGCATCGCTGATCATGTGCGCGTGCGAGGAGATGCCCAGGAAGTCGAGCTTGCCCTTGTCCCGGGCGTAGGCGTAGGCCTCGGCGAGCGTGCCCTGCCCATCGTCCCCGTTCTCGGCGACGTGGGTGTGCTGGATGCCGAAGAAGGCCTTGTAACCGGTGGAGCGAATGCTCAGGCTGTCGACTCGGCCTCCGAGTGACGCGGCGAAAGGAGTCGGACCGCAGCCGACCAGGGCGGCGACGGTCAACAGGACGGTTCCGGCGACGAGACGGGACGTGCGATTCATGGAACCTCTCCTTCCAGCGGGGGGCCTTGCGTTCTTATCCCATCGTAATGCAAAAGGTTGCGTTAATCCTCTGTTAAATCCGAACTTAATATCCGTTCGCTCGTCACGGCTCGCGGGGGGTGCCCGTGAGGCGCGCCGCGCGCCTCTCAACGGTTCCACGCGTGTTGGCTCCGCCCTCCTCGCGGCCTATAATGACCGCGCCTGACTTCAGCGGGAGTGATTCCGGAGAGGAGGATCCGATGGCGGGGAAGTTTGAGCCGAAGCATGAGTTCAAGGGTGAGCATGGCACGCGCGAGGGTGAGTGGAAGGTGCCGTACGAGAAGCCGGGGCCGCCCAAGGGCGAAGGTTACGGCATGGCGGCGGTGACCCAGGCCCTCGAAGGGGTGGATTTCCCGGCCAGCAAGGAGGACTTGCTCGCCAGGGTCCGCGGGAACGAGGAAGTCCACTGGACCAAGGAGAAGACCATCAACCTCCGGACCATCTTCAACCGGATGGACC
>JAKFCW010000118.1:0-9581 GCA_036676455.1 Candidatus Sericytochromatia bacterium
AAGCCCACCGTGCGCCTGCCGTCGGGCGGCTCGATCGTCATCGAGGCCACCGAGGCCCTGACGGTCATCGACGTCAACTCCGGCAAGCTCACCTCCTCGAAGAGCCTCAACGAGACGGTGCTGCGCACCAACCTCGAGGCCGCCGTCGAGATCGCGCGCCAGATTCGCCTCCGCGACATCGGCGGCATCGTGATCGTCGACTTCATCTCGATGGACTACGCCGCCGACCGCCAGAAGGTGATCGCGCACTTCAACGAGGCCTTGGCGCCTGACAAGTCCCGCCCGCAGATCACCTCCGCCTTCTCGGAGCACGGCCTGCTGGAGCTGTCGCGCCGCCGTCAGGGCCAGAGCATCCTGGAGCAGCTCACCCACCGCTGCCCGGAGTGCCAGGGACTCGGCCGCGTGCGCAACGAGGTCACTCCCTTCGAGCTGCGCATGCCCAAGGTCGAGCTCGCCCCCGAGACCCCCGAGGAGCAGCCTGAAGTGCTGGTCGAGGAGCTCGTCGAAGAGCCCGTCATCGAGCGGCTGGGCATCGAAGAGCCCACCTCCGCCGAGGAAAGCGAAGAGCGCCGCGGCCGTCGTCGCCGTCGCCGTCGTCGTCGGGGCCGCGGTCCTGGCGAGGAGGGTCCGGAGCTCGGGATGACCGGCGAGGAAGAGACCACGACCACCGAGGAGTCTTACGAGGAAGAGGGCCTGATGATCGAGCCCTTCGAACTCGAAGAGGCTCCTGAGGTCCCGGCTGCTCGTGAAGCCGCCCCCCGCGAGCGCTTCGGCCGTGAAGGCCGCCGCGAGCGCCGGGAGCGTCCGGCCCGCGAAGGCCGTCCGTTCCGCGAGGAGCGTGCGGTTCGCGAGGAACTGCCTGCCCGCGAGGAGCTGCCCGAGGTCTCGGAGTTCCCCATGCTCGGGGAGCTCGAGGAGCTTCCGAGCGCACCGGCTCCGATCCGCGAGGAGCGCGACGAGCGTCGTCGTCATCGCCGCCGGGAGCGCCCGGTCCGCGAGGGCCGCGCGCCGCGCGAGGAACGCCCTGCCTACGAGCCGCGCGTCGAAGCCCCCGCGCCGGTCGCCGCCCCCGAGGCTCCGGTCGCCCCGGCCCCGGTGGCCCCGGCCCCGGCTCCGGCCGAGGTGGCGGAAGCTGCGACCACGGTGCGCCGTCGCGAGGGTCGCACCCGCGTTCCCCAGCGTCCCCGGACCCGTCTCGTCGAGGTGGCGCCCGGCCTGCTGGTCGCCGCTGACGAAGCGCTAGAGCCCGCTCCTCAGGAGCTGGTGCCGACCGTTGAGACCGTCGAGGCCGCTGCCGAAGCGGTTCAGCCGGAAGCGGTCGAAGCCGCGGCCGTGGCCCCCGAGGCCCCTGCCGAGGTCGAAGCCGCCGAGGCCGTCGAGGCGGAAGCCGAGCCCAAGCGTCGGACGGCGACCCGCCGCCGGGCGCCCGCCCGGACCCGGACCACGGCTGCCAAGTCTAAAGCGGAAGCCGCAGCGCCGGCGGAAGCCGAGCCGGCTGCCGTCGAGCCCGAGCCGGCCCAGCCGGAAACGGCCGAAGCCGCGCCGGAGGCCGAAGAGACTGCCGCCCGCCCGGCCCGCCGCCGGTCCACCCGGACGTCCACGCGGACCCGGAAGACGACCGTCACCGAGTAAGACCTGACGCGGGGCCCTTCGGGGCCCCGCGGCTTTTTCATGAGATGCGACCGATGGCCGAAGCCCTGGAAGATGACTCCCCCCACTCTCTGACCGTTCCCCCGGAAGCCAAGGGGGAGCGGCTGGATCAGTTCCTGAGCGCGCAGCTGGAAGGCGTCTCGCGCTCGCGCCTGCAGGACCTCATTGCCGAGGGCCTGGTGCAGGTAAACGGCAAGAACGCCAAGTCGAGCCTGAAGCTGCGCGGAGGAGAGGTCGTCGACGTCACGATTCCTCCGCCCGAGGAGATGAGCCTCGCGCCCGAGGCCATCCCGCTGGACGTGATCTACGAGGACTCGGACCTGCTGGTGGTGAACAAGCCGCAGGGCATGGCGACTCACCCGGCGCCGGGCACCCTGTCGGGCACGCTCGTCAATGCCCTGCTGGCCCACTGCGTCGACCTCTCGGGGATTGGCGGGGTGACGCGGCCCGGGATCGTCCACCGCCTGGACAAAGACACCTCCGGGCTGCTGGTGGTGGCCAAGAACGACCTCGCCCATCAGGGGCTGTCGGCGCAGATCGCGGCCAAGACCGCCACGCGCCAGTACCTGGCTGTGATCATGGGGACGCTAGCGACCCCGGAGGGCAAGGTCGACGCGAGCATCGGGAGGCATCCGACCCAGCGCATCAAGATGGCGATCGTCGAAGGGGGACGTCATGCGGTGACCCACTGGCGGGTGCTCGAGGAGTTTCATGCGCCGGGGCGCGCGCCGGCCAGCCTGGTCGAGCTGACCCTGGAGACCGGGCGCACCCATCAGATCCGGGTGCACCTGGCGCATCTCAACCGCCCCATCGTGGGGGATCCGGTCTACGCTCCGCCCTGTCCCTTCCCGGTGAAGCTGGCCGGCCAGGCGTTGCATGCCTTCCGCTTGTCGTTCGATCACCCTCGCAGCGGCCAGCGCCTTACCTTCGAGGCGGCGCCTCCTGAAACTTTCCAGAAGCTCTTGAACTACCTGCGACAGGGGTAGCGCCCGCGGCTGTTGCGCAAGGCCGCCAAGGCGGACCTGAAGCGACGAGAGGCTAGGGATCTTCCAGCCAAAGTCCCATCTGAATGAGGTCGATCCACTGGCCGTCGATGCGCATCTCGCGTTTCAGGCGGCCTTCTTCTTCGAAGCCGCGTCCGCGGTAGAGGGCGATCGCCCGCTCGTTGACGTGCTGGACCTCGAGGCCGATCTTGCGGGTGATGCCGTTGCTGCGGGCCCAGGCGATCATGCAATCGAGCATGAGGCCGCCGATGCCGTGGCTCCAGTGGGATTTCCGGATGCTCATGCCGAAGCGTCCCGTGTGGCGCATGCGAGTGAAGCGCCAGCCCGTGTACATGAGCGTGCCTATCAGGCGGTCGTCTTGCTGGGCCAGCAGGAAGAGGGCGTTTGGTGTGTCTTCGTATTGGCGAACGAGCTTGATCTCGTCCGCGAGGGCCGTGGGGCTCTCGCCGGGTTCGCGGCTGAGAAACGCGGACTCCCGGTCGCAGGCTTCCATGTGCAGCAGGATGCTCGCCGCGTCCGCTTCCTGGGCGGTCCGAAGCAGGACGGGGGAGCCGTGTCGGTCGCGGAGGGTTTGCGGGGTGATCCAGGCCATGGAGGCATTATCCCAGAAAAGATCCGGCCCTGCTTGATCGCAAAGCGCCCCATGGAATTCGGCGAGATGGCGGCGGCGAGCCGAGGCCTCCCTGGTAGGGTGGGGAGGACAGGGATGCAGGTCGGGAAGGAGGAGCGATGCGCGCGATGCATGTCTTGCCGCTGGCGATGATGCTGGCCGTGGGGATCGGGGGATCGGGATGGGCCCAGAGCCAGGGCGCGGCGCGGCCGCTGAATGCCCAGGAGATCAAGGCGCTGCAGAGGGAAGGCTCGGTTGCGGCCAACCTCGAGGGTGCCTACGCCTCGGCGGTGCAGGCGCATGCGGCCTCGATCCAGGGCCGCGATCAGGTGGCGCTGAACCAGGTCTTCGACGCGCGGACACGGATCATGAGCGTCCGTAACCTCAAGCTGGCCGATGCGGAGCTGGACCGCGCGCTCAACGACCTGCTCACCCTGACGACCCTGGCGCAGCGGCGATTGAGCTCGCGCTCGCCGGCCGCCAACGACGCCCTCAAGGAGCTGGTCGTCAGGTTCAGCCAGACCATGGCGGCCTTGCCGCAGATCGGCGGGGGCGGCGGCGCGGGCGGGGTGGATCCGATTCTGAGCCAGAAGCTTGCGCCCGAGTTGGTGACGGATTCCTACCTGGCCCTGGCGAACGCCCAGGTCGACCTGGCCCAGGGCAACCCCAAGATGGCGGCACTCTGGCTGAATCAGGCCCAGACGACCCTGCAGACGGCACGCCAGGCGCCGGGGAACGAACGGATCCAGGATCTGGTCAGCGCCCTGTCTCCGGCCATCCAGGTGGCCCAGATGCAAATCGACCAGAACTCGCCCGAGGCCCTGGCATCGACCAGCAAAGCCATCGAGGAGATGGCCAACCGCCTCGCTACCATTCGCTAGTCTCTCGCCTGGAAGCCGACGCGGCGCCCGTTTCAAGGGGCCGCGCGGCTTCTAAGGCGCTCAGGGCCTCCCTTTCCCCGATTCTTAACCAAATCTTAGATGCCTGGTAAACAATTTACAGCCTCTTAACGCCTAAGAGTCCATTAGCAAGGGTGGTAAGCCCCCCGAGCCACCCACTGGTCGTTACCCCTGAGAGGAGGCTCCCCATGGCATCGATTCAGTCCGTTTCGTCCGTTTACCGTCCCCAGGCCCCGAGCACGGTCATGCCCTCCGCCTCGGCTCCCCAGGTGAAATCGGTTGCGGCCCAGGGCACCTTCGACAACCTCAACCTGGGTGACAACCTCAACAGCCTCTCCTCGATCGGTCGCCTCGGCAACGCCGCGCATATCGCCATCAAGGGCGGCGCGGAAGGCCTCAGCAGCGGCCAGAGCCTGCTCACCTCGCTGAAGGGCTTCGACCTCTCGGGCGCCTTCGCGGCCGGTAAGGCCCTCAGCCAGACCGCCCTGAGCTGGGGCACCAAGTCCGCTGGCATCCAGGGTGCGATGTCGCTGGTCATCAACGGCTACCGGGCCGTTACCAAGAAGATCTCCGTCGCCGAGGCCGGCAGCCGGGTGGTCGGTGATACCGCCAGCGGCTTCGTCGGAGGCCTTGCCGGCACCGCCGCCGCCGCCATCGGCACCGCGGCCCTGGGGATGTTCGGCGTGACCGGTGGTCTGCTGACGCTCGGTGGAGCTGCCGTCGGTATGGCCGGCTTCTTCATCGGCGAGAAGTTCTTCAAGGAGTCCGACCTCTACCGCAACCTCAAGAGCAAGGTCAAGTCCGTGCTCGATTACGGCTTCAAGCCGCTCTCGGCCTAAACCAAACGAGGGGCCCCGCGCAAGCGGGGCCTTTTGCTTTAGAAGTAGTAAGAGGTTCCGAGGGTCACGGAGTTCCCGGGAAAGCTGCGCCCGGGTTCGTTGGAGTCCGACTGGTCGCGGCGGTAGCCGGCCCGCAGGTAGGTTCCCGGCCAGAGCCGCTGCGAGACGCTCAGCCCCGCGCTCACGATCCGGTCCGCGCGGCCGTAGTCGTAGCCACGCTGCAGATACGACAGCAGCGCCGTGAGGCTGGTCTGGGTGGACAAGCTGACCCTCACGCCCGCGTCCGCGAAGGGCCCCCGGTTGGCGAGTCCTTCACTGCTGGTCTGGTGCCAGTACTGTCCTCCCGCGACAATCAGGCTGAACCGCTGGCCCAGGGGCCTTTCGAGGCTGAGGGCGGCGGTATGGCTCTGGCTCTGGGCTCCGTCGGTCGAGTAGCCGTAACTCAGGAAGGCATCGAGTCCCAGCGGAAGTTCGTAACCCGCCAGTTCCGCCGTGGCGCTTCCCACGACGCCGCTGAAGTCCGTGTAGCTCAAGTAGCGAAATCCCCTCAGCCGCCCGCCCAGGTAGAGGTTCCAGGTTTCGTCTAGGCTGACGTCCGTGCCGCCGCCGAGCGACAAGGAGCCCCGCCAGTCGGTGTTTCCGGAGGGGTAGATCGTGACCTCGGGATCCGAACGCCCGCTGATGTGATCGTCGTAGCTGGTCTCGACGCTGACGCTGCCGAAGGGGCGATGCAGCGTGAGCGCGTCGGCCGGCGCAGCCGTCAGGACGATGCCGAGGGCCAGAAGCGAACGTCGCATCTAGAACCGCACGTCCTCTAGCGAGATGATCTGCTCTTGCAGGGCCTTGAGGACGGCCCCCGTGCGGGAGGTGACGTTGAGCTTGCCGTAGATGTTGCTCAGGTGGTGCTGAACCGTACGATCGCTGATGCTGAGCTTGGTTGCAATCTGCTTGTTGCCCAGGTCCTTGGCGACTTCTTTGAGTACGTCGATCTCTCGCTCGGAAAGTGGCTCTGCCAGGGTCGCTGCGGGCGGTTGTTTGAGGCCGCCCAGCACGATGCGGCTGATTTCGGGTTGCAGGATGGCGGCCTGGCCTTGGGCGGCGAGCTTCACGGCCTGCTGGATCAACTCCTCAGCCGAGGTCTTGAGGAGGTAGCCGTTGGCTCCGGCCTGCAGGGCTCTGAGGACGTGGTCGTCCTCATCGTGGGCCGACAGGATGACGATGCCCAGGGTGGCATGGCGCTCGCGAAGCAGCTTGGTGGCTTCCACGCCGTCCATCTGGGGCATCGAGAGGTCCATGAGGACGACGTCGGGCCTGAGGCGCTCCGTTTCGCTGAGGGCTTCGAGGCCGTTGGCGCCCTGCCCCACCACCTCGATCTCGGGATCGTCGGCGAGGATCTCGCAGGTGCCGCGGCGGACCATGGGGTGATCGTCAACGACCAGGACGCGAAGCTTCGACATGACCATGACTCCTCTCCGGCGCGGGGGTGTAGGGGACCGTGATGCGCAGGGTGGTTCCTTGCCCCGGAGATGATTGTACCGTGAGTTCTCCCTTCAACGCCTGGGCGCGCACCCACATGCGGTGAAGGCCGGAGTGCTGATGCCCCTGCGGGGGCTCCCAGTAGGCCGGGGGCTGGAAACCCGTCCCGTCGTCGCGGATCTCCAAGCGCAATCTACCCGCTTCCACGTCCATTCCCACCCGGATGGCCTTGGCCTGGGCGTGCTTGCGGGCGTTGTTGAGCGCCTCCTTGACCAGCCAGTACAGTTCCGACTCCAGCACCGGATCGACGGCTTCGGGCCAGTGCGAGACCTCACATTCCACCCGGGTTTCCCCGCGCGCGCTCATGTCGCCGGCCATCTCGGCGATCGCCGCCTTCAGCCCGAACCGCCCCAGCGTATGCGGCACCAGGTTCTTGCGCAGCCGCAGGATCTCGTCGAGAATCCGCTGGTTCAGTTCCGTCGCAGTCTCGACCTTCGCGCGAACCGCCGGCAGGTCCTCCAGCTTCAGCATTCGCTTCAGATCCCGACCCAGCACGATTAGCAGCTGCTGGGCTTCATCGTGCAGCTCGCCGTCGATCTGCTCGCGCTGCCGCTTGGCTTCGCGCTGCAGCTCGGCGGCATACCATTCGAGCATCCGGTTGCGGCTACGGAGCAAGGCCGACTGCTGCCAGAGGTTGCCGCCGATGAAGCAGCCGGCCAGCAAGGCCAGGGCGGGAGTCACGTCCCACCAGACGCCTCCGAGTCGGAACAAGCCGAACGTCACGGCCAGCAGCCCGAGCGCGGAGCCGGACAGTAGGGCGAGCCTGCGGCGCACGGGCGAGGGATCGGGGCGTAGCAGGAGGCGCCCGACGGTCAATCCCAGGAGGGCGATCGCCAGCATCGTCAGCCACGGCTGGGGGCGCTTCAGGCCTTTTCCCGCGAGCAGGTTCTCGGTGGCGATCGCGTGCAGCTCGACCCCCGAGAGCGGTCCGCGGACCAGGGTGGGGGCCGCGAAGTTGGTGTCGGGCAGCCCCGTGGCCGTGGCGCCGATCAGCACGGCCTGTCCGGCGAAGCGCTCGGCGGGGATCCGGCCGGCGAGGACGTCCTCGGCCGAGTAGGTCGGGATGGAGGGACTGGGGCCCGGGAAGTCGAGGGTCAGCTTGCCGGACTGGAAGAACGTGCCGCCGGGCAGGGTCAGGCCCGACCCCCCGAGGAAGGCCCGGGCGGTGGCGGTCGAGAGCGCGGGGACGACCTCCCCGCCCTGCCTTTGGTAAGGCTCGAGCTCGAGGATGACGCCTTGCTCCTGGGTCGAGAAGTGGGCCACGCCCAGCGCGGTGGCGGTCTTTGAGAGTTCGGGGAGGGGGAAGAAGAGCTGGGGAGAGGGGTCTTGGGCCGAGGCGAAGGCGCGAAACACCGGCAGGACGGTGGCCGGGAGCGTTTCGAGCCCCTTTGCCAGCGCCTCATCCTCACCGGGTGCGGAGCGGCCGGGTTCGTTGAAGGCGATGTCGAAGGCGACCACTCGCGCGCTCGATAGCCTGGTGAGCAACTCGGCGAAGCGGTGGCGGTCCCAGGGCATCTGGCCGTAGCGCGCAAGGGAGGCTTCGTCGATGGCCACGATGGCCACCGGGGCCTGGACGGGGCGCGGGCCTCGAAGCGTGAACCAGAGGTCGAGCGCAGTGCGTTCCAGCGACTCGAAGGCTCCGGCGGCCAGCATCCCGGCGGTGGCCAAGATGGCGACCACGGCGGCGCGGGTCTCGGCGCGCATCCAGTGACGCATGGTCAGTCAGGCTCCAATCTAGTCTCAGACATGCTATACCCCTGGGCCCCGATCTGATACCCGGCGCCATGGAGGCGTCAGGCACCGGGGTTGCGGACGCATAGACACCAAGAGGCCAGGTCCCGGCTGGGACCTGGCCTTGAGAGGAGCGCCTGCGGCGGCGACTTCCGCTTTACGAGGCGGGAGTCGCGGAAGGCGCGGGCGAGGGAGTGGCCGTTTCGATCTTCTCGTACTCGGCGAAGACCTTTACCGAGGCGGGCTTGAGGATGGTCTTGTCCCCTGCGATGACCATGGCCGTCTTGGCATCGAAGTTGAACTTCAGATCGGTCCGGTAGCCCTCGCGGATCTCGAAGCCCTGATTGATGTGGAGGCGGTTGCTGGGGAGGAAGTACTTGCCGGTGGTCTCGGCGTCGTTGAGGATGCCCGTCCAGTCGAGCGGATTCTGGGCGGCCGGGGATCCGGGCTTGCCTGCCACCAGGCGGATCTGGTCGTACTTGCCCACGGGAAGCGGGGTCGTGCCGAAGGCGATGGCCTGGCTGGAGCCTTCGAGCTTCACCAGGTCGATCGGCGCGAGCGTGGAGTCGACCTTGAAGGTGAGCCAGCCGTCGGCGGGGATGGGGTTCGATTCCCCGGCCTGGACGGTGGTCTCGTCGATCACCGGGGCTGCTTCTCCCTCGACGTCCTCGGGCGCTGCCTGCGCCTCGTCGGGGGTCAGCGGGCCGGCGTAGTGGACCTTGATCTCGTCCGGCACGAACATGACGCTCGTGTAAGCGGGCTTCTCAGGCTGGGCGCTGGTTCCGAGGCTCGCGACGGTGTATCCGCTGCCGACCATGCCGAGTTCCATCGTTCCCGTCGTTCCCGACTGCAGCGGTGCACCACCCGGCAGGCCGGCGCAACCGATCAGGCCGACCAAGCTCCCGGCGATTACCAGACCCATCATGCGGTTCGTGGACTTGAACATCGTTCCCTCCTCGTCGAATCGCCACATCGGGCGCAATCTCTTGCTGTAGTAGTTGTATCACGGGCGTTTTGACCCCGGATCCGCCGGTTGGCGAAGCGGGGAATGGGCAAAATGGCGGATCGCGACGGGTGGCGGGAAGGAAGGGGTTACTGGCGGTAGGCCTTGGACTTGAAGTAGTCCTGAACGCCCGCGAGGATGGCTTCCGCGGCCTTTTGCTGGTAGGCGGCGCTCTTGAGCAGCTTCTCCTCGGTGGGGTTGGTGAGGTAGCCGATCTCGACCAGGCATGCGGGCATCTTGTTGTACTTCACGACCACGAAGTTGTTGCGGCGGACGCCCCGGTCGGGCCGGCCGAGCTTGGCGACCAGG
>JAKFCW010000119.1:0-50401 GCA_036676455.1 Candidatus Sericytochromatia bacterium
GTGCTGCGGGCCCTCGAGGACACCGAGCAGCTTCAGGACGACCAGACCGTGGCCCTGGTGCATATCCAGGGCTGGACCACCGACATCAACATCATGGTCTCCGGGGTGCCCCGCTTCTCGCGCTCGATCCCCATCGGCTTCTCTTACTTCCTCGACTCAATCATCAACTCGCTCGGCCTCGACGAGGAGACCGCCCGCGCGGTCCTCGACGAGATCGACGTGGATCCCCAGAACTACTCGCCCGCCAGCCCCCAGGTGGAGCAGGCCACCGAGATCATCCGGCCGGCCCTGGCCGAGCTGACCGGCGAGATCGGGCGATCGCTCGACTTCTACCTCTCGCAGGGCATGAATCCCATCGACCGGGTGCTCGTCTCCGGGCGGGGCGGCAACCTCAACCACCTCGAGCAGTTCCTCACCACCCGCCTCGGCATGACCGTCGAGCTGGCCAACCCCTTCGAGAAGCTCGAGGTGGATGAAGAGGCCTTCGATCCCGACCTTCTCTACCCGCAAGCCCCCACCCTGGCCACCGCCATCGGGCTTGCCATTCGCGGCGTGCAGGGCGTATGAAGACGATCACCATCAACCTGCTGGGAGAAGCTAGCTCCGAATCGAAGCTGGCCATCCCCGGCCTGGACATCGATCCCCAGCTCCTGATCACCGCGGCCCTCAGCCTGGGCCTGGGCCTCTTGGTCCCCAACGTGGCCAACATGGTCCTCCAGAACTTCATGATCAACCCGGCCATCGAGCGGGTCACCCAGCTGGACACGGAGATCGGCGCCTCGGGCAACAAGGCCACCCAGCTCGCCAAGACCCAGAAGGACATCGAGGCCCTCGAGTCGGACTACCGCGTGCTGTTGGGGATCACCCAGGAATCCGGCCGCTGGAAGGACATGTTCGAGGAGCTGCGCGACCTGACGCCCACCGACATGTGGTTCACCGGCCTTGCCGTCGACAACAACACCAAGCTGACGCTGACCGGCTACGCCCTCGACTACCGGGCCGTCGCCTTCTTCTACACCAACCTCCAGAAGTCCCGCGGCTTCGCACGCCCGGTGCTGGGAGCCATCGGCTCCTCGGTCATCGATGGCCAGCCCGTCATCCAGTTCCAGGTGGACTGCGACATCAACCCCTTGGGAGGGCGCTAAATGGAGAACATCACGCTCTTCGGGCGCACCCTCACTCCCGATCAGCTCAAGAAAGTCGTGATCATCGCGGGCGTCGCCATCGGCGGCCTGCTCTTCACATCGAGCACCTTGCCCCTGATCACGGAGTACACGGCCCAGCGCGACGCCATCGCCGAGCGCGAGCAGCAACTCCTGGACAAGCAGCTGCTGGTGGGCTCCGAGGCCCAGATCATCGCCAAGAAGGCCCGCGTCGAGCGCAACCTCGTCACCCTGCGCAACCGTTTCCCTCCACGCAACCAGATGCTCTCGACGCTACTCGTCGACCTGTCGAGCCTCTTCCGGGAGTCCAACACCACGCTCGTCGTCTTCCGGCCGACCGAGTTCAAGCCCCTGGAACAGGCATCCTTGCGAGAATTGGGTAAGATGAGCGTAGAGATCACCGCCCAGGGATCCTACCCGTCCATGATCCTCCTCTTCGATCTGCTCAGCCGATACGAACGGGTGCTCACGGTATCGAACCCCAGGATGACCCCCGGCAGCGGGGAAGGGACGGGCACGCTGGGCAACGAGTTGACGGTCACGTTCACCTTGAACACCTACGCGCTAAACCAATAATGAGGTCGAGATGAAGACGATCAGCTTCAAACAGGTGATGATCATCCCCGCGCTCACCGCGCTGGGATTGGGCAGCCTGCTGTACGCCCAGCACTTGTCGCTGGAGCGGCCGGTGAACGCCGCTCCGTTGCCGACCTCCCAGGCTGCGCCAGTTGCCTCCGAGCCGCAGGCGGGCGAACCCTTCCAGGTCGCCCAGGCCGATCCGGTACAGATGGCGGCGGCCGCAGGCCCCACCGCCCAGGGAGTCGAGTTCGGAGGCGCCGAGGGCGCCCCGGTGACCGATCCCAACCAGATCCGGGCCACCACCCGCAACGACCTCCTGAAGCAGGCCCGAGAGAACTCGGGCCGCGAGGATCCCTTCGTCTCGCTGCTGAACCCCAGCGCGAACCTGATCGTGCCCCTGGCTCCGGAACCCGCCCCCCTGGCCGAGCTGGAGTCGATTCCCTCCATCCCGAAGGCCCCCGGCAAGGGCAAGGGCACCGCGGGAACGGGGATCTCGCTGCCGGCCCCCAACGTCTACTACGACGGCGGCGTGGCCTACGAGGTGCCGACCTGGAACGTCAGCGGCATCCTGAACACCGGACGCGACGCGATCGCCATCCTCGAGAAAGACGGAGCCATCCGCGAAGCCCGGCTCAACGAGGTTCTCGAGGACGGGTCGAAGGTCGTGAAGATCGACTCAAGCTCGGTCGTGCTCCAGAAGCAAGGCCGTCGGTACGCCAAGACAATCGGAGGCACTGAGTAAGATGGCTTCTTCCAAGGCGCAAGCCCTATCCCGCCTGCTGGCCGCGGGACTGCTCGTCGGAGCGGTTCCGGCGCCCGCCTTGGCACAGGGCGCCATCATGGCCCCGAGCGCCGACGCTTACATGCCGATCACCGATCAAACCACCACGGGCAGCAAGATCAAGCTGATCGCCAACCCTACTCTCATCTCGCTCAACCTCGACAACACCGACGTCCGCACCATCCTCGAGACCATGGCCAAGAAGGGCGGGCTCTCGGTCATCATCGACGACTCGGTCAAGGGCACCGTCCGCGTATCCCTCAAGGCCATCCCCCTGGATGAGGCCCTCTACACCATCCTCAAGCTCAAGAACCTCAGCTTCCGCAAGATGGGCCAGACCCTCCTGATCGCCTCCGAG
Source organism: Candidatus Sericytochromatia bacterium (assembly GCA_036676455.1). GTDB lineage: Bacteria > Cyanobacteriota > Sericytochromatia > S15B-MN24 > UBA4093 > UBA4093. The sequence continues at coordinate 2,882 of JAKFCW010000119.1, forward strand.
GAGTCCTTCCGCACGAAGGGCTTCAGCGGCAACACGACGGCGCTCTTGCGCTTCGACAACGCCAAGGCCGAAGAGGTCGAGCCCATCCTCAAGCAGATGCTGACCGGCGGCCAGGGCGGTCAAGGCGGGCCTGGCGGAGCTCCCGGCGGCGCGCCCGGAGGAGCCCCCGGCGGCGATGGCGGCGGCCCCCGGATCGTCGTGGACAAGCGCACCAACGCCATCCTGGTCACCGGCTCCGAGGAGATCATCGACCAGGCCAAGCAGCTCAAGGCCCTCCTCGACATCCAGACCCCGCAGGTCTCGATCGAGGTCAAGATGATCGAGGTCTCCGAGCGTGGCCAGCGCGAACTGGGCATGTCCTACGGCTTCGGCGGCTCCAAGTTCGGCGCGGGCTTCAACAACCCCGACCCCAACGCCACCGCCGGCGGCCAGGGCAACCAGGCCGGCAACCCCGGCACCAACTCCGGAGCCATCACCTTCCACGCCCTGGGCAACTACACCGCCAACTTCAACGCCCGCCTCTCGGCGGCCATCCAGGACTCGCTGGCCACGGTCATCGCGAACCCGAAGGTCACCACCCAGGACTCCAAGAAGGCGACCATCAAGATCGTCAACAAGCACCCGGTGCTGAACACGATCGTCCAGCCCAACGGTCCCTCCCAGACCTCGGTCTCGTTCCAGGACGTGGGCCAGACCCTCAACATCACCCCACGGGTCGACACCCAGGGCTACGTCACCCTGGAGCTGGCCCCCGAGATCTCGGCGCGCTCCGGCGGCGTAACGGTCAACGGCAACGAGGTGCCCATCATCGACTCGCGCTCGGTCGAAACCACCATGCGGGTCAAGGACGGCGAGAGCATCATCATCGGCGGCCTCAGCCGGGTCGACGAGACCAACACCGTCAACAAGCTGCCCATCCTGGGAGACATCCCCATCATCGGCAACTTCTTCCGCCACACCACCACCAGCAAGATCAAGAACGAGATCATCCTGCTGGTCACCCCCAAGGTCCAGACCAAGTTCTCGAGCTCGGTCGACAACCTGCCGACCCTCAACCAGGGAGCGGGCGCTCCGCAGCCCGGCGGCGCCCCCGGCGGCATGCCGGACGCCCTGCCCCCGGGCTACCCGGCCCCCACGGATGGCCCCCCGAGGTTCTAGTCCCATGCAACGCGAAAGCCTCCCCGAACGGGGAGGCTTTCGCGTTGCATGGGGTGGCGCTAGTTGGAAGCCTTCGCCGCATCCTCGATCGCCTGCTGCAGCTCCGGCGGCAGCCCTTCCATGGCCTCGGCCTGCTGCACGCGACCGAGCGTCATGCCGAAGTACTGCCGAGCGGCCTCGTAGTAACGGTGATAGGCCTTCCAGGCGACGGGCTGGCCCGAGCCCGCGAAGAGCCTCAGGCTGCGAGGCTCGGGGGTCAGCAGGTGAAGCTGCCTCACGATGGCCTGCGGATCGTCCTGCGGACCGCTGAGCATGACCGGAGTCCCGGCCAGCTTCGGCAGGGCCTCGGCCAAGGGATGTGCGGCTCCGCCCTTCAGGCGAACGCCTGCCGCCACGCGCCAGGTGATCCGGCCGATGGGGTTGGCGGGATCCCGCCAGAAGCCCGAGCCTAGCGAAGGCTCGCCCCACTGGGCGACCGGCGAGGCCAGAAAGAGGCTGTCGATGAGGTGGTTGCCCTGGGCGCCTTCCCCGGCGGCTAGCACGGCGGCATAGGCCCCCTCGCGCTCGGCCAGCACGCCCACGGCCTCGTTGCCCTGGGACTTCAGGAAGGCCACGCCCGCCAGGATATCGAACCGGGCGCTGCCGTTCGGGTGCTGGGCGCCGCCGGACTCGCCCTGACCCCGCGGATCGAGGACCAGCACGTCGTACTCGGGATGGAACCACTGAGCCATGGTCGCCGTGCTGAAGCTGTGACGCGTGGAGAGCCAGCCTGGCAGGATCAGGATCGCCTTGCCGGCGGGGCGATCGCCCTTCGCCCGTCCCAGGTAGGTCGCCTTCAACGCGGTGCGATCGCTCGCCGTCAGGTTCACCGTCCGGGCCTCCGGGCCATATGCGATCGCCTGGCGCGGCAGCGCGTAGCCCTCGAAGCCCCCCATGGTCCCCGCGTAGCCCCACTTCGCTCCGATGAGGAAGAGGGTTCCCGCCAGCACCGCGCCGGCCACGCCCCAGAGCGCCTCGCGCGGCACCTGCTTGAAGCGTCCGACGACGGCGAGAGCCACGGCCAGCCCTGCGTTGCCCATGGCCCAGACGATCCCCAGGCCGGGATGACGGTCGAAGAGCGAGGTCCCGAACTGCCCCACCCAGCCGAGCAACAAACCAGCGCCCAGCAGGACGGCGAGGCGCTCGGAGGGCGTGCTCCAGGAAGCTGCCGGCAGGCGCCTCAGCAGCTCGCCGCCAGGAAGCCCGGGAAGCCCGGGAAGCCCCGCGGGAATCGGGCGCTTCCGGGGCGCGGCCTTCGCAGCGCGCGCGGGGCGCTCCCGGGCCGGGGCTGCGGGCTCGCGCAGCTCCGGAGCGTGCGGCGGATTCGGCTGCGACCGCTTCACCGGGCGCGGATGGCGGGACTCGGTTGACTCGGACAAAGCATGCTCCTTGGAAGCCGTTGACCCCTTTATGATAGCCCGCTGCGCGGGGAGCGGCAAATACGCCGAAGCTTAGAGCAAGCTTAAACGCCGGCTAACCGCGATCCGGCGCCCAAGTCCCGACAAGAAGATCAGTCGAGACCGCGTCAAGGGGAGGAAGCGACATGCCGACCGCCATCCAGGGAACCGCCATCCGCCAACCTCAGAACCGTCCCCCGGCCACCTACACGGTGAAGTCCGGCGACACCCTCAGCGCGATCGCCGGCAAGGTCCTCGGCAACCCCAACCGCTGGAGCGAGATCTACGCCCTCAACCGCGACCTGATCGGCCCCAACCCCGGCCTGATCCGGGTCGGCATGACCCTGAAGATCCCGGGCGGCGCCGCGGCCCCGCAGCCCACCCCGGCTCCCGTGAATCCGGCTCCTGCGACCCCGGCTCCTGCCAACCCCCGGCAGGACTCCGATCGCGACGGCCTGATCGACCGCTACGACGCGGCTCCCCGCAATGCGGGCGATCGCCGCTGGACCAAGGCTGCCGCCGACGAGTTCGCCTCCTTCGTCGACACCCAGACCCAGGCCCTGCGCCAGGCCGGCATCGAGATCGACTGCGCCGACTTCGCCGCCAAGCTCCTCAAGGACTTCTGCGCCGCCAAGGGCATCCCCAACCCCCTGGAGGGCAAGGGCACCTGGCACCAGTACGCACCCGGCAAGTCCGGCGGCCTTCCCAACGTCAACGGCCCGACCTACCACCTCGCCGGCATCCACGCCGACAACCTCGCCAAGCAATACACCCAGGTGGTCAACGACGCCGACGGCGACGGCATCCGCGGCGCCAGCGCCAACGGCAAGGTCGACATCGACGACCTGCGCGCCGGCGACATCCTCTTCTACGACTGGGACGGCAACGGCGTGGTCAACCACACCGTCAACGTCGTCGACATCGCCAAGGACGGCACGGTGACCCTCGCCTACGGCACCTACGACAACCTGCGTCCCGACCAGCCCCTCACCTGGGAGAACCTGGACTTCCTGCCCGTCCGCCACCTCACGCTCAAGCCCGGCACCGAGGACTACGACAAGTGGCTGGGCGCCAACAACGGCCTCTACGGCGCGCGCCGCTACAACTGGATGCCCGACCACTCGGCACCGCGCAACGCCCTCCCAACCGAAGCCTCCAAGCCGCAGGCGCCAGTCCCCAAGCCCGCTCCCAAGCCGCAGGCCCCCCAGGCTCCGGTCACTCCGGCCCCGGCCACTCCGGCTCCGGCTGCCCCCGCAGCTCCTGCCGCCCCCACGGCGCCTGCCGAGCCTCAGGAGCGCCCCCGCAGCCGCTGGGACCACCTCGTACGGATCCTCTTCAGCGCCTAGCCGCCGGCGCTCGCGCCGTTAAAGCACCGGGAAGCGGGGGTAAGCATGAAGTATGCGAAACCTCGTCATCGCGGGCCTGGTCGCCGGCTTATCGTTCGGCCTTTTCTTCGCGGATGCCCGCAACCGAACCTCACTCACCACCGTGCTGGAGAACGCCGCCGCGGCGAAACCGGCCATGCAGGACGTGGCCTTCCGGGTCCCCTTCATGCCCGATCCCGCCAAGGCGACTCCCAAGCCGACCCTCTTCCCGCCGGGCTTCGACTGGCTCGACGGCTACGTCATGAAGTACTACGAGCTCGGCGAGGGCTACTGGCAGACCCGCCCGCTCGATCTGCTCAACGGAGTCGAGATCACCAACGAGGAGATCGAGGAGTACCGGGGACACTTCCGCTTCAAGTACAACCCTCCGCACGATCCCCTGCATCCGGGCCATGCCATGGTCGCCACCAACTCGGAAGGGCATGAGATCCGCTTCGCCCACCTTCGGGGCGGGGACTTCTTCGCCCTGGAGCAGATCCCCGAGTATTCGTTCAAGACCCCTTTCGAAGGGGAGCTGGCGGCCGCCTGGAGTCTCGAAGCGGGTGACACCATCGGGATCCGACTCGACTCCCGGGTAACTATCACCGAAAGCGAGGCCACGGGCTCCGAAGCAGTCGTCGCCGCGGAAAGCGCCACCGCCACCCGCTCGCCCAAGACCCGTGTGGAGCGCCGCGTGACCTACGCCAAGCTCTTCATCCGCAAGCTCTCTCACAATGACGTGCAATTCGACTACCTGCACCGCACGGATGGTAAACCGACGTTCCCGCGGCCCAACCCGGCCGCCCCGCACTAGCACCCGCTGCGTCGATAAAGGACGGCCGCCATGGACCACCAACTCGGACAGACGCTCATCTCGCGGGGAGTCATCACCCGCGATCAGCTCAGCGAGGCCTTGAGCGTCCAAGCGGGGCAGCCCGATCTGCGGGTCGGCGAGATCCTCTTCACGCTCGGCTACCTGAACTTCAGCCAGCTCGACGCGATCCTGCTGGAAGTCCACCAGGATATCCGGATCGGGCAGCTGCTGCTGATGCGGGAGTTCATCACCCACGAGGAGCTCGAGGAGGCCCTGCGGCGCCAGGAGCAATCGGGCGAGAAGCTGGGCGAGATCCTGATCCAGCTCGGCAGCTGCACCCAGAGGCAGATCGCCCGGATCCTGGAGGAGCAGCAGCGCTTCCGCGAGGGCTACGACGACCTCTGGCGCATGCTCAGGCGCCGCAACTAGCTAAAAAGTATCTCGATCAGCTCCTCGACCTCGCGCTTCAGCTCTGCGAAGCGCGAGTCGTCGTCCGCGAAGGCCCAGGCGCCCTCGATGGTCGCGGCTTCCAGCAACTGGCGCAGCTGGGCCGTCACCATGGTGTCCTCGAGATGGTAGCGCCCGCCACCCACGTGCAGGGTGCGGATGGCAATCACCTTGCCCCAGAGGGTCTGATCGAAGGTGATGCCCTCCCCCGTGGGCAGGCTGAGAGTATGGGTCTGGACGAGATCCGGGTAGGGGTCGAACACGGTTTCCCTCTTCGATCTTCGTTGCTACAGGTCAGCTTCGCTGCCTTTCGCAACAGCCGCGGGCGCTTGGTAACCTCCTTCACCCTACACGGCATGCCGCCCGCGAACAAGCGCATGAAGAAAGCCCCGGGGCAATGCCCCGGGGCTCGTTGCTTTTCTCCTGTCGAAGGCGGGACTAGTCGAACCAGCCCTTCTTCTCGATGATGGCATCCCAGGAGCTTTCGTTGGCGTTGTGGTTCCGGTTGAGGTAGAACTTGAAGTCCTTGTTCTTGAACGAGAACTCCTTGATGAGCGGGTTGTTCTTGTTGTCTCCCTTGGTGAACTTGTTGGTTCCTCGGAAGAGGACCTTCGCGTCACCCTTCTGATCGTGCTTGGTGTAACCGAGGATGACCCAGTTACCGGTGTTCCGGCTGTAGTAAGCCTTGACCGAGGCGGCGTCGAAGAAGTCGTGGTAGAAGTTCTCCTCGCCCTCAGTAACCGAGCCCTCCTTCTGGATGGCGGCGATGGCCGTGGCGGGGTCGTTGGCGAGCTTGGCCTGCTCCTCCTCGTACTTCTTGTTGGCGTCGGCGACCTTGTCCGAGAGCGATGCGAGCTTGTCGTCAACCGTCTTGGTCAGCTCATCGAGCTTCTTGTTGACGGCCTTATGCATCTCATCGATCTTCTTGTGGTCCTTCTTGGCATCCTCGTACTTCGACTTGAACTCCTTGGAGGCGTCGTCGTACTTGGAGTTCATGGCCTTCGTGACGTCCTGGAGGCTCTTCTCCAGCTCCGTGCGATCCGTCGCGGCCTTGACCTTGGCGATCTCGGCCGAGGCGGCCTCGATCTTGTCCTTGGCCTTGGCGGTAACGTCTTCGGCGCGCTGGACGAGCTCGTTGTAGGCCTTCTCGAGGGCGGCGAGCGCAGTGGTGGCCTCGCGGTCCTTCTTGCGCTGTTCTTCCTCTTGGTCCTTCTTCTTTTTATCCTCCTCGAGTTGCTGGCGAGCCTGCTCTTCAGCAATCTTGCGAGCTTCCTCGACCTGGGCAGCCGTGAGGGCGATGCTCGAGGCCTTGACCTCGTTGGCGCCCATCTTCTCGCGGACCTTGGCGGCCGAGAGATCGGACTTGCCACCCGAACCGGAGTCACCCTGGAAGGAGGTGGGGCGATCGCCCTCCGCCGCAGCCAGGGCCGCGACCTCGTTGGCACGGAGATCGGCGAGCTGGACGTAACGCTTGTCGATGAAATCGGCGAGCGGCTCCTCTCCGCGGATGGGAGCGTACTCCACGAGTTTCCACTTGTAGTTCTTGACCGGAACCTGGAAGGCCATCATCTCGAGGCCACCGCCCGTGTTGATGGGAATCTCCCGGTGCTCGTAGGTGGTGTAGGTCTCTTGCACGTAGCCCGAGTGAATGGTCTGGTAGATCCGGTACTGGGGAACCTTGCGGGTATCGAGGCGCTTCTGCTTGATCAGCAGACCCTGGCGGGTCTTCTCGATGCCTGCGGGCTCCCATGCGGTCGCGTCGGCAACGCGCCGATCGACACCGAGTTCCTCGACCCGGGGTGCCGGGGTCGGCGGCATTTCCGGAGCCGGGTTCTCGAAGTCGCCCGGGATCGGCACGAAGAAGCGGAAGCTCTGGAGGTGGTCGAGCGCCCAGTCACCGTTGCCGGAGGGATCGGTGCCGGCCTGCTCACCCGAGCGGGTCGCGTTCTGAGGGGGGACGTTGCCGGCGAGGAAGTTCCGGAAGGTCGCCACATCGATGAGGTGCCATTCGTTCGACGGGGTGGCCTTCGCGGCAGCCTGCTCCTCGGGGGAGGCCAGCTTGGCATCCTTCGGCGGGGTGATGCCCGGCACGAAGTACCGGATCAGCTCCGAGTTGGCCAGCGACCAGCCGGAGTTGACGGGGTTGACCATCGCTGCCTTCTGCTCCGGGTTGGCCGCCACGGCGCCCGCCGGGGCGGTCGCACCGGCGAGGAAGTAGCGGACGGTCTCGGAGTTGACCAGCGACCAGTCGGAGTTCGCGCCGCCCAGGGAAGGACCGGTGCCCTGGCGGATCTCCTCGGCCTTGGCATCCGTCGCCGCCTTTGCATCCTTGGGAGGAGTCGAGCCTGCGACGAAGAACCGGAAGGTCTCGGAATCCATCAGCCACCAGCCGGCTTCCATGCCGCCCGGAGGAGTGAGCGGCGTCCGCTTGGCGATCCGCTGCTCGTCCGGCACCTTGGCGAAGACCAGATCGGGACCCCAGGTCCGCGTGCGATTGCCAGCGTCGACGCGGAGCTTCTTGCTGGTCTCCGTCCATGCGGAGTAGCGAATCTCGTTGCGCGTCTGAGTGGAATCCGCCACGTTCCGCTGCGTCTGCTTCGTGACGGGATCGGTCCAGGTCTCGGTCGTCCGGACCTTGTCCGTGACCTGGTAGGTGTGCGCCGTGCGGATCTGCTCGGCGTACAGGTTGTAATCCAGCTCCTGCTGGGAGTAGAAGCGGTTGAAGGCCTTCTCCCGCTTGACGGTCTCGTACTCGAACCACTCGTTGCCGACCGCCTCGGCGGCGCCCGGAACGACCGTGACCTTGTCCTTGGCGGCGTTCGCCTCGTCCCTGGAGCTCACCGCGCCGATCTTGTCGACGCCCGACTCCAGCAGGCGGCCCCGCTGGGTCTGGGGGGTCGAGGACAGCAGCTTCTCCGTGCTCCCGAGTACGGTCGTCTGCTTCTCGACCTGGCCGTCCGGCACGAAGTACCGGCGCGTCTTGGTATCCACCTGACCCCACCGGCCCCCGGCCGCCTCCGCGGTCATGGGGCTGAGCGGGACGGTCAGGGCCAGACCGAGCACGGCCCCGAGTATCGCTCTACACTTTTTCATATCCGTCTCCTTATGCTTACTGGCGCTCGGTCGCAAACCACACGTCCTCGCTCAGGACCTTCTTGCCGTTGCGCAGCACATGGCTCTGCATGAGGTACTCGCCGTCCGCGTTGAGGACGTAGGCGTACTTCATCGAGACCTCGGAAATTCCGAGCGACGCCAGCGTCGAAAGCTCGGGAACCTGAACCAGGCCATCCTGGTTCTTGTCCTGCCAGACCTTCAGACCCTCGAGCTGTTCGCCCCGCAGGATCTTGTCGGAGGCCTTGGGCATCAGGCCCGACGTGTCGGCCATCATGGCCGGCGTGTCGAAGATCTTGGCCATCTTCGTGAAGCCGTTGGCGTAGCCGCCCGCGTTCCCGAAGAGGAAGCTGCCGTCGATCTTGCCGTTCTTGCGAGCGGCCGCCGTGACCTTTCCTTCGCGGTCGTCGACCAGGAAGCCGTCGAGGCCCCGGTTGATCCACTCGGTCCGCAGGGGCGAGCCCTGGGCCAAGAGGTCGAAGTTGACCGCCCCCTGGGCAACGAAGCCGTTCTTGGGGTTGCGCATCTTGGCCGTGCTCTTGCCCGTCACCCCGATCTTCCCGTCTCCGTTCAGATCGAAGGCGATCGGCGAAGCGGTCCAGATGGCCTCCCGGAAGAGCGCCTTGGCCAGCCCCATCGCATCGTTGTAGGTGAGCGAGGAAATCTTCAGATCGAAGAGCGTGGAGTAACCGCTCCAGACCTGGCCGCCGGTGTTGACGGCGTACTTCGATAGATACGGATCGCTGAAGTTGTAGACGTTGTAGCTCTTGCTCCCAGCGTACTGCGAGAAGTTACCATCGAGCGGCTGCGAGAAGGACAGGGAGTTCAAGCCCGTGGCCTTCATCGACTGGGCGATCTCCAGGAACCGGTATGCCTGGGAGAGGATCGACTTGGTGTTGTGGTAGAAGTTGTTGTTGTTGGGCCTGGCCTGCTCCGAGAGGATCTCGGCGCGACGGCCCTCCCAGTCGGTGCTGCCGTTGAACTGGGACTTCAGCGTCTGGCCGAACTGCGCCTCCAGCTCCTGCAGGACGAACGGACGGATGTGGTAGTCGTAGCTCGAGCCGGGCGACAGCGAGGAGTACGGGAAGATGGCCGCGGTGTTGATGTTGGTGATGTGAGGCTTGAGAGCCTGGAGTTCCTTCTTCAGGGCATCCAGGGTGAGCTGGCCCTTGTCGATCCGCTCCGCGATCCTGTCCAGATCCGCGGGCGAGGGCTTCGCGTTGGGCCCGAGGATCTCCTGGTAGAGCCGCTCAACGTCATCGATCGAGTTGAACCAGCGGAAGGTCGTCTCGTCGACTTGCACCCAGAAGCCGGGCTGTCCGGCGTTGGTGCCGCGCTCGACCTTCTGCGAGCGCTCGACCCGGTCGGGGTAATTCTGGGCCCCCACGGACGTGGGGATCAGTAAAAGGGTCGCAGCGAGGATGCTTCCAGCGGCGAGCCTTTTCGATTTGAGTAGCATCTCCGGAGCTCCTTTCTACGGTGAAGCATGACGCACTAGCAGCACGGGCGCCCGAGTGGCTGTCGAACACCTCGTCTGTGAGACCGAGCGCGCGCCGGATGGCGCGCGCTCGTTAGGCGTTTACTTTGCCGCGTCGGGGTTCTCCGCGAACCACACGTCCTCGGTCATCTTCTTCTTGCCGTTCTGCACGAAGTAGGACTGGATCAGGTACTCGCCCTTGGCGTTCTTGACGGTGTTGGGAGTCGAACCGATCTCGGTGATGCCCAGCGAAGCCAGGGTCTTGAGCTCGGTGGCCTGCAGCTTGGCGTCGCCGTTGGCGTCCACCCAGACCTTCAGGCCGTTCAGGTCCTTGCCCTTCAGCACGGGCTTCGAGTTGAACAGTTTCGACCAGTTGGTGGTGTCGTCGATGACCGCGGTCGTGGCGACGTTGACCGTGGCCTTCTTGACGGCCAGCTTGTGGTAACCGTGGGTGTAACCGATCGAGTCACCGAAGAGGAAGGTGCCGTCAAGCGTACCGCCTGCAACCAGCGCCTTCGAGAGACGGCCGTAGGAGTCGTCCACCAGGAAGCCGTCGCCCGAGCGGTCGAGCCACTCGATGTTCTTCTTCTTGCCCTCGGCGGCGATGTCGAACCAGACCGAGTTCTTGGAGACGAACTTGCTGGCCGCGAGACGCTTCTGAGCGGTCGAGGTGCCGGTGACGCCGATCTTGCCGTCGCCGTTCAGGTCGAGGGCGATGGGCGAGTGGGTGCGAATCGAGGCCGTGACCAGGAAGGAGGCCAGCTCGTTCAGGCGGGCAGCCGAGGGGTTGTCCTCGCGGAAGTCCACCGGACCGCCAGGGGTGATGATCGCCTGGTCGATGATGTTGACCGGAAGCAGGTTCTGGGCGGCGAGCTCGGCCATCTTGCTGAAGCGAGCCGCGTTGACCAGCGAGTCGATGTACGAGGCGCCCTCCAGGCCCTTGATGGCGCCGGGGTTGTTCCGCAGCAGGTCGTCGAGGCTGCGCGACTTGTTGGCGTTGAAGACCGCCTGGTCGATCTTCGAGTTGTCGACGTAGCTGATGCCGTGAACCTGCTGGACCGAGCGCTGGTTGACGACGTAGGAGTTGCCCGAGTAACCCGAGTTGTTGAAGGCGGTGTAGATCTGGTTGAGGGTCGCCTGGGCTCCCAGGGCCGCCACGATCGCCGAGGGGCTGTCGGCGTCCACCACCCGCTTGGCGTACGCGAGGTCCGCCTTGATCTTGTCCGTGTACTTGCTGAGGAACTCGTTGTGGAAGAAGTTGTAGTCGGACGAGTCCAGGCCGTTGAAGCCCTTGGCGATGCCGTACTTGGCGTAGAGGGCGTCGCGCTGCGCCTTCGAGAGCTGCGCCACCTCGGGCCCGAAGATCTCGACGTAGAGGTTCTGGATCATCTGGTCGTAGGGACCGACCGGATCCTTGAACGCGGCGCGCTTCTGGTAGGTCTTCTTCTGGTACTCGACCCAGAAGCCGTCGACTCCGTTCACCTTCGCGGGCGTGTAAACCTTGGGGGTCTCGATGACCATCTCTTCAGCAGCGAGGGCAGCCAGGGGAAGCGAGAGAATACCAGCGGTGAGTCCGAGCGTCGCGGCGCGCTTGATCCAAGTGTTCTTCATAGGGTGCCTTTTCCTTTCCGAAACATACGCAAGTCTTCCAGCGGATTCCAAAAGCCTTGCCGACCGGATTTCGAAATCCTATTCCAATGAGTTGGAACCGTACTTGGCTATGTGGTTTTCAAGGTCCGGCAGGAAGCCCCCACATCGAGCAAACGAACGAACGATCGATCGGTATCCGAGCTTCCCATATCTTCCTCCTACCCAAGCAATTCCCTTGTCAGGTTGGTTTAGCGAAGATTTCACGGAAAACGAATAGTTTTAACAATCGAATTCGGCCAGTCTGGACAAAGGGCCTGGCTGGCGTTGCTGCCTCCATGCTTAGATGCTAGGATGATCCGGCTTTGGATCCGGATCATGCGAGCGCCCGCCCCCCCTGGGCCCCGGTGACGCCCGCGACGCCCGTGACGATAGAAACGCAATGTCGAGACTCCGGACTGGGATCGAACAAAGCGGAAGGCTCCATCGTCCAAAACACGGAACCCACCCCCCACGAGAGGAAGCAAGAGGCATGCAAAAAACCGTCGTTTGGGCCCTCACCGCTGCCATCCTTGCGCTGCCCGCGAGCGCATGGGCGGCTCCCACGCCCACCGAGCTCATTCACCGCACCGTGGACGCCCAGGGGACGGTCCCCTTCTGGGGTAAGCGCGTCCAGCTGCTGACCCGCCAGCACCTCAACCTCCGCGGAGAGATGAAGGTCTTCGTCCAGGACGGCAAGAACTACCGCGTCACGGTCCAGGCCCCCGACACCCTCGCCGGGGTCAACCTCTGGATGCGGGAAAACAAGGCCAACGTCTACTTCCCCATGGAGAGCCTGCTCTTCCGCAACGACAACCCCACCGGCTCCAACGAAGCCGCCGCCACCATCTTCGGCCAGCTCTCCATGCCGCAGCTGCTGATCAAGAACTACGATCTCAAGATCCTCGAAGGCTCCGACGAGCTCAACGACATCGTCGCGCTGACCCCCTGCTACATCCTCGAGGCCACCCCCAAGCGCGGCTACAACGTTCCTGGCCACCGCTTCTGGATCAGCCGCGACGCCTACCAGATCCTCAAGGAGGAGCGCACCTGGGGCAAGGGACTGGCCCCCTACTTCACCTCCTTCTACGAGGATTACGTCCCCTCCAAGCAGGTCGACGTCGAGATCAAGGACCTCCCCCAGAAGCTCAGCACCATCGCCCTGCAAAAGGACAAGGAGAACAGCTTCGTCGAGTACAAGACCGTCGAGGCCGCCGAGGCCGCCATCAAGAGCAAGGTGCCCCTGCCGAAGTACGTGCCCACGGGCTTCCAGCTCCATGGCATCCAGTTCGGAAACTTCTTCGGCACCCGCATCACCCAGCTCCACTACACCGACGGCCTCAACTGGATGTTCGTCTCCTACCGCCCCAAGCCCAACATGTTCCTGACCCTGATGGCCGGCGCTTTCGCGCTCTCCCTGGTCGACAAGTTCAGCTCCCTGTCCTATCAAGCCCCCTACAACTACTCGGGCTCCGAGAAGAACGGCCAGCTGCTCTACTCCTACGGAGACCTCTACCCGGATGACCTCAACCGGGTGCTCGGCTCCATCGACCTGCCCACGGTGAACTGATGCACGCCGGCTCCCTGGGCGCCTCGATCGCCCTCCATGTCCTCATGATCGGAGCCTTCGTCCTGCCCATGGGCCAGGGCGGATCTCGCCCTGCACCTCCCATGCCCAAGGAGGCGCAGGTCATGCTCATGGAGCTGGCCAAGATCCAGGCGGCGGCCCCCAAGGCCGCCCCCAAGACCGTGGTCGCCGAGGCCCGGGGAACCGTCGCCATGCCCAAAAAGAAGAAAGAAAAGCCCAAGCCCCAGCAGGTCGCCAACCAGCCGAAGCCGGCCCCCACGCCCAAATCTACTCCTAAGCCGCAGGCGCTAGCGACTCCGGATCCGCTGGAGGCGAAGCTGGCCGAGCTGCGCAAGCACCCGTACTTCAAGGATTGGCCCGAGGAGAAGCTGCGCAACCTCCAGCTGCCTCCCGGCATGACCTCCTGGGACGAGCTGGCCAAGATGACGGCCCAGCTCGACGGGCTCGACTGGAAGGGCCCCCCGCCGGATCTCGGCAAGAAGGAAGCCACGGCCGGCCAGGGCGGCGGTTTCGGCTTGCCTGGACTCTTCGGCTCGTCGGACGGCTTCGGCTTCAAGGGCCGCGAACAAACCCCCGACGGCAAGTGGCAGCTCGCCTACCAGGAAATGAACGTCATGTTCGTCGCCCGCTGGGCCGAGGGAGAGCCCACCGCCAAGGTCTACTACTATCCCTTCGGAGGCAAGGAGGACCCCGCCAAGTCCTTCGAGATCACCATCGAGGCCGATGACGCCACCATGGTCGCCGCCATGAACATCAACCACCAGCTAATCATGATGGGCCAGCCCCCCCTGCCGGTTTCCGCCGCCTCAGCCGCGGGCGCTCCGACCCAGCCGTAACGACGAAGGGCTGCCTCACGCATGTGAGGCAGCCCTTCGCTTTGACGATTGCCTACAAGGTATAGAGGTAGCGCACCAGATCCTTCTTCTCGGCGTCGCTGAGCCTGGTGCCCAGCACCAGGTTGAAGTACTCGACCGTGTCGTCGAGGGTCAGCAGGCGACCATCATGCAGGTAGGGCGCGGAGTCCTTGATGCCCCGCAGGGGAAAGGTCTTGATCGGCCCGTCGGCGACGGCCATCCGCCCGTTGACCAGCACGGGATCGAAGAAGCGCTCTGACTTCAGGTCATGCATGAAGTTGTCGCTGAAGATCGGAAGCATGTGACATTCCGCGCAGCGCCCCTTGCCGAAGAAGAGCTGCTCCCCGCGAAGCTCCTCGGGACTCGCCTTGGACTTGTCGAGGCGCCCGAAGACGTCGAGCTTGGGCGCCGGCGGGAAGTCCAGGATCTCCTGCATCTCCGCCATCGCATGCACCGCGCTGCCGCGCTCCAGGATGTTCACCCCCTTCTTCTGGGCGATCACGGGATCCCCGTCGAAGTAGGCGGCGCGCTGCTCGAACTCGGTGAAGTCCTCCACCGTGCGCAGCGCCCGCTGCGACCCGAAGAGGCGCTGCTGGTTCACGCCGCGCAGCGTGGGAACGTCGAGCCTGTGGCGGAACTCCTGGGGCCGGATGTCTCCCACCAGGTGGGTGGCCGCGTTGGTATGGCCGTTGGCATGGCAGTCGAAGCACGAGACGCCCATGCTCGGCTTCGCGCTGCGCCGATCCGCGGTCAGGTTGAACTGCTGCTGAGCGAACGGCGTGACCAGCAGGCGCAGGCCGTCGAGCTGCTTGGGGTTCAGGATGCCGTTGAAGAGGCGGTAGAAGTTCTGGTTCGTGACCAGCTCGCCCTGGGAGACGTCTCCGAGATCCGGGCGCGTCGTGAGGTAGATGGGCGGCGGGAACTCCGCCATGAAGCGATCCGGCAGGTCGAAGTCCACGTCGAAGCGCGTGAGATCGCGGTTCTCCTGCTTCTTGATCTCGTCGATGTGGAACTTCGGAAAGACCATGCCCCCTTCCTGGTGGAAGGGATGGGGAAGCGGCAGGAAGCCCTTGGGCCAGAGACCGCGCCGGCGGACCTCGTCGGGGGACATGGCCGCGAGTTGCTGCCAGGTGACGCCGGCGGGCAGCTTCACCCGGACGCCCTCCTGAATCGGCTTGCCACGGCTCATCTTGGCGAAGGACGTCGCGCGATCGGCCAGGTCGTAGCGCGCGTCGAGCAAGGCTTGCTGGCGCCGCATGACCTCCTTCTTGCCGTCGCTGAACTTCTTGAAGGAGGCGTTGAAATCCTCCTTCTGCGCGACGGGCATGTAGCTCGTCTCGCCCCGGGCCGGGACAGGAAGCTTGGCAGGCTGCTTGGTCGCCCCCTGATCGGGAAGGTTCTCCTGGGCAGTCACGGCGGTCGTCGAGACCACGGCCGAGGCAGCGACGGCAAGTGCGAGGAGCGTTCTACGGTGGCCTCTCATAGGTATGCGATCCTCCTTCGACAGGCAGAGGGAACGCTACCTTATACAACACTTCATTACAGAACACAAACCAACCAAATCCCGTGAAAAAAGCGGGGAAGCGGCCTGAAGGCTGCTTCCCCGCTGAATCCTGCTGTCGTCCCGATCAGAAGACCCGGCGGGCGGATTCGAAGTAATCGGCTCCCACGTAGCAGACGCGTTCGCCGGGTTGCGGAGCGTGCAGGACCTTGCCGTCCCCCACGTAGATCCCGACATGATTGGCGGGGTTGCCCCGGAAGACCAGATCTCCAGGCTTCAGGTCCTGCATGCTGACCGCCGACCCCATGTCCTGGAACGAAGCCGCCGTGCCGCTGCGCCCCACCCCGGCGAGACCCGAGGCCTGCTGGATCAGGCCGGAGCAATCGACCGGCCCGGGGCCGTCCATCTGGCGGCCGTGACCGCCGCCCCACTGGTAAGGCTGCCCGACGAACCGCATCGCCTGCTCCAGGACGCGCTTCGCCGCATCCGAAGCTCCCGCCATGTTCACGTTTCCAGCCGAGTAGGTCTGGGAGGTGAAGGCTCCGGCAGGTGCGTAGCCGCCCATGCGGCCGCTCCCGGCCCGGGTGCTCCGCGAGTCGCCGGGAAGTTTCAGCGAATCCCCCGCGTAAATCCGGTTCACGTCACGGATGCCGTTCGCCTTCGCGAGGCTTTCGACCGTCGTTCCGAAACGACGGGCAAGAGAGCTCAAGGTGTCTCCGAATTTGATCGTGTGGCTCATGGGGGACTCCTTCCAGCAACATCCAGGTCTCTTATACGCAGCTCCAGGCGGAACATGCCGGATCTAACGGAGCCCTAGCCATCATTTGATGCGCCTTTAACATGGTTTGACAATCCCTCCGTCGGGTGGCCTCATGAAGGGGTCTTGGGCCGCGAACCGCCGCGATCGGCCATGCCTAGAAAGAGGGACTCATGCCCCCGCTTCCCCTGTCCGGAGCCCGAGTCGTCCTGGTGGACGGCTGCCGAACTCCCTTCCTGCGCTCGCAGACGGAGTTCACCGATCTTCCCTCCTACCAGCTGGGCGCCATGGCGATCGCGGGGCTGCTGCACCGGACCCGCCTGGATCCCAAGCAGATCGATCGCCTGATCATGGGCACGGTGGTGGCCGAGCCGCGCACCTCCAATCTGGCCCGCGAGGTGGCACTCGCGGTCGGCCTGCCGCAGAGCCTGCCGGCTCACACGGTGACGGCGGCGTGCACGTCGTCCAACGTGGCGATCGCCTCGGCGGTCGAAGCCATCGCCGCCGGCACCGCCGAGGTCGTGATCGCGGGCGGCGCCGAAACCCTCTCGGACGTCCCCATCCGCTTCAGCCGCGCCCTGCGCAAGCGCCTCATCGCCTCGCAAAAGGCCAGGGGCCCCGCCGATTACCTCAAGCTGCTCGCGGGGCTATCGATGCGGGATCTCGCCCCCGACATGCCGGCGATCGCCGAATTCTCGACCGGCCACACCATGGGCGAGAGCGCCGAGCGACTCGCCAAGCGCGTCGGCGTCTCGCGCGAAGACCAGGACGCCTACGCCCTGAGTTCGCACCGCCGGGCGGCCGCGGCCACCGAGCGCGGCTACCTTGCCGCCCAGATGACGCCCGCCCTGGTGCCGCCCCGCTTCGTTCCCCTGCGCGCCGACAACGGCATCCGCGGAGACTCGACGCCCGAAAAACTCGCCAGCCTCCCCCCGGTCTTCGACCGCCGCTTCGGTACCGTCTCCGCAGGCAACTCCTCCTTTCTCACCGACGGAGCCGCCGTCGTCCTCCTGATGAGCGAGAAGAAGGCCCGCGAGCTCGGCTACACGCCCCTGGCCGTGATTGAGAGCCTCGCGATGGCCGCCACCGACCCGCGCGAGGAGCTGCTGATGGGCCCCGCCTACGCCATTCCCAAGGCCCTCGACGCCGCCGGCATCACGCTCGATCAGATCGGGGTCTTCGAGCTTCACGAGGCCTTCGCCGCCCAGATGGTCGCCAACCTGCGCCTCCTGGCCGACCCCGGTTTCGCCCGCGAGAAGCTGGGCCGCGACCGCGCGGTCGGCGAGATCCCGCCCGAATCGCTCAACGCCTGGGGAGGCTCGCTCTCCATCGGGCACCCCTTCGGCGCCACCGGCGCCCGGCTACTGCTGACCGCCGCCCAGCGGATGAAGGCCGAGGACGCGGAATGGGGGCTGATCTCGGCCTGCGCCGCCGGTGCCCTCGGGCATGCCATGACGATCCGTCGGATTTGAAGCGCCCGCGGCTGTTTTGCAAGGCCGCGAAGCGGACCTGAAGAAACGAGTTAGGAGACCTCCCATGGAAGCCATCCAGCTGATCAAGCGGAACGACGGAGTCGCCATCCTGCGCTTCGACACTCCCGATAGCCCGGTGAACATCCTCTCGAGCCGCTTCTTCGCGGACTTCGCCCGGCACCTCGAGACGATCGCGCGCGACTCCGACATCCGGGCCTGCGTGCTGTCCAGCGCCAAGCCCGACTCCTTCATCGCCGGGGCCGACCTCGACGAAATCCTCGGCATGACCCTGCCGACCCAGGCGGCCGCCTTCTCGCGCGAAGGCCACGCCCTCCTGGACCGGATCGCCCAGAGCGCCAAGCCCTTCGTGGCCGCCATCCACGGCCCCGCGCTGGGCGGAGGCCTCGAGGTGGCCCTCGCCTGCCACTACCGGCTCGCCAGCGACGATCCCAGGACCGTGCTCGCGCTGCCCGAGGTCCAGCTCGGCCTGCTACCGGCGGGCGGCGGCACCCAGCGCCTGATCCCCTTGGTCGGCATCGAGCGCGGCCTGCCCATGCTGCTCACCGGCCAGCGCATCCGAGCCGCCAAGGCCATCAAGATGGGCCTGGTGGACGCCCTCACCTCGCCCTTCGGGATCGAGGAAACCGCGGCGAAGGCCGCCCTCATGCTCGCCAATGGCAAGCTGAGCGCCAAGCACCGGAACATGACACTCAAAGAAAAACTCCTGCAGGGCCCCCTGCGCGGCATGGTGCTGAAGCAGGCCCGCGAAGGCGTGATCGCCAAGACCCGCGGCCTCTACCCGGCGCCACTGGCCATCCTCGATTGCGTCAGGGTCGGGCTCTCGCAAGCGCCTGCGGCAAAAATGGGGAATTTCCAGAAGGGCCAAGAACAAAGCGCCCGCGGCTATCAGCAAGAGGAGCTGGGATTCGGAGCCCTGGTCACCAGCCCCGAGGCCAAGAACCTGATCGGCCTCTTCCACGCGACCACCGCCAAGAAGAAGCTGCCCGACGGCATGACGCCCCGACCGCTCAAGCGGATCGGCGTGCTCGGCGCGGGCCTCATGGGCGAGGGCATCGCCTCCGTCTCGATCGCTCATGTCCCGGTCGTGCTCAAGGACGTCTCGGATGAGACCCTGAGCCGCGCGGCCCGCAACCTGCACGGCGGCCTCGCCAAGCGCGTGAAATCCGGCTCGCTGACTACAACCGAGCGCGACACGCAGTGGCACCGCCTGTACTTCACCAAGGACGCCGCCGACCTCTCGGGCTGCGACCTGGTGATCGAGGCGGTCTTCGAGGACCTGGATCTCAAGCGCAAGGTGCTGGCCGAGACCGAGGCCGTGATCGCCCCGGAAGCCGTCTACGCCACCAACACGTCGGCCCTGCCGATCGCGGCGATCGCCGCCGAAGCCCGCCATCCCGAGCGCGTGCTAGGCATGCACTACTTCTCGCCGGTGCCCAAGATGCCACTGCTGGAGGTGGTCGTGACGCCGCAGACGGCGGACTGGGCGATCGCCACCGCCATGGCGACCGGCAAGGCCCAGGGCAAGACCGTCATCGTGGTGAAGGACGGACCGGGCTTCTACACCACCCGCATCCTCGCGCCCTTCCTCAACGAGGCCGCCGCTCTCCTGACCGAAGGCGCCTCCGTCGAGACCATCGACCGCGCCCTCAAGGACTTCGGCTTCCCGGTCGGTCCCATCACCCTGATCGACGAGGTCGGCCTCGACGTCGCCGCCCACGTCTCCCGGGACCTGGGCAAGGCCTTCGCCCACCGCGGCATCATCGCCTCCGAGGCCATGCTCCGCATGGTCGAAGCCGGCTACAAGGGCCGCAAGAACGGCAAAGGCTTCTACTGCTACGAGCAGCAGGGCAAATCCGCCAAGAGCAAGCTCGTGAACCCCGAGGCCACCGCGTTCTTCCGGCAAAGCGTCGCAGGCATCACGCCCGGCGCGAACCCCACAGGCGTGCCATCGACCAAGGACATCGTCGAGCGGCTCGTCCTCATGATGGTCAACGAGGCCGCCTACTGCCTCCAAGAGGGGATCCTCCAGGACGCCACCGACGGCGACCTGGGAGCCGTCATGGGCCTGGGCTTCCCGCCCATCCACGGCGGCCCCTTCCGCTACGCCGACGCCCTGGGGGCAGAACGGCTCGTCGCCCGGCTTTCGGAGCTGGCCAAGGCGCATGGCATCCGCTTCACGCCGGCGCCCCTGCTGGTGGAGATGGCTCAGTCGCAGCGGCGCTTCCACGTCATTCCCGCGCAGGCGGGAATCCAAGACGCTGGCCGCTCGGCGTAAGATTCCATGCTTCCCCTTTCCGGCACCGTCGTCCTGGACCTCTCCCGCATGCTTCCCGGCGCCGTCCTCGCACGGATGCTCATCGACCTGGGCGCGCGGGTGATCAAGATCGAAGAGCCCAACATCGGAGACCCCATGCGCCTCGCACCTCCCCTGGCCGACGGCACGGGAGCCGGGTTCCGGGCCTTCTACCGGGGGGCCGAGTCCGTCGTCCTCGATCTCAAGAAGTCCGAAGGCGCCGAGGTCCTCCGCGGCCTGGCGTCGCGTGCCGACGTCCTGGTAGAGAGCTTCCGGCCGGGCACCATGGCCCGCTGGGGGCTCTCCGCGGAGGCCCTCCAGACCATGAATCCCGCCCTCACGATCTGCTCCCTGTCGGGCTTCGGGGCCGACGGTGGCGTCGGCCATGACCTCAACCTCCAGGCGTTCTCCGGCCTGCTCGCGGCGCTCCCGGGAGAGGGCATCCCCGGCATCCAGATTGCAGACGTGACCACCGGGATCCTCGCCGGCAGTTCGATCCTTGCGGCTCTTCTGCTGCGCGTCCGAACGGGCCAGGGCTCGCGGCTCGATCAGCCCCTGGCCTCCGCTCCTCTTCCCTTCCTCACGTGGGCATGGGCCAACGCCTCACAGGGCGGGAGCGGGGTGCTGGAGCACGTCCTGGCGGGGGAGAGTCCCAGCTATCAGGTCTACCGCTGCGCCGACGGCGAGCGGATTGCCCTGGGAGCCATCGAGCCCAAGTTCTGGCAAACCCTCGTCGAGCTGCTGGAGGTGCCGGAACTGGCCTCCTCGGGCATGAAGACTGGGGCCCGTGGTAAAGAAGCCATCGATATCCTGGCCAAGCGCTTTGCCCGTCACCCGCGCGCCCACTGGCTGGCGCTGGCCACCCAGCGGGATTTGCCGCTCTCCGCGGTGAACGATCTGGCTTCCGCTCGCCAGGAGGCTTACTATCAGGCCCGCACGGAGCGGACACCTTTGGCGGATGGGGAGCACCTCGAGGTGCCGGGCCCCTACCTGGAGGGCTGGCCCCGGCAACTGTTATCCCCCGCCCCGGTGCTGGGCGCCCATACCGAGGCCGTGCTCGGAGAATTCGGCCTGAAGCGAGGACCCTCATGACCGTTTCGAATGACCCAGCTGCGCTCGTTAGCCCCGGTCGATTGCTCGCCATCCCGCTGGAGGCGATCGACCCGAATCCCCGCCAGCCGCGCCTCAGCGTCGATCCCCAGGAGCTTGCCGAGCTTGCGACCTCCATCCAGCATGGAGGGCTCGACTACCCCGTCAAGGTGCGCCCGCATCCCGAGTTGCCGGGGCGCTACCAGGTCAGCGACGGGGAGCGGCGGCTGCGGGCCTATCGCCTCAACCGGGAGGCCCAGCCCGAGGATGGGCGGTGGCGGGCGATCCCGGCGGTCGTGAGCGACATGTCCGACGCCGAAATGGGGCTGATCGCCTTCCGCACGGCCTTCCAGCGCTCGTCCTACGGCCCTGTGGGGATCGCCAAGCAGTTGAAGGCCCTGATCGACCAGGACCACCTGGATCGCGACGAGGTGGCGCGCTCGATCGGCAAGTCCGTGGACTTCGTCAACCGCAAGATGGCCTTGCTGCATCGCATGCCGGAGGTGCTGCTCGACGCCGTGGAAGGGGGCGCCATCTCCGAGGGCCATGCCCTCTCCCTCAAGGCCATCCAGGACCCAGCCCTGCGCAAGCGGCTCATGGACGCCTGCGTTCGGGGCGGCTGGTCGCGGCAGGACCTGCGCGAGCGGATCGCCATGCTGGAGATGGTGGCCGAGAGCCCCTACCTCACGGAAGACGAGCGCTCGCACTACGACACCCTGATCTTCCGCGGGCAGATCACTAAGCTGGAGCTGGAGGCCGATCTTGAGGCCATCCGCCAGGACGAAACCGGCTCCACCTGGGGCGCCTTGGAGCCGATTTACCAGCGACTCTCGGCGAAGCAGCGCCGGGAGCTGGTGCGGTACCTCTGGGAGAACGCACCCAAGGAGCTGCGGGTCCAGACCGCCCTCCACCTGGAGACCTTGCGCCAGCGCAAATAGCTGGCCCCGCTAGCGCTTGTAGGTGATCCGGTAGATCCGGCCGCCGGCGTCGTCGGTCACGAAGAGCGCGCCGTCGGGGGCGACCAGCACGTCCACCGGGCGGCCCCAGTCGGCCTTGCCGCGCAACCAGCCGGTCGCGAAGTCCTCGTAGCGCGTGGGCTTGCCTTTCTCGAAGCGGACGCGAACGACCTTGTAGCCGGTGGGCGGAGTGCGATCCCAGGATCCGTGGAAGGCCACGAAGGCGTCTCCTCGGTACTCGGCGGGGAAGTGCTTGCCGGTGTAGAAGGCCAGGCCCAGGGGTGCGGAGTGGGCCTGGAAGCCGAGGGCCATGGGGACGGTCTGGGCGCAGAAGTCGACCTCGTCGTGGGCCGGGTCGCGCTTGCGATCGCCGTAGCAGTACGGCCAGCCGTAATGGCCTCCGAAATTGATCTGGTTGAGCTCGTCGGGCGGAAGATCGTTGCCCAGGCGATCGCGCGAGTTCTCGGTGGCCCAGAGCTTGCCGGTCTCCGGATGCCATGCGAGCCCCACCGCGTTCCTCAGGCCCCGGGCGAAGATCGTGAAGTCCGTCCCGTCCGGCTTGAAGCGCATGACGGAGGCCCGCCGCCGATCGTCCTCGACGCAGACGTTGCAGGAGGACCCCGCCGAGACGTACATATAGCCGTCCGGCCCGAAGGTGAGCGTGCGGGTCCAGTGCATGCCGCCCTCCGGCAGGTCCCGCGTGATCGTCTGCTTGGTCTCGGCGACTCCGTCCCCGTTTTCGTCGCGCAGCTTCACCACGGCCCCGGTCTCGGCGACGTACAGATCTCCGTCGTGCCAGGCCAGGCCATGCGGCCGATCGAGATCCTTGGCGACGATCACCGTCCGGTCGGACTTGCCGTCGCGGTTGCGATCGGGGAGCATCAAGACCCTGCCTGAGCGGGGCTGGCTCACGGTCAGGTCGCCCTGGGGCGAGAGCGCCATCATGCGCACGCCCTGCAAGCCGCTGGCATAGACGGAGATCGTGAAGCCCTTCGGCAGGGAGATCGGATGTGGCAAGGTCTCGGCCCCGGACTGCGAGCCGCAGGCCAGCAAGGCAGACGCCAGAGTCAACGCCATCCACCGTACGCGCATCGCGCCTCCTTTTACATTCAAGCTGCTTCGAGCCGGCAACGCTTCTTGCATGATACCGGATCGGGCCTCATGTCATGGCGATCCGCGTGTCGTCCGAGTCCCATGGCCCCGAGGGGTTGTAAGCCTCACAGCTCCACGCATTGCTCACGCTCCGATCGTTACAACCTAGTCCTCTAGCGGGTAAGAGAGAGTCAAGCCCTCGAGACGCGCTTCTCCTTGCAGACCAGGGAGATCGACCGTCCTCCTTAGGAGAACGCATGAGATTTTCGGTCAAGACCCAGATCATCAACGGTGTCGTCATGATGCTGCTCCTCATGGCGGGGCTCGGCATCTTCAACATCACGCAGATTCGCAGCCTGGATGGCCTGCTCCAGGACACCTACCACAAGGACCTCCACGCGCTCGACCAGAGTGCGCTGCTGATGGCCCAGATGCACAATCTGCGCGTGGGCGCCATGCGCTTCATCGCCGCGCCCAACGCTGAAAGGGAACAGAAGATCCAGGCGACCCTCGGCGAGGATCTCCAGGCGTTCGCCGCGCTCAAGGAGGAGACGCTCAAGGCCGCTCTCTTCAAGGAGGGGAAGGTCTCTCTCGAGGATTTCAACCGCAAGTCCGAGGCCTTCATGGAAGTCGTCGTCACGGCGGGCGTCGTCAAGGGCGCGCAGGGAAGCGCCGCTGCCGCCATGCTGATGGAGCGCGAAGGGCGCGATCGCTTCCTCGAGGCCGAAGCGGCCATCACCCAGCTGCATGACGCGATCGAGGCGATCGCCGGAGAGCGCCGCGAGAAAGCCTCCAAGACGGTCGGTTTCGCGTTCTTCATGGGCCTGGGCATCCTGATCATCGCCGGCGTGGCGGGCATGCTGATCGCCCTGTGGCTGATCCGCAGCATCGTGACGCCCCTGCAGCGCATCCAGCAGGCCGCGGCCGGCATCGCCGCCGGCGAGCTCGACCAGGAAGTCACGGCCGACGGCAACCGCGAGGTCCATGCGATGTCGCGCTCCTTCTCCGAGATGATCGCCTACCTCAAGGAGGTGGCCGGAGTCGCGGACGCCCTGTCTCGAGGGGATCTCAGCCGGAACATCACCCCCAAGAGCCCGCGCGATCAGTTCGGCGTGGCCATCTCCGGCATGGTGACCAACCTGCGCGAGGTCGTCTCCCAGGTTCGCGGCTCCGCCGGCCAGGTCTCCACGGCCGCCGAGCGCTCCAACGAGGCCATCGAGGAGACCTCCAGCTCCATGGAGGAGATGGCCGCCGCGATCACCCAGGTCGCCGGCAACGCCCAGGCCCTGGCCGCCGCTGTCGAGGAGACCTCCAGCACCATGGAGGAGCTGGCGGCCTCCGTCCGCCAGGTCGCCGGCAACGCCGATACCCTCGGCGCCGCCGTCACCCAGACCTCCGCCTCGATCGAGGAGATGGTCGCCAGCATCCAGCAGGTCGCCACCAACACCGTCTCGGCCAGCGAGAGCGTCTACAAGACCCAGACGGCCGCCACCAAGGGCAGCAAGGCCGTGGATGAGACCATCGCCGGCATGCAGCGGATCAACGCCGTCATGGGCGAGGTCGTCGCGGTCATCCAGAACCTCGGCAAGTCCTCCGAGGAGATCGGCGCCATCATCGCGGTGATCGACGACATCGCCGAGCAGACCAACCTGCTGGCCCTGAACGCAGCGATCGAGGCGGCCCGGGCCGGCGAGCACGGCCGCGGCTTCGCGGTGGTCGCCGACGAGGTGCGCAAGCTCGCGGAGCGCTCCGCCAAGGCCACCGGTGAGATCGCCACGCTCATCAAGGGGATTCAACGGGAGACCGAGCAGGCTGTCCACAGCACCCGGCAAGGCGAAGCCGCCATCACCGAGGGCACCCAGCTCGCCGGGGGAGCCGGCGAGGCCATCCGCGAGATCGTCAAGGCAGCCGAGCAGAGCCTGCTCCTCGGCGCCCAGATCGGACAGGCCACCCAGGAGCAGAGCCGGGCCGCCGCTCAGATCACCGAGGCCGTCCAGTCCATGAACCGCCTGACCCAGGAGGTCATGGCCGCCACCCGCGAGCAGGCCAAGGGCTCCGAGCAGATCGTCATGGCGGTCGAGTCCATGAACCGCATGACCCAGCAGGTCTCGACCGCGACCTCCGAGCAGCGGAAGGGCTCGGATCAGGTGGTGCACGCCGTGGAGAACCTCAACCGCATGTCAGGCGGCCTGCGCGATCAGGCCGACGCGCTGCAGGCGGCGATCGCCTTCTTCCAGCTCGACGGCGAGGCCGTGCGGAGCGTTCCCGCCGCGAGCGCCCCCAGGCTGATCAGAGGCTAGCCCTGCGGCTTTCCTCGTAGGCCGTGCAGCATCCCCTCACCATGCGCTATGCTGAGGGGATGCTGCGCTGGCCGAACGAGATTGTCTACCAGATCCTCCCCGACCGCTTCTGCAACGGGGACCCCTCCAATGACGTCCAGTCAGGCGCCTACACCTGGCTGGGCAAGCCCGTGCGCCGCTCGAGCGATCCCCGGCGCCTCACCTCGGACTCCGGGCACCAGCACACCTTCTACGGCGGCGACCTCGCGGGCATCCGCCAGAAGATCCCCTACCTGGTCGACCTGGGTGTCACGGCGGTCTACCTGAACCCCATCTTCACCTCCAAGAGCTCCCACAAGTACGATACCGACGACCACTTCCAGATCGATCCGCACCTGGGCACGCGCGAGGACTACGACGCGCTGGTCGCCGACCTGCGCCTTGCCGGCCTGAAGCTGATCCTGGACGGGGTCTTCAACCACACCTCTTTCGATCATCCCTGGTACCGCGCGCATGCCGGCACTCACTACTGCCTCAAGCGCAACGGCAAACCCGAGACCTGGATGGACTGGGGCGTGATGCCCAAGCTCGACCTGGATCGCGAGGAAGTGGTATCGGCCCTCTCCGAGGTCGTCTCCTACTGGCCCGGGGTGGATGCCTGGCGCCTGGACGCCTCGCACCTCCTGCCGGAGCGCTTC
Source organism: Candidatus Sericytochromatia bacterium (assembly GCA_036676455.1). GTDB lineage: Bacteria > Cyanobacteriota > Sericytochromatia > S15B-MN24 > UBA4093 > UBA4093. The sequence continues at coordinate 28,915 of JAKFCW010000119.1, forward strand.
CTGCGGCGGCTGCGCGATCGCTACGACGGGCTGATCATCGGAGAGGAATGGGAGCACTCCGGCTCGGCCATCGATCGGGGGCTCTACGACGGGGTCACCAACTTCATGTTCCGCAAGCCGCTCGAGGCGTTCTTCTCGCGCGATCTCGCCGCCGAGAGCCTAGCGCGCAGGCTCTCCATCGTGCCCGAGACCTACCCCTGGCATGGCGCCGTGCAATCCTGGAACTTCCTGGGCAACCACGACACGTCGCGGTTCTACTCGCAGATCGGCCACCGCAAGGGGTCGATGGAGATGGCGATCGCCCTCATGTTCACCCTGCCGGGCACGCCCATGATCTACTACGGGGACGAGGTCGGCATGCGCGGCCAGAACGCCCACCAGTCCCGCGCCCCCATGCTCTGGAATCCGGACACCTGGGATGCTCGCCTCCACGCCACCTTCAAGCGCTACATCCGCATGCGCCGCGAGCATGCCGTCCTCGGCACCGGCAGCCTGCGCTGGGTGCATGCCCATAACCGCTCGCGCACGCTGGCCTTCGTCCGCGAATCCGCTTCGGAGCAAGCCCTCGTCATCCTCAACGCCGGGGAGTTCGACGAGCGAATCGATGCCCTCGGGCGTACCTGGCCGATCAAGGCCGGCCAGGTCCGCGTCGAGTTCCTCTGAACAACCGAAAAGGGGGCGGATCCACGTGGATCCGCCCCCTTGCTATTTATCGACTAGCCCTGGCTGAAGGGCATGCCGCCAGGCCCCGGATAGGGCATGGGCTGACGTCCGGGCATGGGACGACCCGGCATGGGCTGACCAGGCATGGGGCGCCCCGGCTCGAAGATCGGGCGGCCGCCGGGTCCCGGGTAGGGCTGGCCGGGCTGAAGCACGGGACGGCCCGGGTAGGGCTGACCAGGCATCGGCTGACCAGGATATGGCTGACCGGGGTAGGGCTGGCCGGGGTACGGCTGGCCGGGGTAGGGCTGGCCAGGACGGCTCGGCTGCTCGGGGCGGCTCGGCTGCTCGGGCTGGCTGGGCGCGCCGGGCTGCTCGGGCTTGGGCTCGGGCAGCTCGCCGGCCTTCACCGCATCGAGGGCCTTCAGCGCGTTGAGGCGCTTGATGCCGTTCTTGAAACCGGTGGTCGGATCGCCGGCGCTCTCCATGACGCCTCGCAGCTGCTGCGGGGTCAGCGACGGGTTCTGGGCGAGCAGCAGGGCGGCGACGCCGGCGGCGTGCGGCGAGGCCATCGAGGTGCCGTCATGCTTCTTGTAGCTCTTCTCGGTGCTCGAGAGGATGCCGGTGCCGGGCGCGGCGATGTCGACGTACGTGCCGTAGTTGGAGAAGGAGGCCCGCTTATCGCTGGTATCCGAGGCACCCACGGAGAGGACGGCGGGGTAGGCCGCGGGGTAGGTGTTGCGGGTGGTGTTCTCGTTGCCGGCGGCCACGACGCAGAGCACGCCCTTGGCGGTCACCTGGTCGATGGCGTCGCGGATGGTGCGGGCATCCTCCTCGCCGCCGAGCGACATGTTGATGACCTTGGCGCCCATCTCCTGGGCCTTCAGGATGCCCTTGGCGATCGCCGCCGTCGAGCCCGAGCCGTCCGATCCCAGCACCTTGATCGCCAGGACCTTGGTGTTGTAGGCCACGCCGACCACACCCTCGCCGTTGTCAGCCAGAGCAGCGATGGTACCGGCCACGTGCGTGCCGTGACCCTGGTCATCCATCGGATCGGCGTCGTTGTTCCCGAAGTCCGGTCCCTTGATGACCTGGCCCTTGAGGTCGGGGTGGTTATAATCGACACCCGTGTCGACGACCGCGACCAGGATGTCCGAGTTGCCCGCCGTGGTGTCCCAGGCCTGGGGAGCCTGGATCTTCGTCACCCCCCAGAGCTCGCCGAACTTCGGATCGTTGACGGCGCGCTTCGCCGAGACGCCGAACGCCCGGTAGATGTAGTTGGGCTCCGCGTAGACGACATTGGGATCCTTGCGAAGCTTCGCAAGCGCCTTTTCGACGCTCTGCCCCTCGGGAACCTTGTAAACGCTGGTATTGCCCAGATCCTCGATCGACTCGATCCGCATCATGTCGGGAACCGCGTGGATCGCCATGTCCTTCTTGAGCTTGACCACGATCTCACCGGGAACCGCCTTCGCCGAGACGCTCTGAGGGGCGCGCGTGACGGCCTTCGCCGGGGTCTCGGGGGCAGCCGGGGTTTCCGGCGAAGCCGAGGGCGCGGTCGCGCCCGAGAGCGGGCCCGGGTCGACTCCGGGAGTCATGGCTCCCGGAGTGGTGCCGCATCCGGCCAAGCCATACAGCGCGAGGACCGTGCCCGACAGCTTCAAGAGCGACGATTTGGCTTTTATCAAGAGGGTTCTCCTTCATTACGCTTCAGGCAGCACTTGCAGCCTCTGACTTCGATTACCCGCCCCAAAAAAGCCAAACACCGCACGGCCAGGGGTTGCGCGGGACCTGGCCGGCGCCCCGGAGGGAAATTACGCCCGTGTGGCGCGGAGATTTCGCAGAGGTTACGAATTGCTGCGCTCCGGCCTCCGGAGCGGTCGGAAGGACCAAGCCGGCCATTCTCGGAGAGGCCGCGCCCCTCCGAGGCGCTCAGCGACGGAATTCGGTCGACTGAAAACGACGAAGCGTGCTATTCTGAGGGGCATGCAAGACGCCGCGAAACCCCGTTCCTGAGCCGTTCTGATGCTATCCCCCGACGCGCTGCGCGAGGCCATTCGCTCGCTGCCGGAAGGTGCCTTCTTCGGGCTGCTCGCGCCGGCTCAGTTTGAGCGGGTCTTCGCGCGCATGGAGGCCGTGGAGCTGCCGAGCGGCACCCCGGTCTGCGAGGCGGGCAAGCCCGCCGACACGCTCTGGGTCGTGCTGAAGGGCACGCTCGACATGGTGGCGCACACGCAGGGTCGCGAGCTGCGCGTCGGGCAGGCCTACCCGGGTCAGGCCGCCAACCTCCGGGCCGTGCTGGTCGAGCGCGTCATGCCCTTCATGCTGCGGGCGGGCGAAGGCTGCCAGGCCATCCGGGTTCCCGTGGCCATCCTCGACGAGGTGCTCGCCGAGGACGCCGATCTCCGCACCTACCTGACCCGCCTGGTCACCGAGGGCTCCCTGCAGAAGTTTCGCCAGATGCTGCGAGCCCAGGACGTGCCCAACGCCACGGCCAAGGCCCTGATCGCCAGCCTGGAGCCGAGAACCTGCGCGCCGGGCGAGGTGATCGTCGAGCAAGGCCAGGTGCCCGATGCCCTCTACATCGTGCGGAGCGGACGCTTCACCGAGACCATGATCCTCGGTGCCAACGAGGAGCGCTTCATCGGGAATCGCGAGGAAGGCCATTTCTTCGGAGCCGAGTGCCTGGTCGAACGACTTCCCTCCGCCCACCGGATCAAGGCCGATGGCGAGGGGACGCTCTTCCGGCTGGATCCAAACCGGTTCCGCATGCTCGTGATCGAGGCCCCCTACCTGATGCGGCTCTTCCCGCGCCGCTCGGACGCGAAGGTCCGCGAGGTGACGGTGCCCAAGGCTCCCACCCAGGACGAGCGCCTGGAAGCCTGGCTGCGTGAGGGCGAAACCCACGGCGAGGGGGACGCCGACGCCAAGACGATCGCCGCGAGCGCCTTCGATCGCCTGGAATCCCTGACCCGCCTGGTGGAGCAGGCCGAGACGCCACCGCCCCCCGGACGCGCCTCCGAGCCTGATGCCGCGAGCGACCGCCCGGCGGCAGGCGATCCCTCTGCGGGCGCCGAGGCCCCGTCGCGTGCCGGCGCTGACGAGGCGGAGGATCCCGCCGAGCGGCGTGAGCGCCGCGCCCGGAAGAAGCGGCCGCAGCACGATCCCGAGCGCGCCTTCCAGGAAGCCCAGGGGCAGAACAAGCGCTACGTCCACCTGAACCAGCGCGACGAGATGGACTGCGGGGCGGCCTGCCTCGCGATGATCTCGAAGTACCACGGCATGGACCTGGGCGTGAGCTACTTCCGCGAAGCAGCGCATGTCTCGCGCGACGGCACGTCGCTGCTGGCCCTGGCGCAAGCAGCCGAGGAGGCGGGTTACACCACCCGGGGCGTCCGGGTCGCCCCTTCCGGCCTGCGCAAGGTGAACCTGCCGGCCGTCGCGCACTTCGGCTACCACTTCGTCGTGCTCTACGAGGTGGCCGATCAGTACGTCGTGGTCGGTGACCCGGCCACCACCCTCGACAAGATGTCCCACGAGGAGTTCGCCCAGCGCTGGGACGGCATCTTGCTCTTGCTGGAGCCGACGCCGAAGCTCTTCGAGCACGTCGCTCAGAAGAGCTCGTACAAGCGCTACTGGCGCATCATCCAGCCTCACGTGCCTCTGCTGCGCGACGTGCTGCTGGCCAGCTTCCTGATCGCCTTGTTGAGCCTCGCTACTCCGATGCTCACGCAGGTCATCCTCGATCGGGTCCTGGTCCACCAGAACGCCGAATTGTTGAACCTCGTCACCTGGGGCCTCCTAGCGGCGGTGGTTTTCCACCTGATCGCGCAGGGGGTGCGCAGCTACATGGTCGGCTACGTGGCCATGCGGCTGGACATTACGCTGTCCACGACCTTCTACCGGCATCTCCTCCGGCTTCCCATGCGCTTCTTCGCGACCCGGCGGGTGGGCGACATCTCGACGCGCATGAACGAGGTCGAGGGCGTTCGCTCCTTCCTCGCGCACGGCGCGGTGGGCACCCTGCTGGACGGCATCATGCTGCTGGTCTCGATCGGGGTCCTGGTCTACTACGACTGGCGCCTGATCTTCCTGGTGGTAGGCTTCGCCCTGCCGCTGGTTCTCCTGGTCAAGATCCTCGGTCCGCGCTGGCAGGCGACCTTCAAGCGGGTGGCCGAACGGCGGGGCGAGGCGAACTCGCGGCTGGTCGAACAAGTGGGCGCGATGGCGACCATCAAGACGCTGGCGGCGGAAGATCTCGCGCGCTGGCGCTGGCAAAGGGCCTTCGAGGGGTCGGCGGCCCTGGAGTTCCACCTCGTGAAGCTCGGCATGATCATGTCGACGACGGCCCAGGGGTTGAAGATGGTCGGCCATGCCCTGGTGCTCTTCTTCGGGGCGAAGCTCGCGCTGGACGGCAAGGTCAGCGTCGGTCAGGTGATCGCCATTTCGACCCTGTTCGAGCAGATCGTCGAGCCCATGTTCCGGATTGCCGATCAGTGGTACGAGTTCCAGGACGTCAAGGTGAAACTGGAGCGGCTCAACGACGTCTTCGACGCGCCGGTGGAGACGGCGCCGCGCCGCTCTCCCATCCGCGCCAAGAACCTCAAGGGCCACCTCCGCTTCGAGGGAGTCAGCTTCGGGTTCCAGGGACCGACCGGTCCGCAGATCATCCAGGAGCTCGACCTCGAGATCGCCCCGGGCCAGCTGGTCGCGCTGGTGGGCCGCAGCGGCTCGGGCAAGTCGACCCTGATCCAGCTCATCAACCGCCTCCACGATCCGCTGAAGGGGCGCGTGGTGCACGACGGCTTCGACGCTCGCGAGATCCCCCTGCCCCTCCTGCGCCGGCACGTCGGGGTGGTGCTGCAGGACAACGCCCTCTTCAGCGGGACCCTGCTGGACAACATCGCCTACGGGGACGACGAGCCCGACATGGAGCGCGTGATCCAGGCGGCGACCCTCGCCAATGCCCACGCCTTCATCAGCCAGCTGCCCTTGGGCTACGGCACCATGCTCGCCGAGGGCGGCGTGGGCCTGTCGGGCGGCCAGCGGCAGCGGATCGCGATCGCCCGCGCCCTCTACCATGACCCGGGCCTGCTGATCCTCGACGAGGCCACCAGCGCCCTCGACGCCGAATCCGAGCAGGCCATCCTCTCCAACTTCCGCGACATCGTCCGGGGCCGCACGACCCTCGTCATCGCTCACCGCCTCAACACCGTGCTCGCCGCCGACAAGATCCTGGTCCTCGACGGCGGGCGGATCGTCGAGTCGGGCACCCACCGCGTCCTGATGGATCAGAAGGGGCTGTACCACAGCCTCTTCAGCCAGCAGCTGAGCCTCTAGGCAGGAGAACGCCATGGCCACCGACCCGTCCCGATCTCCCGCAAACGCGCCCGACGAAGGCCAGAACCCGCCCGATCGGCCGCAAGGCTTCTATTACCACGAGGATCCCGAGGTGCCGCGCGAACTGAGCACCTGGATCCTGCGCGCCCCCCTTTACCTCACGACGGGCATCCTGGTGATCGGCCTCTTGGTGGCGGCGATCGTGAAGATCGACGTCGTGGTCGTGGCGCCGGCGGTCCTGATCCCCGAGGGCCGGACCTGGAACCTGCAGGCTCCCGCTAGCGCCCGGGTGGAGGCGGTGCTCGCACGCGAGGGAGAGCGGGTGAAGCGCGGGCAGGTGCTGGTGCGCTTCGAGGCCGAGGCACAGCCCGAGGCCCTTGCGGCCCTCCGCAAGGAAGTGGAATTAGCCCAAGCAGCCGTCCGCGACACGCAGAACGGCCCCAAGAAGGAATACAGCCGCCACGACGGCCTTTCGGTCCTCGAGACGCCCATCCGGACGGCGGATCTGCAGGACCTGGTCGTCCAGTACAGCCGGGCGAAACTGGGCTTCGCGGAGGCCAACCGCATGCTCCTGGACGTGGTCCCACAGGAAACCGCGACCCTGCGCGGCGAGCAGCAGGCCCTGCGCAAGAAGCTCGCCCTGATGGAGTCGATCCAGTCGCGGGGCAAGAACGTGCGGGCGGGACGGGCCGCCGAGTACGAGGGCCAGGCGGCTTCCAAGGAGCTCGAGGCCGCCCAGCTGGCCCAGGACCTGAAACGCGCCCAGGAGCACCTGTCGACCCAGGAGGCGTTCCGGGCTCGCAAGCTCGTCACCGAGGACGAGGTCCGAATGGCCCAGCAAGAGGTGCGCCGCCTGCAAACCGCCGTGAAGGTCGCGACCGCAGAGGCCCAGCGCCTCAAGCAATCGGCGGGAGTCGCGCGTGACGAGGGTTCGACCCAGCTGGACAGCCAGAGAATCGACGTGGCGAGTACCGAGGCCGCCGTGAAGCAGGCCGAGAGCCGGGCCAAGCGCTTGCAAAGCGACGCCGAGGGCGAGTTCCGTCGGGCGCGGACCGGCCTCGCGGACACGGCCTTCCTGCTGAAGCAGCGCCTGGATGAGCTGCAGCGGCTGGGCGCGTTCACGGCCCCGGCGGACGGCGTGCTGACGGCGATGAACGTCCGGAACGCGGGCGAGGTCGTCGAGCGCGGCGCCCTGATCGCGAGCCTGGCGCCGTCGCAGTCGGCCCTCAACGCCGAGCTGTCGGTGGCCAACAAGGACATCGGGATGATCCGCGAAGGCATGCAGGTGAAGTTCAAGCTGCATGCCTATCCCTACCAGGACTTCGGGGTGGTGCGCGGCGAGGTCATCCGCATGCCGCAGGACACGGGCGAGCAGATCAACCACTTCCGGGTGATCGCCACGCTCTCCAGCCAGTCCATCCGGACGGGCCCCTCGGAGATCCCCTTGCGTTACGGGCTGGCGGCCACGGCCGAGATCGTCACGCAGCGGCGATCGCTCCTCTGGGTCCTGATCGAGCCCTTGCGCAAGCGCCCGAGGTACGCGCAATGAGATGCCTCCTCGCGGGGCTGCTGAGCGCCTCCATGCTCGTGACGGCGCTTCCCGCTGCGGCCGCCGACAGCCTGGACGCCCTGAAGGCCATGCTGCTCGCGAACTCGGGGCGCCTGCGCGCCGAGCGTGCCACCTGGCAGGCGGCCGAGGGCGACCTCGCCGGCGCGCGCGGCGGCTTCGTCCCGAACCTCGCGTCGACCCTGACTCCCGGCCGGCCCGGCGACGCGCTGGCCCTTCGCGAGATGCGTAACGAGCTCTCCTGGGCCTTGCCCGCCGGAGGAGGCGATTTCTCGCTGGGCACCTGGCTGTATCCCGACACGACGATCGGAGAGCCGGGGGGCGTGGTGGCCCAGTGGCGGCAGCCCTTGCTGCGGGGGCTGCGGCTGGGGATGTTCGGCGATCGCCTCCAGCTCGCCGCCCTGCGCCGGGACAGCGCCCGCATGCGTTACGTGGCGAGCGCCCAGACCGAGCTGCTGACGCTGGAGCAGGCCTACTGGGATCTCGCCCTGCGGCGCGCCATGGCCGAGGTCGCCCGCGAGGAGGTCGAGCGAGCCCGCATGAACCGCCAGCTGGTCGAGACCCGCATCCAGGGCCGCAGAGCCGCCGAGTTCGAGCGCGACGAGGCCGACCAGGCCCTCTTCCAGTTCCAGCACCAGCTCATCATGGCCCAGCAGGAGATCCGCTCGGCCGAGTCCACGATAGCCACCCTGCTCGGTGCGACGCCGTCCCCTGCGAGCCTCAAGCCGACGCTGCCCACGGGTCCGCTGGCGCCGCCGTTTGCGCTTGACGTTCAGGCGCTCAGCGTGCGCGCGCTGAGCGTGCACGCCGACGTCGCCGCCCTGCGCGCCCGCGCCGAGGAGGCCTCCCTGGCCTACGCCCAGGCCTCCTGGGATCGCTTGCCCTCGCTGAACCTGGTCGCCCAGGCGGACTGGAACGGGACGGGCCGGCAGTATCAGGTCTTGCCGGTCACCACCAGCCCGGTCGGCTACGCGTACGGCATCAGCTTCGAGGGCAGGCTGGGGCCGAGCCCGGAATGGGGAGAGGCCGCCGCCGCGAGGGCGCGCGAGGAAGGGGCGAAAGCCGAGCTGAAGCAGGCGCGCTTCGCCCTGGAGCAGGAGATCGCCCTCACCGTCGCCGAGGCGCTTTCCCGCCAGGAGGGCGCCGAAATGGCCGATCGCGCGCGTCAAGCCGCGGAGCGCCGCTACCTCGTCGAGCAGGAGCGCTTCGCCATGGGCCTGGTCGCCTTGCCGGATCTCCTGCGCTACCACCGGGCCTTCTCGCAGGCGCGCCTGGACGCGTTGCAGGCGCGCGTGGAGCTATTGAAGGTGCATGCCAAGCTTCGCCGTCACCTGGCCGACCCGGCTGATGACGCGCTCTTCGCCAGTCCCCCGACGATGTCCCAGGAGGCCTCATGACGCTTCAAAACCCCAACCCCAGCGGACGCGCCGACGAGCGCTTCTTTCTGATCGGCCAAGGCGCGCTCCGGTGGGGCGGCGAGACGATCGCGATCCAGATCGTGAACCGCAGCCGCAGCGGCCTGTACGTCCTGTCGCCTGGTGCGCCTCCGGTGGGGGCGATCGTCCAGATTGCGCTCACGGCCGGCCAGAACAAGGTGCTGGCGCGCTGCGAGGTGACCCGGCACGACGACTGGCACCAGGGGCTTCCCTACCTCCTGGGGCTGCGGATGCGCTTCTCGGAGGCCTCCTCGCGCGTGCGCGATCGCTGGGAGCGCTTCAACCGCGAGCTGGTCGGCGGCCTCATCTACGGCCAGGCCTCCGTCGAGGGGCAAGGCAGCGATCGTACCTTCCGGCGCGTGCTGGTTCCCATGCGCGCCCGCCTGTCGGTTTCCGGCAGCCACCACGAGGCCGCCCTGCTGAACCTCAGCGAGTACGGAGCCGGCATCCTCGCCCCGAGTCCGCTGCGCAAGGCAGAGGGTTGCGAGCTGACGGTGAGCTTGCCCGATCATGCCACTCCCCTCACCCTCCCCGCCGAGGTGGCCTGGTGCGGGGCGGCTCCGCGCGACCTTCCCGTCGGCCTGGGCCTGCGCCTGGTCGACTTCGAAGGGAGCGGCCGCCAGCACTGGGAGAGCAACGTCCAGGAGGACATGATCGTGCTGTTCTAGCAAGATCCTTTACGGTTTCCCACGGTTATGACTGATAAAACCTGGCTCCAGGTGTCGCGAGATACGGTTCCGGGCATGTTTACCTAAAGCAAGCTTGGCTGCTAAGACGCATAAGGAAGGCCCATGCAGACGAATCACAAACGAATCCATGCGCTCCTGCTCGCGCTGACGCTGGCCCTGGCCGGATGTCAGCCTCCGGCAGGCGCACCGCCGGTCACCAGCGGGGATCCCCAGATCATCCTTGGTCAGAACGCCCTGATCTCGAACAACACCGCGAGCCTCTCGGGCACGGTCATGGGCCCCGCCTCCCTCATCAGCAACGCGGGCGCCAGCTATCGTATCCAGGCCGCCGTGGAGATGGGCCCCGTCCAGCAGGCCATGGTCTACCTGACCACTCCCGACGAGCGGTTCTACGCGGGCGCGGACGGCAAGGCCCTCTTCGCCATGACCGACGATCAGGGACGCTACGCCTTCGCGAAGGCTCCCGGCGAGGAGCCCGTGGTCGTCACCGTCTTGCTGGCCAACAACCGCCGTCTCGTGGGCTTCCTGATCCCCGCCAAGGGCGAGAACACCTACCACGTCAACCTCGCGACCACCGTGATCGCCGAGTTCCTGCGCGATCACGCGCGCCTCGGCCACAAGACCATGGCGGACTTCCCCAAGTTCCATGAGAAGCTGCCCCAGATCATGACCATGACCCAGGAGCTGATCGACAATGGCAAGCTCGTGGTCGAGGACATCAGCATGACCTCCATCCCCGAGATGCGGCATGCCTACGTCCGCGCCTTCGGCAAGGACTACAAGGAGCTCAGCGACGCCTGGACCGAGGTCCTGGGCTACCGCCCGTATCTGCTCGAGGACTACGAGGTCGGGGTCAGCGCCGACAAGAAGGCGATCGCCGTCACCACCCTCGGCTCGGAGCTCTACGTCGCCGCCGAGAACAACGCGAGCATGGAGATCGTCCAGGGCAACCCCGCCGGGGGCGCCGCGCTATCGACGGTGTATACCGGCAAGCAGTACCCCACCCTGCAGCGCGTCAACACCCTCCAGGCCGCCGACATTCCCGGCCTCGGCAAGCGGCTGATCGTGGGCACGGCTGCCACCGCGACCGACTGGGGCTTCTCCGTCTTCGACCTGACCCAGGCATTCAGCGCCGGCAATCCCCTCGCGAACCGCATGTACGTGCGGCACCGCGAGGAAGGAGCTGCCGAACCCTGGGATTACCCCGCAGCCCGCCATTACAACTCCGCCATGGCCGCGGGCGGCAACGCCGTCCTGGTCGATGGGACGGACGTCTACGCCTCCAGCGACACGCTCGACATGCTCTACAAGTACACGGTCAACGACATCGCCAAGAGCGGCTACCAGTTCGATCCCCAGTACGACGCGGAGTACTACCCGGAGAGCGAATTCTACCAGGACGGCGTTCCCACGCTCTTCGGCGTCACCGGCGCCGTTCCCCTGATGGGGGTGCTCGGCAAGCCTGCTGGATCCTCGTGGTTCGACGCGGCCCACGACTCCTCCACGACTGGCACCAGCATCAAGCTGAACTACCCGGTGGGCATCACCAAGCGGGATAACGCGCTTTACGTCTCGGACTCCTCCAACCACCGGATCCGCAAGTACGACCTCACCACCCAGAAGGGCGAGACGGTGCTCGGCAGCGACAACACCACCGTGTTCGGCAACGTCCTCAAGCCCCCCACGGCCCTCGAGGACGGCAAGCAGGCCGACAGCGCCGACAAGGGCTTCACCGACATCGACCACACGGGAGGCGTCCCCGCCGACACGGCTCGTCTGGCCTACCCGCACGGCGTCGTCTTCGACGCGGAGGGCAACATGCTCGTGGCCGACACCGACCACCGGCGCATCCGGATGCTGAAGAACGGCAAGGTCTACACGCTTGCGGGCACCGTGGCCGGCGCTACCGAAGTCAACGGAGACTCCCGCCGCGCGGGTCTCGGCGAAATCTGGAGCATGGCGCTCGACGCCGACGGCAACCTCGTGATCGCCGACGGCCGCAGCAACAAGCTGCGTCGGCTCTGGCTCAACCCGAAGTCCAAGCAGAATTAAGGGGTGACACGGATGAAACGCTTCTTCTTCAACGGCCTCCTGGCCTGCACCCTCGCCATTGGGCTCGCCGGCTGTCCCGCCGGAGTCATCACCCCTGGAACCCAGCAGGAAGTCCTCGACAACTCCGGGCTGATCTCCAACAACACCGCGACCTTCGTCGGCCTGGTCACCGTGCCCAGCACGCTGCTCAGCAACAACGGAAGCGGCCTGATCAGCAACAACGGAGGCGGCCTCATCAGCAACGGCGGCAGCTCCTACCGCTTGGCCGCACTTGCCCAGGAGCCCTTGCGCCAATCGCTCGTGTACTTCCTCAACCCGAACGAGCAGTTCTACGCAGGATCCGACGGCAAGAAGCTCATCACCACGACCGACGAGAAGGGCGAGTACCGCCTGCCGCCCTCGCTTCCCAAGGGCAAGCAGGTCATCGCCAGCGCCCTGTTGACGGGCAACCGCCGGATGGTGGGCTACACCTTCACCAAGGACGGCGAGAACCGGATCGACATCAGCGTCGCCAGCACCTACGTCACGGAGTTCTTCCGGGCCCAGGCCAAGCAGCACGGCAAGACGATGGCGGACTACGCCAACGCCATGGACAAGCTGCCCGACCTGGTCAGGGAAACCCAGGCGATGCTCGACGCCGGCACGCTCCCGCTGCCCGATCTCACCATCGGCCAGGCAGAGGCCATGAACAAGGTCTACCTCGCGGCCTTCGGCTCGCGCAGCAAGGCCCTCAGCGACCTCTGGGCGGATCTCCTGGGATCCCGCGTCCTGGCCCTCAGCACCATGGCCGGCAACTACTCTATGGGCTCGATCCAAGAGGACGGTCCCGCCACCGGAATGGGCCTGCACAGCCCTGCGGGCGTCGCCATGGACCAGAACGGCAACCTCTTCATCACCGACATGGGCAACCATGTCCTGCGCATGGTGAAACCCGACGGCCAGATGGAGGTGATCGGCACTTTCAAGGGCGACGGCACCATCATCCAGCCGGATCTCAACCTGCCGCCCTTCCCCCAAGGCCTCCCCTTCGAGCAGCTCATGCTCACCGAGCCGCTCGACGTCGCCACCGACCCCGCCGGAAACGTGATCGTCGTCTTGAAGGGTCAGAATGGCGCTCGCTACGAGGTTCCCGTCTTCCTCTGCCGCACGTCCGGAAGCTACTTCGGCCAATCGATGGTCGCCGGTAACGCCTACCTTCTGGGAGGGAAATTGATTCCGGGAGAGACCGAAGACGATCCCGTGCAGCACTACACGGGCGGCGGCAAGGACGATGGCCCCCTCGGATCAGGTGCCCTCTTCGACGGTATCCAGGGCGTGACCACGGACGACCAGGGCAACATCTTCCTGGCCGATCGCTTCAACAACAAGATCCGCCGCATCGACAAGGCCAGCGGCCAGGTCGTCACGGTGGCCACGATGACGCGCCCCCACGACGTGACCTGGGCCAAGGACGGCAACAACGAGGTGCTCTACATCTGGCAGGGCGCGCATACCAGCGATACGGTGACCGGCAACTCCATCTGCCGAATCACCATCCCGGCTGGCGATCCCTACACCGGGAAGACCCCGGAGGTCCTCATGGGCGGGCTATCCAAGCTTGGAGACCCGACCGACGGCCCCATCGCCGAAGCGACGCTGAGGCTTCTCGATCCGAGCACCGGAGACGTTCCCACCGGGGGCATCGCCGTGACTCCGGACAACAAGTTCCTCTACTTCAGTGACGCGCAAAACCACGTCCTGCGCCGGATCGATCTGCAGGCGCAGACCGTGAAGACCGTTGCCGGCGGTGGCTCCGTCACCGGGGATGCCGAACCCTTGCGGGCGAAGCTTCAGGATGTCTCCGGCCTTGCACTCGATGCCAAGGGCAACGTCTACTTCGCCGATAAGACGAGCAACGTCGTCCGGAAGCTGACCATGGAGTTCGGAGAGTAACAGCGCGCTCGCTGCTCGTTCTGGTCGCCGCCAAGAGTTGTTCTTGGCGGCGACCTTCCTTTTGGTCGCCTGCCAGGCAGCAAAAAGGCGGGAAGCCTTCACCGGTTGGTGAAGGCTTCCCTGGAACCTACCAATTCAATATTTAGCAGTAACCCGTGCTGAAACGAGTCGGGGGGGGCCTGCGGCCGGTGTGGGAGTTGTCGATACCACCCTTAACACAGGATGCTTCTTCGAGCGACAGCTCCTGGAACTCCTCGGGCGAGGGGTTCTGGGCTTGGTCCTTGGTCGTCATGTGCTTTTCCTCTTGAATCCCTTTCAGACCGCTTAGCTGCGGAAGAACAGGCTGCGGGCACCCGTGACCAGGAGCTTGATGATACCGCCACCCTGGACGTTCGAAGCCTCCACCTGAGTGAGCTCGACGATCTCCTCGGTTGTTGCGCAGGCGGCTTTATTCTGGTCAGCCATGAGTCTCTCTCCTGTTCTCGAGGGAGGGAACGCCAGCCTTTCAGGCTGCTACTTCCTTCTTTCCCGACCATTGGCGATGCTATGCTGCAGTAGCACAGATTTAAAGGAGACCTATCGGAGCTTAATTCCCGGCAAATACCCGCTGGATTGAAAGGCGTCAGCCCCCACCGCGAAGTAGGGGCTGACTGAGCTATTACCAGGTTTTCCGTCGGATTGGCGGACTAGGCGCGATAGGTGCTCGAAGCCGCGCGGGCGCCGGTCGCGTAGGACTTCTTCTTCTTGAAGAACCACCAGAATCCACCCTGGACGTTGGCCGCTTCCTCCATGGTGAGCTCCGTGATCTCCTCGTTGTTGACCTCGAGCTCGATCTTTTCGTCCGACATGGCAACTCTCCTTCGTCGTACCTGGGGGCTAGCGCTCCCCCGTCTGCTACTCCTTTCTTTCCCGACGATCGACGAGGCTATGCAGCAGCAGCATAGATTTAAAGAAGATCTATCGGTGCTTAATCGGCAGCGAAAAAAACCCTGGCAGGGAAGGGGGTTAGCCCCCTATTGAGTCGGGTAAGAATCCTGCATGCAGGAACACGCCCCCCGATTCCCCCACCGCCCCCCCGCTCTCCTGCCCCGGTGGGCCGTCTACTTCTTCGCTTCCCAGATCGGGCTCTTATGCGTCTACCACGTCGTGAACGGGCTCTTCGGAGCACAGCCTTTCAGCGTGGCGCTACGCTGGGGCCTGCTCAGCACGGCGCTCTGCATGCTCTTGCTCGCCGCTCCCGCGCTCTTGCGGCCGTTGCTGGGGCGCGGCTCTCTCCAGCGGGACTGGTGGATCTTCGCCGGTGTCTATGGCGGTCTCGCCCTGGCGGCCGGCATCATTCGCTCGTTGCTCACGCCGTGGGCCACCGGGGTGGCGCTACCTTTCGAGATTCTCCGCACACTGGCCGGCAGCATGCTCGTGACCCTGGCCATCTCGGTCGCCGCCTTGGAAGCCCTGGTCTCCCGGATCGTGTTCCGGAAGGACTGGCAGCGTGAAAGCGATCGCCTCCAGAGCGAGCTCGCCGACTCGCGCTCCCGGCTAGTGCGCCAGGACGACGCGCTGCGGCGCGAAGCCGCCGAGTACCTCCACGGCGAGATTCAGTCCCGCCTGCTGATGGCCTGGGCCTCCCTGGACCAAGCCCGCGCCGAAGCCGATAAAAGGCCGGCGCTGACGCAAGAAGCATGCGCCCAGCTTTCAGCGCTACGAACCGAAAGCCTGGACCATGCCCGACTCCTCCTGGGCCTCACCGACCAGCCCCTCTCGGAGCGCGTCTCAACGCTGGTCGGGCGCTACCGCGCGGTCCTTCCCGTCACCTTGGAATCAAGCCCCGAGGTTCATGCCCTGGAAGGCGATCTCAGCGCAGAACTTCGGAGCGCCGCGCAGCACATGGTCGAAGAAGGACTGCTCAATGCCTTCCGGCATGCCGTGGCCTCCCACGTCCACGTGCGGCTCACGATCGCCAAGCCGGGAACCCTCGCGATCGAGATCCAGGACGACGGCACCGGTTTCGAGCCCCAATCGCACGCGCGAGGGCTGGGGCTCTCGGGGCTGGGAGACTCGCTGCAAGCACTCGGTGGGACATGGCTCCTCACCTCCGCTCCGGGAGGCGGCACCACCATGGCCATCACCCTCCCGCTCAGCGCTGAACGCCAGCTGGAGACCGCATGATTCGTCGGGGACCCGCGCTCCCCAGCCGGAGGCACTTCGCCTGGCTATCGGGCATGATTCTCGGCTCGGTCAGCCTCGCAACCTCGCTCGTCGCCCTCCAGAACCACGTGGTCTCCCCTCTCCTGGCCATCGCGCTGCCGGTCGGCGCGAGCCTCGCAGGCCTAGCCATCATCATGGGGAGCTTCGCTCTGCTCAAGCGGCTGGAAGATACCGGCTGGAAAGCCTCCGAGGCGAAGCTCATGAACTGGGTCCTTTACCTCGGTAGCCTCGGGCTCGCGGGGCTCGCCATCGGGGTCGTCCGCGGCCAGATGATGCTCGCCATCGAAGGGCCCTCCGCCTCCGCATGGCTCTTGAACGTCGAGCTGGCGCTCTGCACCTACGGAGCCCTCTTGATAGCCATCGTGCTGGAGCTGCAAACCCACTTCGAACGCAAGGCGCTGTTGAAACGAACGGAAAGCCGGCTTGCCGTCCGCACGCTCTTCGAATCGCGAGAAGCCTGGATCCAGGCCCGGGACCGCCGGCGCGACGAGCTTCATCGCATCATGGAGGAGCGCGTGGCACCCGAGCTGGCGGCCATTCATGCGGCCCTTACCGTCGCGGAGCGCTCGGAATCGGCAGACGAGGAGCTCTCAGCGCTCTGCGATCGCCTGGACCGCCTGCGCGACGCGGAGATCCGCTCCCTGAGCCACCTGACCCACCCCTCGATCATCGACGTCGGGCTGCATCCCGCTCTGCGCGGCCTCGCTCGCCAGTATCGGGGGCGCTTCTCGGTCACGCTGGAGGCAGATCCGGCCGCCCTGGAGAGACTATCGGCGCCTCTGCGCCTCACGATCTACCGGGTAGTGGAACTCTGCCTCGAGAACGCCGTCGCCAGTGCCTCCATGCCCATGGCCATTCGCGTCTCAACGGAGGAGCCCGGCATCACGCTGGAAATCACCGGAGCCCCTGGCGCGTTCGACCTTGCGCGGGCGCGCCAGGACGGTCGAATCGCCATCCTCGAGGCCCGCGTGGCACCCCACGAAGGCTCATGGGAGCCCCAGGACGGAGACGGCTCCGGGATCCGGGTTCTTTTCCCGACCCGCTGAGCCCGCGGGCGGGCTCTAGACGTCGAGCCAGCGCAGGAAAATAAGGGTCGCCTGCACCCGGGCATGGGCGGCGGTGTCGCCGGTATCGATGCCGAGCTGGCGGTAGAGCATGCCGAGCTTGTTCTCGACGGTCTTCTCGGAGAGGCAGAGCTGCTGGGCGATCGCCTTGTTGCTGTACCCCTGCGCGAGGTGCTGAAGCAAGCTGAATTGCCGCTCGGTGAGACCCGCCTGCAAAGCCTCGGCAGGCCGGCTGACCGCCGTGAGGCGCGGATCCAGGGTGACGAGGCCCATGGCCGAGGCCCGGATCGCCCGCTCCAGCGTGGCCACGTCCCGCACCGAGGTCTTCAAGAGATACGACCAGCCGGCGAGTTGCTCGGGCGGAACCGCCCCCAGGAAGGCCGGATCCCGGTGGTTGGAGAAGAGGATCACCCCCACCTCGGGCAGCACGCGGCGCAGCTGCTGACCCAGGTGGATGCCGTTGCGCCCGGAGCCGAGGTCGATATCCAGCAAGAGCACGTCGGGCCTCAGCGCAGGAACCTCGGCGAGGGCCGCCTCCGGATCGGCGTAGTCCGCCATGACCGAGACCCCCGGCAGCGAGGCGAGCGCCACGCGCAGGAGGTCTCGGAAGAGGTGGTCGTCCTCGACGATCACCATCCGGATCGTCGAGGACGGGGGCGTATCGGTCATTCCCTGCTTATCGGCCTCGCGGGACGATCAGGAAGGTTCCCACCTCGTACGGCTGCAGTTCGGCCGTGAAGAGGCGCGGGCCCAGCGGCAGCTCCTCGCCGGGAGTCTCGTCGATGCGGGCGGCAACGACGCGATCGATCGGGAAGCCGACATGCACCGTGCCGGTCTGCGGCTCGGGACTCGCGTTGAAGACCCGCAGCACCAGGTGCTTGCCGGACTCGCTGCGCTTCAGGGCGCTGAATTGCCAGGCCGGCTGGTCGATCTCGATCAGCTCCGCCATGCGGTGGCCCTTCCACTCGGCCAGGGGGCTCGCCATCGCGGGAACCACGAACTCCTGGCCCCGGCGGATCGCCAGGCCGAACGGCTCGTCAGCATCCTGCGAAACCCAGGCGTACCGGTAGGTTTGGGTGCCCAGGCACTGGGCTTCGGGCACGGCGAGGCGATCCTGACGACCGAAAGCCCTCAGCAGCGTCAGATAGAGGGTCTTGCCTTGGGCTTCGAGCTCGTGGAGGCCCACGGCGGCCAGGCCCGCGAGACCCTCGGGCCGCTCGATGAGCACCTGAGAGTGCATGGGGAAGACCGAGCCGTCCGGAGTGAGGGACGACCGCGTCACCCAGCCGAACGCGGTGTCGGCATGGGTCTGCTCGATGGCGTCCGGGGTCTGGAAGACCGCGCGCAGGCGGTGATCGCCGGACTTGTTGGCGAAGGTGGTCTCGACGTCCACCCGGCGGATGCCGGCGTGGAGGGCGATCGCCATCTGCACATGCAAAGGCGCGTTCCCGTCGCGCTCCGAGCGATCCTCCGAGAGACCCTGGGGAAGGGCCCAGGTGCCTTTGAGCAGGAGGCGCAAGGACGAGCCGGCATGGACGATCTGCCAGGAATCCCACTCCCAGGTGAGGGAGTCGACGGGCTCATCGCCGGGAAGCGGCATGAAGGCATGGGCGTCGCCCTGATCGGCGCGATCCTCGAAGGTGTGCACGATGCGCTCCTCGAGGGTCTTGTCGAAGATCTCGACGCCGCCCGCGAGGATCCGGACCTTGAAGTAGCGGTTCTCGATCCAATCCGAGCCGTGGTAGAGCTCGGGGTGGCGCGGCTGGTCGCCCAGCGCGCGCTCGATCTTGACCGTCTGGTAGCCGAGCGCGGGAAGGGTGGCCAGCAGGCGAATCCGCAGCGTGACGGTGGGCACGTCGCCGTCCGGGGAGGGACGGCTGCCGCGCTCCGTGGAGAGGATCTCGTAGGAGAGGGGGAGGCCCTCTTCGTCCAGCAGCGAGAAGACCGGCTCTTCCTTGGCGGGAACGTCGAGGGTGAAGGTCGCCTCGACGGCGGCCAGGTGCTCCCAGGGATGCGGGTTGTAGAGGCGCAGGCCTTCCTGGCGAAGCACGTCGGAGCCGGAAACGCCGGAGATGGCGGCGATGCCCCGGTTGGCCTCACCCTGGAGCGTGACGAAGGCTTCGTCGCGCAGCGTGCGGCTGAGCAGCTCGAGACGCTCGAAGCGATTGAGCATCTGGCGATGGGTCTCGTCGGTGGCGCTGCCGCCGATGGCGGGGCGGGCGTGGTTCTGCAGCAGGAGCTTCCAGGCATGCTTGATCATGGGCTGGGGGTACTCGCGGCCGGCCAGCGAGGCGAAGGCCGAGAAGGGTTCGACCCAGCGCTCGAGCATGGTCTGGGCATGCGCGTTGCGCATCTTGAGGGGGGTGCGCGCCGACAAGAGGCCGGTCTGGTTGGACTCGCGCAACTCTCCGGAGCGAACTTCCAGCTTGCCGGCCTCGCGGCGGGCACGGGCGATCGCCTCGGGCAGGGAGGCCTGCACGATTTCCCATTCGCGCACGCGCAGGCGGTTTAGCGAGTGGAAGTAGCGCGGGAAGTCGGGCTCGGGAACGCCCTCGGCCAAGAGGACGCGGATGCGGCCAAAGCCGGGCAATTCCGCCTCGCGGTCCAGGGCCACGAGCGCCTCCTCGAAGGTCTCGGGCATCTCGAAGCCCACGGGCAGGTGGTGGAGGTTGATCTGCGAGCCGTCGAGAGCCTCCCAGATCCAGGCCTCGGGCTTGCCGCCCCAGACGCAGCCCGCATCGAAGCCGAAGCCCGCGAATACTTGTGGCAGCTGGGCCGCATGGCCGAAGGAGCCCGCGAGCATGCCCAATTCCAGGGAGCGGCCGAAGCGACGGGCCGAGCCGACTCCGATTTGAAGATTGCGGACCAGGGACTCGCCGCTCACCAGCGATTCCTCGGGCTGGACGTACCAGGGGCCCACAGTGAGCTTGCCCGCCGCGATGAGCTCCCGCAAGGCGGCTTCCCGCTCGGGGCGCACTTCCAGGTAGTCATCCAGGATGACGGTCTGCACGTCGAGGAGGAAGTGGGTGTACTCCGGATCAGTGGCGAAGATCTCGAGCAGCCGGTCGATCAGCCGAACCCGGTTGAGGCGGGCGTGCTCGAAGGGAAGCGCTCCCTCACGGGCCCCTTGGGCATGGGGAACGACGACCAGTTGCACCTTGGTAGCGACGGAAGTTTGTAGCATACGGGCTCCTCAGGTGGACATCGCCCAGAGCGGGCTGTCATTCCCCTCATCATACCGTCATCTCGCCCCCCGATCAAGCAAAGGCGCGTCCGGAGGACACCTGCTCGTTCGCCGATCACTTGGGGGTGGCTGGCGCAACTGCCAAACGCTATCCTAAGATGGAAACAAAGGGAGGGCGACGGTTGCGCAAGGCGAAGATCTTGGTGGTGCAAGGGGATCCGGAGCTGGGACGGCTCCTGAACTTCTGGCTCGCCAAGGTGGGACCGGTATCCATCTCGCTCTCCTCTTCCGGCAGTGAGGGGTTTCGGCTGGCCCAGGAGCTGCTGCCGGACCTGATGGTGATCGACGCGGAGCTGGCAGGAATGGACGGGCTGCTGCTGGTGCGGCGGTTGCGGGCGATCGCCACCTTCCTCGATACCCCCATCGTCGTGCTCGTCCGGACGACCTCCCAGAAGTACCAGGCCTTCGAGGTCGGCGCCAACGACGTCCTGACCAAGCCCATCGACGCCCTGGAATTCCAGTACCGCCTCCAGGCCCACCTGCGCCCCCGCTTCCGCCGCCTAGCCGCCCAGAGCGAACCCGTGGAGGCCGGCCAAGCCGAGCTCAAGCTCAAGCTCGACCCCCGGACCCATACCGTGGAGCTGGGCGAGGCCAAGGCCGAGCTGACTCCCTCCGAGTACGCCATTCTCTGCTACCTCGCAGCCCACCCCGAGACCCCCGCCACCACCCAGACCCTCTTGGTCGAAGCCCTGGGCATGGCCCCCGGTCTCGGCAACCCGCAGCTCGTCCACACCCATATCCGGAACCTGCGCCGCAAGCTCGAGAAAACCCCCTCCAAGCCCGAACTGTTGCAGTTCGCCCGGAGGGGGTACTGGTTGAAGCTGCCCGGATCCTGAGCCGTTCGCCGGCCCGGGGGCTAGCGTCCCGCGATCGCCAAGTGGCGCTCCTGAGCCATGAGCACCGGGCCCTCCTTGAAGAAGGCGATCGCCTCCATGAGCTGCCCCGCCTGCGCCTGCAAGCCCGCCGACATGCGGTGGATGCTCTCCACCGCCAGGACGACCTGATCCCCGCCCTGCTTCTGCTCGACGGTTGCCACCGAGACCTCATGGGTCATGCGGTTCATCATCGCGATCGCCTGGATGATCTGCTCCGAGCCCTTGGCCTGCTCCCGGGTCGCCGCCGTCACCTGGAACGTCAGGCTGCTCATCGAGCCCACCGCCTCGGTGATCTGAGACGCCGCCCGGTTCTGCTCGCTCGTCGCCTGGGCGATCTGCTGCATGAGCGTCGAAACCCGGCTCACCGAGTTCACGATCGCTCCCAGCGACTCCCCAGCGGTCGTCGCGAGCTGCGTCCCCTGC
>JAKFCW010000120.1:0-3782 GCA_036676455.1 Candidatus Sericytochromatia bacterium
AGACCCTCGATGCCTTCGCCGGCCACTGGCGAATCTTCCAGCTCCGCCAAGGCCATCGCTACTCGACCGACGACCTGCTCGCCGCCTGGTACGCCGTTGATACCTGCCATGCCCGACGCATGATGCCGCGCCATGCCCTCGACCTGGGCTGCGGCATCGGCTCGGTGGGCCTCTTCGTCGCCTGGAGCTTCCCGGAGCTGCACCTCACGGGCATCGAGGCCCAAGCCGTGAGCGCGAACCTGGCGCGCAAGACCATTCGCTACAACGGAATCGCGGATCGGGTGGTGATTCACGAGGGAGATCTGCGCGCGCGCTTGCCGGAGGGGGCTTACGATCTGGTGACGGGAAGTCCCCCTTACTGGGATCCTGCCGACGGCACGCTGAGTGACGCTCCCCAGAAGGCCCCCTGCCGTTTCGAGCAGCGCGGAGGAGTCGAGGATTACAGCCGCGCGGCCGCGAGAGCCTTGGCGCCTGACGGCGTCTTCGCACTCGTCATGGATGGCCGCCAGCGCGAGCGGGTGCTGACGGGGGCCGGCGCGGCGGGTCTCGCGATCCGGCGCATCCGCGACGTGATCCCCCGCGAGGGCAAGGACGTGCTGATGGTGCTGGCCGCCATGACGCATGCCGATAAAACGACGGAGGCCCCCCTCGAGGAGCCTCCGCTGGTGCTGAGGGATCGTGCGGGCGTCAGAACCGACGCGTTCCGCGAGATCCGCCGAATGATGGGAATGCCTCCAGGTTAGCGCCCGCGGCTGTTGCGCAAGGCAGCGCAGCTGACCTGTAGCAACGATCGGCTTAAGCCGGAACGAGTTCTCCGCGAAGCTTCTCGAACTCCGCCTCGAACTCGGCGATGAACTTGCGCTTGCTCGCGTCATCCAGGAAGGAGGCGCGCAGGGCGTTCAAGGCCAGGTCGGAGACCTGCGACAGCGACAAGTCGAAGGTCTCCTGCGCCCGCAGGAACTCCTCGGTCAGCGTCGTGCTGAACAGGCCGGGATCGTCCGAGTTGAGCGTCACGAGCAGGCCGGCATCGATGAGCTGCATGAGCGGGTGCTCCGCCCAGGAGGGCGAGACGCCCGTGCAGACGTTGCTGCTGGGGCAGACTTCGAGGGCAATCTGGTGCTCGCGCAGGTACTCGACGAGCGCCTCGTCCTCGAGGCAACGGACGCCGTGACCGATCCGCTCCGCGTTGAGCGCCTTGAGCGCTCCCCAGATGCTCTCGGGGCCCATGGTCTCGCCGGCATGCGCCACCCGGTGCAGCTTGGTCTCACCGATCAGGTCGTAAGACTCCCAGTAGTCATCCGGGGGGAAGCCGATCTCGGGACCGCCGATGCCCAGGCCGATCACGCCGAACTCGGCGCTCTTGGCGACGTGCTTGGCGACTTCCAGGCCCTTCTCAGGCCCGAGTTCGCGCGAGATGTCGGGGATGAAGGAGGTCCGGATGCCGAAGTCGCGCTCGCCGTCGCGGCGGGCAGCGAAGACGCCTTCCATGATGGTTTCCCACTTCACGCCGCGCGCCAGGTGCAGGGTGGGCGAGAGGAAGATCTCGGCGTAACGGACGTTCTGCTCGGCCAGGTTCTGCAGCAGCTCGTAGGTTGCCAGCCGGAAGTCGTCGGCGTTGACGAGGCAGGTGCAGCAGAGCGTGTAGAGCTCGATGAAGTGGTCGAAGTCTCGGAACTGGAAGACCTCGTTGAGGGCCTCGGGGGAGTCTGCGGGCAAGCGGATCCCGTTGCGTTCTGCCAACTTGAGCCAGGTGCTGGGCTGCACCGCTCCTTCCATGTGCAAGTGCAGTTCGGCCTTGGGCATGCGCCGAATGAACTCGCGTAGTGCCGTGCGGTCCAATTTGGGATCCATCGAAAACAGCCTCCTCGTTGAGTTTGAGTCTCTCGATTATGCCACATAACGACCATGGGATGCGACAAGTATAAAAAAAGAAACCCCGGGCCGAGGCCCGGGGCAAGCGGAATTCGCTACATCAAGATGCCGGCGATGGAGGCGCTGAGGCACGAAGCCAACGCTCCTCCGAGCATCGCGCGCAAGCCCAACTTGGCGAGATCGCCGCGCCGGCTGGGGGCCATGGCCCCGATGCCGCCGACGTTCTGGGCGATCGAGCTGAAGTTCGCGAAGCCGCAAAGCGCGAAGGTCGCCACCAGGACGGCCTTGTCGCTGAGCTGATGGGCCTGGATCATCGACGAGAGCTGGGAGAAGGCCACGAACTCGTTGAGCACCAGCTTCTGCCCGATGAGGTTGCCCACGGTCATCGCTTCGTTGAAGGGGACGCCGATGAGGAACGCCAGCGGGAAGAAGACGTAGCCGAGGATCTGCTCCATCGAGGTGTGCAGCAGGCCGAGGCCCGCATTGATGAGGGCTACCAGGGAGATGAAGGCAAGCAGCATGGCTCCGACGTTGAAGGCGAGGTTCATGCCGTCGCTGGCGCCTTTGGCGGCCGCCTCGATGACGGAGGACTCGGTCTTCTCGACGTGCATCTGCACACCGCCCATGGTCTTGGGCTCTTCGGTCTCGGGGACCAGCAGCTTGGCCATGACGAGGCCGCCGGGCGCGCCCATCAGGGAGGCGGCCAGCAGCTGCGGGGCCCATTCGGCGCCGAGCATGCCGAGGTAGGCGGCCATGACGCCGCCGGCGATGGTGGCCATGCCGCCGGTCATCAGGGCCATCAACTCGGACTTGGTCATGTCGGGGATGTAGGGACGGACCAGCAGAGGCCCCTCGACCTGGCCGACGAAGACGCAGGCCGCCGACGAGAGCGACTCGGCGCCCGAGGTGCCCATGGTCTTGGTCATCAGCCACGCCAGGAAGCTCACGACCTTCTGGACGATGCCCAGGTAGTAGAGGACCGCGATGATGCTCGCCATGAAGACGATGGTCGGCAGGACCTGGAAGGCGAAGATGAAGCCGAACGACGGGACGTCGGAGACCATCTTGCCGAAGACGAACTCCGAGCCGACCTTCGAGAAGTCGAGCAAGCGGGTGACGCCGCTGCCTAGCCACTGGAAGAGGACCTTGCCGGGGGTGGTCTTGAGGATGAAGACCGCCAAGGCGATCTGCATCCCGAGGCCCCAGAGGACGACCCGCCAGCGAATCGCCTTGCGGTTGGTGGAGAGGGTCATGCCGATGGCGAGGATGGCCAGGATCCCGAGAATGCCGATGAGGCTTTGCATCGCAGCCTCCTAGCGGAGCAGGCCCGCGATGGTCGCGGTCATGCAGGAAGCCAGGGCGCCGCCGATCATCGCGCGCACGCCCAGCTGAGCCAGCTCGCCGCGGCGGCTAGGCGCGATGCCGCCGATGCAGCCGATGTTGATGGCGATGGAGCTGAAGTTGGCGAAGCCGCAGAGCGCGTAGGTGGCGATCGTGGCGGAATGGGGCGTCAGGGTCACCCCGGCGACCTTGGCGTTGAGGATGTTCGAGAGGTTCGAGTAGGCGACGAACTCGTTGAGCACGATCTTCTGGCCCATGAGGCTACCGACCGTGGCGGCATCCACCCAGGGCACGCCCATCAGGAAGGCCAAGGGGGCGAAGACGAAGCCCAGGATCTGCTCGAGGGAGGTGTGGAAGAGGCCGAAGCCGGCGTTGATGAGGGCGATCAGCGAGATGAAGGCCAGCAGCATGGCGCCGACGATGAAGGCCAGGTGCATGCCGTCTCCGGCTCCCTTGGCGGCCGCCTCGATGACGGAGGACTCGGTGCGCTCGGTCGAAAGCGTCACGCCGCCCGCGGTCTTGGGCTCCTCGGTCTCGGGGACCATGATCTTGGCCATGACGAGGCCGGC
>JAKFCW010000121.1:0-27808 GCA_036676455.1 Candidatus Sericytochromatia bacterium
CCCGACCCCAAGCATCTTGGCACCCTCGGCCTTCCGGGACGGAGGGCCGAGGGTACGCAAGCTTAGTGGCTGGTGCCGCCGTCGACGGTGCCGACGACTTCGGTGCCGGTGGTCGCCGAGGTCGCGGTGGCGCCGTAGTTCCAACCCTGGAAGGGGTTGGCGAACAGCAGGATCAGCGCGACGACGAGGCCGTACAGAGCGAGCGCTTCCATGATGGCGAACGCGATGAACATCGTGCCCTGCAGCTTACCCTGCGCCTCGGGCTGACGGGCAATGCCCTCGACGGTCTTGCCGGCGACGTTGCCCTGGCCGAGACCGGGGGCGATGGTGGAGATGCCGATTGCGAGAGCCGCGCCGATGGCCGAAGCCGCCGCAACAGTTTCCAGAGCCATGGTTAGTTGTCCTCCTTAAGTGGCCGCAAAAATGGTGCCAATGGTGGGTGTACGACTAGTGCGCTTCCTGGACCGCCGCCCCGATGTAGGACGCCGAAAGAACCGCGAAGATGTAGGCCTGAATCGCCCCGATGAAAAGATCCAACCCCATGATGGGAATCGGGACCAGGGCCGGCACCAACATCAAGAGAACCGCGATGACCACGTGACCCGCCGTGACGTTGGCGAAAAGACGAAGCGCCAGGCTGAGCGGACGGGTGAGGTCTTCGAGGACGACGAAAGGCAAGAGCCAGGGCATCGGCTGGATGTAGTGCTTGAAGTACTTGAGGCCCTTCTTCTGGATACCGAAGAAGAAGTACGCCCCGAAGGACAGCAACGCCAGCCCCGCCGTCGTGTTGATGTCGGCAGTGGGAGCATGGTAGCCGTGTCCGACGACCCAGGGGAGGTGGAACCCTTCCCAGGCCTGCCAGGGCAGCATGCTCAGCCAGTTGGAAACCAGAATGAAGATGAAGAGAGACCCGATGTAGGGAAGGTACTTCGCCGTCTGCGGACCGATCTGATCGCGAACGATTCCGAGGCTGAACTCGACCAAACCCTCGACGACGGTCTGCTTGCGGCTCGGCACGGCAGTCAGCCCCCGCGTGAGCAGGTAGCCCACCACGAGGATCAATGCCATCACCAGCCACGTGTTCAGGATCGTGTCGAGGTGGACCTCGTAGCCGCCCCAGTTCCCTACGATATGCTCGGCAATCGGGGATTTTGCAGCCGCAGCGTTTTCAGTCGCCACTGGTAACACTCCTTACTTCGTCGATGTTTCCTCGTTGGCCGACCGGTAAGCCTGGTATCCCATCACCCCGAACAACAGGATGCGATACACCAGGAACCCCCCGATCCACGCCACGAGGTTCACCGGAACAGATGACCGCATGGCCGCAATGAAGGCCAGTGCCACCCACCCCATTCGCACGGCCCGCCCCCCGAGGAGAACGAACCGGTCGAGCAATCCTTGCCGCTCGCCCTTGGCGCGAGCGACGAAAGCCCGGGACCATCGCGCCAGCAGCGCGAGGTAAACGACTCCGGCGAAGCCCCCCCACCAGACGCCCAGACCCACCGGCGTTCCCGCCAGCAACCAGGCGACGCCCCCCGCGAGGAGCACCGTGAGAAAGGTCGCGCCGACCAGGCGCCGCGGAAACTCCTCCCCGATCATCGCGCGTCGCGCTCCGACCCGGGATCCCGCTGCTCACCTGAAGCCCGCTCAGATGACGAAAATCCGGCCTCCCCGGAGGTCTCTCCGGAACCGGACTGCTCCATCACCTGGCGCCAGACCGAGTAGACCCCGGTCCCGAACCCCAGAAACAACCCAATGAAGAGGAAAAGCGGCGAAGTCCCGAACTTGCGATCGAGCCAAATCCCCGCCACCAGGCAAACGATGACCGGTCCGACGAACGAGAGCGCTGAATGCATCACCGATTCTCCCGTTGCGTTTCCTGGGCCGCCGTCCATCCCCTCCGCGGCGTCCCAATACCGACCTGTCAGGCCTACGGGTACCGCTTAAATGAGTATTAATGCAAAGGTAACATAGTTGGGGTCGCCTTGCAACCGGAGTTGCCGGGCTTTCGAGGAGTTTTGGCGCCCGTTCGGGGGGGTATAGCAAGCGAGGGGAGGTGAGCCGATGTCGACCGATTCCTTCAACACTTCCAACCCGCCGAAACGCGGAGCCAACCCGTTCGCCGACAAGTCCTACTCGGACTCCTTCGTCCGCGCGACCACCGCACCGCTTGGCAAGCGCATGACCCGCCCGTTGCAAGCCAGCTCCGAGATGATCGACGACCGCCTGCGGGCCGTCGAGGACCAGATCGGGCTCTGCCGCACCATCATCGAGCGGTTTGCCCAGCGCATGAAGCTGCTGAAAGCCGCCGAGACCTTGGCCAAGACCGGATCGGCCGCGGATGCGGCGCTGGCTATCCAGGAAGCCCCCGCTGAGCCTGGTCCAAGGCCCGTGCTTGGCAAGCCTGGCCTGGGCAAAAAGCCATTTGGAAAGCCCGCGCCCAAGCCGGCTGCGGCCCCCGTGCCGCCGGCCGCCGGCGTCGGCGGCCAGGAGAAGGCCATGGTGACGGCCATCGCGGATCGCCTGCGCCAGGATGCGGATCTCCTGCGTCGTGCCCAGATTGCCCTTTTCCAGTTCGATGATGCCCAGCAGTCGGTCCAGGAGGCCATTGGCCGGGTCGAGCCGATCCGCCAGGCGGATGCGGAGCGCGCCTGGGACATGATCGAAAGCCTCGAGGTCTCCAAGCTGCAAGGGAAGGTCTACCCCATCTGCAACTTCCACGAGATCTTCAAGCGTGACCCCGTGCTCAGCCGGGTCTTTCCGCCTCCGGGATCCACGGGCGCCGCTCCGGGGCCTGCGGGCCCTTCTGCGGGAGCCACCGGGGGCACGGGGCCGCTCGGCACCGGGCCACTGGGCAAGCCGGATAACCAGAAGGGCTTCTTCAAGCGTTAGACGTCGTTTTCCGGCGTCGGTTCGGGCGGCGGCGTCGGTGGGACGTTCGCGGCCTCCTGCACGGGCTCGACCAGGTCCTCGGCGTACTTCGGCTGGGTCGACGCCAGTAGATCCTGCGCGGGAATCTGGGCCTGGGTCTCGTGGCGGCGGCGCCCCTTGTAGAGCAAGGCGATGATCTTCGCGACTGCCTGGAAGAGCTCGGGCGGAATGTCCTGATCCACCTCGACCTGGCCGTAGAGCGCGCGAGCGGTCGGGGGATCCTCCACCACCAGGATGAAGTTCTCCTCGGCGATCCGGCGGATCTCGAGGGCGTACGCGTTCTTGCCCTTGGCGATGACCTTCGGGGATTTCTGCCCCTGCTTGGGCTTGTACTCGAGGGCGACGGCGTAGTGCGTGGGGTTGGTGATGACCACGTCGGCGTCGGCGACCGCGCCACGGCCCGCGTTCATGGCCATTTCCATCTGCTTCTGGCGCAGCCGCCCCTTGACGTGAGGGTCGCCTTCCAGCTTCTTGTACTCGTCCATGATTTCCTTGCGGGACATCTTCAGGGACTTGTTGTACTGCCAGCGCTGGAGGAACCAGTCGAGGCCGGCGATCGCCACCATCGCGAGTGCCACCTTCTGCCCGATGCTCAGCACCATCGAGCCCGCGAAACCCATCGCTCCGGCGATCGTCATGTCGGAGGTCTGGAGGATCGGGCCCATCATGTCCATGATCGCGCCGTAGAAGAGCCAGCCGATCACGATCAGCTTGATGAAGGCCTTGCCCAGCTCGATGAGCTTCTTGACCGTGAAGATGTTCTTGAAGCCCTTGATGGGGTTGAGCTTCTTGAGGCCCTCGGCGGCGTTGAGCGGCTTGGTGGTGATCAGCACGCCCACCTGCATGAAGTTGCCGATCCAGGCGATCAGGAAGGCGATCGCCGCCATCGGAGCCGAGCAGATCAGGATGATCAGGCAGGCCTTCAGCAGGAGCCCCAGCACCCCGGTCAGGTCGTAGTCGGTGTAGAGGTGGAGGTTCTCGAAGGTCTCCACGAAGAGGCCGTAGCACCAGCGGAAGATGTTCTGGGCGACGAAGGAGATCGAGTAGGCGAACGCGAACAACAGGGCCGCCACGATGGCGTCCTGGCTCTTGAGGACGTTGCCCGACTTACGCGCTTCCTGGCGTTTATGGTCTGTTGCTGGCTCTGTTTTCTCTTCGCCCATGTGATCTTCCCTGTTTTGTCCCCTAGCGCCTGCGGCTATCCACGAGGAATGGGGGACATGCCGGGGAACGGGCTGAAGGCCCTTCTGAGGTGACCTCCAACACGGTTTGCGGCTCGGACTTCCCCTACTATACCCTTCAGCACGCACCAGCGCGAATTCAACTAGCTTTCAGCCCGATCGGACGTCCGATCGCGGGGCATTTTGGTGCTGCTCACGGGAGGTCATGGATGTCCTTGCAAGAGCCCCTCACCGAGTTTATCGATTACCTGCTGGTCGAACGCGGCCTGTCGGAGCACACCCTCTCCGCCTATCACAACGATCTGCGCCAATACACCGAGTTCCTGAGCCTCCAGGGCACCAAGACCTACGCGGCCACGACGCGCTTCACCATCACGCTCTTCACCAAGGAGCTGCGCGATCGCGGGCTCGCCGCCAGCTCCATCGCCCGCAAGATCGCAGCCATCAAGAGCTTCTACCACTACCTGCTGCGCGAGCGCCTCATCGAGACGGATCCCACCCTCGAGATCGAACGCCCCAAGACCGGCCGCTACCTGCCCAAGGTCCTCAACCAGAGCGAGGTCGCCCGGTTGATCGAGCAGCCCGCCGACCTTCGCGACAAGGCGATCCTCGAGTTGCTCTACGCCGCGGGCCTGCGCGTCTCGGAATTGACCTGCATCAACGTCCAGGACGTCAACCTCACCACCGGCTACGTGCGCTGCCTCGGCAAGGGCTCCAAGGAGCGCCTCGTACCCCTTAGCCGGACCGCCATGCAGGCCATCGGCAACTACCTCGACGAGGTGCGCCCCGCCCTCAAGCCACGCTCCAGCGAGCGGGCCTTGTTCCTCAACTACGCGGGGCGGCGCCTCACCCGCCAGGGCATCTGGAAGGTGGTCAAGGAGGCCGCGCGCGACGCCGGCATCACCAAGGAGATCACGCCCCATACCCTCCGGCACTCCTTCGCGACTCACCTGCTGGAGAACGGCGCCGATCTGCGGGCGGTCCAAGAGATGCTCGGGCACGCCGACATCTCGACCACGCAGCTCTACACGCATGTCTCCAAGCGCCGCCTCAAAGAGGTCTACAGCCAGGCGCACCGGCACGCGTAGCGACTCAACAGCGACGGGGCCGGTGGCATGCCACCGGCCCCGTCGCTCATGCCGTCGGGTTCAAGGGTTGGAGCTGAGCTTCTGGACCTCGCGCAACAACTCGCGGTCGCGCTTCAGGCCGCCCAGGAGATGGTTGTAAAGCGAGATCTGGCGCTGGCGGAAGCGCACGGCGTTGTCGGAGGAAACAAGGCCCTGCGAGCGCTCCTTGGCGGTCAGCACGAAGTCCTCGCTGTCGGATCGCGACGCGGTGAGAAGCGTGCGGATCCGCTGCAGGCGCGGGTCGTCGGTCTCGGGGGAGATGGTCTCGGTGATCTCCGTGGCGATGGTCCACTCGGCGATCAGCTCGTCCAGCAGGCCGCGGGTGGCGGTGCCGTAGCGATCGCCGAAATCCTGGAGGTCGCCGTAGGCGTTGAGCGCGTCGTCGATCGAGTCGAGGGCCTCCTCGCTGAGCTTGGAGATCTCGACGAGCGGGGTGTTGCCCGTCGCGGGCTGCGCCCATGCCGGAGCCGCCGTCAGGGCGATCGCCACTGCCGCCAACCAAGCCTGTTTTCGCAAACGCTTATCGAAGCTCATCCCGATCCTCCTCAAGGTGGCGCCGGGGCGACGCGAGGCCGCCGGCACGCCTGGACTTTCCCCCTGTATACCCCGCGTGAAACAAATCTGCGTTAAATCTGTCTAACATCCGGGATGGCGAGGCGCCGTGCGGGAATAATCGGATCACAGGAGAGTGCCATGGGCATCGATGATATCGGCGGCAAAGCCGCCGCGTTCTGGGTCAAGGCCAAATCGGCGCTGACCGGGAACCTTCCCGAAACTCCCAGTTCCACCCCTGCCGCTTCCCGACCGGCCGGAGACTCCGTCGATCTTCCCAACCGGGGGCAGTACTTCGCGGGTTACGCCATGCCTGCCGACTCCGGAGCGCCCACCCCGTCCTCCGACGGCCCGGCACCCGCGAAGCCGGACGAAACCAAGGTCTGGGCACCCCTGGTGATCGCGCCCTTCGAGGACCCCCAGGCTCCGGATTCCTGATCTCCTCTCACCTCACAAAGCGAGCGGGCCACGCGCAACACGCGTGGCCCGCTCGCTTTGGTCATGCCTCCCTCGAGCTAACGTCGTTTCTGCAGGTCAGCGAGCTTGACGATTCAACCTCTTGGCGACTGCCTCACGGCTAACGCTCGCAGTCCTGATGCCAAGCCGCGGGCGCCACGAAACAGCCGCGGGCGCTAGCCCTGCGCGAACCAGACGTCCTCGGTTGCCTTGGTCTCGCCGTTCTGGACGAACGTCGAGCGCATCAGCGTCTCCGCGCTCGCGTTGAGCTGCGTGCTCATCCGCGTGCCGATCTCCGAGATACCGAGCTCGGAAAGGGTCTTCAGCTCCCCGGCTTCGACCTTGGCGTCCCCGTCATCCACCCAGACCGATAGCCCTTGCAGCTCCGAGCCGCTGAGGCGGCCGTCCTGATCGGCGTCCAGCCCCTGGAGCTTCTCGTAGCCGTTGGCGTAGCGGCCGCCCTCGTCCCCGAAGAGGCGCTTGCCATCGATCTCCCCCGAGCCGGCCACTGCCGCGCTCGCGCCGCCATCGCGATCGTCCACCAGCATGCCGTCGCCGGCCATCCACTCGATGCGCTCCTGGCGCCCGTCGCCGTCCAGGTCGAAGCTCACCGAGCCTTCCGCGACGAAGCCGTTCTCGGCGGAGCGATCCTTGGCTGTGCTGCGGCCGGTCACGGCGAGCGATCCGTCGCCGTCCAGGTCGAGCATGATCGGGCTGGAGGTCCGGACCGTCCGCCAGATCAGCCCTTCCATGGCCAGCGCGTACTTGGCCTCCAGGTACTCGCGGGCCTCCGCCATCCCCACGCGAGGATGCAGCGAGCACGGATCGCGGTGGTAGAGGTCGTGGGCGATCGCCTTTTTCAGGCCGTAGTACTCGGCCTTGTACTCCTGGTAAACCATCGTCAGCCGGTACAGGTAGGCGCCGGTCGCCGTCGACTTGTCGCCGAGGCGCTGGCTCGCGAGCCGCTCGTAGCCGTCTTGTGTCGAGACGTCGACGGGGGTTCCGTAGTTGCCGAGAGGAGTCTTGCCGAGCGCCATGCCGAGCGCGGACTCCAGCTCGGGAAGGATGCCGAGCGCTCCCTGGATCTGCTCCGGGCTCACCTGGCGATCCGCGGCGAAGTAGAAATCGGCCGATTCCTGGGAGTCCCAGGGGGTGGCGAGGGCGTTTTCCAGCATGCTTCGTAACCGCTCGGGCAGCGGAGGAGCGGGCAGCTTGGCGAGCTGCTCGGCCGAGATCTCCACGGGGGCGATCGGAGCGCGTAGGCCCATGGCCGGCCCGACCAGCGGCGGGACGGCCGGTTTCGGATGGCAGGGCCTAACGTCGATCTGAATGGCGATCGGTCGAGAACCGCCCGCAGCCCAGGGCGCGGGATGCGAGTCCTGCGCGATCGGCTGGTGCTGCTGGGCCCACTTCCAGTATTGCGGGAAGAGCAGCTCGTGGATGCCCGCATGGGCGGGCCCATGAGCATGCTTGAGGCCGTTGACCCAGTAGTAGTGGCGGATGGTCTCGGCCATGAGCTTGTTGATGTCCTCGATCCGGCGCCGCATTTCATCCAGGCGGATCATGAAGGCATCCAGCTCGCCCTGCGGAGAGCTGGGCCCGCCGGAGCCACCCGCCTGAACGAGGGACCCTGCCTGAGCGCCGGAGCCACCCGCCTGAGCGCGGGACCCCGCCTGTCCCTCGGAGCCCTGGAGCGGAGCTTCGGGAGGAAGCACGGGGGTCACGCCCCATGTCGGCGGGGGCGGCTGGCGAACGGTCTGCGGCTGCGGGTTCAAGTCAAGGCGAGCTTTCATGGCGATCCTCCCTTCGTTCTACTCCTTTCGCGGCCAGGGCCGGGAGAATGTCGTCAAATCTTCGTTCCGGGCGCTAAATCTTCGTCAAAGGCATGTTAAACGCCCCCGGATCTGCTAGAATTGCGGGCAAAAGCTCAACCAGCCCTTTCCCTTGAAACCCAGTGCGGACGGGCAGATGCACCTCGGAGGACCTCGATGGACATGCGTTCCCTAGCCGGCAAGATCGACCACACCCTGCTCAAGCCTGAGGCCACGGAGGCCGAGATCCGCACGCTCTGCGAGGAGGCCCGTCGGCATGGCTTCTACTCGGTCTGCGTGAACCCCGCCAACGTGGCGCTGTCGGCCCAGCAGCTGGCGGGCAGTGACGTGAAGGTCTGCACGGTGGTGGGCTTCCCGCTGGGAGCCACGACCTCGGAGGTGAAGGCCTTCGAGACCCGGGATGCCATCGGCAACGGGGCCCAGGAGATCGACATGGTGATCAACGTGGGTGCGCTGAAGAGCGCTCAGATGGATCGGGTGGAGGCGGATATCCGCGCCGTGGTCGAGGCCGCGGCCGGAGTGCCGGTGAAGGTGATCCTCGAGACCTGCCTGTTGACCGACGATGAGAAGGTGGTCGCCTGCAAGGCCTCCAAGTCCGCGGGCGCGGCGTTCGTGAAGACCTCGACAGGCTTCTCGAAGGGCGGCGCGACGGTCGCGGACATTCGCCTGATGCGTCAGACGGTCGGTCCCGAGATGGGCGTGAAGGCGTCCGGTGGCGTGCGCGATCTCGCGACGGCGATCGCCATGGTCGAAGCCGGGGCGACCCGCCTCGGAGCCAGCGCCTCGGTGGCCATCGTCACGGGGGCGGAGGCTGCCGCCGGCTACTAGAGGGCCTGAAATGGACTGCCCACGCTGCAAAGAGGACCTGTCCGGGACCTACTTCGGTCCGGTGAATGCCCAGCTCTGCGCGGAGTGCGGCGGGGTCTTCTTTGCTCGCGGTGCGCTCTCGGAGCTGCTGCGATCGCACCATCTCCAGTATCTGGGCCCCCAGATCGAGGCCTTGAACGCCTCCATCCCCAAGATCGAGGGGAAGGCCGAGTGCCCGGTTTGCTTCGGCGGCCTTCCACTGTCGCGGCACCGCGCCGATAACCTCGGCGGAGTGGCGATCGACGCCTGCAAGCGCTGCGGCGGCACCTGGGTCGACGGGGTCGAGTTCAAGCGTCTGGTCCGCTTCTACACCAAGGGGCGGAACGTCTTCACCCGGCTCTGGGAGACCATCGAGTTCGTGCTCGGTACCGCCCGGCGCCCCTGAGTTTCCATCACCGTCATTCCCGCCCCCGTTTTCACGGGGGGGCGGGAATCCAGGCCCACGGTGCCGGGAGCCGCTCACTGGACTCCCGCTTTCGCGGGAGTGACGGCTGGGCGGGAACTCGCGCGTGGAGTTCCTAGCGCTTCAGCAAGAGCTTCATGTCGAGGTTGGCCGCCTCGTCGATGCCCTTGTGGCCGCAGGCCCGCAGAAGGGCGGTGACCTGGTCGTCCATCCCGAAGTCCTTGGAGGCCACCGACAGCGGGTGGAGGTTCTCCAGCACGACCCCGTGATCCATCGGGGTCAGGGCGACCCGCAGGCCGTTGAAGTCCTTGCGCATCCCGTGAAGGTCGAGCGTGCCGTCCAGCTGCGCCTCGTAGGTCTTGCCGCTCTGCAGGGCGCCCTCGCCCGGGACGGTCATTCTGCGCAGCTCGAAGGTCGCCTGCTTGAAGATCGGGGCCTCGAAGTAGGATTCCACGATGTTCAGGTCGCGAGGCGCCAGCCCGGTGTTGACCGAGTTGAGCGCGATCTGGACGGTGCCGCGCAGGTCGTTGAGGTCCTTCACGGTCTTGAGCTCGGCGACCGGCTTGCTGAGGGCGACGGTGAAGCGCTCGAACTTGCCGTTTACGGCCGATTTGGCGATTTGCGGCGAGTGATCCGGGCCGACCCACTTGTTCATGCTGAACGTCAGGGCCGAGTAGGTGGTATCGACATCGGCAGGCCAGGCCGTCGGGCGCGAGGGCAGGGCATGCACCCCGGCGGCGGTCAGCACGCCGAGCGTGGCGAGGGTCATGAGGAGACGAGTACGGCGCATGTGGATCCTCCAGTGGAAGCGATGAAGGCTAGATTCGGCATTGTATCATTCATCCGCTTGCCCCACGGGTGACGTATAATACACGCATGCTTGATGAAAGAACGCTGCGCGACCAACTCGTCCGGGTCTGCCGCCAACTCTACGCCAAGGAGCTCATCGTCGCCACGGACGGCAACGTTAGCGCTCGGCTTGGCATGGACCGCTTCCTCACCACACCGTCGGGCGTCTGCAAGGGGCAACTCACGCCCGACATGCTGGTGGTAGTGGATGCCGAGGGGCGCGCGCTCACGGGCTCGCTGAAGCCTTCCTCCGAGTTCGGGATGCACCTGGCCATCTACGATGTTCGCCCGGATGCAGCGGCCATCGTGCATGCCCACCCGCCCACGGCGACCGCCTTCTCGGTCGCCGGAGTCTCGCTGGAGCCCCCGATCCTCACAGAGGTCGTCCTCACGCTCGGTGCGATCCCCACCACTCCCTACGCCACCCCGGGCACGCCGGCCGTGGGAGAGGCCGTTCGCTCGGCTGCCGCGACCCATGACGCCTTCATCCTGGATCACCACGGAGCGGTCACGCTGGGGCGCAGCCTCGACGAGGCCTACCACCGCATGGAGACGGTGGAGCAAACGGCGAAGGTTCATCTCGTGGCGCAGCAACTGGGCGGCATCCGCCCGCTCGCCGCTCCTCAGGTCGAGGCCTTGGAGGAGATCCGGCGCAAGCTGATGGCCGTCACGGCCGAATACTAAGGTAGGCCTGAGATCCAGAACCCCGTTCCGGGTATGGATACAGGGAATCCCTCAGATCTGGAAAAGGAGCGCTCCGGTGGGTTTTAAGCATCCTTTCAAGCTTGCAATCCTGCCCTTGTTGGCAGGGTCCCTGCTGCTGTTGACCGGATGCCCCTTCTTCAACCAGGGGCTCACCATCCACAGCGTCTACTTCGAGAATCAGACCCTTTCGGTGGGCGGTCAGACCCAGATCCGGATCCAGGCCTCCACGATGCCGGGCCGCAAGATCACCTACACCGTGCGCGCCGACCGCGGCCGGATCCTGACGGGCGACCCCGTGATCGACCAGAACCAGCAGGTCACCAGGACCGAGCGCGAGACCTTCACCTACGTGGCCCCCTTCACCTCGCGCTACCCGGATTCCCTCGGCAACATGGTCCAGGGCGACAAGCTCACCATCATCGCCGAGGACGGCTTCACCTCCGCCACGGAGACCACCACCGTCAACCTGAGCGGCGATACCATGGTCTACGTCAAGGACGGCGGCCAGGGCAGCAGCGAGCTCTGGGCCGCGACCGTCGGCGAGGGCGGCTACGGAGTCACCAACACGCGCCAGCTCAAGGATCGCAACAACCAGCCCCTGCGCGGCGGCAGCCCCGCCATCGCTCCGGACGGCCGTCAGGTCGCCTTCGTGTACTACCCGGGCACCGGCTCCTCGGCCATCTACACCCTCGACTCGGCTGGCTTCGTCCGCAACGTCACCGGCGACGCCGGTCGCAACGTCGATCCCAGCTGGGCGCCCAGTTCCCGCGAGCTGGTCTTCGCCAGCGACCGCGCCGACGGCAACTTCGATCTCTACCTGGTCACCACCGAGCGCGAAGGCAACGTGCCCCAGCGCCTGACGTCGACCAAGGCCGACGAGCGCTACCCGGCCTACAATCCCAGCTTGCATCCTGACCGCCGCTCCACCATCGCGGTGAGCGTCAAGTCGACCGAGAATCAGCCCATCTCCGCGAGCTCGAACGCCTGGAACCTCTATCTCTTCGACCTGGGCTCGCGCTCCTATCGCAGCAAGCTCACCATGCGCTCGGATCTCGGACAGTTCGCCCTGGAGCCCAAGTGGCGCTCGGATGGCGTCTACCTGGCCTACACCCGCAAGGGGCCGAACATGCATAACGGCACGGGCTCGGATGTCCAGCGGATCTACGTTCTCAACACCGCTCAAAGCGGCGAGGGCTTCGTCCTCAACATCAACCAGACCGGCACCGGCGTCACCGAGAGCTCACCCATCTGGAACCCCAACGGCACCGAGATCGCCTACCTCCAGAGCGTCAGCGGCTCCGCGGGCATCATGTACCGCCAGCTGGTGAACCCCCAGAGCTCGACTTCCGAGTACCCCCGCATCTGGCAGGACTTCAGCACCCCCGTCCCCGGCATCGTCTTCGACACCACGATGAACAAGCCGACCTTCGCCGCCGACGGCATCTCCCTGGATTGGCGCTAGTTCCCCACGTCCAGGCGCAATTCCTGCTCGCTGCCTCCCGCCTGGGCCTCGTTCGCTCCCCGGCAGGAGAGCCGCTCGGAGTCTGGTTCGAGCGGGAACGCGAGGCCCTGCTGGACCGATTCCCGGCCTTCCGCGAAACCCTCATGGGCTGGCCTGCCCCCGCACCCTCGCTTTCCGACCTGGACGGGGTCTTCACCTCCGAGCGCATGGGACGGTTTTACGAGGCCTTCCTGGGCCGCGCCGCGCGAAAGAGCCAGGGAACCTTCTACACGGCACGGCCCATGATCCGTCGCTTGCTCGGCGAGCCGTTGCAGCATCCTCGTCCGCGCCTCCTGGATCCGGCCATGGGCTGCGGCGCCTTTCTGTCCGAGGCCCTCGCCATGCGCGCCCTGCCGTCGAGCGCGGAGCGCTGGGACTTCGCATGCTCTTCGCTCTTCGGGGTGGACCGCGATCCCGTCGCGCGGGAGATCGCATGCCTGGCGCTCTGGCTTCAGGCGGGCCATGTCCAGGGCGATCCGCGCGACCTCCAGCAGAACCTGCGCGTGGGCAATAGTCTCTTGCCTGCCGGCGACGCTGCGGGAGAGGCCGGGATCGACTGGCCGCGGGACTTCGCCGTCCCCATGCGGGAGGGGGGCTTCACCGCCGTCATCGGCAACCCGCCCTTCGTCAACGTGGAGCGCCTCTCCCCCGAGGAGAAGGAACGCTACCGCGAAGCCTTCCCCGACCTTCAGAAGCGCTTCGATCTCTTCGTGCCCATGGCCTCGAAGGCGCTGGATCTCACGCGTCCCGGCGGTCACCTGGGGCTGGTCTTGCCTCAGGCCTTCCTGACCCAGGCGTACGGTGAGGCGCTTCGTCGCCGCTTCCTCGGGGAAACGACCTTGCTTCGCCTGGAAACGGCGGCCTTTCCCGGAGCCTCGGTTCAGACGGTCCTGGTGACGGCCCGCAAGGCTCCTCCGCCGGCGGGGCATCGGATTCTGCTCGATGCCCTTGATCGTCATTCCCGCGAAAGCGGGAATCCAGTGGCGCCCGTTTTCACGGGGGTGACGGCAGGGGAGGGCGGGAATGACGTTCAAGAGACGCTGCCGCAGGCACCCTTGATCCACTTGCCGGAGGCCCGGATTCCCGGTCGCGGGGGAGAGGCCTTCGCAATCGCCCTCTCGGCCTTCGAGCGCGGAGTTCCGCTCAGAGCGGTGGCCTTCGCGACCTGGGGCGTCCGGGGCGTGCCCATCTCGGAGTTCCACCGGGATGCCGCCGACCACCCGGCTTGCCGCCCCATGATCAAGGGCGACGGGATCCAGCCGTACCAGGTGAGCTGGGCCGGAAAGTTCCTGCGCTACGAGCCCGAGCGCCTCTATCGCCCGCTCTTTCCCGGCCTCTTCGAGGGCGAGAAGCTGGTGCTACGCAAGGTCAGCGGCAGCCGAGGCCTCGTCGCCGCGCTTGACCGCGAGGGCTACTACACGGATGACTCGGTGCTCTGCTGCCAGCTCAGACGTCAGCTCTCCGGCGTTCCCGAAGCGCTGGCGCGGCGTTACGGAGGCGAGCGCAGTGCGATCGAGCATGATGGTTACGACCTGCCCATCCTGCTCGCCGTCTTGAACTCCCGGATTGGCGGCTTGGTCTTCACCATGCTTCTCGGAAACGGCCTCAACGTGTATCCGGCAGCCGTCATGCGCCTGCCGCTGCCTCCCTACGACGCCGGGCGCTTCGCCGCGATCCGAGAGCTGGTCTTGCGGCGCGAGGCCGCGACGCAAGGCGTGACCCAGCTTCTCGACCGAGCGATCGACCAGGAGCTGGCTCTTCTCTACGGGGTGGACGCCGACAGGCTCACTTGAACGCGACTCATTCCTCGCTTTACCCTCGTCTGCTACGTACTTGTTACGGATGCGGGGGCTCGCTCGGACGAGCATGCTAGATCGCGCTTTTTTTCTGCGATGGGGAGGTAGGGTGCATGTCGCGTTGGCTTCAGTCTCAGTCACTCCAGGCCAAGATCCTCGGGCTCATGGCCCTTTGCCTGGTCCTGATCTTGTTCGCGACGAACGTGTTCAGCTGGTACCAACTGCGCCGCTCGCTCGACGCGCAGGTGATCGACAGCGCCCAGAGCGTGGTGGGACCCAGCCAGGCCACCCTCATCGAGAACCTGATGCCGACGGGGGATATTCCGCTCATCCAGCAGACGCTGTCGCAGATGATCAACTCTACCGTGAAGGACATGACGGTCTACCGGCTGGACGGCCGCGCGACCTTCACCGCGGATCCGACGAAGCGGGGCAAGATCGAGGCCGATCCCGAGCTGAAGAAGGTCCTGAGCCAGGAGGCCCCCCAGATCCGCTGGGGAGAGCAGAACGGTGAGCGCATCCTGCTCTCGTACACGCCGATCAAGGCGAACGAGACCTGCGTCGGTTGCCACCCCGGAGTGAAGCCGGGGGATATCCGGGGCTTCATCGAGATGAAGCTCGGCACCAAGGACTCCGACGCCATTCTCTTCCGGCAGGTGACGTCCAATGCCCTCGTCACCTCCTTGCTCTTCGCCTTGCTGCTCGGCGGGCTGGGGCTGATCGTCTCGAAGGTGCTGATCGCGCCCTTGAAGCGGATGACGGCGATCGCCCAGGCCGTGACCCAGGGCGAGCTGGACCAGCGGATCGCCGTGACGAGCGATGACGAGGTCGGCCGGATGGCGCGCAGCTTCCAGGAGATGGTTGCCAACCTCAACCGGATCGTGGGCCAGGTTCGGAACATGGCGCATGCCGTCGCCACGGAGGCCGAGCGGATCCGCCGGGACACCGAGCAGATGGCGGTCGCCTCCCGCACCCAGGAGGACGCCGTCGCTCACACCTCCCGCTCCATGGAGGAGATGGCGGCGAGCATCGCCCAGGTCGCGGGCAATGCCCAGTCGCTGTCCGTCGGCGTGGAGACCACCTCGAGCGCCATCGAGCAGATGGCGGCGAGCATCCAGCAGGTCGCCAGCAACTCCGACTACCTCTCGGAGGCCGTCTCGCAGTCCTCGGCGTCGATCGAGCAGATGGCCGCCGCCATCCGCCAGGTGGCCCTCAACGTCCGCGAGGCGGAATCCGTCGCCGAGCAATCCACCGGCGTGGCCCATGAAGGCCGCCAGGCCGTCGATCAGACCATCATCGGCATGCAGCGGATCAACACCGTCATGACGGAGGTCGTCACCGTCATCGAGGGGCTGGGCAAGCGCTCGGCGGAGATCGGCGAGATCGTGGAAGTCATCGACGACATCGCCGAGCAGACCAACCTGCTGGCCCTCAACGCGGCCATCGAGGCGGCGCGGGCCGGCGAGCACGGCCGTGGCTTCGCGGTCGTCGCCGACGAGGTGCGCAAGCTGGCCGAGCGCTCCTCCAAGGCCACGGGCGAAATCGCCACCCTGATCAAGAGCATCCAGAAGGAGACCGAGGCTGCGATCAGCAGCACGCAGCAAGGCGAGAAGGCCATCACCGAGGGCACGAAGCTGGCCAACGCCGCCGGCGCGACCATCGCTCAGATGGTGAGCTCGTCGGACCGCGTCTCCGCCTTGATGGGACAGATCGCCCTGGCCGCCGAGGAGCAAACCAAGGCTTCCGCCCAGATCACCGAGGCGATGGAGCGCATGAACACGCTTACGGGACAGGTGGCCCTGGCCACGCGCGAGCAGGCCAAGGGCTCCGAGCAGATCGTCGAGGCCATCGACTCCATGAGCCGCATGACGCACCAGGTTTCGGCCGCCACCGCCTCCCAGAAGGAGGGCGGAGAGCAGGTCATCCGCGCCGTGGACCGGATCCAGCAGGCCGTTCAGGAATCCTGCAACTCCACCACCTCGATCGCGGCTTCTGCCGCCGATCTCGAGGCGCGTGCCCAGGAGCTGATGGCGGCGATCGCCTTCTTCAAGGCCTCCAGTGAGCAGCCGCAGGTGCTCGAGGGCGTGGTTCCGAGGCTTCCGGCCTCCAAGAGCTAGATCACCGGGCGACAGGCGGTTATACTGACGTTCAGGGCGCATGCGGCTTGCCGCATGCGCCGTCGTCTTGTCCGTGCGTGAAGGGGGATGACCGCGTGAAGAAGGACCTCTGGGCCATTGGGCTGCTCGCAGCCTTGTCCGCCGTGATGTTCGGCTTCTTGCTGGGCCAGGACTCCCTCTACGACTGGGACGAGGCCTGGTACGCTCAGGTGGTCAAGGAACTGCTCGCGACGGGCGACTGGATCACGCTGCACTGGCGTGGGGGGCCCTTCTTCGACAAGCCTCCCCTGGTCATCTGGATGATGGCCGCGGCTGCCGGGGCGTTCGGCCTCAACGAGACGGCCCTGCGGCTGCCTTCGGC
The DNA here is from genome assembly GCA_036676455.1 of Candidatus Sericytochromatia bacterium. Taxonomy (GTDB): domain Bacteria; phylum Cyanobacteriota; class Sericytochromatia; order S15B-MN24; family UBA4093; genus UBA4093. The sequence continues at coordinate 16,679 of JAKFCW010000121.1, forward strand.
GATCGCCTCGGGCCTCACGGTCCTCGTGCTCTACGGAATTGCCCGCGTCGGCTTCGGCCGCGTCCGGCCCGCGCTGCTGTCGGCGCTGGTCCTGCTCACGACCCTGCCCTTCATGAAGGCCGGCCGGATGGCCATGCTCGACGGCCCCTTGGCGCTGGCCTTCTCGCTGGGGGTCTTCTGCTTCCTCTTGGCACGCCGGGACCTGCGCTGGGGACTGCCTCTCGGTCTGGCGGTGGCACTCACCTGGATGATCAAGGGGCCCCTGGCGCTGTTGCTGCTGCTGGTGCTGGGGGCGTACAGCCTCTGGGAGCGCGAGGCGCGGGTCTGGCGATCGCCCTGGCTCTGGTCGGGCCTGGCCCTGGGATCTGCCCTGGTCCTGCCTTGGTACGTCCTGGAGTGGCAGCGCCATGGGATGGCCTTCGTGAAGGCGCATCTCGGGCTGCACGTGGTGGGGCGGGCGCTCAGCACCATGGATGCGAACGAGGGGCCGATCTGGTTCTACCTGGCGCACGTCGCCTCGCTGGATCACCCGTGGCTCTTCGCGCTGGTGCCGGCCGCCTGGGGAGCCTGGAAGCAGCGCCGTAACCCAGTCGTTCGCCTGGCGCTTTGCTGGGGGCTGGGGGTGCTCGGAGCGTTCTCGCTGGCGGCGACGAAGCTGCCCTGGTACGTGGTGCCGGCGTACCCGGCGATCGCCCTCCTGCTCGGAGGCTACCTGGATCGCCTCATCGACCACCCCCGTTCCTCGCGCCCCCTGGCCTGGGCCTGGCTGGCGCTGGGCGTCGCCGTCATCATCGGGGGCGTCTTGCTTGCCGGATCGCCGAGGCCTGACCAGGCTTACGCCCTCGCGGCCCTCATCCTGGGGATCGGTTTGATTCTCGGCGGCGGATTGATTGCCTGGGGGCGCCAGGCGGGTCCGTGGGTGGTACTGGGAGCGACCTACTTCACGATCCTGGCGCTGCTGCCGGCGTCGCTGCGCTGGGAGGCCCGCTTCGCGGCGGACCTTCGTCCGCTCGCCACGGCGTCTCACGCGCAGGTCGCGGAGGGGCTGGGGATCCTCTACGTCTCGGAGACGACCCGGCCCGCGTTCGTGTACTACCTCGATCGCCCCGAGGTGCTGGTCACCAGGGAGAGCCTGCCCGAGCGCTGGGAGGCCAATCCGGCGGCCCTGTTGAATGATGCGGATTGGGAGGCGATGGCCTTGCGCCTGCCCGGGGCGCGAGCGGTGGCCTCGGCGAGCGGCATGGTGCTCGTGACGCGCTAGGTCGATTCCGCCTCGACGTGCCGGGGATGGCTGGGTAGAATGATGGGCGGGCGCTGAATTGCTCGCTTGTCAGGAGGCCGTGCGTATGCTCCGCATTCCAAAGACCTTCGTTGCCGCTCTGACGCTCACCATGGGGAGCATTCCCGTGGTCGGGACGCTTCCCGCGCAGGCCCAGATCCAGTGGATCGCCGCGGCCAGCCCGTCCTACAATCCCTGGGTGGCGGCGGGCCTGAATTACGCCCCCATCGCTCTGGCGGCCGCGCCTGGCGCCATTCAGTCCGATCCCGTCTATTCCGGCTTTCAGACCTATGGGATGGCATTGGCCGTCAATCCGCTTCCTGGCATGGGCCAGGTCTACGCCGGCGAGCCCATGCGGGGCTTCGTCATCCTGGGCGGCGGGGCCGCGATGCTGGCTTCGACCGTGGTGGCGAACTTCGCGGTCAACCGGCGGGGGCGCTTCTCGCAGTTTGATCCGGCTCCGAGCTTCGATCCGATGCCCTACGTGAACATCGGCTACTTCGTGGCGGCGGGCGTCTATTCGCTCTGGGCTGCCTATGACGCCTTCCAGATCGCCGAGCGCAAGAACGCAGTACTCATGAAGGACGCACCGCGTCCCGACGCCTCGGCGCCCTGAGCGTTCAAGAATGGAGCGTGCTCGGACAAGCAGTCCGAGCACGCTCACATCATGCTGGCTGAGATGGCCGGGAGCTTAAATCTGCGAGGGGCGCTCGATGAGCTCACCCGTATAGGCATCGAGCACGAACCTGCCGCGTAAGGAAGATCCTGCTCCTGCGTCGTCGCCGTCGTAGATCGATGAAAAAAGACTGTTGTCGATCTCGTAGACCGCTCCGTTGTCGGTATCCGGCCTCAGGAACACCGAGAAGCCAGCAGAACCGACGGACATTCCATAGCTTTTGGCAATCTCAACGGCTTGGCCCATGGGAACGACCGTTGCGTACCGGACGGTCCCCTGAGCATGGCCCAGGCGTACCTTGGCTTCCGGTGCATTCAGTTGACCGGTGCCCGTGACCGTGAACGCAAGGAATTGCGTCTCGAACCGCGAAGGGATTTCTACCGATTGCGTGGTCGGCGAAGCGGGGGTAGTCGTTTCGCTGCTTGTCGGAACCATCATCAGGTAGGTGAAAACCCAGGCTCCGGCTCTTGAAATTCGGCCGGTCGCTCCAACCTGACTCGACTGGGCGCTAACCAGTTCAGCCCCCGGATAGTGCAGGCTCACGTATCGTTGAACCTGGTGATAGGCGTCATCGATGCTCAAGCCGTCGAGCATGTCGTTTGGGGCACTCGGTGCGGGGGAGGGGTTGTACCAGGGATCCGGGGACGCTGTTGCCACCGGGTACCTATTCGGGTAAGGCATCGGGCTCGTCGGCACGGGTCCTGAAATGAAGCTTGGACTGGGACACCCTGCCAAGCAAAGGGCCAGGACCGGGGCCGTCAGAGCCATCAGTCGGATACGCATCAGCCAATCTCCTGTTGCGACGTAGGACGACGGTCAATTCAGAAGGGCTTGGAAGTGCCCGATTGTGGGCAGATTGGTTGATTATTTCACACTCAGTCAATCTTGTAAACGAAGCGGTGTCAATTGATTCTGCATGCGTTCAAGCCCTTGCCCGCCGGGTTCCAAGGAACGCAAAGCGGCCATCGGTGGCGTTCCCAGCGAGGTGGAGGCACCTAGCGAGGGGCTGAGCTGCTAGGTGCGGCCGGCCTTGTTGCCGAGCACGACCTCGAGTTGCTTGGCGTCCAGGCTCTCGGATTCGAGCAGGGCCTCGGCCAGGTTGATCAGCTTCTGCTTGTTGCGCAGGAGGATGTCCTGGGCGCGCTGGTTCGCATCGGCAACCAAGCGGGCGACTTCCTGATCCAGGCGCGCGGCGGTCTCCTGGGAGTAGGGCTTCTCGAAGCTCATGCCGCCGCCGCCCTCGCCGAGGAAGGCGGATTCGGAGTCGAGGTCGTAGGCCATGGGGCCGAGGCCCTCGGCCATGCCCCAGCGCATGACCATGCGGCGGGCCAGCTTGGTCATCTCGACCAGGTCGTTCTCGGCGCCGGTGGTGACCTCGCCGAAGATCAACTTCTCGGCGGCGCGGCCTCCCAGCTGGACGGCCATCTTCTCGAGGAGGTAGCCGCGCGGGTAGGTATGCTTGTCGTCCTGGGGCATCTGCTGGGTGACGCCCAGTGCCATGCCGTGGGGGATGATGGTGACCTTGTGCAACGGGTCGGTGTTGGGCTGGTAATGGGCGACCAGGGCATGGCCCGCCTCGTGGTAGGCCACCAGCTCGCGCTCCTTGGGATCCAAGAGGGTGTTGCGGCGCACGCCCAGGATGATCTTGTCCTTGGCCTCCTCGAAGTCGAGCATGGTGACTTGCTTGCGGCCCTTGCGGGCGGCATTGAGAGCGGCCTCGTTGACGAGGTTCATGAGGTCGGCGCCGGAGAAGCCGGGGGTTTCGCCGGCGATTTCCTCGAACTTGACGTCGGGATCCAGCGGCACCTTGCTGGAGTGAATCTTGAGGACCTGGGCGCGGCCGTTGCGGTCGGGCAGGCCGACCACGACGCGTCGGTCGAAGCGACCGGGTCGCAGCAGGGCCGGGTCGAGCACGTCCGGGCGGTTGGTGGCCGCGATGATGATGACCTCCTGGTGGGGCTCGAAGCCGTCCATCTCGGAGAGCAGCTGGTTGAGGGTCTGCTCGCGCTCGTCGTTGACGTTGCCGATGCCCACGCCGCGGCGGCGGCCAACGGAGTCGATCTCGTCCACGAAGACGATGGCGGGCGCGCGGGCCTTGGCCTTCTCGAAGAGGTCGCGCACGCGGCTGGCGCCGACGCCCACGAACATCTCGACGAACTCGGTGGCCGAGATCGAGAAGAACGGCACGCCGGCCTCGCCGGCCACGGCACGGGCCAAGAGGGTCTTGCCGGTGCCCGGAGGGCCGACCAGGAGGACGCCCTTGGGGATCTTGGCGCCCAGGCGGTGGAACTTGGCGGGCTCCTTGAGGAAGTCGACCACCTCGACCAGCTCGGCCTTGGCCTCGTCGACGCCGGCGACGTCCGCGAAGGTGACCTTGGGCTTCTCGGAGGTGTAGAGCTTGGCCTTGGATTGGCCGAAGCTGAAGGCGTTCTGCTGGGTGGCCCCACCGCCCATGCCCATGCGGCTCAAGAGGAAGAGCAAGAGCAGAATGGGCAGCCCCAGGAGAATCAGGTTGAACCACCAGTTGCTAGGCTCGGGCTCGGCGTTGACCACCACGCCCTGGCTTTCGAGGCGATTGAGGAGGGTGGGGTTGTCGACCGGCGGAAGCTGGGTCTGGAACTCCGAGACCCGGGATTCCTTCGTGCCGGCCGGGGAGATCGGGTTCTTGAACTCTCCCGTCATCTTCTGGCCCTGGAGGGTCACGCGTTCGATGTTGCCGCTTTGCAGCTGTTGCTGGAACGCGGTGTAGCTGAGGTCCACCCGGCTGCTGCCAGCCGGAAAGAAGAGCATGAAGCCCACCCAGATCAGGACCAAGACCACCAGGTACCACCAGATCTTGCCCGCTCCGTCGTCCATACGCTTCCAGCCTTCCTGTGTCCCCCCGTCTTCCGACTCCTTGGAGGCGCGGAATGTCCGCTTCCTGGCTCTGAGCCGGGAACGGATCCATCATGAAGTTTTGTTAATCGGCTGTCAAATCACTGGACCGCGCTGGCGGGCATGGTGGCGAGGGTGAGGTTCACGTCGCGGGTCTGGCCGCCGCGCAGCACGCGCAGGCGCACCCGCTGTCCGGGCTTCTTGGTGTTGAGGTAGTGGATCAGGTCGCGCGGCTCACTGAGCGCCTTGCCGTCCACAGAGAGGATCACGTCCTCTGAGCGCAGGCCCGCCTTGGCGGCGGGGCTTCCGGCGACCACCTCGAGGACCACCAGGCCCTGGTCCGCCTTGGCTCCGGGCAGCTGGCCGGCGATCTGGGCGTTGATCGCGGCCACGGCCACGCCCAGCCAGGCGCGCTCGACGCGGCCCTTCTCGCGCAGGTCGGTGAGGACCTGCGAGAGGGTGTTGGCGGGGATGGCGAAGCCGATCCCCTGGGCGCCCTGGGCGATGGCGGTGTTCACGCCGATCACCTGGCCTGCCATGTTGACCAGTGGGCCGCCGGAGTTGCCCGGGTTGATGGCGGCGTCGGTCTGGAGGTAGTTGGTGCGCTCGGCGATCGCCACTTCCCGGTTCACCGACGAGATGATCCCCGCCGTCACCGATTCCTGCAGGCCCAGCGGGCTGCCAAGAGCGAGCACCCAGTCGCCGGGGAACATCTGGTCCGAGTTGCCCAGCGCCAGGGGCTTGAGCCCCTTGGCGTCGATCTTGACGAGGGCGAGGTCGGTCAGCGGATCCGAGCCGATCACGCGGCCGTGGTGCGCGGTGCCGTCATGCAGGGTGACCGAGAGTTCGGCGCGCCCGCGAATGACGTGGTAGTTGGTGACGATCAGGCCCGAGGCGTCGATGATGAAGCCCGAGCCCACGCCCTGCTGCTCCTGGGTGGGAGGGGTCTCGAAGAAGCGGTCGAAGCCACGTGGCACCTGGGGGCGGACGCGCCGGGTCACGTCGATGTTCACCACCGAGGGGATCACGCGCTCCACCAGCGAGCGAAAGCTTGTAGGCGCCCCCTGGGCCACGGCCGGAGGCAGGCTGCTGGGCCCGGCCTCCTGTTTGCTGCCCTCGGGGAGGCCGCCGAAGCAGGCCCCCAGCACGATGCCGACCGCCAGGGCCAGCGAGACCTGCCAGCGTCGCGCGCTCCGGCTCTTGGGGGCAAGCTTCGGGTCGGGCGTCTTGCTCATGGCTCTCTCCCAGCTCTTCTCAGGGTCTTCTCAGGCGCTCTGCGATTGGGCCCTGCCTCGGGTCCCGGGCGGCTCTTAGGGGACTTGGCTCTGCTTAACAATCCGTTACGGCTCTCACTCTAGTAGAGGCCCTCGCCCTTGTCAACGAGGCCTCGCAGGCTATGCGGGCGGGCGGGGCGGGGACCAAGCCGTCGTTGACTGAAAAAGGAGAGCGGCTACCATGGTCAAGCCAGGGGTCGAGGAGCGACTCCCAGCGATTGGACGCCGCTGGGGGCGACGACGCGCGGGATGCCGCCGTCGGGCGCTTCGAGCGGATCGAGAAGGAGGCGACCATGGCCAAGAAACCGGATCCCCGCATGAAGCGGGAGGGCGGCGAGATGAGCGTGCGCGAGGCCGGCCGCAAGGGCGGCGAGAAGACCGCCGAGACGCATGGCCCCGAGTTCTACTCCGAGATCGGCCAGAAGGGCGGGGAGAAGGGCGGCGAGGTCACCAAGCAGCGCTATGGCCCCGAGTTCTACTCCGAGATCGGCCACAAGGGGGGCCAGAAGGTCAAGGAGCTCATCGAGCGAGGGCGCAAGGAGGGCGGCGAATAGCCGCCTTCGCACCAGGCTTAAAGGGGTCGGGGCCAGGCGCTTCGGGCTTGCGAGCAGTGATTGACAACGCTGTAGGGCCTCTTTAGACTTCTTCGTTAAGTTTCACAACTGGGTGGGGTGCCCGTTTCCGAACGACTCCGAGGGCCCCCGCACGGACGGGAACCCGCACGGCGGGAAGCACGGCGGGAAGAAGGAGGATGGTCATGGCGCGAAACCCGAAGTCCGGAGACATGACGACCCGTGAAGCCGGTCGCCTCGGTGGCGAGAAGGTCCGCGACAAGTACGGCGTCGAGTTCTACTCCGAGATCGGCCACAAGGGCGGAGAGATCGGCGGCCGCAAGGGCGGCAACACCACCAAGGAGAAGTACGGCCCCGAGTTCTACTCGCAGATCGGCAAGAAGGGCGGGAACAAGGTTAGCGACCTGATCAACGCCGGTAAGCGGGCGATGGAGGAGTAAAGGAGGGTCCCGATGGCTCGGAAGCAAACGCGTGCCTGGACTCCCACCACCAAGACGCCGGAGAAAGGCAACCTCAGCGTCGCCGAAGCCGGCCGCCTCGGCGGCGAGAAGGTCCGCGACAAGTACGGCCCCGAGTTCTACTCCGAGATCGGCCACAAGGGCGGCCAGAAGGTCAAGGAGCTCATCGAGCGCGGCAAGCAGAACCTCAAGTAACGCGCCGCCGCGTCACGCGCTCCGACGCAATTACTAGCCTATCGTTGCTACAGGTCAGCTTCGCTGCCTTCCGCAACAGCCGCGGGCGCTAGGCCTTCCCCCGCGGGGGAAGGTCTTACCCTTGCGACTCGGCCACCCAGCGCGTGAACTCGGCCTCGCTCATGATGGGAATCTCGAGCTTGCGCGCCTTGTCCAGCTTGGAGCCCGCCTCCGCACCCGCCACCACCAGCGACGTCTTCTTGGTCACCGAGCCCCCCGCCGTGCCGCCCAGCCGCTCCACCAGCTCCTGGGCCTGCCCGCGCGTCATCGTCTCCAGCTTCCCCGTGAAGACCACTTCCCGGCCCGCGAAGGGCGAATCCGCCACGACCGGCGCCGCCTCCGGCAGCTCCATGGTCAGGCCCGCGGCCTTCAGCTTGCCGATCACCTTGCGGCTGTGCTCCTCGGCGAAGAAGTCCACGATGCTCTCACTCATCGAGGGGCCAATCGACGGGATCAGCTGCAGCTGCTCGCGCGTGGCGGCCATCAGGCCGTCCATGCTCCGGAACTCCTTGGCCAGCAGCCGTGCTGTCACCTCGCCGACCTCGTGGATCCCCAGCGCGAAGATCAGGCGATCCAGCGACCGCCCCTTGCTCTGCTCGATGGCTTCCAGCAGGTTGTCGGCCGACTTCTCGCCGAAGCGATCCAGCGCGAGCAGCTGCTCCTTGCTCAGCGCGTAGAGATCCGCCACGTCCTTGATCAGCTCCGCGTCCACGAGCATCTCGGCCACCTTGATGCCGAGCCACTCGATGTCCATCGCCCGGCGGCTCGCGAAGTGACGCAGGCTCTCGACCAGCTGCGCGGGGCATTGCAGGCCGTTGGTACAGTAACGGGCCGCCTCGCCCTCGATGCGAACGGCGGGAGCGCCGCAGACCGGGCAATGGTCGGGCATCTCGAAGAGTCGCTCGTCGCCCGTGCGCTTCTCGGGAATGGACTTGACCACCTGCGGGATCACGTCGCCGGCCCGCTGAACCACGACCCAGTCGCCGATGCGCAGGTCCTTGCGGACGATCTCGTCCTCGTTGTGCAGCGTGGCCCGGCTCACGACCACGCCGCCGATGTTGACCGGGGCCAGGACGGCCACCGGGTTGATGGTGCCGGTGCGGCCGACGTGGACCATGATGTCCTCGAGGCGGGTGGTCTCCTGGATGGCGGGGAACTTGTAGGCGATCGCCCACCGCGGCTCGCGGCCCACCGCGCCGAGGCGCTCCTGGTCGGCCAGCGAGTTCACCTTGATGACCACGCCGTCGATCTCGAAGCCGAGCGCCTCGCGGGTCTCGCAGTAGCGCTGGTAAAGCGCCTCGACCGCGTCGATGCCGGTCACCAGCCGGACCTCGGGATAGACCGGGAAGCCCATGTTGCCCACGGCTTCCAGCGCCCCGTAATGGGTCGTGATGCCGCCCAGGCCGATCGCCCCGTAGGCCCAGAAGCCGAGGGGACGCTTGGCGGTGACGCGGGGGTCGAGCTGGCGCAGGGAGCCAGCCGCGGCGTTGCGCGGGTTGGCGAAGAGGGCCTCTCCGAGCTGCTCGCGCTCCTCGTTGAGCTTGCGGAAGTCCTCCTTGCCCATGTAGACCTCGCCGCGGACCTCGATGTTCTCGGGGCAGTAGGGAGGCAGGTGCCAGGGGATGTCCTTGATGGTGCGGATGTTCGAGGTGACGTCCTCGCCGGTGACGCCGTCGCCGCGGGTGGCGGCCTCGATCAGCCGGCCGGCCTCGAAGCGCAGGGAGATGGCGAGCCCGTCGATCTTGGGCTCGACGGAATACGTCACCTCGCCGGAGGTGCCGAGAAGCTTGCGGACGCGGGCGTCCCAGGCCTTGAGCTCGTCGACGTTGAAGGCGTTGGCGAGGCTGAGCATCGGGACGCGGTGGCGGATGGTTCCGAAGCCTTCCTGGACGGGGGCGCCCACCCGGTGGGAGGGCGAGTCGGGAGTGTCGAACTCGGGGTGCTCCCGCTCGATTTCCTGCAGCCGCCGGAAGGTCCGGTCGTACTCGGCATCGCTGATGGTCGGCTGGTTGAGAACGTGGTAGCGGTAGTTATGCTCCTCGATCTCGCGGCGCAGCCGCTCGACCTCTTGGGCCAGATCGGTCGTTTCTTCCGTCGCTCCGGTCAATTCCGTCGATTCCATGGGGCGCGCGTCCTTCCTCAAGTTTAGTTCCTGCCTTTATTCTAGCGATCGCTCACGCAGCGGGCAAGCTGGGAAGCAGGAGGCAGCGGGCAGTGGGGCGGGCCAGTGGGGCCTGATTCCCCGATCATGGTGTTTGTAGGGCGGGCCTCCGCGCCCGCCATGGCTTTGATCGCTTCCCTCAATTTGAGAAAACCCGCGCCCCGTGGTAGCTTGGAGGGACCCGATCCCCTCTCCAAAAGGAACATCGTCATGACCACCCACACCCAGCTTGAAGAGAGCCTCTACCAGCTCGTGGTGGAGACCGCAACCAACCTGCCGGCAGACGTCCGGACGGCGCTGCAGCGCGCCAAGGAGCTGGAGGACGCCACGACCCGCTCGGCCATGGCCCTCGGCACCATCAGCCAGAACATCGACATGGCCGCGGACGCCAAGCTCCCCTTGTGCCAGGACACCGGCATGCCGACCTTCTTCGTCCACACTCCCGTGGGCGTCAACCAGCTTGAGATCAAGGCCGCGATCCGCTCGGCGGTCGCTCGCGCCACCAAGAACGGCAAGCTCCGCACCAACTCGGTGGACTCCCTGACGGGCGTGAACGCCGGCGACAACCTTGGCCCCGGCACTCCCGTCATCCACTTCGAGCAGTGGGAATCGCCCGAGATCGAGGTCAAGCTGATCCTCAAGGGCGGCGGCTGCGAGAACAAGAACATCCAGTACTCCCTGCCGATGGAGGTTCCCGGGCTCGGCAAGGCCGGCCGCGACCTCGACGGCGTCCGCAAGTGCATCCTGCATGCCGTGCATCAGGCGCAGGGTCAGGGTTGCTCGGCCGGCTTCATCGGCGTGGCCATCGGGGGCGATCGCACCACCGGCTACGAAGAGGCGAAGCACCAGCTCCTGCGCAGCGTCGACGACGTGAACCCCGAGCCCAGCCTCGCGGAGCTCGAAGCCTACGTCATGGAGACCGCCAACCAGCTGGGCGTCGGCACCATGGGCTTCGGCGGCGAGGTCACCCTCTTGGGCTGCAAGATCGGCGTGCTGAATCGCCTTCCCGCCAGCTTCTTCGTCTCCGTCGCCTATAACTGCTGGGCTTTCCGCCGCCTGGGCGTCACCATCTCCCCGGAGACCGGCGCCATCACGGGCTGGCAGTACCGCATCGCCGCCGAGGAAGCCCCCAGGATGGCCGCGCCGGCGGCCGCGCCGGATGGGGAAGCTCCCCGCGTGGTCGTGCTCGAGGCCCCCATCAGCGAGGAGCAGATCCGCTCCCTGAAGGTGGGCGACGTCGTCTCGATCAAGGGAATGATGCACACGGGCCGCGATGCCATCCACAAGTACCTGATGGACCACGACGCGCCGGTGGATCTCACCGGCGGCGTGCTCTACCACTGCGGCCCGGTCGCGGTGAAGCAGGAGGACGGCTGGAAGATCCTGGCCGCCGGCCCCACCACCTCGATCCGCGAGGAGCCCTACCAGGCCGACGTCATCAAGAAATTCGGCCTCCGCGCCATCATCGGCAAGGGCGGCATGGGCCCGAAGACCCTGAAGGGCCTTCAGGAGCACGGGGCGGTCTACCTCAACGCCATCGGCGGGGCGGCCCAGTACTACGCCCGCTGCGTGAAGCAGGTCGTGGGCGTGGACCTGCTGGAG
>JAKFCW010000122.1:0-18688 GCA_036676455.1 Candidatus Sericytochromatia bacterium
CCTTCTTCGGCTCCTGGCGCCAAGGTATCCACCGTACGCCCTTTGTAGCTTGACCTACATTGGTTTCTCAGCGTTCGACGGGATGCCTCCCGTCTAATCCTTGGATTATCCTCAAGATACTCGGGCTACCTTCGCTTCCAGTCCTCGCGGACCTTCCACTTCAGCAACCCTCATATTGTTGAGGTTTTTTGCTTTCCTATGCAGTTGTCAATGTGCTTCCCTGAATCCATTGGACTCAGATCCAAACCCTCCGTGGAGGACTCGGGTCTAAACCCAAAGCGAGAAGACCAACCTGAAGGCCTCTCGACCTTCGAACCAACCTCTCGCAGTTTTCAGCGGGGGGTGCGGTGTTCACCGCCGGGTCTCTTACCTTAACTCCGCCTTAGGGCTTTGTCAACCCTCTCTTAACTTGGAGTCTTCGGCGAGGCGGCCGCTTCCGGCGCGGTTGCCCAACGAAGATTTATCCTATCCCCAAGCCCCCACGTGAGTCAAGTACTTTTTTCCGGCGCAAAGGATCATTTGGCGCGGGTTTCGATCCTGCTCATGAGGTGAAATGTTCGCCGCATCACATTTCCCAGAGCACCCCATCCACATAAACAGCGCAGTCAAGCCTTTTCAGACACGCTGCCCGTGAGCCCTCCTTACCCGCCAAGCGGCATTCAAGCCCATTCAACTTCTTGCTCCCTCCTTCACCCGGCCGTTCCTGGCCAAAGGGAGTGCTTGTATTTTTGACCAGTTTACGATAGAAAATATTTACATCAAATCAAACGAAAAAGGAGGTCGGCGATGCATTCCAGCCCCGCTCTTCCCCGTGAAGGCATGATGGCCATGGTTCGAAACCGTCGCGGACTCGTCTCCCACGTCGAGGCCTTCCCGCCCGACCCCGGCCCCGAGGGTCGCCTCCACCTGGTGCGCATCGCGTACACCGACCCCGACGGCGCGCGCGAAGATTCCCTCATCTGGGAGCGCGAGGCCAACGCCCGCCTCATCGAAACCCAGGCCCTTCCGAACATCAGGCAAGCCTCGCCCATGGACGAGCGCGAGTTCAACGCCCTGGTCCGGGCCAGCCGGTGGAGCGCCCTCACGCCCACCCTCGAACTCGCCGGAATGAGCGACGAGCAGCCCCTCATCGCCTCGCCCTTCTTCGGCGCGCTGCAAATCGAGGACTATCAGCTCGTCCCCTTGCTCAGGGCGCTACGCATGCCCCGCGTCTCCCTGCTCCTGGCCGATGGCGTGGGGCTGGGAAAAACCATCGAATGCGGCTTGATCCTGCGCGAACTGATGCTGCGCAGGCGCATCCGCCGCGTGCTGATCCTCTGCCCCGCCACCTTGCGCCGCCAGTGGCAACAAGAGATGCATGAGAAGTTCGCCCTGCGCTTCGACCTCATCGACCGCAAGGAAACCATGGCCGTCCAGAAGCGCCTCGGCCTCGGAGCCAACCCCTGGCGAGTCCACGAGAAGGCCATCGTCAGCTACCAGTACCTGCGCCAACCCGAGGTCTTCGAGCAGTTCCGCGCCGCCGCCGCCACGCCCGAAGCCCCATGGGACCTCCTCATCGTCGACGAGGCGCATAACCTGAGCCCAGGGGGTTTCGGCCCGGACTCGGAGCTGTCCCGGATGCTGCGGCGCATGAGCCCGTCCTTCGAGCACCGGATCTTTTTGACGGCCACTCCTCACAATGGCCATACCCGCAGCTTCTCGGGCCTGCTCGAAGCCCTCGACCCCGTGCGCTTCAGCCGCACGAGCTCCTTCACTCCCGAGGAGAAGCAGCGCATCGAGCAAGTCGTGGTCCGCCGCCTGAAGCGCGACCTCCTCTCGACGACCGGTAAGCCCCGCTTCACCGAACGCCATGTCGAAGCCCTCCCCAATTTGCTCCTGAAAAGCGACGAGCACGCCCTGCTGCAGGCTTTCGATTCCTTTCGCGCGGAGGTGCGACGTCAGGTCCGCCGGGCGCTCCGCTCGGAATCCCTGGCCGGCGCCTTCGCCATCGAGGTCCTGAGCAAACGCATGCTCTCGGGGCCTGCAACCTTTGCAGAAAGCTGGTGGCGCTGCATGGAGGGACTCGAAGCGACCGAACGCGCGAAGTCCGCTGACGTTCGGGCCGCCAAGACCGCCTCGGACACGGAGCTCGAAGACGATGAGGAACGCGAGGCTCGCACCCGTCACGCCCTCACGATCGTCGGCTCCTGGCTCGCGAGCATGTCCCAGGCCCTGGCCAAGCCCATCGAAGCCGTGAACGAGGCCATCGAGGCCCTGGGGCTCGGGTGGGGACAATCCGAGCTTCCGAGCAGCGACGCTCGTTACACGTCCCTGGAGCGCTTCTGCCGGTCCGCGCTCATCACCGAGGCGGGCTGGCGAGACGATGAACGCCTGATCATCTTCACCGAGTACAAGACCAGCCTGGATTACCTGGCGCGGCGGCTCGAAGCGGATCTCGGAACGCCCGGCGCGATCCGGGTGCTCTACGGGGGGATGTCCGACCCGGAGCGCCAGCGCATCAAGGAGGCCTTCAACGATCCCGCCGATCCGCTCCGAATCCTGGTGGCCACCGATGCCGCCTCGGAAGGCCTGAATCTGCAAGAGACCTGCCGCTACCTGCTCCACTGGGACATCCCCTGGAATCCCTCCCGCATGGAGCAGCGCAACGGCCGGCTCGATCGGCACGGCCAGGCCCGCGACGTCACGATCTTCCACTTCAGCTCGGAGGATGACGACTCCCTGCGCTTCATGGGACGCCTCCTCGCCAAGCGCTCGCAGATCCGAGAGGACCGCATCCTGGCCGATCCGCTCTTCAGCGAAGCCATCGAGGCGCACTTCATCAAAGAGGCGCCGGCAGAGGGACTGCTCTTCCAGCTTGATGAAGCCCTCTCGGCCAAGCCCGAGCCCGATGATCTGCCCCCCGAGCCTCCCGTGGAAAACGGTGAGGCTCAGCAGCAGGCCCTGCAAACCCTCGCCGAGAAACTAGACCTTTCGCCTTCCAGCCTCCAAGACACCCTGGAGATCGCCATGAGCTTCGGCTGCGGCCTCCCGCGGATGGAAGGCCCCGACGAGCGAGGACGCTTTCGCCTGGTGGATCCCGTCCCCGCCGCTTGGCGATCGCTCATCGACGAGGCCCTGCCTCCCCCCGCCAGCGCAGGCCTGATGGCTAGCCTCCCGCGGCTGACCTTCGACCCCGGAACCTTGCTACACGACCATGCGGACCGCAAGGTCTTCCGCCCCGAGAAGAACACCTTCCTGATGCACCTGGGACATCCGATTCTGCAACAGGCCCTCGGGGCGATCGCCCGAGCCCGCCACCAGCCCGACCGCTTCTCCCGCTGGATCGCCCGGCGCGGCCCCTTACCCGAAGGCGCGGACGCCGCGATCCTCCTCACGGTCGAGGAAATCGCCGTCAATGGCCTGCAAGAAACCGCTCACCACTGGGTCCGCACTTGGTGCTTCCCGCTGCGCGACGGCAAGCTGCTGCCGCCTCGCGAAGCTCCTCCCCCGCGCCTCACTCCGGGCGCTGCCCCCGCCAAGCCTCTGGAGTTCCCGCTTACCGAGCAAGCTCGCGCGATCTGGTCATGGACTCAGAACGACCTCCAGGCCTTCATCGAACTGCAGGCGAGCGCATTGAGCCTGCGGCTGTCGGCAGCCTTTCAGCAAACCGGTGAACGCACGATCGCCGAGGAAAAGGAGCGCTTCCAGGAACGCCTCGCCGAGATCGGCCGATCCCTGCGCGAAAACACCCTGGCCAAGCTGGAGCGCGAGCATGACGCCTTCATCCAGGCCATGCGCCAGACCACCTTCCTCATGGAGATCGAGCAGGCACGCGAGCAACGGCTCTTCGACCTGACCAAGGAGCTCCAGCTCAGGCGCCGGCACTACAAGGAGCTGCGCACGCAACTGGAAGAAGAGCGCGATCGCCTCGTCGAGCGCGTCCTGCCCTCCCGTTATCGCCTCAAGGACCGCATGCAGGTCCTCCCCGTCGCCGTCGAGATTCGTTTCCCGGAGGAGGTATCGCATGTCCGAGACTGACATCCTGGCCTGGTGGAGCGAACTCCCGCAGGCCGGCTGGCTGCTTTCTCCCGAGGCCCTCGCGGGCCTGATGGAAATCGCCGCCCCGCCCCTGCCGACGCGCCGCGCAGAGAACCTCCATGCCGCCGTCACCCAGTTCCTCGAAGCCGACGCGCCCGCTCGCAAACCCTTCACCCACCTCGTCGACCTCGTCCTCCAGGATGCCCTGGGCTACTCCATGGGCTGGCTAAAGCCCAGTGCCATCGGCGCAGACTGGGCGCAGCGCTCGCTGGAAGGCGAGACGGTCAAGCCTCAGCGCCTCTGGAAAGGCCGCTCGGGAGGGTTTCTCCCGGTCTTTCTCGCGGATCCCCAGCTCAACCTGAGCACGGGGCGCGGGCGGAGGCTCGGCGCCAAGGCCGTGGAATGGCTCAGGCAGCAGGGAGTGGCGATCGCCCTACTCACCAACGGCGCGCAGTGGCGCCTGATTCATGCCAGCCCAGACCAGTCATCTCACGTCGAGTGGAACGCCGCAGACTGGTTCGCCGCCGGCCTCCCCACCCCCCAGTTCCACGGCATGCGCCATGTCCTGGGCATCCAGGCCATGCGGCCGTCCAAGACGACCGCGATAAGCCCCCTCATGAGCGCGCTCCAGGCCTCCCGGTCGGGACGCTCCGACCTGTCCCAGCAGATGGGCGAACGCGTCCGCCAGGCGGTCGAGTTGCTCATCTCGGCCCAGGGGACGGCCCTCGACGCCATTCGTGCGGAGGTCCCGCCGCGCATGCTCTACGTGGCCGCCTGCCGGATCATCATGCGCCTGGTGGTTCTTCTCTTCGCGGAGGCCAGGGGACTCCTGCCCACCGACAACCCCATCTACCGCAACTCGTACGGGCTCTCCAGCCTCCAGGATTCGCTGAATCGTACGTCCCAGCAATCCGAGCCCGCCTACAGCGCCTGGCCGCGCCTGCTGGGCGCGTTTCGACTGGTTTACGAGGGCTCGCACCACCGCGATCTCGTGGTGCCTGCGTACGGCGGAGCGCTCTTCGAAGCGGGGGACGCCATGTCTAGCGAGCCCCTGTCCCGCGCCATGGCCGCCCTGGAATCCCCCGCCGGGATCGGCGATCGCATCATCGGGCAGATCCTCGAACTGCTCTGCCGGACACATGTCCGACTCCAGGTGGGCCGGCAATCAACCCGCATGACCGTCCCGGTCGATTTTTCCGACCTCGACACCGCCTACATCGGCATCCTCTACGAGGGGCTACTCGATTACGAGCTCCGCCACGCCACCCACGACCCCGTCCTCTTCCTGAACCTGGGCAAGCAACCCGCCATGCCCCTCAGCCAACTTGAAAGCCTCGACGACAAGGCCCTGAAAGTGCTGCTCGACGGCCTGCAAAAGCGCGGCGACGACGACGATAACGACTCCTTGGAGGCCATGGCCGAAGCAGCGCCCTCGCCCACCTCCGACGCGCCGCCCCCGGAGGACGCCGTGCGTCGCGCTTATGCCTGGGCCCGCAGAGCGGTCGAAGCCGGGAAACTACTGGGAGCGCGCGACCTCGCCGATCCCGTGAAACGCGAGGAAGCCGCAAGGGCATTGATCAAGCGAATCGTGCTTCCCGGTGAATGGTACCTGGTGCGCTGGGGAGGCACCCGCAAGGGAAGCGGAAGCTTCTACACCCGCCCGGAATTGACCCTGCCGATGGTGAGCCGCACGCTCCATCCGCTGGTCTACGAGCCCCCGTCCCCCGACTCCGCCGTTACCACGGGTGACCGCGAACCACCCCTCTCCGCGCGCCCGCGGGAGCCCGAGGCCATCCTCGCGCTGTCCATCTGCGATCCGAGCATGGGGTCAGGCTCCTTCCTGGTGGCTGCCCTGCGCTACCTGACGGATGCCCTGGTCGCCAGCCTCTACGCCCATGGCCGCATCCAGGCCCACGGGCGCCAGACCGTCGTCACGCTGGCCAGCGGCACCGCGTCTTGCGGCGAGCTCTGCGAGGAGGCCTTGCCGCTGCCGCCGGACGATGAGAACTTCGAGCCGGCCCTCAGAGCCCGCCTCAAGCGCCACCTGGTCGAGCGCTGCCTCTATGGGGTCGACCTCGATCCGCTGGCGGTCGAACTCGGAAAGCTCGCGCTCTGGGTCGAAACGATGGATCGCGAGCTGCCTTTCAGCTTCCTCGATCACAAGCTGAAGGTGGGCAACGCCCTGGTCGGAGCGACCTTCGACGGCTTCCTCAAGTACCCAGTGATGGCCTGGGAGCGCGAGGGCGGCGACAAGGGCCACCGCGGAGTGACCCTCGCGCCGGACGCCTGGAGCACGGCCCTCAAGGCCAAGCGCGCCCAGGTCCGCGCGGAGCTGGATCAGCTCCTGACCGGGAGCCTGAACTGGCTGAGTGAGGATCGCTCGAGTGCGGCGATCGCCACCCATGCCCACGCCATGGAAACCCTCACGACGCTCCATCGCCTTCCCGTCCATCGCTCCGACCTGAAGGCCCAGATCTACCGGACGGAGATCAGCGAAAGTCCCGCCCTCCGAGAAATGAAGCGCGCCTTCGACACCTTCTGCGCCATCTGGTTCTGGCCAGCGGATCAGCTGGACATGGCCCCCACGCCCCTCACCTACCTGGACCCGGAGCCGGATACCCTCGCCATGGTCGATCACCTGGCCGAAAAGCACCGCTTCTTCCACTGGGAACTCGCGTTCCCGGATGTCTTCACGACCCCGCGCGCGGGGTTCGACGCCGTGGTCGGAAATCCCCCGTGGGAAACCCAGAAGCCCAACTCCCAGGAGTTCTTCTCGAATCACGACGCGCTTTACCGCACCTACGGCAAACAGGAGGCCCTCCGCCAGCAAGAGCGCTACTTCGAGTCGGATCCGTCGCTCGAGCGGAAGTGGCTGGAGGCCAGCGCGACCCTGAAGGCCCAGAGCAACTGGGTACGCTTCGCCGCCGCACCATTCGGAGAGGCGATGGAGAACTCACCGTGGGCGCGCCATCTCAGCTTGCCGGAAGGCTATTGCGACCCCGAGCATCCCTTTCGCCACCAGGGCTCCGCGGATCCCAACACCTACAAGATGTTCCTCGAGATGGGCCACGCACTGCTCAAGCCCGGAGGGCAGATGGGCCTGATCGTCCCGAGCAGCCTGTACAGCGACAAGGGGGCGCAGGCCCTCCGCGCGCTTTTTCTCGAGCGCTGCCGCTGGCGCTGGCTCTTCGCCTTCGAGAACCGCCAGAAGATCTTCGACATCCACCGCTCCTTCAAGTTCTGCATGATCATCCTCCAGAAAGGCGGCAGCACCCAGGCGCTTCGCACCGCCTTCATGCGCCAGGATCGCTTCGACTGGGAACGGGCCGAAGAGGTGGCCTTCGCGTACGAGGCCTCCCTCGCCACTCGCTTCAGCCCCAAGAGTCTGGCCTTTCTGGAACTCGAAGGCCGCCGGGACGTCGACATCCTCCGGCGCATCTACGCCAACTCCGTCCTGCTGGGCGAAACAGGCGAATGCGGCTGGGGCATCCAGTCGGGACGCGAGTTCCACATGACCGACGACTCCAACCTCTTCGAGGCCCGCGAGGCATGGGAGGCAAGAGGCTACCGCCCGGATCCGCACGGTCGCTGGGTCACCCCCGAAGGAGAAATGGCCCTCCCGCTTTACCAGGGGGTCATGATCCACCAGTACGACTACTCCGCGAAGGCATGGCTCCGGGGAACCGGCCTGGCCGCCACCTGGGAGAGCATCCCCTGGCAGGAAAAGCGTCTCGCCCCCCAGTTCCTGATGGCCCGGGAGGACGCGCTCCGCAAGGGCGCTCGCGTCCTGGCCCCCAAGGTCACTTACCGCAGCATCGCCCGCAACACGGATGAGCGCACGCTGATCGCCTCGCTGAACCCCGGCTTGCCCTGCGGCCACAAGCTCGGAGTGCTTCGCAACGAGGACCCATTGCTCACCTGCGCCCTGCCCGCGCTGCTCAACTCCTTCGTCCTCGACTGGGTCGCCCGGATCCGGATCGGCGGCACCCAGGTCGACGCGCACGTCGTCTCCGAGCTTCCCTTGGTTCCGCCGCGGCACGACCTGATTCCCGTCCTGGCCGCCAACACCCTGCGACTGAACGGCCCGTCGCCACTCTTCGCGCCCCTCTGGCTGACGCTCCGCCCCTTCCTGCCCGAAGGCCGCAGCCCCGACTCACTCTATTGCCTGACCCCGCATGAGCGGCTGCGCGTCCGCTGCATCACCGAGGCGCTCGTCGCCTGGCTCTACGGCCTTCGACTGGAGGACCTGACCACCATGCTCTCGCCCGATCCGACCAAAGCACGCGGATTCTGGCGCGTGGATCGGGACCTGCCGCCCGAGCACCGGCTCACCACCCTGACCCTCGAAGCCTTCAAGGCCCTCCTGGCCGTCGGCCCCTTTCGATTCCTGGAGCAGCACGAGGGCGAAGGCTGGATGCTTCCCACGACCCTGGAGGTCGACGGCGAGGCGCGTGAAGTTCGCTCCGCCCTGGGACCCCGCTTCCACCCGTGGCAACTCGCCGCCTCCCCCGACGAAAGCTGGGCCACATGCCACTCCCAGGCCCAAGCCATTGAAGCCCTTGGGAACCTCCCCACCCAAAGTGGTTCTTCGAGTACCATGCGAAGGATGAAGCAGCCCGCCTTATTCTGAAGGGAGTCGCCGCCATGCCTCAGATCCCCCTCGAAGACCTTTACAACGACGTGCTCTCCAAGGCCGCCATCGGCCTATCGATCAAGCCTGCGGAGCTGGCCGCCCGAGCCAACCTCGAAACGCCCACCGTTCAGAAGGTGCTGAAAGGCGATTTCGACGAGAAGACGGTTCGGCAACTCGCCCCCTTGCTGGCCCTAGGCGAGGAGCAGCTGGTCGCGCTGGGAAAAGGCGCCTACGCCCCCGAGGTCTCGCCTCTCGACGGTCTGCTGGGCTTCAACACCCCATACGACGACTTCTTTGTGAACGCCTACCTGGTCTGGGACGATGCAAGCAAGCAGGCCGTCGTCTTCGACACCGGCACCGATCCGGACGCCATCCTGAAGGCCATAAAGGACCGCGGCTTGAAGGTCGAACGCTTGCTCATGACCCACTCGCACCAGGACCACATCATGGGCCTGGACGCACTGCGCCAGGGCACCGGAGCGCCGGCTCACATCTCCCCCAAGGAGGCCGTCCCCGGGGCCGAGGGCGTCGAGCCGGGGCAAACCTTCCAGGTCGGCAAGCTGACGATCAAGGCCCTCTCCACCTGGGGGCACTCGGCCGGCGGAACGTCCTACCTCGTCACCGGCCTGTCCAGGCCCGTGGTCGTGGTGGGAGACGCCCTCTTCGCCGCCTCGATGGGGCGCGGCAACGTCTCCTACCCGGAAGCGCTCGCCAACAACCGCCGCGAGCTCTTCTCGCTTCCGGATGAGACGGTGATCGCCCCCGGCCACGGCCCGTTGACCACCGTCGGACTCGAGAAGAAAAACAACCCGTTCTACCCCGAATTCGCGCGCTAACGCCGCCAGCCGACGAGGAGGAACCATGGCCAGCAATCTTGGATCCCGTCCCATCGCGTTCGTCGGTGTCGGTCGCATGGGGGCCAACATGGCGCGCCGCTTGAAGGAAACGGGCCATGCCGTCGTGGCCGTTTACGACGCCAACCATGACGCCGCTCAGAGCCTCGCCACCGAACTGGGGGCGAAAGCCTGCACGACGCTTTCGGAGGTGAGCGACCTCGCCGAGATCATCTTCACGGTGATCTCGGATGACGCCGCCATGCGAGCGATCTTCCAGGCTCCTGACGACAACCTCTTGCAGCAGGCGCAAGGCAAGCTCTTCATCAACTGCGCGACGCTGACCCCGGCGGTCCACCAGGACATGGAACTCGCCGCGCGGAAGGCCGGCGCAAGGGCGCTCGAGGCCTGTATGGCCGCGAGCATCGCCCAGGCGCGGCAAGGCACGCTCTTTTTGATGTGCGGCGGCCGTCGTGAGGTCTTCGAGGAGGCCAGGCCCTTGCTCGAGACCCTGAGCGCTGATCTGCGCTACATCGGGCCGGCGGGTGAAGCCAGCAAGGTCAAAGCCCTCGTGAACATGGTCATGAACATCAACACCGCCGGGCTCGCCGAAGGCCTGGCCCTCGGCGACGCGCTGGGCCTGGATCTCACGATGCTGCGGGAGGTCTTTTCTCGGACAGGGGCCCATTCTCGGGTGCTGGAAACCGACGGCGAGGACATGCAGAACCACGATCATGCCTGCTACTTCTCGGCGGCGCATGCCGCGAAGGACTCGGGCATCGCCGCGCGGATGGGCCAGGACCTCGGGATGATCCTGCCCCTCGCCGAGGCCACCCGACTGCAATACCAGCGCATGAACGCCTACGGACTCGGCGAGCTGGACAAGTCGGGCGTGGCCGAACTGACCTTCAAGGGCCGCTTCGGCGTATAAAGAAAAAGCCACCCGCCACCACCTGAATGCAGCCTTGCGTTAACCAGCATTCAGGTGGGGCGGATGACCAAGTCCATAATACCCGACATGGATGTCAGAAAACAAGAACATTTTTAAATTAATCGAAAATAGTTCACAATGCAGGCCTGAGGCCGCATCGAGCCCTCCCTCGCCACCAAACACGCCGAGACGAGACGGTTCTCGCCGCGCCTGACGCAGATAGGGGGGTCAGGCTCTTTGGTGATACGACCTTAAGATTGGCTGCGACGGGTTTGCTCCGGCATGGCCCGGCCTTGCTTGGCCTGGGGCAACGTGACCTCAAGGGCCTGACCCGCCATGATGCGCCGCTTGTACTCGCAGAACCAGTTCGCCACTCCCGCGAGGCTCGACATGTCGAAGCCGGCCGCCGTCCCCATCTCGAGGAAGCTCTCGGAGAGTCCGAGGCTCTCCTGGAAGCTGGGCTTTTTATTGCGGGCCAACTCCGCGCCACGCTCCGCTTCCCGGACATCGAATGCCTCATCTTGCATAGTGGCGCCGCCTCCCTTTTCAAGAAAGCTCTCGGTGCTGCATGTCGAGGACCATGATTTCACGTTCACGGAGTTGTGTCCAGAACGAAATTACGTTACCTCGTAATAAAGCGCCGTTCATGGCCATGAACCAGCGCCGAGCGGTTCTGCCGATTGACAAGTCTGAGGCTAACCTACAAGCTCTTGAGGGAGCATGAAGCAGGCAAGACGAGGGCTAGAGTGGTAGCGCCCCCTCCTGCACGGCATGCCCACATCAAGTTGGCTGGCTTAACCAGCAGGGTGTTGCACGCTGCATCAGCGAATCCAGGAGAACGACCATGACTCGCCCTTCCCCGCTCTCGCCCGATCCGTCCACGGAGACCGTGTCAGCCCCTCCGCATCAGGCCCAGCCGGAAGGTCTCCCCATGGGCGCTTCCGACCGGCGCTTCCTCACCATCCTGGTCGGCGCGAGCACCTTGCTCCTGTTCATCGCCAGCAGCCTGCGTCACTCCCTGCTGCAAAGCAACCTCTTCGACCTGGGCATCTTCGATCAGGCCCTCTTCCTGCTCAGCCGCGGCATGCATCCCCAGTCCACCACCATGGGCTTCCACATCCTGGGGGATCACGCGGCCTTCATCCTCTACCCCCTGTCCGGGCTCTACGCGATTTTTCCCCATGTGGGCTGGCTCTTCCTGGTGCAGTCCCTGAGCCTGAGCCTGGCCGCAATCCCGGTCTTCAAGATCGCCCGGTCCATCGGGCTGTCACAAGCCTGGGCGCGCGCGCTCGCCTTGAGCACGTTGCTCTACCCGTCACTCTTCAACACCAACCTCTTTGACTTCCACCCCGAGGTCATCGCCCTTCCCGCCCTGCTCTGGGCCTGCTGGGCCGCGATGGCCGGCAGGACCATTCCCCTGGTTCTCGCCGTGCTGATCGCCCTGAGCTGCAAAGAGGTCGTCAGCCTCACCGTGCTCGCCATGGGAGCCTGGCTCTGGTTGATCGGCAAAAGGAGCTACGGCGTGCTGCTCGCGGGAATGGGCGCGGCCTGGTTCGTCTTCTCGACGCGCTACGTGATCCCCACGTTCTCGGGCCGTGGACCTGCCGCCATGGGCCGCTACCCTTACCTGGGCGACACCATGGGGGAGATGATCCGCAACGCCGTCCTTCACCCCGATCTGATTCTGGGGCGAATCTTCGCCCCAGAGGCCCTCGGCTACTATCTCCTGCTGCTCTGCCCCTTGCTGATCGTCTTGCACGTCAAGGAATGGAAGGCCGTGATTCCCGCCCTCCCCATGCTCCTCTTGAATGTCCTCGCCGTGAACGCGACCCAGCGGGATCTGATCCACCAGTACACTCTGCCCATCTTCCCGTTCCTGCTGATCGCCGCGGCCCTCTCGATCAAGCGCTTCGAGGGAACGCGACGCTGGCTCAGTCCCCGGGTCCTGACGGCCTGGTCCCTCGTGGCCTTCCTGGCGCTGGCCAAGGTCGGCTACTTCGGCTCGATCTATCTCAGCAACCTTTCGAATCGGGCGTCGGTTCAGCAGGCGATCGCCCTGATCGACGACCGAGGCAGCGTCCTCACCACCTCGAACCTGGCGGCCCAGCTCAGCCATCGCCCCGTGATCGAGATGACCAATGAAGCCAAGGGCCTCGACGCTGCCCTGGCGCCTGGCTACGATCACATCCTGCTCGATCTCCACCATCCGGCTTGGCCCAGCAGCGAAGCCTTCGCCTTGGCACTGCGCGACCGCTTGCTGGCATCCCCGACCTATCGCCCCACGTTCCAGGAGAACGGCGTGGTGCTGTTTCAAGCAGAGCGGGCCTTTCGCGACGCGCGATAAAGAAGGTGATTGGCAGCGCTACTCGCTGGTTTTCCCGTCAAACTGCTTGTGCTGCCTGTCGGCTTCCGCCTTGGAGCGCTGCAGCACGTCGCGACGGTGCACCGGGGGGGCGTAGAGCGTGTAGATCTTTAGCGGCTTCGTCCCCGTGTTTCGTACGTTGTGGCGCGCTCCCCCAGGCACGATGATGGCGAAGCCCTCCGAAACATGGTGTTTGAGGCCATCGATGACGACGTCTCCTTCGCCCGCTTCGACGCGGAAGAACTGGTCGCCGCTCGCATGCTCCTCTTCCCCGATCTCCTCACCGGGCTTCAGCGACATCAGCACGAGCTGCAGGTGCTTCCCCGTGTAAAGGACCTGGCGGTAGTTCTCGTTCGCCATGGTGAGGCGATCGATGTTATCGACAAACCCCTTCTTGAGAGTGGGCGCCTCACCGGTTTGCGCCACTGCGCTCGCCGACGTCACTTGCATGAGCCTTGATAGGGACATGCCGCCCTTACCACCCTCCAGCATCGATGGCTGATCAGCGCATCCCGCGGCCGCCAGGCAGGCGACGAGCGCCGTGCTGGCAGCCAGACGAATACCCATACTTGGCATGGCATTCACCTCCTATAGCTAACGTCGTTTCTGCAGGTCAGCGAGCTTGACGATTCAACCGATTGACGACTGTCTCGCGGCTAACGCTCGCTGCCTTACGAATCAGCCGCGGGCGCTAAGGTCAACCGATATTAAGCCAGCCGTAGCCCCTCGGCAACGACCGACTGGTCGTGCGCATGGAAGTGAAGCTCCATCTCTTCGCAGGCAGTACGCGGAGGTGGGTTCAGTTCTGCGAAGTTGTTGAACAGGAGTTGAGCAGAAGCAAAAACGCGGGTCCGACCAAATGGCCGAAACCCGCGTTATGATTGGCGCCCCCGGAGGGATTCGAACCCCCGACCCTCTCCTTAGGACGGAGCAGCTCTATCCAGGCTGAGCTACGGAGGCCAGTGTCTACCTAGTATAGCACAACCGCGGGTCAGTGACCCGCGACGGGCACCTTGGGGGTGATGTGCAGGGGAATCGCCCCATGACGAGGCAGTAACTCGGTGATGAGTCCATTGGAGCCGAGCGCGATCGCCACATGCACCTCAGCCCCATCCTCCTGGCGCAGCGACTTCAACGGAAGCGAGATATCGAGCACGTCCAGGTAGGCGATCCGCACGTAGGTCTTGAGGGCATGCCAGGTGTTGTACTCACCCGCCTGAGAGAGCACGGCATCCATCGGATCCCACGTCACCCGGACCTCGTGCGCGAAGTGCCAGTCCTGCATCGGGCAATCCGCCAGCTTGCAGTCGAAGTTGATCGGCGAGTTGAAGCGGACCTGCCCAGGGTAGCAGAGATAGACCGCCAGGGTGTCCCCCGGCGCGGGCATGAACGAGTCCGCGAACTCCACCCGCATGTAGAGGTTGGTGGCATCCGTGCCATAGCGTACCCGCCGGATGCCTTGCGTCGCGGCGTGCATCGCCCCCTGTCCCAGGGTGGGATCATAGACCCCGGCGTCCTTCCAGGTCTCGGCGGAAGCCAGCCGTCCGTCGACCGACGGAGTGACGGCGAACTCAGGGAGAGCCGGCGCCAGGGCTACGGCCCGTGCCACGGGTTCGAGAAGTTCCTCCGGAACGGGAAGCCCCAGCAACTGGTAGACGTTCTGCAGGTGAAGTCGGAATTGCCAGTCGAATAGGTCGTCCTGGCCGGAGTTATGGCCTTCACCGAACCACCAGAACCAATCGCTGCCCTCCGCGATGAAGATCTCCTCCTGGGCTGCCGCAAACCGAGGGTGATCCGGATGAGCGGCCAGGGCTTGGCGAGCCTTGTAGAGATAGTCCCAGGCGCGATTCTTGGTGGGATCCCCGATCCAGGTGGTGAAGTCCGAGTAGATCCAGGAGCCCGAATGGAGGCGATGCAGCGTCCGGCGGGGCTCATGCTCACGCAGATACTCACCGACCGTCACCATGTCGAGCTCGGAGTCCTGGGAGACCAGCTCGTAGAAGGCGTGCAGGAAGTCGGCTCCGTCCCGGGTGTAGTACTCCCAGCAGTTCTCGCCGTCCAGGGCGATCGTGACCAGATGCGCCTCGTCCTGGGGAAGGCGACTGCGAATGGCCTTCAAGCGGCCGTGCAGGTCGCGGGCGGCGTCCTGGGGAGCCATACGCGAGTACGAGAAGCCGATCAGATCTGAAAGCACGATGTCCCGGAAGACCATGGCGACGCGCTTGCCGTTCGACTCGGCCCAGTAGGGCTGGTAAAGAGTCGCGGGATCATGCAGCTGGCCGCCGCCGTCCCTGACCAGCTTGGCGCCCAGCGAATGAGCCAGGACGCCTTCGTCGCTGACGATCCAATCGACGTCCTGGTCGGCCATCAACTCGACTACGGCGGGACTCACGGACTCTTCGGAGGGCCACATGCCGCGCGGACGGTAGCCGAAGTTCTCGGCGAAGTAATCAAGACCCTTGCGCACCTGAGCGCGGGCATCCTCGGGATGCTGGTAACGATGCTGAGGCAAGGGCAGGCCGGGACGCGCGACCCGGGCCGACTGGGTATCCACCAGCAGAGGCAGGATCGGGTGGTAGAAGGGAGTCGTGGTGAGCTCGATCCGGCCTTCGGCATGCATCCGGGTGTAGGTCGGGACGATCGCCCGGATCAGTTCCCGTTGCTTGGCGATGAGGAGCTCGCGCTCGTCCTGCGTGAAGTGCCGCCCCTTCCGGACCAGGGTCTTCAGGTCGGCATCGCTGGAAAGCCACATGGGGTCGAACCAGGCCAGGTTGAACCAGACCGTGAGGTCAAGCAGCTCCTGGTCGCTGAAGCGCTCTGAGGCCGCTTCGGCGGACATCTGAGCCATCAGCTCGTTACGCTTGTTGGCGAGCTCGAGGTAGCGCGGATAGGGGCGAAGCTGGTTCTCCCAGTTGAGATCGAAGAAGCGCTCGAGAAGGTAGGCCTTGTCGTCCGGGGTCATCCGGTCGGTGGGCCTGAGGGTGAGTTCGAGCGCGCGATCGATAGCCCCGTTTTGGCCGTAATCGACCACCTGTTCGAGAAGGGACGGGACGAGGTTGAAGGTCTGGTGGATCTTGGGGTACTGGCGCAGGATCTCGACCATGTCGAGGTAGTCCTTGATGGCATGCAGGCGAACCCATGGCATCAGGTAGCGGCCCGTCAAGCGATCCTTGTACAGCGGCTGATGCATGTGCCAGATCACGGCGACGCTCAGCTTAGACATTCCAGCACCTCATCGAATACAGTCTCGCCAAATGGCCTCTACTATACCATACCTCAGGTCTTGACTACTTTTGAGGCCCTTGAAGCCGTGGTATGATGGGGCGGACGCCGTTGTATTGCAGTAGAGAGGTTCGGATCTCAATGATAGGCCGATGGCCGCTCGGAGCCTTGAATTCCGGGCGCAGACGGGACTTGAATCGCGCCATCCCAGCCTTGGCCGTGATGCTGGGCCTAGCCCTGGCCACCCCTGGCGCGGCAGCCCAGAACATCGGTCTCGAGGTCAAGGGCGGCAGCGTCGTGCGCAACAATGGCGTCATCACGGTCTGGGCCAACTCGCCGGAGGCGACTCTCACCCTTTCCAACCCCGGAGCCTCGTTCTACCAGGCCAAGATCCAGTGGCTCAACGTGCCCACGGGAGCCTTCCTGACGACGCCTCAGGGCGTCTCTGACGGCGCCAGCCGAAACGGCACGCTCAACACCTCCATCTCCGTGCCTGGCGGGTCGCATGGGGTCTGGAAGCTCGACCCCAACCTCAAGGGCAACTTCCGGTTCGTGGTCACGGGAGGCGGCCTCGGCGGCCTCTCCAAGGCCGACCAGCCCAACTTCGCAATTCACCTGGGGAACTCGGGCTACGCCGCACCGCACCTCTCGGAGGCCTTGAAGGCCAATCCCTTCCCGACCTACACCCTGCGCGGCACGCGCGACCAGGCCAAGGCCTTCCAGACCAAGCTCGGCAAGGCCCCCAGCGCCTTCGTGGTGGACGGAACCGGCTTCATCTTCCTGGATAACGCGTCGGGCCGGCTGAGCGCCGATCAGCACCGCTGGCTCATCGAGCGCTTCGGACAGTTCCGCGAGGCCCAGGTGGGCCGCTCGTTCGTCTTCATGCACCTGCCGATGGTCGACCCGCGCAAGGGTCGCCACGTGGCGATGAAGAACCGGGACGAGGTGCTGAAGCTGCTGAAACTCTTCAAGCAGAACCACGTTCAGGCAGTTTTCACCGGGAACCTGCCCCTGGTTAACCAATCCACCTGGCAGGGGGTTCCACAGGTCATCGTGGGCGGAGCCTACGCCATGAGCGTGGACGTGACGCCGGAATCGGTCGCCATTCGGCGCCTGTAATGCAAGAGGGGCCAGGGAAATCCCTGGCCCCTCTTGCATTACAGGCGCCGGCGAAGCGAGCCCCTAGTAACTGAGCAGGCCCGTGGTAGACTATGGCGACAGCCTGAGCGTGCCCGCGGACGCGCGCGATACCGGAGAGCGTCCTGAATCTGGTGATTTATTCGGGTTTCGGGGCTTCGACGAGTGGGCTGAGCAGGAGGCGTACGCGCCAGGGTCCGTGCGAAGTCATGGCATTCTCCAAATCGCGAGGAGGGTGACGACTTAACCTTGCCTTAAGGCACCTTAAACCAACCTTAGCATAAGACCATTTGACGATCAACTGGGATTTCTACCGAGGAGGAACGATGCGGGTATTCGTGACCGGAGCGCAGGGGATGCTGGGCCAGGATCTGGTGCCGGTCTTGCGGGCGGCGGGAGATGAGGTCATCCCCAGCGGCATGCGAGCGAGCGAAGATCCGGCCTACGTGCGCCTGGACATCACGGATCTCGAGGCCACGAAGCGGGCGATCGCCCTGGCCCGCCCCGACATCGTGATCAACTGCGCAGCCTACACCAACGTCGACGGCGCCGAGTCCGATCCCGACTCCGCTTACCGCGTCAACGCGCTCGGGACCTGGAACCTCGCTCTTGCATGCCAAGAAAGCGGCGCCGCCATGTTGCTCGTGAGCACGGACTACGTCTTCGACGGCAAGAAGGGCACGGCGTACGACGAGTACGACACGCCCAACCCGCAGAGCGTCTACGGCCGCAGCAAGTACGCGGGTGAGCAGCACCTCCAGCAGGTGCTCAACCGCTTCTACATCGTGCGGACGTCCTGGCTCTACGGACATCACGGCAAGAACTTCGTCGAGACGATCCTGAAGGCAGCGGTAGAGCGCCCCGAACTCAGGGTGGTGAACGATCAATGGGGCTGTCCGACTTGGACCAAGGACCTGTCGGATGCCATTTGCCGGCTTATCCGAGTCAGGGCCTATGGGATCTACCATGCGACCGGCCAGGGCGAGTGCACCTGGATGGACTTCGCCCAAGCCATCGTGACGAACGGCGGGATGAAGACACCGGTCCTGCCACAGACCACCGAAGAACTCAATCGTCCTGCCCCACGGCCTCGCTACTCCGTCATGCACAACCGCGGATTAGGGCTGGCGGGGTTCCCCCCCCTTCCCCATTGGGAGGAGAGTCTCGCTCGCTACATGCAGGCGCGGTGCGGAGCAACGCTCTTCCGATAGCACCAAAGAAAAAACAAGGAGCACGCCGCGGGTTTCCGCGGCGTGCTCCTTATTTTTCTGGTCGAGAAGCGCTACGCTCCGAGGCGGGTGCCCTTGCCGATGACCGAGTCGTCGGCAAGCACCAGGTCTCCGGAGAGCTGGCTATGGGGCCCAATCTTGTTGTTGCGGCCCAGGATGCAGCGCTGGATGCGGGCGTCCTCGCCAATGTGCGACTCGGCGCCGATCACCGCGTGCGTCACCGTGGCCCGGTCGTCAACGATCACGTTGCGGTCCAGGACGGCGTACTCGTTGAGCACGGCCTTCTCGCGAACCTTGGCGCTCGGCCCGATGAAGGCGGGGCCC
>JAKFCW010000123.1:0-46179 GCA_036676455.1 Candidatus Sericytochromatia bacterium
CATCCAGGAGCGCCTGGAGCGCGAGTACAACCTGAGCCTGATCGCCACCGCCCCCTCGGTCGTCTACCACGTCTACCAGACCGACGGAGAGATGGTGGAGGTCGACAACCCGACCAAGCTTCCCCCGCCGCAGAAGATCGAGCGGATCGAGGAGCCCTTCGTGAAGGTCACCGTCATCACGCCCCGCGACTACGTGGGCGCCGTGATGGAGTTAGCGCAAAGCAAGCGTGGGGTATACGTCAACATGGAATTCCTGGGAACCGAGCGTTCCCAGCTCACCTACGAGGTTCCGCTCTCGGAGATCATCACCGATTTCTTCGACCAGCTCAAGAGCCGCACCCGGGGCTACGCCTCGCTGGATTACGAGCTGGCCGGTTTCCGGGCATCCCAGCTGGTAAAGCTGGACATCCTCCTCGCAGGTGAGGCAGTGGACGCCCTGTCGGCCATCGTCCACCGGGACAAGGCAGCCTCTATCGGCCGTCAGCTCGCGGAGAAGCTCAAGGAGCTGATCCCGCGCCAGATGTTCGAGGTGCCCATCCAGGCGGCGGTCGGCAACAAGGTGATCGCCCGCGAGACCATCTCCGCGATTCGCAAGAACGTCCTCGCGAAGTGCTACGGCGGCGACATCAGCCGGAAGCGCAAGCTGCTAGAAAAGCAAAAAGAGGGTAAGAAGCGCATGAAGACGGTCGGTCGGGTGGAAGTCCCCCAGGAAGCCTTCATGGCCGTCCTCAAGATTGGCGACTAGGCGGGGTTAAGCGCCTCCGGCAAGTAACCGCGGCCGTTTCATAGGGAGTATTGACGTGGATCTGCCCTTCCTCAACACCAGCCCCTCCCCGGAGGGCGCGGACGGCGGCGACGACGCGACGCTCAACGACCTGTTGGCGTTGTATCAGTCGGCCAACGACGTTCCCCCTCCGTTCGCCCCCCTCGCGGAAACTGAGGCCTTCCCGGGAGCTCCCGCGGCTCCGGCCCTTGATTTCGCGGCACCAGCTCCTGAGTTCGCGGCGGACTTCGCTTCCGATCTGCCGTTCGCGGCCCCGGCCCCCATCTCGCCGGACGCCGAGATCGACGACCTGATCAAGAGCTTCCAGGACGCGGCCCCTGCCGTCGAGCCGCCGCCGTTCGCGGCCCCCGAGCCCTTCGCGGCCCCGATGGCTCCGGAGCCTCCCTTCATGGCCGCTCCCGTCGAGGACTTCCCGGCGCCCCCTCCCTTCGCCATCCCCGAGCCCTTCGCGGTTCCGGAAGCCGCGCCGGAGGCCGAGCTGGCCGCTCCCGCGGCCGACATCGAGGCCCTGGACTTCGCCGCGACCGACTTCGCCGCGCCGACGCTCGACTTCGAGGCGCCCGCGATCCCGGATCCCTTCGCGGGCTCGACCATCCCCGACCCCTTCGCGGCGCCCGACCTTCCCCTGCCCACGGCGGCACCCGCCGATTACATGGCTTCGGCCGCCGAGCTCGAAGCCCTGGCGGACGAGGTCGCGCTGCAGCCGGCCTTCGCGCCGGAGCCCGTTTTTGCGGACGAGCCCGTTATTGAGCCCGAACCGGCCTTCGTCCCCGAGGCGCTGGCCGTCGAGATTCCCGCCGAGCCCCCCGTCGAGACGCCGGTCGTCCCTGCGCCCGTCGCCGAAGAGGTGCGTTCGGTCATTCCCCCGGCGGCGCCGGTGGTCCCTGCCGCCGCCGTGGCGGTCGCTCCCTTCACCGGGGAGCTTCCGAGCATCGCCACCCCGGCCGAGCGCCAGGCGATCAACCGCAGCGTGCTCGAGTCCCTCTCGGCGATCGCCAGCGGCATCGACCAGGTGCAAGGCGAGCTGAACGGCCTTTACGAGAACCTGGCCAAGGCCGCCAGCCACCGCGCCTCGGTCGGAGAGATCGTCTCCCTGACCGAGCGGCTCACGGCCGTCAAGGGCGAGGTCGGCGAGAACTCCGAGCTGTATCAGCAGGCGCTGCAGCTTCGTGCCGTCGCCGAAGCCTACATGCAACTGCTGAAGAACCTCTGATCGCTCTGAACCACTTCGGGGGCCTGGGTCACGTGACCCAGGCCCCCGTTTCACTTGTCTCGGAAGGCTAGAACCCCAGGATCCGGTCCAGCCAGCCCTTCTTCGGCTGGGGCAGATAGCGATGGATCCAGCTCGGTTCGACCTTCAGGCTCTGCTTCCAGGTGGCGTCGAACGCAGCATCCAGCCGAGCCGTCTCGCTGGCGTCGTCGATGCCCAGACCGACTTCGCGCGAGAAGGACCAGGACTGGTTGTCCATGTTCTGGGAGCCGACGTAGGCCCATTCGCCGTCGACCGACAGGTACTTGGTGTGGTCGTCATGCGGAGTCTTGCCGTCCTCGGAGGACCAGCGCAGCTCGAGATTGGCCTGGGACTTCTTCGGCAACTGGGCCCAGAAGGTGAGCAGATCGCGGTTTGGCGAGCGATCGATGCCCGAGCCCACGTTGTTGTAATCCTTGGGAACGCTGAGGCGGACCTTGACGCCGCGGCCGGTGGCCTCGGCGATCGCCTCCCAGACCTTCACGTCGTTGAGGTTGGGGCTCGCGATCCGGATCTCGCGCTTGGCCGCCTTCATGGCCGCCAGCAAGGCCTGATCGGCATCGTTCTGGTAGTAATCCCCCACGAATCCCACGCCCTTCTTGCTCAACAGGGTCATCGGGACCTGGGGCCGGGTGGAGGACATCGCCTCTCCCTTGGCATGCGAGGGAGGCGTGCGCGTGGCGTTGAGGAAGCTGGACGACTGGCTCCAGGCGGCATCGAAGTCCCGCAAGAGAGTCGCGACCACCGGGCCGCGCAGCAGGACCATGAGGTCGCGCTCGGACGGGTTGTCGACGTTGTCCCCGCCGAGCAGGGCGGTTTGCCCGTCCAGGATGTAGACCTTGGCGTGATTCGACGCCCGGCTGACGGCCGGCGTGTAAGCCGCTGCCTGGGCATCGACCCCGTGGCGCTCCAAGGCGTCCTTCAGCGTATCGAAGGGGTTGAGGTCCCGGTCGTAGAGGATATTGACCTTGAAGCCAGGAATCTCCTTCTGCTTGCTGGCCAGCGCGTCCAGGAGGCGCTTCGCGGACTCCGAGTCGTACTCGAAGAGATAGGTCTGGAAGCTGAATTCCTTCTTGGCATCCTTCAGGAGTTCGATGACCCGGTCGATCGCCTCGTCGGTCGGATCGGCGTCGTTGATCACGAGCTCCTCGATGGAGCCCTGGGTGAAGGCGTACTCCCGGGGGATGGTACCGTTGTTGATCTGCCAGACCGCCTGGTTCACCGCAGTCCCCGCGGCCGAGCGGCCTTCAGGCGGAGCGGAGGCACGGCGGGCCTGCACGCTGATCGCGTCGCTATCCCGGACGCTGAGCTTGGGCTCGGCAGGCGGAGTTGCCGCCGGGGCGCCGGTGGGCGCGGGCGGGCGGATGGGCGAAGGCAAAGTCGAGCGAGAGTCCTGGGTACGCATCGTCCCTCCGATCAGGTGCCGGTCTATACGTTATACCCGGATCCGCTCGATCGCTTGCATGCCCAAAGGGCACTCGCGCGGAAGCGACGCAACGCCACCGCACCGTTCCTGGTCACCTTGCACGCGGCTGCACCTCAGGCGCATACTGGATTTGCAACGCCAGCCCTGCCGAAACTTGAGCTTCGGCGCGGCTTTCACCACCTCACGCCATTCGAAAGGCCATCCACACGCCCATGCTCCCCCCTCGGCTTCTCGCAGTTCCCGCGCTCCTGGCGGGCGGGATCTTTTGCCAGCCCTCCTGGGCCTATCCCGTCAACTTCGGCAACTCCTACGTTCCCGCCCCCGCCCATGGGCTGCTCCTGGCCCTCCCCAGCATGGCCGTGAACGGCGGCTCGATGGGCGGCTGGGGCTACGTCGACCTCGGCGTCGCCGAAGGCCTCAGCGTGACCGTGGACAGTCTCTACCTCAACCTCCCCGGGCTGACGCAGGACTTCGGCACCACCTTCCTGGGGCTCAGTCACTCCATCCGCCTGGCACCCGGAACGTCGGCGCGCATCAGCCCTCTACTGGGCCTCAAGAGCGGTCAGTTCGGGCGGACGCAAGTGGCGCTCCGCGGCTACCTCGACGTTCAGCTCCCGCACGGCCTGATGCTTTACACCATGCCGGGCTACTACCAGCCCCTCGAGGGAGGCTTCGAGCCGAGCATCCGGTTCAACGCGGCGCTGGAGAAGCGGTTGGGGCCGTCCGTGAGCGCGGCGCTCGAGGTGCTGTCCGGCGCTCCGTCGTGGGAATTCGGAAGCGACACGCGGCTGGCCGTCGCGCCTGGCGTCACCCTCTCGCTCGGAGCCTACAGCTTTCAGGCGTCGCTGCGCGCCCCCCTGTTGCCCACCGCCACGGCCAAGGAGCTGGAGGCGCCCATCGGGGTCCTCAGCCTCGGCTACAGCTGGTGACGCCTCAGGCTTGAGGCGGAATCGATCACGCGCAGGCGGCACTTACGAGACGAAACGATCCGGCGCGTGTTGCGCGCCGGATCGTTTCGACGAAGCGGGTCGGGGGTGGACTACCCCTGGGTCACGCCCATCATGGAGCCCACGGTGAGCCCGATCGGGGCGAAGAAGGCGGGCCGGCTCGGCTGGGGGAGCGGCGCCGGAGCGCCCGTCGGGCCGTCGAAGCGCTGCCCCTGGACGGGAACTCCGCCCGAGCCGATCTCCACGGCATGCCCCTCCTCGAAGTAGCGGTTCTGCTCCGCGTCGAGGCGCCGCAGGATCTCGGTGAGCTCGGCGACGTGCTCCTTCTCCTCGTCCATGAGGTGCAGCATGAGCTGCTTCACGGTCGGATCGTCGGCCATGTCGTGAAGCTCCTGGTAGTGGTTGATGGTCTCCAGCTCGCGGATCAAGGCGAGCCGGACGGCCTTCTGGGAGGCTGCCGACATGCCTTACTTGCCGCCTTCGAAGGTGCAGATGGCGCCGGGGCGCTTGAGGCGCAGGACCAGGCTCTCGAAGACCCGGAAGGGGTGGTTCATGCGATCGACGCCCAGGTAGGCCGTGACGAGATCCTGACCGATGGCGATGTCGAAGTTCTGGATGCCGACGGAGAGGATGAGGCCCTGGTTCTCCTTGAGGGAGGCGGACTGGAAGACGCCGGCGGTGGCGAGCTCGCGGATGTGATTGATCTCGAGCACGCCCGAGCTGGCGTAGACCCGGTGCAGGCTGGCGTACCAGACGGGGTTGAGCACCACGGCGTAGGGGCCGTAGAAGCCGGCCGCCAGCAGCTTGGAGCGGGCGTCCACCACGTCCTGGAATCCGGCACCGGCTTCCTGCCAGTTGCGCGCGGGGATCGTGTTGCGGCCGGTGGCGTTGATCAGGCCCTCGTAGCCACATTCCTCGTCGCCGTTGAAGATCAGGTAATCTTCCTTCTGGGCGACGATGGAGGCCGCGGCGGCGGCCGCCGAGACGTCCAGGGGCGCGTTGAGCTGGCGGGAGGTCTCGATGTCGCGCCAGTAGAGCATGAAGTCCTTGTAGATGATGGGGATGTTCTCATGCACGCGGCGCTGAGCGCGCACCACCGAGGTCTCGGTCTCCCCGAAGACCGCCACCTGGGCGGAGCCGGTGCCGGCGAACGTGTCGTAGTCGACGTCCTGAACCCCGGCCCCCAGGGGCCCGAAGACATGCAGGAAGCGGCGGCCGACCAGCGAACGGCGGGCCACTTCGATGACGGTCGTGTCGATGAGTTCCCAGTCGCGTTCGGTCAGCGGGGACTCGGCGCGATTCAAGTAGTTCATGTCCATGGGTCTTGACTCCTGTGCGGCGATTCCAGTGCGGCGGAGAGTGGTCAGCGTTCATGCTATCACGAAAACCTTCGCCTGCCAGGGTGCCCCCCCATGTTAGAATCAAGGGCTAGCATGGAGGCCAGAAGCTTGGCCTCGGAACTCTGGCCGCGCCTCGATGGGACCTGCGGCCTCACGAGGGAGAGAACGTCCATGACTGAGTTGGACCACGCGATCGGCGCCGTCGGGCACGCCGCGACCGTCGTCGCCTCCGACAACACCGCCGTGAGCTTAGGCTCGGGCGCG
Organism: Candidatus Sericytochromatia bacterium; assembly: GCA_036676455.1. Lineage (GTDB taxonomy): Bacteria > Cyanobacteriota > Sericytochromatia > S15B-MN24 > UBA4093 > UBA4093. The sequence goes on from JAKFCW010000123.1 coordinate 6,011, forward strand.
CTGCCGATCTACGGGACGCCGGCACTGGCCGCCCTCATCGAGCAGGCGGCCGTCCAGGCGCTGCAGGGGCACCTTCCCCTGGGGATGACGACCCTGGGGACCTCCCTCCAGATCCGCCACCAGGCGGCGACCCCCCTGGGCCACAACGTTCAGGCGGAGGCCACCCTGGTCGCCGTCTCGGGGAGGCGCCTGGAGTTCCGGGTCGCCGCCTTCGACGAGCGCGAGAAGATCGCCGAGGGCATGCACGAGCGCTTTCTCGTGGACGCCCAGCGGTTCATGGAGCGAATGTCGGCGAAGCGCCCGAAGGGGAGCTAGCCCAAGGGCGGGATCAGCGGGGCTCGACCAGCAGGCGCATGGCCGTCCGCGTCTCTCCCTCGGTCGTCACGGCCAGGAAGGAGGGAATCACGACCAGCTCGATCCCCGCATCGGCGAGGAAGCCCTTGGCAATCGCCGCCGCCTTGAGCGCCTGGTTCGCCGCGTGAGGCCCCATCGCGTGGAGCTCGCAGCAACCGGATTCCTTGACCCGCGCGGCGATCGCTCCGGCCAAAGACGACGCGTTCGAGCGCTGAGCAACTTTGAAGACCTCGGTTCGTAGATTCAAGGCTTCCATGGGCAACCTCCTCTTCCGGTGGACCCCCATCTTAGCCCCCGCCGAGGAGAGACGGATCCGCGGATCCGCCCATGACCCGATCCGCCGAATGGCGGATCCCAGAGAGGAGACCCCGCATGACGCTCGCAAAACGGATCGACGGCAAGGCCATCTCCGCCGCCCTCGAAGCCGATCTCACCCAGGAAGTCGCCGCCCTCGTCCCGGATGCGGGCCGTCCCCCGGGCCTCGCCGTCATCATCGCCGGCGCCGACCCTGCCTCGGAACTTTACGTCAAACGCAAGATCGAGGCCTGCGGCCGCGTCGGCGTTCGCTCTTTCGACTTCCACCTGCCCCCGACCGCCACGCAAGCCGACGTCCTCGCGATCGTCCAGCAACTCAACGACGACCCCAACGTCGACGGCATCCTCGTGCAACTGCCGCTTCCCGATGGGGTCGACTCCGACGCCATCTTGGAGACCATCCGGCCCGACAAGGACGTCGATGGCTTCCACCCCATCAACCTCGGCAACCTCCTGATCGGGCGGCCTAGCCTCACCCCGGCCACCCCGACCGGTGTCATGGAGCTGCTCAAGCGCTACGAGATCCCGCTCGCAGGCAAGGATGCCGTCGTGATCGGCCGCTCGGTCATCGTGGGCAAGCCCATGGCCATGCTGCTGACCAACGCCGACGCCACGGTCACCCTTTGCCACTCGCGCACCCGGGATCTCGCCGACAAGATCCGGCAAGCCGACCTGGTGGTCGCCGCGGTCGGCCGCCCTCACATGGTCACGCCCGACATGATCAAGCCGGGAGCCGTCGTGATCGACGTGGGAACCAACCGAACGCCCGACGGCAAACTCGTCGGCGATGTGCATCCGGACGTCGCGGCGGTCGCGAGCTGGCTGACGCCCGTGCCCGGCGGCGTGGGCCCCATGACCATCGGGATCCTGCTGATGAACACGGTGAAAGCCTACCGCGTGCATATTGCGAAGCCTTCGGCGGTATAAGTCCAACAGCAAGTTTGCAGAGGGAGCGGCTGAACCGCTCTCCAGTTGAAGAGAGGAGCCCCCCGGGATGAGTCTCGTGTCGGAACAGGACCTGATTGAATCGCTCTTGGCCACCCTCCCCCCCGAAGAGGCCAAGGTGGCCTTCGAGCGCGCCCGGACCGCCGCCGGCATCCCCGCCAAGGAGGGCTACGAGCCCGCCGACGTGATCTCGATCTCGAGCGCCATGCTCAGCGACCTCCACGAGCAGGCCAACCAGCTCTTCGTCGAGATCGAAGCGGGCCTCAAGTAAGCTCCAAGAGACAAACTAAAAAGCAGAGGGACCTCCCGGCCGGGAGGTCCCTCTGCTTTGTAACGGTTAAGCCAGGGCGGTGAGCAAGGCCAGCACCGGGGTGATCAGCAGGGCCATCACCCCGAGCCCGATGGCGGCCCCCGAGCCGAGCAAGACCAGGACCGAACGCCCCATGCTCAGCGCGTGGGCCCGCGAGATGGCGCGAACGACCCCGAAGTAGGCCCAGACGAAGACCCCGAAGGTCAGCAGGGGTGCCAGCAGCCCCAGCCAGGGCTCGAGCGCGGCTAGCGGAGCCAGCAGGATCAGCGGCCAGTACGCCTGGGCGATCGCCGTCAAGGTCGACTCCGCCGCCCCCTTGCCTCCCAGCACCTGGGCCAGCAGGTTGCTCGCCGCGGCGAGCCAGAACCAGCCCACCACGTTCAGCACGAAGACCAGCACCAGCATCGCGAGGAGTCCCCCGACTCCCAGTGACAGCGCCCCCGCCAGGCTCATGGCCTCGAGGAGGCTGAGCAGGAACCAGATGCCCCATGCCACCCGCAGAGGCGGCGCCACGGGCGCCACGGACGGCCGGAACAGCGTGGTGTAAAGCGAATCCAGCATGACGACCTACTCCATCAGCGCGAGGGGCACCTTCACGGGCACCTCGCTGCTCTGGACGCTCCGGAAGAAGCCGGGAAGCTTGGCCTCCACCCGGGGCACGAAGCCCTTCCAGAAGTCATCTCCGGAGTAATTCTCCACGTCCGGCTGGCCCTTGATGCCCGCCAGGTCGGCGGCCTTGGCCAGCGCCACCCGCCAGTTGCCCAGCGAATCGACGAGGCCGACCTTCTGGGCCTGGCTGCCGGTGTAGATCCGGCCGTCGGCAAGGGGCTTCAGCTTGTCCAGGGGCATCTTCCGGCCCGCCACGATGTCGCTGAGGAACTGGTTGTAGGTCTCGGTGACCTGCGCTTGCAGGATGGCCCGCTCATCCGGGCTGGTCGGACGGAAAGGCGAGAGGATGTCCTTGTGAGGGCCGCTCTGGACCGTGCGGGTGTCGATCCCGAGCTTGTCCATCAGCCCCTCGATGTTCTGGAGGTGCATGATGACACCGATCGACCCGGTGGTGGTGGCCGGAAGCGCCACCACGTGATCGGCCGCCGCCGCGATATAGTAGCCCCCCGAGGCGGTCACGTCGCCCATGGCGGCGACGATCTTGATCTTGCCGTCCTTGCGCACGCGCATCAGTTCCTGGTAGACGGCCTGGGAGGCCGCAGCCGTGCCGCCCGGCGAGTTGATCCGCAGGAGGATGGCCTTCACCCCGTCGGTCTCGGCATCCCGGATAGCGGCGATCAGGCGGTTGGAGGAGGCTCCCTCGCCGCCGCCGAACACTCCGCCGTCGGCGCTGTCGGAGATCGTGCCGTAGACGTCGATCAGCGCGACGTCCGCCGTCCCATCGCCCGACAGGGCCCCCGCCAGGTTCAGCGAGGACTCACGCGGAGGACTCGAGAGCCACGCGGCGGACGCCGCCACCAAGCTAGCCGCGACCAGCAACCCGGCCAGTATCCGATCGGTACGCAACGAAACCTCGCTTTCTGATTCAAAAGACCCTCGATTCTATCATGGAAGCCATGGCGGGCGCGGAGGCCCGCCCCACAAGCTCATCAACTTGGGCGGCACAACTGATCTGCTCCACTACCTACTACCCGTGGCGCGGGCGTCCCTGCCCGCGAAGGCCTTAACAGGGCGTCCCTGCTTGTGGCGCGGGCGTCCCTGCCCGCGTTATAATGCGATTCGCCCACCACGCCTCGAGGAGGATCACTTGCAACGCCCCGACGCCCCCACCCATGCCACGCTGCGTCCTGCCGTCTTTCTCGATCGGGACGGCACCATCAACGAGGAAGTGGGCTACATCCACAACCCCCTCGACCTGAACCTGATCCCCGGCGCCGCCGAGGCCATCCGCGAACTCAACGCCCTCGGCGTGCTGGCCATCCTCGTCACCAACCAGTCCGGCCCCGCCCGCGGCTACTACCCCGAGTCCCACCTCGACACCCTTCACGACCGCCTCACCCAGCTGCTCGAAGATGAGGGCGCCTTCCTCGACGACCTCTACTACTGCCCCCACCTCCCCGACGGCACCGTGCCCGAGTACACCCTGGCCTGCGACTGCCGCAAACCCGAGACCAAGCTGGTGCAGATGGCTACCGCCAAGCACGGCATCGACCTCTCGCGCTCCTACGTGGTCGGCGACAAGGCCACCGACGTCGAACTCGGGAAGAACGCCGGCTGCAAGACGGTCCTGCTGACCTCGGGCTTCGGCCAGCGCGTCCTCGACGGCGAGTACCAGTGGCCCGTCACGCCCGACCACGTCGCCCCCACCCTCAAGGACGCCGTCACCTGGATCCTCGCGGACATGGGCGCCCGTGTCTAAACTCCTCCGCGCCGGCACCCTCATCGCCCTCCTCGCCCTCGTCAGCAAGGGCATCGGGTTCCTGCGCGAAGCGGTCATCTTCCCGACCTTCGGCGCAGGAGCGGCCCGCGACGCCTACGCGATCGCCTACAACGGCCTGCCGGCCCTCGCGCTGATCCTGCTCGGAGGCCTCAACGGCCCCTTCCACCTCGCCACCATGGCCTGCGTCACCCGCCTGCGCGCCGCCAAGGACGAGGCCAGCATCCCCGGCGTGCTGCTGACCCTCATGGCCCTCACCGCCGCCGGCATGGGCGCCCTCGCCCTCGCCGTCGGCCTCGGAGCCCCCGCCGTCATCGGCGTCATCGCCCCCAAGGCCGATCCCGAGGTCGCCCGCCTCGCCATCGAACAGCTGCGCATCATGAGCCCCCTGCTACTCGTCGGCGGCCTGCTGGGCGTCTTCTGCGGCATCTCCAACGTCCAGGACCGCTTCGCCCTGCCCTCCCTCTCCCCCATCCTCTCCTCGGTCGCCATCATCGGCGCCGTCCTGATCTGGCGCACCCCCGAATCCCTCGCCTGGGGCACCCTGGTCGGCGGCATCCTGCAACTGCTCATCCAGGGCATCCCCGTCGCCCTCGGATGGAAGGACCTGGCAGGCCCCCAGCACGGCCTGAAACTAGCCCCCATCACCCACCCCGCCGTCGGAGAGACCTTCCGGATGCTCGTGCCCGCCATGGCCTCCAGCTCGATCGGCACCCTCAACGTCATGATCGCCACCGCCTTCGCTTCCAGCCTCGCCGTCGGCGTCATCTCCCGCTACAACGCCGCCAATCTCCTGATCCAGCTCCCTCTGGGCATCATGCTCACCGCACTCTTGGTCCCGATGTTCCCCGTGATGACCAAGGCCGCCGCCGAGGGCGACATGGCCGGCCTCAAGACCTGGATGAACCGCGGCTTCCAGACCATCGCCATCACCGCACTGCCCATGACCGGCCTCTTGATCGTGCTGGGCGAGCCCGCGATCCGCGTGGCGTTCGAGCGAGGCGCCTTCACGGCCGCCGACACCCGCGAAACCGCGCTGATCCTGGGGATCCTGGCCGTCTCGGTCTCCGCCTACGCCGTGCGCGACCTCTTCACCCGCGTCTTCTACGCCAAGAACAAGAGCCGCACCCCCCTGCTCGTGACGATCGTCTCGCTGGCCACGACCTTCCTCTTCTGCTGGCTCCTGGTGGGTCGCTTCGGCGCGGCCGGCCTCGCCGCCGCCACCGCCGCCGTCACCTTCACCAACCTCGGCCTGCTGGGCCTCCTTCTCAAGCGCGAGCTCGGCACCCTGGGCCTGGGGCCCAGCTTGGCGACGTTCGGGAAGTCGCTGTTGGCCGCCACGCTCGTGAGCGCGGCCTGCTGGGTGGCGCGCCCGTACCTGCCGGGCGAGGGACAGCTCGGAGCGATCGTCGAGCTGGCGGCTTTGGGAACGTTCGGGCTGCTGGCATACGGTGGATTGCTCACGGTCATGCGGGTCCCGCTGATCGCCGCGCTGCTGGGAGCCCGCCGCGCGCGCCAGAAAGCGGCGGAGGCACGAAGCGGCGAGCCGCGGCCTTCCAGTAGCTAGAAGGGTGCGGGCCGGGTATAATGAAGCACCCACTCCATGACGGTTCCTCACCATGGCCCTCTCGCGTCGATTGAAAAGGTAGAAAACGTGTCCAACCTCGTCTTGCTTGAAGGAAACCTCGGGTCGATCAGCTTCCCGAACCTGGTTCAGCTGATCAAGCTGGAGCAGAAGACCGCCAAGCTCGAACTGGGACGCGTCGAGATCGGCCAGACCGCCGAGATGTACTTCCAGAACGGCATGCTCAAGTACGCCGCGGTCAACGTCCTGCGCGGCGAGGACGCCATGTTCCGGATCATCTGCTGGTGGAACGTTGGCACCTTCCGCGTGATCGAGGCGACCGCCGAGGACCTGCCCGAGAGCAACATCAACCGCCCGATCGACTGGGTCCTCCTGGAAGGCATGCGCCGGATGGACGAATGTCACCACTACAAGGGCCTCGTCACGGATCTCACGGCAGCCGTCTCCTACTCGCAGGAAGGCCTCGACGCCTTCCAGTGGGACCGCGGCGAGAACCCCGAGTGGATCCCCCACTGGATGCGCAAGCTCCCCCGCTCGTTCACCATGGCGCAGTTCTTCGAGAACTCCCACCTCGGCGAGCAGGAGACCTGCGCCGCGCTCAAGAGCCTGCTCTACACCGGAGCCGTGATCGCCCACTCGTCGGACGGCCCCGACCCCGCCAGCGCCCCCATCCAGCGGACGCGCTTCGACTCCTTCGCCCTCATCATCATGGAGTTCGTCGGCTACGAGGTGGCTCACCACCTCGTGGACTCGGCTTGCCAGGAGATGTCCATCAGCGACCTCGAGAACGTCACCTTCGGACAGATGGTGGATCTCAGCGATCGCCTCGGCATGGCCATCTCCCGCATGGTGGGATTCGACCAGGGCCAGGAGTGCATGCGTAAGCTCCGCGCCCGCATCACGAGCCTGCTCTAACATGCCGGCCGATCAGACCATGACCGAGAACGCCAGCAGCCACTCCGACTCCGTCCAGGATCTCCGCAGCCGGGGCTACCGCCTCACGCCCCAGCGGGAGCGCATCTTGCAGATCTTCCACGAGCTGCCCGAGGGCACCCACCTCAGCGCCGAGGAGCTTCACCAGCAACTCGCGAGCGAGGAGCCGCCCATCAGCCTCGCGACGGCTTACCGCACCCTCAAGCTGCTGGCCTCGATCGGCGTCCTGCGCGAGCTGGACTTCGCCGAGGGACACAAACACTACGAGCTCAACCGCGAGTCCCATCCCCACCAGCACCTGATCTGCGTGGAATGTGGCACCACGGTCGAATTCTCGGACGCCAACCTGACCGAGGCCGGCCGCGCCATCGGCCAGCGGCACCAGTACCGGGTGATCGACGTCCAGTTCAAGATCTTCGGGTTCTGCCCCAACTGCTCCCCGCGACGCTGAGACCCCCGTTCTCCCTATCTGATGAGAGGCCCCGCGAGCAAATCGCGGGGCCTCTTTCGTGCGACAACGAGGCGCCAAGGCGGATCTCGGCTTTAAGCAACCTTATCCTGCGCACGTGTTGACGTAGTGATCGTTTGGCCCCTGGGTATAGGAGGGGGAGGGCAGTTGGTGCTTTCGTCACACGTCCGGGAGACCCACCACTACTAGCCTTAATAAAGATTTAAACGCCCTTAACACCCCTGGAACGAAAGTCTCCTGGACCCGGGCGCGACAAGTAACTGAAAGACCCCAGCAAGTTTAGCGGGACCATCCCCCCGCGCAGGAGGGCACCATGACCACCAACAACGTCAACAACCGGGCACCGTCGGCGCCCTTGACCCCACCGCGAACGGCCGTCACCTCCGGCGTCGGCGAGGGGTTGACCGAGGCCACCGCAACGGTTTCCGCGACCGCGGCTGCTGAAGCTCCCAAGAAGCGCGGCCTGCTTGGGCACATCGCTGACGTCTTCATCGGCGGCGGCGAAGCCATCGGGGACATGGTCAAGGGCATCGCGACCGTCATCACCCACCCGATCCAGACGATCAAGGGCCTGGGGTACGTGATCACCCATCCCGCCGCGCTGGTGAACGCCTTCGTCGAGCCTTACAAGGAGGCCATCCGCGAGGGTCGGCCCGGTAAGGCGATCGGCCGCGGCATCGTCGAGGTCGGCTCGCTCTTCGTGGGTCCCACCGAGATCGCCAACGGGGTCAAGGGTGCTACCAACGCCATCAAGGGCATCTTCAAGGGTGGCCAGGCCGGCGGCGTGATCGGGATGGGTGGCGCCGCCGCAGCCGGCAGCGCCGCAGCCACCGCGGCTGCCGGAGCCGTCACGGTCACCGAGAAGGCCGCCAAGACCGCTTCGGGCCTGCTGAAGGCCGCCGAGAAGAGCTCTCAGCGCGCGGACGTCCTCGCCAAGGCCGGTAAGGCCGCCGAGGCGGCAAACATGGTCGCCTACGCCGGCTTCCTCGACGAGGCGGGCAAGGCCATCCAGGCCGGCGCCGACGCCGCCGAGGTCATGTCGCGGGTTCGCTACGTTTCGACCGGCGGCAACATCGCCGCTGCCACGGGTTCGCTCTCCAAGGGAGCCCAGGTTCTCGCCAACACGGCGGAAGGCGCCGCCATCGCGGCCATGATGCCCAGCATCAAGGGCGCGGACGCGGTCCTCAAGGGCGCCTCCACGATCGATGACCTGGCCAAGGTCGGCACCGCGGCGGCCAAGTCCGCCGACGAGATCGCCAAGGTGGTGGTCTCGGCCAAGCCCGTCCTCACCAAGACCGCCGTCACGGAGCTCGCCAAGGTTGGCATCAAGGACTCCGGCAAGATCAGCGGCGCGCTCGACGAGGCCGCCAAGATCTACCAGGCCCAGAAAGCCGCCGGCGCCTCGGCGACCGCTGCCAAGCAGGCCGCCCAGGCGGCTGCCGCCAGCAAGCTCGGCCTGGATGCCGGCTCGAAGGCGGTCGAGAAGCTGGTCAACGGCGTTCGTCTGCAGGGCGCTGCGGCCAACCCCGCCAACTACTTCACCCGCACCAACTACGTCCGCGCCCCGCTGCACAAGGCCGCCGAGACCCTCGGCAAGCCGATCGACCTCGGCATCGTCGCAGCCCGCGAGGCCGGCGAGCAGGCCGCAGTCATTGCCGGCAAGGCAGGCGAGACGATCGCCCAGGGCGTCCAGCGCCTGGGCGAGGTCACCCTGCGCGAGCTGATCACGGCGCCCATCACCCTGCCCGTTCAGGCCATCAAGGGTGCGGGCCGGATCATCTCCAACGGTCTCGCCGCCATCTCGGACCTGCCCCTGCGCGAGATCCTCACCGCTCCGATCCGCGGAGTCGGCAACGCCGTCAAGGCAGGCGCCCAGGCGCTCGGCAAGGTCGGCGACCTGACCCTGCGCGATGTCATCACCGCTCCGGCCCACCTCGCCAACATGGCCATGGCCAACCCCGCGGCCCTCTACCGTCCCGCGGTCACCATGGGCCTCCTGGGACGGCTGGGCGAAGGCGTCGACACCAAGTCCGACGCCTCCGACCTGGCGAAGCGCTACGGGCTCGATCCGTCGGCTGAGAACATCGCGGCCTTCAAGAAGGAAGTCGCGGGCTACGCCGAGAACGCCATCGGCCCCGACTCCGGCACCCCCGAGCAGATCTCCCAGCTGCAGAGCGTCCTGCGCGGTCTGGGTTACGACGTGGAGGCCACCGGCAAGTTCGACGAGGCCACGGCCCTCGCGGTGATCGACTTCAAGGAGAAGAACGGCATCACCCAGAGCTACGTGCTCGCCAACGGCAAGCCCGCCATCAACGAGTACGTCGACGAGGACACGGCCCGCGCGATGGTCGACGAGTTGCAGGCCAAGAAGGGCACCAAGCCGGCCGCTCCCGCGTTCGACCCCGCAGCCCTCGAGGATCACCTCGCCGATCTCGACAGCGCGCTCAAGGGCCTCGCCGAGGCTCCCCCGGCCCAGAAGAAGTCGGCCATGGGCGCCGTCGAGGAGACCGCCGTCGTCGTGATCTCCGACCTGGTCCGCAAGGCCCGCATCGACGAGAAGGGTTCGGCAGAGGCCGGCGCCCAGATGGACAAGATCGCCGAGCAGCTCTCCAAGGCCGGCTTCTCCGACGATCAGATCTACGCGCTGATCGAGGAGGCCAAGATCCTGGCCGACAAGCCCGCTGAGACCGAAGAAGCGGAGAAGCCCGCTTCCCCCGAAGGCCTCGACGTCGACGGCGTCGCCAAGGACTACCAGAACCATGCCGAGGCTCTCTCCAAGGCTCTCGACGCCCTGGGCAGCGCCAAGACCGACGCCGAGAAGGCCAAGGCCAAGAAGGGCGTCGAGGAAGCAGCCGTGGATGCCATCACGGATCTCGCCAAGCTCGCCCATTCCGATGACGACTCCGTCCAGAAGACGGTCTCCGAGGAGATGGGCGGCCTCGCCGACGCGCTCTCCGAGGCGGGCTTCAGCGAAGACGACATCATGAAGCTGGTCGAGGCGGGTCGCCTCAACGCCAAGGAGGCCCTCGCTTCTGCCGCCAAGCCCGAGACCGATGCGGAGGCCAAGCCCGGCAAGGGTGAGGAAGCCGAGGAGACGGAGCCCACGCCTCCGGGTGCGACCGGCACCAAGCCCACCCGTCCGACGGATGGTGCGACCGCCGGCCCTCGCCCCGGTGGTCCCGCCGTGCCCTCCAACCCGCCGGTCTACCACACGGTCAAGCGTGGCGACTCGCTGTCGGCGATCGCCAAGCAGGAGCTGGGTGACGCCAACCGCTGGCGCGAGATCTATGAGCTCAACAAGCAGGTGATCGGGCCCAACCCCAACCTCATTCTGCCGGGTCAGAAGCTGCTGCTGCCCGCGGCCGGCGAGCCGAAGTCCGAGAGCGGCCTTCCCAAGCTGCCTTCCAAGCCCGAGAAGCCGGCCGAGCCCCCCAAGGGAACGAAGCCCGCTGAGCCGACCAAGCCCTCGGAGCCCACCAAGCCCGGCACGCTGAGCGAGAGCCAGATCAAGGATCTCGTGAAGCAGCACAAGATCATGGACGAGCCCTCGAACGTCAAGGCCTTCGTCGACGAGATCATGGGCTACCGCGAATCGGCCATTGGGCCGGACGCCGGCACCCCGGAAGTGGTCCGCCAGCTTCAGACGCTGCTGACCCGCCTGGGCTACGAGGTCTCGCCCTCGGGCAAGTTCGATGACGCCACCGCCGATGCCATCATCGACTTCAAGCAGAAGAACGATCTGCATCAGAGCTACAAGCTCGCGGACGGCACCTGGGCCATCAACGAGTACGTCGGCGAGGACACCGCGAAGGCCATCGTCGCGGCCCTGCCCAAGGGTAGTGCTCCGGCGACTCCCGTGACGCCCGGCAAGCCCGCCGAGCCCGCGAAGCCGGCCGAGCCTCCCAAGGACAGCAAGCCCGCCGAACCTGCCAAGCCCGCTGAGCCCACCAAGCCGGCCGAGCCTCCCAAGGGTTCGAAGCCTGCTGAGCCGACCAAGCCCGCCGAGCCTCCCAAGGGCAGCAAGCCTGCTGAGCCTGCCAAGCCCGCTGAGCCCGCCAAGCCGGCCCCCAAGACCGTGAAGGTCGCGAACGGGGACTCGCTCTCGCGGATCGCGCAGCGCGAGCTGGGAGACGGCAACCGGTGGCGCGAGATCTACGACCTGAACAAGGATGTCATCGGGCCCAACCCCAACGTCATCCGGCCGGGTCAGTCGCTCAAGCTACCTGGATAAGATCCGAGGAGGGGGAGCCTGCGGGCTCCCCCTTCGCGTTCGGCGATGGGCGCGATTAAAACTCTGTTAAAAGCTGCAAGAAGCGCGACGTTTCGGCGATAGATCGCATGAACCGTTGTACGAGGAGGGCAAAATGTCCTGGGACATCACCAGCAAATCCGCTCAGAATCGGGTCGGCCAGACCCGCCCCCTGACGCCTCCTCGCACGGCCCCGCTTCCTGCGACCGATCTACCGGCATCCATGCAGGCGCCCGCTCCCACGGAGGCTCCCAAGCCCAAGCGCGGTCTGCTGGGCCACCTGGCCGACGTCTTCGTCGGCGGGGGAGAAGCCCTCTTCGACATGGGCAAGGGGCTCCTCACGATGGTGACGCATCCGATCCAGACCTTGAAGGGGATCGGCACGATCACGGCGAAGCTGGTGACGAACCCCAAGGAAGGGCTGTCCATGATCGGGCATGCCTTCGTCGAGCCCTACATGGAGGCGATGCGCGAGGGTCGGCCCGGCAAGGCGCTGGGACGGGGCATCGTGGAGATCGGCTCGCTCTTCGTGGGGCCGACGGAGGTGGTGAACGCCGCCAAGGGAATTTCGAACTTCTTCAAGGGGGGAGCGAAGGCGCAGGCGGCGATCGCCAAGGCCTCCTCCACGGTCGCCGTCACGGGCGGGGCGATCGTCGACGCCTCGATGTTCGGGATCAAGAGTGCCGACCACCTCGAGAGCGCGGCGCGGATTGCCCAGCGGATCGGCGCGGATCCCGCGAAGGCCGCCAAGTATGCCAACAGCCTCTCCAAGCTTTCGGAATCGTACCTGCAGCGGGCCTCGCAGCTCGAGCACGCGGCGAAGATCGCGGCCTCGGCCGACGATGCGGCCAAGCTAGGCGTCGCGGCTCAGAACGCCTCGGCCTACGCCTCGCGGGTCGCCCAGGCGAGCACACTTGCGGCCAAGGGCGAGATCGCCGCGGCCCAGGCGCTCTTCAAGGTGGGACCGGAGGCGGCGAAGATCCTGCGTCCCGTCACCCAGGCGGCGAACGAGCTTTCCAAGGCCGCCCAGGTGATCCAGGAGCTGTCGCCGCTGGCGCATGCGGGAAGCCAGTTGACCCGGATGGAGCAGAGCGCGCGCGGAGCGGCTCTCGCCGACGAGGCCACCACGGCGACCAAGCTGGTGGCGGGCGGCGGCGTGAAGGCCAGCGCCCATGCGGCGGCGATCCTGCCCTCTGCGGACAACCTGGCACAGCTGGCGACGCGGGTGTCGAAGACCAGCCCGTTCATGATGTTGACGACCGGCATGGCGGCCACGATGGGCCGGCTGAAGGAGCTGCCGACCGAGAGTGGCGAGGGGCTCACCGCCGAGAAGGCGGCGGCGATCGCCGCCAAGTACCGGCTTGATCCGGAGCTGGAGAACGTGCGCGGCTTCCTCGCGGAGGTGGCGGGTTACCAGGAATCGGCCGTGGGGCCGGACGCGGGCACTCCCGAGCAGGTTCGCCAGGTCCAGGCGGCCTTGCGGGTGGCGGGCTACGACGTCGAGACGTCGGGCACGTTCGACGAGGCGACGTCGCTGGCGGTGATCGACTTCAAGTACAAGAACGGCCTGCACCAGGGCTATCGCCTGGAGGACGGGGTTGCGGCGGTCAACGAGTACATGGATCCGGCGAGCGCGAAGGCGCTCTTCGATCGGATCCAGACGGTGGCCAACGAGGAGGCCACGAAGCTTGCCTCCAAGTTCCGGAGCTGAGTCCGGCGGCTAGCGAGCGCGGTTGCGGGAAACGACGAATTTCTTCAGGCGTTCAAAGAGCGCCTGCGGCTCAAATAAGGTCAGTTGCACCGGCCGGGGATTTCCCCGGTCTTTTTTTGTGGCGGGCGTGGGGCGCTTGGAGTCAGGACGCGCCGCGTCGAGGGGGCGCGGGTCGGCTGCGAGGGAGGCGTCTGGGCCCAGGCCGTCCAGCAGGGTGGGCTCGGGGGTTTCGCTGGCGGCGGCCATGCGTGCGTAGTGGTTCTGGGCGATCTGGCGCTGGTTGCGGTAGTCGGGCTCGTAGCGGGCGACGAGGGCCCAGAACTTGGCGGAGTGGTTGGGGACGATGAGGTGGGCGAGTTCGTGGAGGATGAGGTAGCGCAGGGCGCGCTCCGGTAGGCCGTTGATGGCGTAGCGGGAGAAGGTGAGGATCTTGGTCTTGAGGTTGACCTGGGCGAGGCGGGTGTAGCGGGAGCGGCCGATCCGGACGCCGTGGTAGGTGACGTTGAGGGTGTCGCGGTTGATGCGCGCGACGGTCTCGACGAGGGCGTCGAGCGCGACGGGGGTGGTGGAGTCGGGGGGAGGGAGCTGGTGGAGTGAGAGCGCCTGCTTCTGGGCCCAGCGCTTGAACTTGGCGAGGGTGTTTTCCTGCTCGGCAAGGGGCCAGTGCCGGGGCATGGTGACGATGAGCTGGCCTGCGCGAATCCGCGCGCGCGCGGTCCGCCCGGTGACGTAGCGGATCTGAGTCTCCACTGCTTGCCTCCTTCGAAGGCCCCCATTGTACCACAGGCGAGGGCCTACGAAGCGGGGGCTGCGCGGCTTTGGGGGGATCCTAGCGCGCAGCGGGCCGCGTGGCATCTCACGTTTTTTGGTGCTCGCGCTCTAGCTCCCCGAGGGGTTCCTCCCCTAGGCTGGGAGGGTCCGTTTCCATGGACGCGAGCGGGCTGGGCAACGGGTGAAATCCGCGGGGGGTGGGCGATGGAAGCCGTCTTCTGGATCGCCGTGATGCTGGTGGGGTACGCCTACCTGGGTTACGGGGCGTTCGTGGCGGTGCTGTCACGGGCATGGCCGTGTCGGGAGGCGCCGGAGGCGGCGGATGCTCCGGGGCGGCTGCCGAGCGTCACGCTGGTGGTGGCGGCCTACAACGAGGAGGACGTGATCCTCGCGAAGATCGCGAACTGCGTGGCGCTGGAGTATCCGGGCGATCGCCTGGAGATCGTGATCGTGACGGACGGGTCGACGGATCGGACGCCGGAGCTGGCGGCGGGAGCAGGTACGGGTGGGCCGGGGTTGCGGGTGATGCATGCGCCCGAGCGGCGGGGCAAGATCCATGCGCTCAACCGGGTGATGCCGACGCTGGACGCGGAGATCGTGGTCTTCTCGGATGCCAACGCCATGCTCAACCCGGAGGCGTTGCTCCGGATCGTGAGGCATTTCCAGGATCCGCAGGTGGCCGGCGTGGCGGGCGAGAAGCGCATCAAGCCGCAGGCCGACGACGTGAGCACGGGGGAGGGGTTCTACTGGCGCTACGAGTCTGCCCTGAAGCGCTGGGACTCGCGGATCAGCTCGGTGATGGGGGCGGCCGGCGAGCTGGTGGCGGTCCGGCGCGAGGCCTACGAGCCCCTCGAGAACGACACCCTGCTCGAGGACTTCGTGATGAGCATGCGGCTGGTGGCGCGGGGGCTGCGGGTGGTCTACGAGCCCGGCGCGTATGCCACCGAGGAGGCCTCGCCGACCATCGTCGAGGAGTTCAAGCGCAAGGCGCGGATCGTCGCGGGCGGGTGGCAGGCGGTCTTCAGGCTCTGGCCGCTGCTGATCCCGACGCGCCCCGTGATCTGGCTGCAATACGTGTCGCACCGGGTGCTGCGCTGGGTGCTGGTGCCGGCGTTGCTGCCCGTGATCCTGCTCAGCAACCTGATCCTGGTCTGGGAAGTGGGCGGAGCCTACGGGTGGCTGCTGCAGCTGCAGCTCGTGCTCTACGGGGCAGCCTTGCTGGGGTGGTGGCTGCAGGAGCGCGGGATCCGGACGCCCGTCCTTTACCTGCCGTTCTACTTCGCCTTCCTCAACGCCGCCGCCCTGGTGGGGGCGTACCGCTTCTGGACCGGCGCGCAGAGCGTGACCTGGGAGAAGGCACGCCGCGCGCCCCGCACCACCTCCCTCTAGCGTCGAAGGAGGCGCGAAAAACCCCCGTCGCTCGCGGCGAACCGCGGGAAACGGGGGTAAAGACAGTGTCGGTTGCGGACTAGAGCTTGCCGACGACCTTGGACTCGATCTGAGCCTTGGGCATGTAACCGACCAGACGCTCGACCGCTTCTCCGCCCTTGAAGAGGATCAAGGTGGGGATGCTCATGACGCCGTACTTCTGGGCGGCCTGCCCGTTGGCATCGATGTCGATCTTGACGATCTTGAGCTTTTCCTGATGCTCCTGAGCCATCTCTTCGAGGATGGGAGCGATCATGCGGCAGGGGCCGCACCAGCTGGCCCAGAAGTCGACCAGCACCGGCTTGTCGGCCTCGAGGACCTCTTTGGTGAAGTCTGCGTCGTTGACGGCAACGGGTTTACTCATGGTGTTCGTTCCTCCATGCGGGGTGTTCCCTCATCTTACTCCAAATTCCCGGCAAGGGCCAAGCGCCTTCGTGCGGGCGAGGCCGGATCGCGCAGGAAGTGAGAATTTCCGCTTGCTTCGGGGGATAACTCCCATGACTCCCGTCATGGCCCGCAGGGGAAGTTCGAGGACCGCGCATGAGCCCCACCATCTCGTCGAATCGCCAAGCCGCCGTGGCCGCCCCGAAGCGGCCTGCTGCCGCCAGCCCCGCGCCGGCAGCGAAGCCGGCCGCTGCGGGCGATCGCCTCGCGCTGAGCAGCCCGCTGGAGCGCCTCAAGGCGCAGCTCGATGGCCCGCTTCCGGCCATGCCCTCGAGCAAGGTGGAAACCACGGACTGGAAGGAGCGCGATCGCCTCGATCGCACCACGCTGATCCGGACGCTGCGCCAAGACGAGGCGGTCAAGGCCGGCCTCGCGGCCTGGAAAACTCTCCCGCCGGATCTCAAGCTGCGACTCGGGCAGCGGATCTCGAGCATCCAGGCGGCCATCTACGGCTTCGCGCCGGTGGCGCTGCGCTTCGAGGATGGCCCCTACCGCGGAGGCTTCCACCCCGGAAACGGCGGGGAGATCACCATCGGGCCGAAATCACTGGTCAGTGCCGGCGAGTTCCTGAACACGGTGGTCCACGAACAGCTCCATGCCTTCCAGTGGGAGAAGGGCAACCAGGCCATGCGCAAGCAGCTGGACGCCGAGGATCCCTACGCGGCGATCGCCCCGGCATGGCTGGACAACTTCTACGACTACCAAACTCCGGCGCAAGGCTACCGCGCCTATCGCGATCAACCCATCGAGGCGCATGCCTTCGCCACGGGCGATCAGGTCTCCGCCGCCACTCTGGCCAAGCCCTGAGGCCCGGGGAGCGTCAGCGCAGGAGCAACGGACTTGATCTCGCCGCGCCAGTGTGGTACGGTTGAAGTCGCCTCAATTGGAGAGGTGGCTGAGTGGTCGAAAGCGGCTTCCTGCTAAGAAGTTATACCGGGTTAACTGGTATCGGGGGTTCGAATCCCCCCCTCTCCGCTCAAAAGGTCGGTGCGAAAGCACCGGCCTTTTTCCTTTCTCCGCCGCACGTCCCTAGCGCCCGCGGCTGTTTCGAAAGGCAGCGAAGCTGACCTGCAGAAACGACAGGCTAGTATCGCGGCTGTTTCGAAAGGCAGCGAAGCTGACCTGCAGAAACGACAGGCTAGTATCGTGGCTGTTTCGAAAGGCAGCGAAGCTGACCTGCAGAAACGACAGGCTAGTATCGTGGCTGTTTCGAAAGGCAGCGAAGCTGACCTGCAGAAACGACAGGCTAGTATCGCGGCTGTTTCGAAAGGCAGCGAAGCTGACCTGCAGAAACGACGTCAGCTATAGGTAAAACGCCCCCCGAACAGGCCCTCGCAATCAAGAAATCGTTACGTCTCCGCGGCAACTTTCGTTCGATCGGCTCGAACCCGGATGCGTCCTTGAGGTGATGTCATGCCGCCCCGCGAAACCATCGCTCCCCTACCGTCAGCAAGTCAACAGTGGTGATTAATTTCCAAAATCCGAGGGTATAGAACCCGTAGGATGGCGGCAAGCCGCAAAACGGCATCATCACTGGCATTGGAGAAGGGGAGAGATGAAGAATTTTTCAGTCGTTCAAGAGCATTTCCGTAAGCTGCGCTGCGCTCACTGCAACGAAGCGTTCGCTCCCGAAGGCGTGAAACTGTTGCGCGAGGAAAAGGACTACTGGGTGGTGCGCGTTCACTGCATCGCCTGCAACCAGCCCGCTGGCGTGGCCATCGTGGGCGTGGAGTACGAGTCCTCCGAGTCCCCTGCCGAGACCCGCGAGGCCGCGACGGCCGGCAACACGACGGGTGGCCGGATCCGTGGGATCTTCTCGTCGCGCCGCGAAGAGGAGAAATTCTCCGGTCTTCCCCCCATCAGCCCCGATGAGGTCATCGACGCCCATAACTTCTTCACCGACCTGGGCAGCAACTGGATGGACCTCATCCCCAAGCGCGCCCGCTAACCACACCTCCACTCCACTTCTCACCCTAGCCCAAATGCCGCCAGGACGCCCGAAAGGGCGTCCTTTCCTTATGGGGTCACCCGCCGGCAGGCCGCTGGGGCGGCCTCGGCGGGTTGAGCCGCGGGCGCTTTGGGGTCACCCGCCGGCAGGCCACTGGGGTAGCCTCGGCGGGTTGAGCCGCGGGCGCTTTGGGGTCACCCGCCGGCAGGCCGCTGGGGCGGCCTCGCTCCGAGCGCGGCCGGGCGTGCTAAAATCGCGTCATGATCGCTCACTTGCTCCTCATGGATCCCGTCACGGGCCGCGTCAGCTCGCATGCGCGCGAGGGCTTCCACCCGGAAGACCATGCCGGCGAGATCGTCTGGATCGACCTCCAGGATCCGAGCCGTGAGGAGCTGGCATGGGTGGGGGGGCTCTACAGCCTTCACCCCCTGGCGCTCGAGGACGCCCTGAAGGGCGGGCAGCGCCCCAAGCTCGAGCATTACGGCACGCATGCCTTCCTCGTCCTCTACGACGCGCGCTTCGAGCGCCGTACCGCCCAGGTCCTGCTCAAGGAAGTCGACGTCTTCCTGGCGCCTGGCTTCGTCCTGACCTCCCACCGTCACCCCGTGATGAGCCTGGAGCAGGCCCGGGAGCGCTGGATCGAGTCCCCGCAGGCCCCGAAGGAGGGAGCGGGTTACCTCGTCTACCTGATCGCCGACACGCTGGTCGATGACTACTTTCCGGTGCTCGATGAGTTCCAGGACGTGCTCGACGAGTTCGAGGAGCAGCTCTTCATCGATCCGCGTCCCAGCATCCTCACCGATCTCTTCGCGCTCAAGAAGCAGCTGCTCTACTTCCGCAGGGTGGTCGGGCCCACGCGGGACAGCTTCGTCATGCTGGTGCGGCGGGAGGTTCCGCTGATCGGGCAGAGCACCGTCTTTCACATGCAGGACGTCTACGACCACCTGATCCGGATCACCGATGCGATCGACCTGTACCGGGACCTGGTGAGTTCGGCGGTGGAAGCGACCATGACGCTCGCCGCCAACCGCACCAACGACACCATGAAGCGGCTGACCACCATCTCGGCGGTGCTGATGTCCGTGACGCTGGTTGCAGGCATCTACGGCATGAACTTCCAGGTCATGCCGGAGCTGCAGTGGCGCTGGGGCTACCCCTTCGCCCTCGGGTTGATGCTGGCGATTGCCCTCGTGCTGGTCGCCTGGTTCAAGCGCCTGCGTTACTTCTGATGCGCTAGCCGCGGCTAGCGCCGGGTCTCGTCCACGCTGGGCATGGACCAGGATCGGCTGGCCGCGACGCGACCGAGGTTGGCGCGCATCCGACGACCGATCGACTCGATCCCGGCGGCCAGCCGGTTGTAGTCCTCGAAGGGGAAGCAGAGCAGTTTGAGCGCGCCCACCGCGACCACGTCGGCGGTGCGGTGCGGCTGCTTGTAGACGAGCGCCATCTCCCCGAAGACCTGTCCGGGCCCCAGGCGGGCCAGGGGGGTGGTCTTGTCGCCCAGCTGGGTCTGGACCTCGGCGTAGCCCGTGGTGATGAGGTAGAAGGCGCTGGCGGGATCCCCGGTCCGGACGATGGGGTTGCCGGCCTCGTAGACCATGGGGAGGGCGATCGCCTCCACCTGCTGCAACTCCGCGTCACTCAGCCCTGCGAAAATGGAGGCCTTGCGCATGATCTCGCGGTTCGTCAGCGCCCCTGGTGAAGCGGCCTCGGAACGCGCGGCTTCCGCGTTCGACGCCGCCTGCGGGACCGGATCGAGGCTCTTGGCGGGGGACGGTTCGGTCGGCAAGGTGCTCCAGACGCGCCCCGCCACGATCCGCCCCAGGTTGCCACGGAACTTCTTGGCGAGCTGGGGGTTCTGAACCGAGAGCTGCTCGTAATCCGCGTAGTTGAAGCGAAGCAGGGTCGAGGGCCCGGTGGCGATGGCGTCCGCCTGGCGGACGGGCTGGCTGTAAAGGAGGGGCATCTCCCCGACCAAGCTGCCCTGGGAAAGCTGGGCCAGCGGCGTGACGATCCCGTTCTGCTTGAGGGAGATCTCGATCTGGCCGGTGGCGACGATGTAGAAGCAGTCCGCGACATCCCCCGTCCGGATGATCACGTCGCCCGCCTGGTGCTCATGCTTGGTGGCGAGCCGGAAGAAGGTCACCATCTCCTCGGGGGTGAAGCCCATGAGGGCGGGCAGCTTGGCAAGACGGTCGAAGTTCGAGTTGGACATCAAAAGCTCCCTGCGGATCGGAGAGGACGGGCTTCGGTCGGTTTTATACCGCGACGCCGGGACAACGAAACGAGGAGGCGCAAGCAGCTGCGCCTGGCGAAAGGAAACGCCCGCGTGACCGATCGCACCGCGCTCGAGCGGGGATTCCGATAGGCTACAGCTGCGCCCGCAACGCTCATGCAGGAGGAGGATCGTGACAGCCCGAGGACGGAACCTGACTCGCATCTTCCTGGCGCTCGCGGTCGCGCTCGTCGCGCTCGCGCCCCAGGCACAGGCAGCCAGCCCCAGGGCGTCGGCCTCCGCAAACGTCTCCCAGCGTCAGGCGCAGGTTGAGGCGCCCGAGGACCCGGTGATCGTCACCGAGCTTCGCTGGGACGGCGAGCGTCTGATCGTGGGCACGGACCGCCTCTTGCGGTTCCGCAGCTTCCAGCTGCGCGAGCCGGACCGAGTGGTGATCGACCTCTTCGACGCCGAGCTGGGGGACCCCGCCTTGGCGCAGGCCATCACGGTCGAGACCGCACCGATCCAGAAGATCCGGATCGGCGCACATCCCGACGGAGGCTTCCTCCGGGTGGTGATCGACTGCGATCGCGCCGTTCCCGTTCAGATTGCCCAGATTCAGGGGGTTCCGCGGCTGGTGATCCGGCCGCAAGGCCTAGCTCCGGAAGCTTCCGAGGAAGCGCCCTCCCGAGAGCAGGTTCCCGAGCGGCAAGCGCCCAGCGTAAAGCCCACCAAGTATGCCGCCAAGCCTCCGTCCAGAAAGGCGGAGGTCTTCGGCCCTCCCGAGCGATTCGGTCCTCCCGAGGCCCTGCGCACGGCGGCTGCGCGTCCAGCGGGCCGCCGGGCGGATCCGGCGCCCGTGACGGCCGCGCGTGACCTCAAGGCCCGCTTGGCCAAGACCCCGCCTGGCGTGGCAAGCGATACCAAGGCCCAGGACGCCAAGGTCCAGGAAGCGAAATCCCAGGAGCCAGCCGCGTCTCGGAGCGTGAGCGCGAAGGCGGGTCGCGAGGAGGTGGGGGTCAAGCTCAGCCATGCGGGGGGGAGCACCCTGCTCAAGCTTCAGGGGGCAAAGGCGCTGCGGCTGAGGATCCAGCAGGAGGTCGATCCGGCCCGGCTGGTGGTGCAGATTCCGTCGGGTACCCTCAAGGGCAAGCTGCCGAAGGCCAAGGGCCAGGTCGAAGCACTGGAGATCCGCGAGGACGGGGAGTCCTGGGTGCTGGAGGCAAGGCTTCCCGAGGGGCCGCTGGATATCCAGAACCGCCTCGAGGATGACGGCAAGACGCTGGTGCTGGCGATCCAGCGCCAGGCCCTTTCGGCAGCCAAGCGTCCCCTGATCCTGATCGATCCGGGGCATGGCGGGGACGATCCGGGCGCCCTGGGAGCGGGCGGAGCCAAGGAGAGTGAGATCAACCTGGCCATCGCCCTCAAGCTGCAGGAGGCGCTGCAAGCGCGCGGCGTGAACGCCGTCCTGACGCGCACGGGGGACGTGAGCCTGGACCTGGCGTCGCGGGCCCGCATGATCGACCAGCTCGGAGCCCAGGCGCTGGTCAGCGTGCACGCGAACTCGCATGACGTGGCGACGGCCCTGGGACTGGAGACCTACTACCGCACGGCCTTGAGCCAGCCGTTCGCGCAGCAGATTCACCAGGTGCTGGTCTCCGATCTGCAGCGTCCGGACCGGGGCGTGCGGGAGGCGCGGCTCTTCGTGCTGCGGCACCCGACGATCCCGTCGGCGCTGATCGAGGCGGGCTTCATCTCCAACCCCGAGGAAGAGGTGCTCCTGGGGGATCGCGAGTACCAGCAGAAGGCCGCGGAGGCGATCGCCAAGGGGATCGCGAGCTACCTGAGCACCCCGGTGGCCGAGCTCTCGCAATAGGGTAACGGCCGCGGGCGCTTGCCAGATCGCGCCGCCAGGGCATGTCGGGGAGTTTTTTTGTCCCCGACGACTTGATATCCAGGATAAGGCGTGGTAAAGTAGATACATCGACGCGGGGTAGAGCAGTCCGGTAGCTCGTCGGGCTCATAACCCGAAGGTCGCAGGTTCAAATCCTGCCCCCGCAACTCAGCCGGCTTCCCTAAGGGGAGGCCGGTTTTTTCTTGCCGCGTCCTCCCGTGGAAACTTCGGCCACTCTGCACAGCCTTCGTGGGGCATCCCGGGGCGATACTCGGGGCGAACCGGGATGTTCCCGGGGTGGAGCGAGGAAGTGCCATGTCGAACACTGCGATTGGACGGCTGCGCTGGGCGATCGCCGAGGGCTACATCCCAGCCTGGAGCCACGGCCCCGCTCCCGAGATGACCAGCCACGAGGCGGTCTGCCTGCTCAACACCGGCGACGCGGACGCCCACGTCACGATCACCGTGTACTTCCACGACCGCGAGCCGGTGGGCCCCTACCGGATCACGGTCCCCGCCCGCCGGACCCGGCACGTCCGCTTCAACGACCTCAAGGACCCCGCCCCCATCCCCGTGGGCACCGATTACGCCAGCCTGATCGAGTCCGACGTACCCGTCGTCGTCCAGCACACCCGCCTCGACTCCCGCCAGTCCGAGAACGCCCTCCTGAGCACGATCGCCTTCCCGGGCTGAGCCCAAGGGGGTGGCCATGACCGCTTTTCCCATCCAGCGGGTCGCCTGCCAGGCGTACCGCATCCCCACCGATGCCCCGGAGGCCGACGGCACCATCGCATGGGATTCCACCACCATGGTGGTCGTCGAGGTCGACGCCGGAGATCGCCACGGCATCGGCTACACCTACGATCACGAGGCCGCCGCCACGCTGATCGCAAGCACGCTGCGCGAAAGCGTCGAAGGCCGCGACGCCATGGACGTGCCCGGCGCATGGCTCGCCATGGTCCGCGCGGTCCGCAACATCGGACGCCCCGGGGTCGCCTCCACCGCCATCTCGGCCGTCGACGCAGCACTGTGGGACCTCAAGGCCAAGATCCTCGACGTCCCGCTGGTCAGCCTCCTCGGCGCCGTCCGCGAAAGGACGCCTGTCTACGGCAGCGGCGGCTTCACCTCGTACCCGCTCAGCCGCCTGCAAAGCCAGCTCGGCGCTTGGGCTGACAGCGGGATGCGCATGGTCAAGATGAAGATCGGCACCGAGCCCTCCGAGGATCTCGCGCGCGTCCGACAAGCCCGCGAGGCCATCGGGCCAGACGTCGCCCTCTTCGTGGACGCCAACGGCGCCTACTCCCGCAAGCAGGCCCTGCATTTCGCCGAGCGCTTCGCCGAGCTGGACGTGAGCTGGTTCGAGGAGCCGGTCTCCTCCGACGACCTCGAGGGCCTTCGCCTCATGCGCGACCGGGCCCCCGCCGGCATGGCCATCGCCGCCGGCGAGTACGGCTACGATGCGGTCTACTTCCGCCGCATGCTCGAAGCACAGGCCGTCGACGTCCTCCAGGCCGACGCCTCCCGCTGCCTGGGCATCACGGGCTTCATCAAGGCGGCCGCTCTCGCCGAAGCCCACATGATCCCGCTGTCGGCGCACTGCGCCCCCAGCCTTCACGCGCATCTCGGCTGCGCCCTCGTCCCCGTGCGCCACCTCGAGTACTTCCACGACCATGCCCGCATCGAAACCATGCTCTTCGACGGCGCGCTCACCCCCCTCGACGGCTTCCTGCGCCCCGACCGCAGCCGCCCAGGCCTGGGCATCACCTTCAAGCGCTCGGATGCCGCGAGGTTCGCCCTTTGAGGAGGTCGCTCATGGACCAGAGCCGCGACGTGTCGCCCGTAACCTCCCGCGCCCGCCTGCGCGTGAGCATGCTTCCCGAGGAGGCTCGATCGCTCGAAGCGGATCTGCGCGAGGTCCTGCGGGGGGAAGTGCGCTTCGATGCCGAGAGCCAGGCGCTCTACGCCACCGACGCCTCCAACTACCGGCAGGTCCCCATCGGGGTAGTGATCCCCCGCGACACCGAGGACGTCGTCCGGGCCGTAGAGATCTGCCGGCGACACCGGGCGCCGATCGTCTCGCGCGGCGGGGGCACCAGCCTCGCAGGGCAGACGTGCAACACCGCCGTCGTGATCGACTTCTCGAAGCACCTGAACCAGCTCATCTCCCTGGATCCCGCGGCGCGCCATGCCCAGGTCCAGCCCGGGATCATCCTGGACGACCTGCGAAACGCCGCCGAGCGGCATGGCCTCACGTTCGGGCCGGATCCCGCCACCCATAACCGCTGCACGCTGGGGGGGATGATCGGCAACGACTCCTGCGGCATGCATGCCCAGATGGCGGGCCGCACCTCGCAGAACATCCAGGCCCTGGAGATCCTGCTTTACGACGGCACGCGCATGCGTGTGAAGGACCACTACACGGATGCCGAGATCGACGCGCTGATCCAGGAGGGCGGACGTCCCGGCGAGATCTTCGCCCAGCTCAGGCAGCTGCGCGATCGCTACGCCGAGCGGATCCGCGCGCGCTTCCCCAAGATTCCCCGCCTGGTCTCGGGCTACGGCCTGCAATTCCTGCTTCCCGAGAACGGCTTCAACGTCGCCGCCTCCTTGGTCGGCAGCGAGGGAACCTGTGTCACCCTCCTCGAGGCCCAGACGCGGCTGGTGGAGAGCCCCGCCTACCGGACCCTCGTTCTGCTGGGTTACCCTTCGGTCTACGAGGCGGGAGACCATGTCAAGGACATCCTTCCCTTCGGTCCCATCGCCCTGGAAGGCCTCGACGACAACCTCTTCAAGTTCATGACCCTGAAGGGCATGCACCCGGAGTACAAGACGCTGCTTCCCGAGGGCAACGGCTGGCTGATGGTCGAACTTGGAGCCAACAGCCAGGAAGAGGCCGACCAGCAGGCAGACCGCCTGCAGGACACCCTGAGGAAGGCGCCGAATCCGCCCACGATGCGGCGCTACAGCGGGCCCAAGCAGTCGCACCGGCTCTGGGAGATCCGGGAGGCCGGCCTGGGCGCCACCGCCTTCGTGCCGCGCCATAGCGATTCATGGCCGGGCTGGGAGGACTCGGCCGTGCCGCCGGACCAGGTCGGGAACTACCTGCGGGATCTGCGCGAACTCTTCGACGCCTACGGCTACGAAGCCTCGCTTTACGGGCATTTCGGGCAGGGCTGCGTACACTGCAGCGTCGACTTCGACCTGGAATCCGAGGACGGCATCCGCAACTTCCGCGCCTTTCTCGAGGTCGCCGCGAGGCTGGTCGTGAAGTACGGGGGCTCCTTGTCCGGCGAGCATGGCGACGGGCAAGCGCGAGGCGAGTTGCTTCCGCTCATGTTCGGCGACGAGCTGGTCCAGGCCTTCCGGGAGTTCAAGGCCATCTGGGATCCCGCGGGCATGATGAACCCCGGCAAGGTGGTCGACGCCTACCCCATCACCTCCAACCTTCGCCTGGGAGCCGCTTACCGGCCTCTCGAGGTGCAGACCCACTTCAAGTTCCCGGACGACCACGGCTCGTTTGCCCATGCCTCCAAGCGCTGCGTAGGGGTGGGCCTCTGCCGGCGCCTGGAGGGCGGCACGATGTGCCCCAGCTTCATGGTCACCCGCGAGGAGGAGCACACGACCCGAGGACGCGCCCACAGCCTCTTCGAGATGATGAAGGGCGAGCTGCTCAAGGACGGCTGGAAGGACGAGGGCGTCAAGCAAGCCCTCGATCTTTGCCTCGCGTGCAAGGGCTGCAAGAGCGACTGCCCGGTCAACGTCGACATGGCCACGTACAAGGCCGAGTTCCTCTCGCATTACTACGAGGGGCGGCTGAGGCCCATGTCCGCGTACTCCATGGGGCTCATCACCACCTGGGCCCGCCTCGCCTCCTGGATGCCACGCGTGGCCAATGCCGTCACCCAGACGCCCGGCCTCTCGCATGGGGTCAAGCTCGTCGGCGGCATCGCCCCCCAGCGCCAGATCCCGTGCTTCGCCGAGGAGACCTTCAGGGAGTGGTTCGAGCGCCGAGGCCCGCGCAACATCGGCAAGCCGCCCGTCATGCTCTGGGCCGACACCTTCAACAACCATTTCCACCCCCGCGTCGCCAAGGCCGCCGTCGACGTCCTCGAGCGTCTCGGTTACCAGGTCCAGCTGCCCCGGCAAGGCCTCTGCTGTGGGCGTCCCCTCTACGACCATGGCTTCCTCACGCAGGCCGAAGGGCTGCTCGAGCAGATCATGACGGCCCTCGAACCCCAGCTCGAGGCCGGCATGCCCATCGTGGGGCTCGAGCCCAGCTGCGTGGCGGTCTTTCGGGATGAGTTGACGAACCTCTTCCCCGATCGCGAGGCGGCCCGGAAGCTCTCCGCGCAGGTCGTGATGCTCAGCGAGTTCCTGGAGCAGGAGGCCAAGGACGTCCCATTGCCGCAGCTGAACCGCAAGGCCGTGGTGCACGGGCATTGCCACCAATCGGCCCTCATGAAGCTCGACGCCGAGACGGCCGTTCTCGACCGCCTGGGGCTGGACTACGAGGTCCTGGATTCGGGCTGCTGCGGGATGGCAGGGTCGTTCGGGTTCGAGCCCGACCACCTCGATGTCTCGCTCAAGGCCGGGGAGCGCGTGCTGCTGCCTGCCGTTCGCGCGGCGGATCCCGAGACGCTGATCCTCACGAACGGCTTCAGCTGCCATGAGCAGATCGCGCAGGGCACGGAGCGCCGGGCGCTGCACCTGGCGGAGGTGCTCCAGCTGGCCTTCACCCAAGGAGAGAAAGTCGAGCCCGAGAGGCCGCGGCGAGGCCTCGCTGCCGGAGAGTGGGCGCTCGTGGCGGGAGGCCTGGCGATCGCGGGAGTTTGGGCCTTCACGCGCTGGCAGCGGAAAGGAGCGACATCATGACCGAGCGGCAAGTGGTCGTCATCACGGGAGCCTCGGCGGGGGTGGGGCGAGCGACGGCGATCGCCTTCGCCAAGCGAGGCGCGCGCATCGGCCTGATCGCCCGCGGACGGGCCGGCCTCGAGGGTGCGCGCCGGGACGTCGAAGCCGCCGGAGGCGACGCGCTGATCCTACGCGGTGACGTCGCGGACGCGGCTCGGATCGAGGCGGCGGCCCAGGAGGTGGAGGAGAAACTTGGGCCGATCGACGTCTGGGTGAACAACGCCATGGTCTCGATCTTCTCGCCGATCGCCGAGATGCGCCCCGAGGAGTTCAAGCGCGTCACCGAGGTCACCTACCTGGGCTACGTCTACGGGACACTAGCCGCCCTGAAGCGCATGAAACCGCGCGATCGTGGAGTGATCGTGCAGGTGGGCTCGGCCCTGGCGTACCGCAGCATCCCTCTGCAATCGGCCTACTGCGCCGCCAAGCACGCGATCGCGGGCTTCACCGACAGCCTGCGCTGCGAGCTGGATCACGACCATAGCCACGTCCGCGTCACCATGGTCCAGCTGCCCGCCCTCAACACCCCCCAGTTCGACTGGGAAAAGAGCCGCATGCCGCACCAGTCCCAGCCCGTTCCGCCGATCTTCCAGCCGGAGGTCGCCGCCGAGGCCATTCTCTGGGCCGCCGACCACGAGCGCCGGGAGGTCTACGTTGGCATGTCCACCATGGCAGCCATCTTCGGCCAGAAGCTCGCCCCCGGCATGCTCGATCGCTACCTGGGAAGCTCGGGCTATCGCTCCCAGCAAACCGGGGAGGCCGTCTTGCCCGAGCTCACGTGCAACCTCTGGGAGCCAGCGGACGACGAGCGCGACTACGGAGCCCACGGCGCCTTCGACCGCTGCGCCTCTCCCACCTCCATCCAGCTCTGGAGCACCCTCAACCGCAAGAAGCTGGCCCTCGCCGGCCTCGGAGCGGCCAGCCTCGCCACGGCCTGGGCCCGTCGCAAACGCTAGCGCCCAGTAGCGCCCGCGGCTGTTGCGAAAGGCAGCGAGCGTTAGACGTGAGCCGCAGCGCCTGCGGCTGTGATGTAAGGACCAGGGCTGAATGCCAAAGCTCGCTGTCCTGCAGCAACGTCAATCGAAGGAGGCGTTCCATGCCCAAACGTCCGCACGATCCCCAGGCCAGCAAGCCCTCAGGGGCCTCGCATCTCAGCCGTGAGGAGCGTAAGCAGCGGGTCCTCAAGGGCAAGGCTCCGTCGATCGTCCGCAGCATCGCCACCGCCGTCGTGATCAAGTCGGAGAACCTGTACTTCCTGACGGAGCCCGACGGGAACGTCTCGCTGAACGAGGGGCATGGCTTCGGGCTCTACTACCACGACTGTCGCTACCTCAACGGCTACACCCTCACGATCAACGGCACCCGGCCCAACGTGCTCGCCTCCCTCGCAACCGAAGGCTTCCGCTCGGTTTTCGAGCTGAGCAACCCCGAGCTTCCAGGCCATGACGGCAAGGCCATCGCCAAGGAGATGCTGGGGATCACCTGGACCCGCCTGCTGGCCCAGGAGGACCTGGCCCTTCACGATCGTCTCGTCTTGCACAACTACGACTCCCAGGATCATGACCTCACCCTCACGCTGGATTTCGACTCCCGGTTCGAGGATATCTTCACCGTCCGAGGGCTGCTTCCCGAGCAAGTCGGCAAGCTTTTGGAGCCCCGCTGGCACGACGACGTCCTCGCAATGATCTACCTGGGAGCCGACGGCCTCAACCGCAGCGTGTCCATCCACTTCACTCCGGCTCCGACCCGACGGGACGTGAAGCATGCCGAGTTCGACCTGCACCTCCCCACCGAACAAAGCGTCGAGATTCAAGTCTCCCTCGTGCTCGCCGAATCACGCCACCTGGGCGAGGTCACTCCGAAGTCTTGCCCGAAACCGGCCGTCGGCCAGATCGTGAAGAGCCGGCATGAGGATGCCCGGGCCTGGAGCCAGTCCCATGCGGCGCTCCAGACCGACAGCTTGATCCTGAACCGGGTCCTGGGACGGGCGGCAAGCGACCTGCAGATCCTTCACACCCGCCTCGGCAACGAGGAGTTCTACTCGGCCGGCGTGCCCTGGTTCACGACGCTTTTCGGGCGCGACAGCCTCATCACCTCCATGCAGGCCATGGCCTACGATCCCTCCATCGCGGCGCAGACCTTGCGCCTCTTGGCCAAGTACCAGGGCTGCCAAAACAACGACTGGCGAGACGAACAGCCCGGCAAGATCCTCCACGAGTACCGGGTCGGCGAGCTTTCCCGCATCGACGAGATCCCCTACCATCCCTACTATGGCTCGGTCGATTCCACTCCGATCTTCCTGATCACCCTGGGTGAGCAAACCGCCTGGACCGGTGACCTGAGCCTCTTCCACGAACTGCGCGACTCCGTCGAAGCCGCGCTCACCTGGATCGAGCGCTACGGCGATCTGAACCGCGATGGCTACGTCGAGTACCAATCCACCTCCGAGGGGGGACTCATCAACCAGGGATGGAAGGACTCCGGCAACGCCATCGTCAACGCTGACGGCTCCCTTGCCCAGCCGCCCATCAGCATGGTGGAGGTCCAAGGGTACGTCTACCGGGCCAAGACCCTCATCGCCGAGCTCTTCCGGCGTAGCGGCGACACCCCGCGCGCGACCCGGCTGCTCGCGGAAGCGCAGGCGCTGCGCGAGCGCTTCAACCACGACTTCTGGAGCGACGACCTCGGCACCTACGTGATGGCCCTACAGGCGCAGTCCCGGCCCGTCGCCGTCGTCTCCTCCAACCCCGGTCAAGCCCTCTGGACAGGTATCTGCGATCCCGACAAGGCCGAGCGCACGATGAAGCGCCTCATGGCCGACGACATGTTCAGCGGCTGGGGCGTGAGAACCCTCTCGACGAGCGAGAAGCGCTACAACCCCATCGGCTATCACCTCGGCACGGTCTGGCCCCATGACAATTCCCTCATCGCCGCGGGCATGCGCCGCTACGGCTTCGACGCAGCCGCCTACCGCATCTTCTACGGCCTCTTCGAGGCGTCCTCCTACTTCGAGCAGTACCGCATGCCCGAACTCTTCGCCGGCTTCCCGAAGGACATGTTCAGCGAACCCGTCCACTACCCCGTCGCATGCCATCCCCAGGCCTGGGCCGCCGGCTCCCTGCCCTACATGCTCCAGACCCTCCTGGGCCTGAAAGCGGAAGCCTTTGAGAAGCGCCTCCGGATCGTCCGCCCGATCCTTCCCCACTTCCTGGAAACCCTGGACATCCAGCGGCTCAAGGTGGGAAAGGCCGAGCTCGATCTTCGCTTCAGCCGAACGGAAAAGAATCGGGTCGACGTCACGATCCTCCGCCAGGACGGGGAACTCGACTTGTGCGTGGAGCAAGTCGAGGAACAGCGGACATGAGGTCCGCGGAAATCTCCCCCTCTCGCTGGAGCATCCGCCTCCTCATGGTTGGCATGGCGCTCCTGGGCTTCGCGATCGCCTCCACCCTGGCCCTCTATCAATGGGGCGCCCTCCCCACGGTCTGGGAGCCGTTCTTCGGCTCCGGAAGCCGCATCATTCTCCACTCGAGCGTCTCACGGCTGCTACCCATCCCCGATGCCGCCCTCGGGGCGCTAGGCTACCTGCTCGACGCCGTGACGGGACTGCTCGGAGGCCCCGAGCGCTTCCGGACCATGCCCGGGGCCGTGATCGCCATGGGCCTGATCGTGGGCACGATGGGAGGCGCCGGACTCCTGCTGGTCCTGCTTCAGGCCTTCTACTTTCGGCAGTTCTGCACCCTCTGCCTGGCCTCCGCCGCCCTCTCGATCGCCCTGGTTCCCCAGGCATGGCCCGAAGTCCGGGCAACCCTCCAGGAGCGCGCCCGCCAGCATGGTTGATCAGTCATGCCCGCCATGTGGCTGGCCTGGGGCTTTTCTGGCTGGGGATCCTGTTCGTGCTCAGCCTCAGCGATTTCCTCACGCGGGGCTGGCTAGCGCCCGCGACTCTCCCCTAGCCAGACTCGGCGATCCCTTGGCGCCGTAACGCCCGGACATGGCTTGTGATCCCCCTCGCGGCTTCCTATGCTGGACGCGCGTGAAGCACGAGGGGAGGAGCGACCATGAAGACGCTGCTGGACAGGCGTGACGCCCGCAACCCGGTCGAAGAGGGCATGAGCATGCTGCCCTACCTCGGAGTCTACCAGCGCATGCACCGCCGGCGCTGGGGAGCCGCGATGATCGCGTCCCTGGCGGCCGGCGGGCTGGCTTTCTGGCTGAACCGGCGAAACCGGCCTACTCGGTGATCTTGGCGAACTGCTCGCGCAGGAAGGCGATGCCGAAGCCGGTGGCCTGTCCGCGCTCGATCTTGGGAGGGAAGGGGACCTCGTTGGGCTCGACGATGGCGTCGATCAGGGCGGGCTTGCCAGAGGCGATCGCCGCGCGGACCGCGTCCTCGGCGTCCCTGGGGTCCTCGACCCGCACCCCGAAGGCCCCGCAGGACTCGGCGAACGCCACGAAGTCCGGGTTGTGGAAGTGGATGCCGAACTCCGGGACGCCGGCCACCATCTCCTCGTACTTGATCAGCCCCAGCTTGGAGTTGTTGAAGATGCAGACGACGATGGGAAGCTGGTACTTCACCGCCGTGGTGAACTCGCCCATGCACATGACGAAGTCGCCGTCGCCGATGCCCGCGATCACCTGCTTGTCGGGGCAAGCGAACTTGGCGCCGATGGCGTAGGGAAGCCCGCACTGCATGGTGCCCATCAGGCCGGAGCCGATGAAGCGCTGGCGGCCGTTGACGAAGAAGTTGCGCGCCATCCAGACGGTGTTGGCCCCCGAGTCGGTGACGATGATGGCGTCCTCCTCCGCGCAGGCCTTGAGTGCGCGGGCCATCACCTGGGGGCGCATGGGCGTGCGCGAACTCGTCGACTGGCGCTCCATGAGCTGGTTCCACTGCTGGCGCGAGATCTGTAGGTCTCCCAGCCAGCGGCGATCCTCGTGGCGGCGGCAGCGCGCCAGCAGCTCGGGCACGACCCGGTGCACGTCCGCGCAGAGCCCCAGATCGACGGCGTAGCGCTTGCCGATCTGAGCCGGGTCCTGATCCACCTGGATCACCTTGCAGCGCGAAGGCTCGGGAAGAAAGTCGTTGAAAGGGAAGGACGTCCCGAGCAAAACCAAGAGATCCGCCTGGGCGACCGCCTCGACCGAGGGACGGGTGCCGATCAGGCCTAGCCCCCCCAGCACGTGCGGGTCATCGTCCGAGACGACGTCCTTGCCCCACAAGGCCTTGATGATCGGAGCCGCGAGCTTGTCGGCCAGCTGGACCAGCGAATGGCCCAGCCCCCAGGTCCCGCGCCCGATCATGAGGATCGGACGCTCGGCGGCGTCGATGGCCTGCACGATCCGCGCGAGCTGCTCGGGATCCGCCGCCAGCTTCGGGGCCGAGAACTGGTGATCGGCTCTCGGCGCCTCCTTGGGAAGGGCATCCAGACCGATGTCGACCGGCACCGAAAGCAACGCAGGCCCGCTGCGGGCATAGGCCGTCCGGATGGCATTGGAGGTCACGATCCGCGCGTCCTTACCCCCCGCGAGCATCCGGCACCAGACCGTGCAACCCGCGAAATCCTTCTCCGGAATATACTCCTGCACCTGATCGGTGCCGATCGCGAAGGAGTCGGCGTTCCCCGTCAGGGCCAGCACGGGGATCTTGTCGTGAAACGCCTCGTAGAGGCCATTGATAAGATGGAACGCGCCCGGCCCCGCCGTCGTGAGGCAAGCTGCGATCTTCCCCGTCAGCTTGGCATGCGCCGTCGCCATGAAGGCGGCGTTCTCCTCATGGCGCACCAGCACGAAGCGAATCCGATCCCGGTACTTGTACAGGCCGTTCATCAAGCCGTCGGCATTGTCCCCCGGAATCCCGTAGACCATGTCGATGCCCCAGTCGATCAGGGTCTCGATGATGGCGTCGCCCACGGTGGTCGACAGGCTGGAGCGAACCTGGCTCCACGGAGAACGCGTGATCGGCATCATGACCTCCCGCTTGAGCGGCGACGAGCGCCGAGGGAAACTTCGGAGTCCAGCCTAGGAGAAGCGGGCAGGAAATGCCTTGGCGGATCAGGCGAATCTTCAGTGAAAAGCCCCCCCTTGACGGGGGGGCAGTCGGGGCGAGACGCGGAAGGGTTACGGGGTGATCTCGAGGATCGTGATCGAGGCCTTCGGGAAGGTGTAAGGCCGCGCCAGGCTCACCTGCTTGGTCGACACCGAGGCGTCGTTGTGATCCGAGTTCCAGCCGTTCGGGCCCTTCAGCTCGTAGGCCGTGACGGCGCGGGGGTTCAGCCCCAGCCCGACGCTGGTGGTGACGTCGGAGTCGTTCGTGCGGTTGGTGACCATCACGTAGACCTTGCCGTTCTTGCCCTTCGAGGCCGTGTAGGTCAGCTTGGGCATGTCGATCGAGTCGGCGGCCCCCTTCACGAACTGGGTCGGGATGTTCACGCCCTCGGTCTTGAGGATGCCATCCCCCCAGTGCTCGGCCAGCATCTTCTGGAACTGGAAGATCGTGGTGACCTTGTTCGGGTCGTTGCCGACGAAGAACGAGGCGTCCGACATGTCGCCGTGGTCGAGTCCGAACTGGTTGGCGACCAGCATGTCGAGGTTCAAGGCCAGCGTCACGGTGTCGGCGGCGTAGAGGGCGCCGAACATGCCGCGGGCGAGCTTGACGTCGTTGTAGATCTCGGTGAAGAACTCGGTGTTGGCCAGGCGAACCTTCTTCGTGGCGTGCTGCTTGATGGCCGGCATGATCTCCTTGGTGTACTTGCGCTCGTTCCAGGCGTTCTGGGCCATGATGCTCATGCGATCGCCGCCCTTGTTCGCCATGGGGTAGCTGGGATAGCCGTGGTAGATCAGGAAGTCCACGTCATCGCCCATGGTCTGGAGGATGTTCTTCACACCGGCGGCTCCTTGCGCCCAGCCCTCGCCCATGAAGTTCGAGTTGGTCGAGGCGACCGCACCGATCGAGATGGGGGTCGGCGACGCCTTGCGCATGGCCTGGGCGAACTGCTTGGCCCGGGTCGCGTACTGGATGTCGGTCGACGCGTACTCCTTGTGGCCGCGCACCTTGGACCACGAGATCTCGTTGCCGATCTCGAAGAACTTGGCGTTCTGCACCGGGTACGGGTACTTCGCGCGGTTGGCGTCGTTGGGGTTGTTGAGGTACGAGACGTAGCGCGCGGCCTCCTCGGCACTGCCCGTGCCGAAGTTGATCACGTGGAGCTGCTCGGCGTCCAGCGCGTTGGCCTCCTTGAGCCCGTTGCGGATGTCGTCGTACGGGTAGCCGCCGTCCTTGTTCCAGTGCTGCTCGAAGTGGTAACCGGTCATGTAGTTGTAGTCATGACGGCCGTCGGTCGGCCCGTGGCCGATCCGGTACATGTAGCGGCCCTGCCCCCAGTGAGGACGCAGCTCCTTCAGCTTCTCCAGCTTGGCGGCGCCGTTGGGGAAGTTGTTGGAAACGTGGTTGCGGTTGGTCGCCAGCACGAAGGAGTTGGCCGCGTGCGTGACGTCGTTGACGTAGACCTTGATGCCGGAGCCGCCCACGCTGGGCGCGGTGGCATTCAGGTTCGGCATGCCGGAGGCGTTGCCCAGGGAGGCCATGTCGGGAGAGGTGATGGCCTGGCCGCACCCGGCCAACATCACGACCGCCACCGAGGCGGCCAGCGTCGGCTTGGAGAGAGTCTTGATCGAAAGCTTATGGTTCAATCGTCAGGATTCCTTTCATCGCGTCGCCCTTTGCGGTGAAACCCGCCAGACGAAAGTCTCGAATTGCTTCACAGAACGATCGGGGCGTCCTGTCCGTGCTTCGTTTACCCCCCCTTTTCCGGGTCTAAAGGGGGGTTGCGGTGAACTTATGTTTTGCGGGCGAGGCAGGGTTGAACAGGTCATAACCAGCGTTGAAGCGGCATCAAATCTGCAAGGCGAGGGTCATGTGAACCTTCTTGAAGGGAACGAATCGCCCCCAAAACGCGTCATTAATGAGGTGAACACGCCCATACAAGGCATGTCGGGTATGACTCCATACGACTCATCACTCGTCACTCCCGCGCAGGCAGGAGTCCAGTGCGCCTCACCCGACACCGGGGCCTGGATTCCCGCCGAAGCGGGAATGACGTTCAAGCCAGGTTGCACCACTCGTGAGCGGCGTTACCGCGTTTAAGAGGCGGCTCGGCCTTGTATAATGGAGCCTGCGCGTCGATCAGCGCCGGCGGCTTTTTTTATGGAGTAGCGAGCGGTTTCTTTGACCATCTTCAACCGACTCAACCAGATCCTCCTCATCGTCACGGCCTTGATCGTGGCGGTCTTGCTGGCGCTGGGAGTTTGGACCTACCAGAACCGCAACCGGCTTCTGTCCGACGGCCTGCGAGAGGTCGAGCGCGCCGCCTCCACGGCCATCGGCGTCCCGCTCAAGGTGGGAAGCGTCTCCGGCCCTCTTTGGGGCGGCCTGAGCCTTCGCGACGTCCGCGTCTACGGCTCCGACGCCCCTAACGCACCCGTCATCGCCTACGCCCCCGAGGTGCGCGCCAGCTACGCCATCCTCGAGATCCTGAAACTCAGCGACAAACCCGTCCAGGTGGACGTCTACGGCGCGCGCGTCATGCTCGCGCGCGACGCGAAGGGGCAGCTCGACTACCAACCCAAGTTCGCCCCCGCGACCGGGGAAGTCTGGGAGCCTCCCAAGCTCCCGCCCATCCGGATCGCCGCGCACGGTGGCACCATCCAGTGGAGCGACTTCTACCAGCGCAAAGCCCCCTTCAAGGCCAACCTGAAGGGGATCTCGGCGCGGGCGGACCTGGTCGATTCCGTGCTCACCTTCAGCGGAAACGGAACGGAACAGACCTCCCCGCTGCAAGTGAAGGGCCATTACCGCCTCAAGGGAGGATCCGGCGCCGTCGCCGCGGAGGTCTCCCGGATCGACGTCCCGCGCTGGGCCACCTACCTGGCTCCATCCCCCGACTGGTGGGCGACCCGCGGCGAGGCCAACGCCCAGGTCGACGTCAAATGGCAGGATCCCACCAAGATCGAGACCCTCGGCGTGAACGGCAAGGTCCAGCTGCGCGGAGCCGAACTCGAGGTACGCAACCTCCTCAGGCCCCTCCAGGCCATCTCGGCGGACGCGTCCTTCGACCTCGAGGAGGTCACGCTCACGCGCGTCGAGGCGCAGCTGCAGGGCAACCGGATCACCGGCGGCGGCAAGGTCCTCGGGATCGACCAGCCGATGCGGCCCAACTCCAAGACCACCGGCCCGACCCTGGACATGGCCTACACCGCGCGCGGAGTGGATCTGAAGTCCCTGGAGCCGCTGGTGAAGGATCTCGATCAATACGAGCTTTCGGGCCAGGCCGAGGTCTCGGCCACGGTCAGCGGCTTCGCCGCCGATCCGGTCGTGACGGCCGATCTGCAGGTGCCGCAGGCCCGGATCGTCAAGCAGGACCTGACGCAGTTCACCGGTCAGCTGCGCTACCAGGACATGGTCGTCACCGTCCCCACGTGGAACGGCACGGTGCATGGCGGCCAGGTCAACGGCGCCACCACGCTGCGCTTCGGCAAGGGTAAGCCCGGAACCCCCGAGGGAGACATGCACGTGGAAACCAGCGCCACCTGGCGGGGCGTGGACCTGGGCGCCCTGGTCAACCCTTACCTGGAAGAGCCGCTGCCCCTGAAAGGTGCCGCCTCGGGCTCCGTCGTGGTCTCGGGACCGGCGACCCACCTCGACGTCCGCGGACGCGCCGAGGTGCTGAACGGCGCTTACGGCGCTCAGGCCATCGAGTCGGTCTCGGGCGCCTTCCACCTTGCCGGCAAGACCTGGGACGTGCCGGAGGCCGTCGTGCGGATCGCCGGAGGCCACCTCACGGCCCATGCGCGGGGCAGCGAAGGAGGAAGCGTCACCGGCCGCTTCCAGGTGACGGACTTCCCGCTGGATCGCCTCGAGGCAATGGGCGTGGAGATTCCCATGGCCGGCGTGGTCACGACCGAAGGCCTGATCGGCGGCAACGCCCAGGTGCCCGAATCGATCCGCGTCTCGGGCAAGGCGCTAGGCGCGCGCGTGGTCATCGACGGCCAAGAGATCACCGATGCCCTGGTTCGCTACAGCTTCGCCGGCACGCGGCTGGATCTTCCGCTGGTGGAAGGTAAGACCGCCGGCGGCGAGGTGAAGGGCTCCGGCCACCTGATGCTGCCGAAGGCAGCCCAGACCCTCCCCGATCTCAGCTTCGACGTGGCCGTATCGAACGTCGAGGCCGGCGAAATCGAGCCCCTGCAGCGCATCCTGGTGGAAGAGCTGGGCATGGTGCGCGGCGTGATGACGCTTTCGGCCCATGTGGAGAGCCAAGATCAAGACCTGCGGCTCAAGGGCGACCTGGATGCCAAGCGAGTGGACGCCGAGCGCTTCGGCGAGCTCGATCGGGTCTGGGGGCCGGTCTACTTCGGTCACCACCGCCTGACCCTGCCCGAGCTGCGCGCCAAGCCGGAGGCGGGCAGCCAGGGAGACGACGCCGAGATCCTCGTGAAGGGGGACCTCGACTTCGCGCAGGTCGTCACCGACCCCGAAGGGGACGTCGTGGCGAACCTGACCGTCACGACCATCGACGCCAACCTCCGCCAGATCATGGAGGCCGTTCACTGGCAGCAGCTGCTGCGCGGCACCTGGATCGGGCGTCGGATGGTGAACGAGTCTCTGGGGCCGGGGACTCCGGCCGGCGACCTTCCGGGCCGCGAGGATCTTCCCCTCATGGAAGCGAAGCCCCCGCTGATGTTCGCACCGCTGCTGGATCACTGGAAGGCCGCGAAGAAGGAGCCGCTGCCGTCGAACGAGCTGTTCCTGGCCTCGCGGCGCCCCTTCTGGCAGGCCTTCGAGGGGCGGCTGTCGATGGACTACGAGATCACAGGCCCCCTGAGCGATCCGGACATGAAGCTGCGCGCGCACCTTCGCCACGGCAAGGCGTACGGGCACCGGCTGGAGACCGCCCAGGTCTCGCTGTCCATGAAGGGTGATCGCCTCGTGGTGCCGTACCTCTCGATCTCCTCCTCGGACGGCGGATCGCTTTACGCCAAGGGCATGCTGGGCCCGGGTCAGGAGCTGGTGGCCTATGGCGATCGCCTGGATCTGGCCTGGATCAACCCGTGGCTGCAAGCCCAGGAGCTGACCCTGGGGGGCCGCGCCGGCGTGACGCTGCGCGCGAGGGGCACCCTCGACGCCCCCGACGTTTCTATCGAGGCCGAGGTCAACAAGGGCCTTCTCAACGAGTTCGCCTACGACCGCGCGCGGGCGAAGGCGGTCTACACCGACGGCCGGCTCGCCATCCGCGAGTCGGAGGTCACCAAGGACGGGCGTTCCGCCCACGTCACCGGTAGCCTGCCGCTTCCGGCGACGCCCGGCAACGACGCCATCACCATGGACATGGACCTCGACGGCGAAAGCCTGGGCCTCATCTCGGTCGTCACCAAGGGCGAGGTGGAATGGCTCGGCGGCCCCGGCGCCGTGAAGCTGGCCCTGCGGGGCACGCTCGAGGAGCCCCAGCTGACGGGCAACATGGACCTCGCGGGCGGCACGATCGGCATCAAAGCGCTGGAAGGCCCGCTGACCAACGTGGTGGCCTCGGCGAGCATCGGCCCGAAGGGCGTGATCGTGCAGCGCGCGACGGCCCAGTACGGCGGGGGCAAGATCGTGGCCTCCGGAAACCTCACCATGTCCAAGGAGTTCAAGCCGCAGGACATGCGCTTCCAGGTCTCCGCGAGCCAGGTCGACCTCAAGCTGAAGAACAAGCTTTACCAGGGCATGACCGGGGCCACCCTGGAGATCACCGGCCAGCCGCAGCACCCGGTCATCAGCGGCATCATCGCCCTGAGCCGCGGCACGGTACAGCTGCCGAGCGGCGAGGATCCCAACGCGGCGGCTCCCGCGGAGATGATCCCGGTGACCCTGAAGGACCTGACGGTCCAGCTGGGGACGGGGGTGCAGGTCTCGATGGGATCGGCCCTGACGGACCGGGCGACCATGAAGATGGACGTCACGGTGACCGGCAACCTGCTCGTCAACGGCATGCTCGACGATCCGCAGCCCAAGGGCATGATCCTGGTGCGCAGCGGCTCCTTCACCACGCTCAACACCGACTTCCGGATCGTCTCCGATCCCGTGGGCCGGGTGGAGTTCCTCGGCGGCGGCCTGGGCAACGG
The DNA here is from genome assembly GCA_036676455.1 of Candidatus Sericytochromatia bacterium. Classification (GTDB taxonomy): domain Bacteria; phylum Cyanobacteriota; class Sericytochromatia; order S15B-MN24; family UBA4093; genus UBA4093. Next base: position 45,041 of record JAKFCW010000123.1, read on the forward strand.
CGGCATCGGGGGCGAAGAAGACGACTTCATGGACATCCTGGCTCCGGCCGGCGGCATCTCTGCAGGCAAGAGCAAGCTCCCCAACGCGCGGCTGGACGTCTCGGCGCAGGCGCGGGTCTGGGACTACAACGGCGAGGACTTCCGGGCGCTCACGGGCAAGGCCGAGCCCGACTACCTGAACGTGACCGCCCACGTGACGGGCTCGCTCAAGAACATGGAGATCAACTTCGAGAGCAATCCGCCCCTGTCGCAGGATCGGATCCTCCAGGTGCTGGGCAAGGAGAGCCTGATCACGAGCACCTTCCGGGGAACGGAAGGCGGCCCGCAGACCGGAGACATCCTGCGCCGTGAGGTGACCGAGTTCATCTCGAGCGGCGTCGGCCAGTTCGTGAACACCGCCATCGACGATTGGCTCGTCGAGACCGGCAGCAAGCGCTTCGTCGACGAGTTCCGCATGGACCTGGTCTCGGGAATCCAGAGCGAGGAAGTGGCCCCCGAGTTGATCCCGAACGTGTCGCTGTACGGGCAGACGCGGCCGCTGGGTCCGCTGTCGCTTAACGCGCGCTACACCTTCCGAGGCAACCGGCTGGGCGAGGGAGCGAGCGGCTTCCAGGATTACTACCAGGTGGGCCTCAACTACCGCTTGAACTCGATCTGGTCCTTGCAGGCGGGCCTGGACAACGGTCTGCCCGGCCTGGGGCAACTGCCACCCTTGTACGACCTGAAGCTGGACGGAGTCTCGGTGAACGTGCCGATCACCCTGAAGGCACAGCTGCGCTTCTAGCGCGTCCCGTCACTCCCGCACCCTCTCGGCCACTCCCGCGAAAGCGCGAGTCCACCTGGATTCCCGCCTGCGCGGGAATGACCGTGAAGGGCGCGCATCAGACTAACATAACGCTAAGCATTTTAAGAAAGCGGGATCCCGAGTACAATCAAGGTTAAGAAGTTGCCGAAGTCGGGGTAAAATAACTCGGACGGGTGTTTGCCCCTTTTGAACTACCGTTTGTAGAAGGAGTCCCCATGGCCGAGAAGATTCTGCTCGTCGACGACGAAGAGATGATCGTTGAGTCGATCGAGTTCGCGCTGGCACAGGAAGGCTACGAAGTCGTCAAGGCGCATGACGGGCAGGAGGCGTTGCA